>NZ_JABAGC010000021.1 GCF_012843905.1 Clostridium sp. SM-530-WT-3G
CACCTCAATAAGATTATATCATAAATAGAAATATATTTTTATATATTTTTATAGATTATTTTTAACAGTTAAAAGCCTCCATAATAATATCTCTTTAAAATATAATTAACCATTTGTATTTAGTGAATTGAAAAATTGCTAATAAGTAAGCTTAATACAGTACCTGTACCCACGGCAATAGATATGGCTACAAGTATGGCTTCGGCTATTTTTGTTATTCCAGATAAAATATCCCCTGCAATAGTATCTCTTATGGCATTTGTCATGGTAAGACCAGGAACAAGAAGCATTATTGATCCTATAATAGTTGTATCAAGGTTATCACAAATATTGAATTCCATAAAAATAAAGGCTAAAAATGCAGCAAGGCCGCCACCAAGTGAATTTACAAAAAAGTCATTTATATTTAGTTTTTGGCATGTTGCAGACATGACTTTGATACAGGCTCCTATAATGCATGCTGCAAAGAAATCTTTGATGCCTCCATTAAACATAACAGAAAAGCAGCCAGCAGCAATAGCTGAACATACTAAAGTTGTCAGTGTCTTATAACGATGAAGTTTAGAAATTTCAATAAGTTGATCATTTACATTATCCAAACTTAAATTTTCATATTGAAGACGTCTAGATAGAGTATTAATTTTTTCAATTTTATTTAAGTCAACACCACGATTTGTAATTCTTACTACAAGAGTACGAACATCATCATCTTTTGTTACGGATACCATTATTCCAGTTGGAATAACAAAGCTTTCAGCATTATCTGCACCGAATGATAAGCATATTCTCACTATTGTTTCTTCAACTCGATATGTTTCAGCTCCGCTTTCTAAAAGAATTTTACCAGCGAGAGTTGAAACATTTAGTAATTTGTTTAAATCCATTGTCATTTCCTCAAATCATAATATATGTATTATCTGAATTATAACATAATTTATTTTGTTGTTATAGGGCAAATTATAGGTTATTTTAGCTTTTAAATATGTAATTAATATACTTGACTTGTGCATTAATTTAAGAAAATTTACCATTGGATTTTAATTGATACTTTTCCATTAAAATTTTGAATAAAAAAGTAGCATATAAACCTCAAACATGCTAGATTATTGTTGCTAAACCAAAACCTAAGGAGATTTATATGCTGACAACAATATTAAACCAAAATCAATTTATTAGCAACTATATTTTAGAGTTAAATCTGCCATATTCTTCTGCGATAAAGAACCATATGATAAATTTAGCATCTGGAATAATCGTAACCGAAGGTAATAAAACAATTTCTTCAGCTTATAGCAAGCTTACATCTAATCGGCACAGAAGTACTGGTTCAAGATTTCTAAGTTCATATTCATGGAATCATGAATATGTTACGGAAGAACGCATATTTCACGCAATCACTGAAATTTCTAATACTTGTGAAGACAATGATGTTGGATTCCTGATTATTGATGATACTTTAAGTAGGAAAAATACTTCAACTAAAAAAATAGAAGGTTTGGATTTTCACAATTCTCATGCAGATGGAAACAAATCAAAGTGGTCTCACTGTTTGGTTACATCTCACTATAATATTAATGATTATTCTATACATGTGAATTTTAAACAATATCACCGAAAGGAATCTAGTAAAAAGTTTTCTAAAAAATTTTTGGATAAAAATGAGCTTGCAATTGAGCTAATAAGTGAATTCACTCCAGCAACTAAAACTAACTATTTGCTGGTTGATTCATGGTACACTTCAGCAAAAATTTTGCTTCACGGTTTAATAAATGGTTATCATACTATTGGTAGAATAAAATCTAACAGAGTGATATATCCAGCTGGAATTAAAACAAATGTTAAAAAGTTTTCTTCCTATATCAGACCTAATGAAACTAGATTAGTTACCGCTAGTAACAACAAGTACTATGTATATAGATATGAAGGAAAACTTAACGATATAGAAAATGCTGTAGTCCTTATAAGTTGGACTAAAAAGGATTTATCCGATAAGCCATCATTTATTATAAGCACTGATATATCACTTGATAGCAAAACAATAATCTCATATTACGAAAAGCGCTGGGATATTGAAGTGAGTTACAGGTATCATAAAACTGCTTTAGGTTTTGATGAATTTCAAATTCAATCTCTAGAATCAATACATAGGTATTGGAGTATGATATTTTTAACGTACACTTTCCTTGAACCTTTCAGAGTTAAATATGGTAAATTGTATAAATTAAAGAATATTGGAGATGTAATAATACACTTCCGAAACAACTATTTGGTAAAAATAGTTGCTTTTGCACATGAATGTGCAGATAACGGGATTAGTCTAGAGTCTACCATTTCCAAATTAGGACTAGTAGCTTAAATTTTTCCTATTTAATGCACAAGTCTAGTAATATAATAAAATAAAGGCTGAGCTATAATGAATTTACTAAAAGTTATTAAAAATTTTATTAATTATATATATTCATTGGCTAATGGCTTAATGCTTCGGGGTTTTTATGGTTAAATAAGAAAATAACACAAAAAAGTTGATTAGTATTGCTATAAATAATATAATTTGTTATATAGTAAGCTTAATATTAATATTTATATAGAGTTATAGTATTCAATAAATTAAGTATTATACTCTTTACAAATTAATTTATGCTTAATATTAATTATAACATTGGGGTGAAGTGAAATGGATTTTGAAAACATCAAAAGAGAAGACAAAGAAATTTATGATTTAATCGAAAAAGAATTAAACAGACAAAGAAATGGGATTGAATTAATAGCATCAGAGAATATAGTAAGTCCGGCTGTTATGGAGGCTATGGGATCCTATTTAACTAATAAATATGCAGAGGGATATCCGGGTAAAAGATATTATGGAGGATGTCATGTAGTAGATGAAATAGAACAGATTGCTATAGATAGAGCTAAAGAATTGTTTGGAGCTGAACATGCAAATGTGCAACCTCACTCAGGTTCTCAGGCTAATATGGCAGTATACTTTTCAGTTCTTGAACCAGGAGATACTGTTATGGGAATGGATTTAAGTAATGGAGGACACTTAACTCATGGTTCACCAGTAAACTTTTCAGGAAGACTTTATAATTTCGTACCTTATGGAGTAGATAAAGAAACTGAAATGTTGGATTACGAAAATATAAGAAAGATTGCATTAGAATGTAAGCCTAAATTAATTGTTGCTGGAGCAAGTGCATATTCTAGAATAATTGATTTTGCTAAATTAAGAGAAATAGCAGATGAGGTAAATGCATTATTAATGGTAGATATGGCTCATATTGCAGGCCTTGTTGCTGCAGGAGTGCATCCATCACCAGTACCTTACTGTGATTTTGTTACAACTACAACTCATAAGACATTAAGAGGACCAAGAGGTGGATTAATACTTTGCAAAGAAAAATATGCTAAGTTATTAAATAAAAATATATTCCCAGGAATTCAAGGTGGTCCATTAGAACATATTATTGCAGCAAAAGCTGTATGCTTTAAAGAAGCATTAAGTCCAGAATTTAAGGAATACGCTAAGTCAGTAGTTGAAAACTGTAAGGAATTAGCTGATCAGTTAAAGAAAAGAGGATTTAATATTGTTTCTGGAGGAACTGATAATCATGTATTCTTAGTAGATTTAAATAATAAGGATATTACAGGAAAAGAAGCTGAAAGTTTATTAGATTCAGTTGGAATTACTGCAAATAAGAATACTGTACCAAATGAAACAAGAAGTCCATTTGTAACTTCAGGTATTAGAATTGGAACAGCTGCTATAACTACTAGAGGGTTTAAGAAAGAAGATATGGAAGAGATAGCAGATATAATGAATGAAGTAATTGCTAATAAAGATGGAGATTTATCTTCACTTAGAGCAAGAGTTGAAGCATTATGCAAAAAATATCCTTTATATGAATAATTACTAGAAATTAAAGTAAAGCACTTTAGGAATTTTAATATCCTGAAGTGCTTTATTTTGGAGTATATAAAAGATATATAATATTCAAATATATAAAAGAGTATTCATATAATAAAATGAATTATTATATATGGGTAGATATTATATGAAAAATAAGTGTAGAGTAAGTAATAAATTTTTAAAAAGAATAAAAAATGAAGGGAAATATATTAATTTCGATGATACTTCAAAAATTGTATTTATAAGTGATGTTCATAGGGGAGATGGAGGGTATTCTGATTCTTTGAGAATGAATGAAAATATATATAAGGCTGCTTTGAGTTTTTATTATAATAATGGATATACATTAATAGAACTTGGTGATGGAGATGAACTTTGGAAAAATAAGAATTGTCTCGATATAGCATATTCGTATAAAGATATATTTGAAATATTGAATAAATTTAATAATAAGGATAGACTTTATCTTGTATATGGGAATCATGATATAATAAAATCTCATGATAATTTTGTTAAAAAGCAGAAAGCTGCATGTCAGAATATATGTGAAAGCTTTGGTGATAAGATGATTCATCTTTATGAGAATATTAAATTTTATGAAGGTGTAGTTTTAAACTATAAGCCTTTAAATAAAGAAATATATGCATTTCATGGACATCAGGTTGATTTTTTAAACTGTAATTTATGGAGAGTAAGTAGGTTTCTTATGCGATATATTTGGAGGGTTTTAGAAGGTGTTGGAGGTTTTAAAGCACCAACTAGTCCTGCTAAAAATTATGATAAAGGTGATAAGATAGATGACATACTTAGTCAATATGCATTGAAAGAAAAAAAGATGATGATATGTGGTCATACTCATAATGACAGAATGCCAAAACCAGGAGAAGGATTGTATTTTAATGATGGATGTTGTGTATTTCCATCAGCTATTACATCAATTGAAATAAAATGTGGGAAAATAGAATTAGTGAAATGGGAAATAGATGTAAATGAAGAAAATCACTTATATATTAATAAAAGTGTAAGTGCAGGACCAGAAAATCTAAGTGATTATTTTAAGGAGGATTAAATGAATTTTATTGATTTACATTGTGATACAGCTGGAAGAATGTATTATGAAAAGTTAAATTTGAAGAAAAGTATATGCAAAGTTGATATAGACAAATTAAAAAGTGGAAATTGTCTTGCACAGGTATTTGCAATATTTGTAGACCAGAAGCTTAATACTAGTTCTTTTGATGAATTCATTCAGATATATGATAATTTTATTAAGGAAGTAAGCAAAAACAGTAACGAAATTCAAATTGTAAAAAATGTTGCTGAAATGAATAAGGTTCATAAGGAAGGGAAGATAGCAGCTTTCCTTTCTATTGAAGAAGGTGAAGTTCTTGAAGGAAAGATAGAAAATCTAAAAAAAGTTTATGACTTTGGTATCAGAATATTGACTGTTACATGGAATTATAAAAATAAGTTGGGATATCCTAATTTCGAATTTAAGTATAAAAATGAAGGATTAACTGAAAAGGGCATTGAAGTTATTAGTGAATGTGAAAGACTTGGAATAATTCCTGATGTATCCCATTTATCTGATGGTGGATTTTATGATTTAATAAAAATCTGCAAAAAGCCATTTATAGCATCACACTCTAATGCTAGGGCAGTAACTAATCATCCTAGAAATTTAAATGATGATATGATAAAACTTTTGGCAGATAAAGGTGGAGTAATGGGCCTTAATTTTTGTTCGGATTTTTTAGGAAAAGATAGTATTGCATCTATAGAAGAAATAGTTTGTCATGCCAAGCATATTAAAAATGTTGGCGGAATAGATGTTCTTTGCCTTGGAAGCGATTTTGATGGTATACTAAATGAAGTTGAAATAGAAAATGCATCGCAGTTTTATAAATTATATGATGGCTTAAAAAATGCTGATTTTACTGATGATGAAATAGAAAAAGTATTTTATAAAAATGTCCTAAGAGTTTTTTCAGAAACTTTATAACGGGGTTATTTAAATTTAAGGAAGGATGTGAACTTTAGCTATTATTTAGCTGATATACATTGATGGGAAAGTTAATAGGAAAAGTTGCACTTGTTACAGGTGCTTCAAGAGGAATTGGAAGAGCTATAGCTGTTGAGCTTGCAAAAGAGGGTGCAAGTATTGTGATAAACTATTCTAAGGATAATGAAGGTGCAAAAGAAACATTAGAACAAGTTAAGAAGGTTAATGGTTATGGAGTAATAATAAAACAGGATATAAGCTCATTAGAAGGATGTAAATCAATGATTGATGAAATCATAAATACAATGGGAAAGGTAGATATCCTTGTTAATAATGCAGGAATAAGTACTATTGGCTTGTTTATGGATGCAGAAGAAGAGGATATATCAAGGATTATAAATACAAATCTTATGGGACCAGTTTATTTAACTAAATATGCACTTCAGCATATGGTACCTAAGAGATCTGGAAATATAATAAATATATCATCAATGTGGGGAGATGTAGGTGCTTCATGTGAAGTTTTATATTCAACTACAAAAGGTGGACTTAATTTATTTACTAAATCTCTAGCAAAAGAATTAGCAATGTCTAATATAAGAGTAAATGGGATAGCTCCTGGTGTAATTGATACTAAAATGAATGAAGTATTCAGTGAAGAGGATAGAAAATCATTAGAGGAAGAAATTCCTTTAGGACGTTTTGGAACACCTGAAGAGATAGGAAAGCTTGCTGTATTCTTAGCCAGTGATGATTCATCATATATTACGGGTCAGATTATAAGAGCTGATGGTGGATTTATATAGAAATTATATTTGATTGATATATATAAGAAATAAATAAAAAGGCAGATTACTATAGTACGTAATCTGCTTCTTTAATTTATTGGTCATCTTCATTGTCTTCATCATCATTATGAACAATTTTAGAAAGATAAAAATAAAATTCTACGCCATTATCTATATTGTGTATGTGAAATTCACTGTTATGAAGACGCAATATATTTTTTACTATTGATAATCCTATCCCTGTACTGTTTCTTTGAGTACGTTCTCTTGATTTATCAATTCTATAGAATTTATCAAATAATTTGTTGATTTCTTCTTCTGGAATAGTAGTTCCCATATTTTGTACAGATAATCTGAAACGATCGAATTCCTCGTCAATCCTTATATTTATATCATTACCAGGAGGAGTATATTTTATTGCATTAGTAATAAGATTAGTAAAAACCTGCTCCATCTGGAATGGATCTGCATATACATAGCTATATTCATTAGTAGAAGTAAAGTTGACATTAAATTTGTGCTCTTCAAAATCAGGCTTGTGAATTTTTAATACTTTATTAATCAATCTGTTAATGTTAAAAGATTCAAAGTTAGGCTTTACAGTACCTGCTTCAAGCTTGGAAAGCTCAAGCATGTTTGTTACTAAAACACTCATTTTTTTAGCTTCATCTATAATTGTTTCAAGATAAAGATGTGCATCTTCTCCAGTTACAATACCATCCTTTATACCTTCAGCATAACCTTCTATTATACCTATAGGTGTTTTTAATTCGTGACTCACATTATCTGTAAATTCTTTTCTCATTTGCTCAAGCTTACGTTCTTTTTCTATATCTTCTTCAAGCTTTTGATTTTTATGTTGAAGGTCTAAAAGTGAATCGTGAAGATTTTTTGATAATGAGTTAAGTGAATGTGCAAGAATTCCAATTTCATCTTTACGATTTGTACGACATATTACTGAAAAATTCATATTTGCCATTTCATTAGCTACCTTTGTTATGGTAACAAGAGGTTTTGATATGAAATTTGAGTATATTAAAGCAAGTATTACGGATATTCCTATTAAACCTAAAAGCAGGTAAAATAAAAATTCATTTATTACTTCTGAAGCTTCTGTAATAGACTGTATTGAAGCAACACAGAAAATCAAACTATCATTTTTTCCACGTATGGACATAGGACTTATTACACCTATTTTATGAGAATTACTATCCTCGCTATAAAACTTAACATATCTTGTATTAGAATTCTTGATAACATCATTAATCAAGTCAGTATTACCAATTAAATCAGCATAAAAACTTGCAAGCTTTGCTGAACTATCACTATTGGGATCAAATTTTTTTGAAAGATATATGGGCTGACCATTTAGTGAAGTAATTGCAATCTGTGCGTTATTATCATCTTCAAATTTTTCTAATACTTTCATTAGATTAGTATTTTCGTCTACATGAAGGGCATATAAATCATGGAATTTATCTACTTCATTAACAAGAGAATTAATTCTTTTATATACATAGAACTTTTCAAATAGAAAAGCCTGGCTAAAGTAAGTTAAAAGCATTATAATCAGCATTAGCCCTAATGTTATTGCAAATAGTTTTTTTGATAAACTATATTTCATTATATATTAATCAGCTCCTCTTAAAATAAATCAAAAAGATTATTTGTTTTCAAATTTATATCCACTTCCACGAACAGTAACTATTAAATTAGATTTATCCATTAGTTTTTCTCTAAGCCTTTTGACATTAGTATCAACTGTTCTTATATCGCCATAATAGTCAAGCCCCCATACATTATCAAGAATATTATCACGGCTTAATGCTATACCTTCATTTGTAATAAGATAAGTAAGCAGCTCATATTCTTTTGGAGATAAGGATATTTCTTTTCCATCTACTTTGACTTCATGAGATAATTTATTTATAGTAAGTCCATTGAATTCTTGGTAACTTGAATCAATATCATTTCTTGTTCTTTTTAATAGTGCTTTTACTTTTGCCATAAGGACTTTTGGACTAAATGGTTTAGTAATATAATCATCTGCACCATAATCATATCCTTGAAGTTTATCTTCCTCTTCGCCTTTGGCTGTAAGAAGAATTACAGGGACAGTAGAAACTTCACGAAGTTTTTCAAGCATTGTAAGTCCATCCATAACAGGCATCATTATATCTAAAAGAACTAAGTCTATTTTATGACTGCTAATCATTAAAAGACCTTCTTGACCGTTAGAAGCTTCAAAGACGTTAAAATTATCTTTTATTAAATAATCTCTTAATAAAAATCTTATTCTCAATTCATCTTCTACAATTAAAATTGATTTTCTCATTTATGTAACTCCTTTTATCATAAATTATATCTATTCTTGAATATATTTTAGCATTTATTAAATATATTCACTAGAGGCAAATTTGAATGTATTAACAAAAGCAGGGCATGAAGGGGGAATATTTATTGAAAAATTATATTATAGGTATATTAAATATTATTCTGCTGATTATTTTTATGTTAGGAATAAAAAAAGGAGTTAAATTTGATAAGATTATATATTCGAGAAAAAATAATAGAAGCAGGTTGAGTGAAAGTATAATCGATAATTTATGTTTAAATACTTATGAGGGAAGAAGAGTTGGTTCAAGAGGAAATGAAAAGGCTGCAGAATATATAAAAGATATATTCGAAGATATGGGGCTTTCTACTTATTGTAAGAATACTTATTATGAAGAATATTATCAGGAGGTATTATTAAAGGAATCAGAAGAAATGGAAGAGGGAGAAAAAACAAATAAAAATGTAAAAAATGTTATAGGTATTTTAGAGGGAACAAATAAAGATGAAGCAGTAGTAATATCTGCTCATTTTGATACCATAGGAAGTATTAATTCTAGAATAATTAAAGGGGCATTAGATAATGCTTCTGGTATAGCTGTATTAATTCGATTAGTAGAAGAAATAAAAAAGTATGGAAGCCTAAGAAAAAATATTATATTTGCATGCTTTAATGGAGAAGAGACTGGACTTCAGGGAAGTAAGTATTTTGTTGAGCATATAAAAGGGAGGTATAAAAGTTTATATAATATAAATATTGATTGTGTGTGCGGTAGAAAGGCAGGATTGATTTCCTTAGAAAATAGCAGTGAAATATCTAAAAATCTTACACAACGCATGCAGTTATGCTTTAACGAGAATAACTATAAATTTTCTAATATAGCACATAATAGTGGGACAAGTGATCATGAAAGTTTTGAAAATGCTGGAATTCCTAATATATATATAGGTCAAGATAAAGCAAATTTATATATTCATAATTATTACGATACTCCGGAATCTATAGACTGTGATGAAATTGATAAATTATCATTATGCTTGTGTGATTTTTTGATTAGAAATGATAATATAATTTTTTAAGAGATACTTTATGTGAAATATTAGGAAAAATTTTTGAGTATATTTTAATGAACACTAGTATTTTATATTTTTTTGTTTAAAATACAATTTATTGCAATTTAATTAAATTAGATAAGTGTTTTTGACTGTATTTTTATAACAATATAAAGTATTATTAATATAAGATGAAATGAAGAATAAAAATTAGGAGAAAAGCAAATGGTTAAGTTAAATTTTGATGTTAAGAAACATACTTTAGAAAATGGATTAGAAGTAATAACTATAAATAGAGACACACAGATAGCTGCTATAAATATAGGAGTTAAAGTAGGAGCATTATATGAAACAGAAAAACAGAAAGGAATCAGTCATTTTATTGAGCATGTACTATTTAAAGGCACTCATACTAGAAATGATGAGCAGCTTAATGAAGAATTAGAAGCCTTAGGTGGAGAGTATAATGCTTATACAGATTATGATGCTACTGTATACACTATAAATTGCCTTGCAGAAGAGTTTGAAAATGCAGTTGAATTATTAGGGGATATGATAATAAATCCAGCTTTTGATAAAGATGAAATAGAAAAAGAAAGAGGCGTTATACTTTCAGAAATTAAAACGAGTAAAGATGATATTGAAGATTTTAGTTTTAAGAATGTTAACAAAATTGCATTTGAAAAAAGTGGATTAAAATATGAAGTAACAGGAATCGAAGAAAATGTATCAAGTTTTACTAAAGATGAAATATTAGAATATTATAAGAAACATTACACACCTAAAAATTCTCTTATTACAATGGTGTCTCCATTAAGCCATGAGGATGCTATAAAGCTTGTAGAAAAAAACTTTGGAATGTGGAAGGGAGAAAAGCCTGAAAATTTACCAATAATCAAGGAAGATAATAAAGAAATAAAAAAAGTAAGTTATAAAAAAGATTTAGAACAAAGTACTATTGTTTACTTATATACTTTTAATAATTTAACTAAAGATGACGAACTTCCTCTTAGAATTTTAAATCATAGATTAGGTGAAAGTGCAAACTCTCTTTTATTTAGAGAAGTTCGTGAAAATAGAGGTCTTGCTTATGATATATATACTCATCTTGAAATAACAAATAATATAAAGACTTTATATATTTATACAGCAGTAAGTGAAGAAAATATTGAAGAAGCAGAAAATGCAATAAATACAACATTGAAAAATATAATAGACGGTAAAATACAGATAGGCGAAAAAGATCTTAATATAATGAAAAAGGTTCATAAAACAGCAGTTATTTCAACACTTGAAGATTCAGCAGAGCTTTGTAATTATATGCTTCATCAGGATTTAGAAGGTGAAGATATATATGAATTTTTAAAAGATATGGATAGGTTGAATACTTTATATGTTGATAAAATAAATAAGGTAGCTAAAGAAGTATTAAAGAAGCCGACAATTCATATACTTAAGCCAGAGAGATAAAAAGAAAAAGTATAAAATACAGTAAGAAGGTACAGGTGGATATGGCAGTAATAACTAAAATTGAAGTGCAGAAGAGAAATAAAGATAGAGTAAATATATATTTAGATAATGAATATGCATTTTCAATATCAATGGAACTTGTTTATAAAGAAGGATTAAAGTCTAAAATGGAAATTGATGTTGATAGATTGAGAGATATAGCAGATAAAGAAGGTTATCTAAAGTGTAAGAATACTGCTCTTAGAATAGTTGAGAGAAGCTTTAAAACAGAAAAAGAAATGCGAGATAAGCTTAAAGAAAAAGAATATACAGATGATCAAATTGAAAAAACAATAGAGTTTTTAAAGGAATACAAATTTATTAATGATGAAGCATATGTAAATGCATATGTAAATGATAAACTCTCATCGAGAGGAAGACAGAAAATAAAATACGACCTTATAAGAAAAGGTATAGAACGTAATCTTATAGAAGAAAAATTATCTGACATAGATAGTGATGATGAAAAAAATACAGCACTAAATTTAGCTAAGAAGAAATATAATAGTATAAAAAAGAGTGAAAGCGATGTATATAAAATAAATGGAAAATTATATAGGTTTCTTATGTCAAAAGGATATAATTATGAACTTATCAAAGATGTAGTCAAACGTGTAACAAATGTCACAGATGAATATTTATAATATGGGTTACAATATTTATGTATTACAATATTTCAGTGTTTCTGATATAATGTTTATATAAATGTTTAGTAGTTATTATATATGTAGATTAATAAAATATATATAAGGTTTGATAAACGGTATTTCTGAATTAATCATTTAGGGGGCCAATAATTGAAAATAAATAAAAAGTTTCTTTTTATAATTGGTTTAATATCAGGAGTGTTACAGGTTGGTATTTTAATTTTTGTATTAATATTTCCGTCTGTAATAATTAATTCTATACCAATAAGCTATGATTTATGTGCAGATGTTACAGGGCGCTTGATAGACTGTGTAAAAAATGATTCTGTTTCAAATGAGTATTTAAAAAAAATAATTATTTATAATGGGACAACAGTTGAACAGGGAATCAAGTCAAATAAAGAAATAGATATGAAATCTATGGAGATTACTAGAAATGCTCAAAGTGACAGGGAAAAAGCAGAAGCCATATATAAGTGGGTAGGGGCAAATATAAGATATGATGATGAAAAAGCAAATGTTATTTTATCAAAAGATAACAGTAGTGAATTCCCTGAAAGTGGAGCTGTTTGTGCTTACAATACTAGATATGGTATATGCTTTGATAAAGCATGTCTTTATGTAGCAATGGCTAGGGCAGCTGGAATTAAGGTGAAGCTTATAAGTGGCGAGGCATTTGATGGTAGTAAATATGTTGGGCATGCTTGGAATCAAGTGTATTTAAAAGAAGAAGATAAATGGGTAAATGTTGATACCACATTCTATGGTGCAGGCAATTACTTTGATTCAGACTTGTTTTCTGAACACAAAGCTAATACTGTAGCAGGAGAATGGTAAAAAATATTACCATTCTATTTGGTAAAATATTCCATAAAGGTTTGGGCAGTTATTAATAAAAATATTTTAAAATTATAAGTATTGACTATTTAACTTTGTGTAACTTTGAAATAATGAGATTGACTGCCTTTTCACATTCTTTATCATCTGGATCAATGGACCAAGCAAGGTTAAATAGTCTAAGTGCTTTGTCAAAACGCTCTTTCATAGTATAACAATAAGCTAAATTAAAATAATATTTACTTTCTTTTTGTAGAGAAAGAGCATTGCAGAGCATATCAATAGCATCATCAAATTTTTTTAATTTTATTAAACAAACACCTATATTATAGTAAGAACATGCTTTATTTGAGTTATTAAGTATAGCCTTTTTATAATAATATATTGCTTGGGTGTAATCTTTCATATTATAAAATTTATTGCCTTCGCTAAAGTAATTCATATTATAATCCTCCATATTTATGCGGATATTTTATGGATATTATAATTGTTTCCAATTTTATTGATTACTATACATATAAAATAACTAAAATGTTTAATAGGTTATAAAATATTGTGAAATCTAACACTTTGATTTTTGGTCTATCTAAGTTGATTAGGTACAATGAAATCATAAAATTCAATAAGACAAATAATGTATTTGGAAGAAAGTAGAGTAGGTGAATAGACAAAAATGATAAATTATAAAGTTGGTGTAGATGTTGGATCAACAACAGTAAAAATAGCAGTGCTTGATGAAGAAAATAACTTAGTTTATAGTAAATATCAAAGACATTTTTCTGATATTAAAAGCACAATAATAAATTTAATTACAGATTGTTTTGATGCAATGGGTAATATCATCTGCACTATAAATATAACAGGGTCTGGTGGATTATCTATATCTAAGTGGTTAAACATAAATTTTGTTCAAGAAGTAATAGCTTGCTCAAAAACTGTTGAAACATTAATACCTCAAACAGATGTAGTTATTGAATTGGGTGGAGAAGATGCCAAGATCACTTACTTTAGAGGTGGAATTGAGCAGAGAATGAATGGGAGTTGTGCGGGAGGAACTGGTGCGTTCATAGATCAGATGGCATCATTATTAAATACAGATGCATCTGGTTTAAATGAATATGCAAAAGACTATAAGGTTATTTACCCTATAGCTTCAAGATGTGGAGTTTTTGCAAAAACTGATGTACAGCCATTAATAAATGAAGGAGCAAGAAAAGAAGATATTGCTGCTTCAGTTTTCCAAGCAGTTGTTAATCAGACAATAGGAGGTCTTGCCTGTGGTAAACCAATCACAGGAAATGTAGCATTACTTGGAGGTCCATTATTTTTCTTATCTGAACTTAGAAGAAGATTTATAGAAACATTAAACCTAACTAAGGATGAAGTCATTATACCTGAAAATTCACAATTATTTGTAGCTATTGGGGCTGCATTATTATCAGAAGAAGATAGCAATACTATTTCATTAAAGGAAATAGTTGAAAAAACTAATAATCTATCACAATTAAAAGAAAAGAATGTTGACAGTTTAGAAGCATTATTTGAAGATGAAGAAGATTATAGAGAGTTTAAAGAAAGACATGATAAGGAAGTAGTTGAAAGACAAGAACTTTCTACATATAAAGGTGATGCATATCTTGGAATAGATGCAGGTTCAACAACAACAAAGGTTGCACTTATAAGTTCTGATGGTAAATTATTATATTCTCAATATGGAAGTAATGAAGGAAGTCCATTAAATAAAGTTGTTAATATTATGAAGGACTTATATAAGAAGTTACCAGAAGGAGTAACCATAAGAAACTCAGCAGTAACAGGATATGGAGAAGCATTAATTAAGAAAGCTATACATGTAGATATAGGTGAAATTGAAACTATAGCACACTATAAAGCTGCAGATTATTTCTTACCAGGAGTAGACTTTATACTTGATATTGGTGGTCAAGATATGAAATGCCTAAAGATTAAGAATGGTGCTATTGACAGCATAATGCTTAATGAAGCATGTTCTGCTGGATGTGGATCCTTTATCGAAAGTTTTGCTAAATCTCTTGATATGAAGATAGAAGATTTTGCAAAAGAAGCATTAAAATCAAAAGCTCCTGTAGATTTAGGATCAAGATGTACAGTATTCATGAACTCAAGAGTTAAGCAATCTCAAAAAGAAGGTGCACAAGTATCTGATATCTCTGCAGGTTTATCATATTCTGTAATAAAGAATGCACTATTTAAGGTAATTAAATTAAGAGATGAAAAAGATATTGGAGAAAATGTAATAGTTCAAGGTGGTACTTTCTATAATGAAGCAGTTTTAAGAAGCTTTGAGAAAATATCAGGAAAGAATGTAATAAGACCTGATATATGCGGACTTATGGGGGCATTTGGATGTGCTATTATTGCCAAGGAAAGATGTGAAGAAAATCATATTTCAACATTACTTCCTGAAGATAAAATTACTGATTTTAATATGGAATCTTCATTTGACAGATGTGGAAAGTGTGGGAATAATTGTCTTCTTACAATAAATAAATTTTCTACAGGAGAACAACTTATATCTGGAAACAGATGTGAAAGAGGAAGTGGTATAGAAATAAAGAAGGAAGATAAAGTTCCAAACCTATACCAATATAAATATAAGAGAACATTTGGCTATAAATCATTAAAAGAAGAAGAAGCTAAAAGAGGGGTAATAGGAATACCTAGAGTATTAAATATGTATGAAAATTATCCTTTCTGGTTTACATTACTTACTAAGTTAGGGTTCTCAGTAAAATTATCAGGAGCTTCAAGCAAGAAAGTATATGAATTAGGATTAGATACAATTCCATCAGAATCAGCATGTTATCCAGCTAAGCTTACTCATGGACATATTGTAAAACTTATTGATAGTGGAATAAAGAATATATTCTATCCATGTGTAGTGTATGAAAAGAAGGAATATGCAGATGCTGATAATAACTATAACTGTCCTATGGTAATATCTTATCCTGAAGTAATAAGGAATAATGTAGATGCTTTAAAAGAGAATAATATTAACTTTATACAACCTTTTGTATCTTTAGATAACGAAAAAGAACTTGTTAAGAGAGTTGTAGAAATATTTAAAGATTTTAATGTTTCATCTAAAGAAGCTAAAGAAGCAGTAGAAGCAGCTTATGCTGAAAGAGAAGCTTATAAGAATGATATTAGACAAAAAGGTGAAGAGGTTCTTGAATATTTAAGAAAGAATAACAAAAAAGGAATAGTATTAAGTGGAAGACCTTATCATATAGATCCAGAAATTAATCATGGAATTCCAGATATTATTACATCATTTGGAATGGCAGTTCTTACAGAAGATAGTGTATCTCATTTAGCTAATCTTGAACATAAATTAAGAGTAGTTGATCAATGGGTATATCATTCAAGATTATATAGAACAGCACAATTTGTAGCAAATGAACCTTGTGTAGATATAATACAATTAAATTCATTTGGTTGTGGACTTGATTCAGTTACAACAGATCAAGTATCTGAAATACTTGCTGAAAAAGGTAAGTTATATACAGTATTAAAAATAGATGAAGGAAACAATCTTGGAGCAGCAAAAATAAGAATAAGATCTCTTAAAGCTGCTATGGAAGAGAGAGAAAGAAATCATTATGTTCCTGTTAAGGAAAAAATAGAATATAATATACCAGTATTTACAGAAGAAATGAAAAAGACTCATACTATTCTTACACCACAAATGTCACCAATTCATTTTAATCTTGTAGAAGTTGCTGCAAGAGAAGCTGGGTATAATATAGTAGTACTTCCAGCAAGTGACAAGTCTGCTGTTGAAGAAGGATTAAAATATGTTAATAATGATGCATGTTATCCATCTATTATAGTAGTAGGGCAGATTATAGAAGCATTAAAATCAGGAAAATATGATTTAAATAATACATCTGTAATAATCAGCCAAACAGGTGGTGGATGTAGAGCAACAAATTATATAGGATTTTTAAAACTTGCTCTTAAACAGGCTGGATTTAGTCAAATTCCAATTATTTCATTAAATGCTTTTGGTATGAATAAACAGCCAGGATTTAAGATAACACTAAAGTTAATAAATAAGAGCATTATGGCACTAGTATATGGGGACTTGTTTATGAGAGTACTTTATAGAACAAGACCATATGAAAAAGTAAAAGGAAGTGCAAATGCATTATATGAAAAATGGAATGAAAAAGTTAAAGCATCTATTATAAGCGGAAGTAAGAGAGAATTTAATAAAAATGTCAGAGAAATAGTTAGAGACTTTGATAATTTACCATTACTTGATATTAAAAAACCTAGAGTAGGTATAGTAGGTGAAATATTAGTTAAATTCCATCCAACTGCAAATAATGATATAGTAGGAATTCTTGAAAGAGAAGGAGCAGAAGCTGTAGTACCAGATTTATTAGATTTCTTCTTCTATTCAGCTTCAGATGAAGAGTTTAAGACTCAATATCTAGGAAAAGGTAAAATGGGTAAATATGTTGGAAATGCTGCTGTAGCTATTATGGAAACATATAGAAGCGTAATGAAAAAGGCTCTTGATGAAAGTAATAGATTCCATAGACCAAAGCATATTAAAGAACTACAAAAAATGGTAGAATCTATTGTTTCTTTAGGAAACCAAACTGGAGAAGGGTGGTTCCTAACAGCAGAAATGGTGGAACTAATAGAAAGTGGTGCGCCTAATGTAATATGTTTACAACCTTTTGCATGTCTTCCTAATCATATTACTGGAAAGGGTGTAATTAAGACTCTTAAGGAAAGATACCCAGGTTCAAACATTGTAGCAATAGACTACGATCCAGGTGCATCAAATGTTAACCAGTTAAATAGAATTAAGCTTATGCTTTCAGTAGCATTTAAGAATTTAAAGAAGGAAGAAGCAGGAATAAATTATAAAGAAGCTGAAGTTGCTATTGGAAAAGAAGAAAAGAGGAAAAAAGAAGAAAAAGTATATTTCTTAGGTAACTAAATATAAATAATAAAATAAAGTCATGCTATTTAAAGCATGGCTTTATTTTTGCAAATTTTTAGGTTTTTATTATTAAATCGATATATGATACAAAAATGTGATTTAATTATAAATAATATTATAATTTTAATAATTATGTTATAATATTTAATTGAAGCCGTTTAAACCTATACAATTAGTAAAACGACCTATTTAAATTATGATTTTTATTATGGTAGTATTTGAGAATATTAGAGAAAGTGGAGGAATTGATGAAAACAAAAAAGAAGGAAAAAAGACAGAAAGAAAAAAAGAAGAAGAAGTTTAAACCCTTAAGATATATAGGTTATTTATTGTACATAGCTGTTTTTCTAGGAGTAACAACACCTTTGGTTTTATTTTTTGGACCTTATGAAAATACTAGAAAAGCATTTTTGCAGACACTATTGGCAACTAGGCACGCTTACTTAGTTACAGATAACTTTTCACAGGATACTATAAATGAATTACTTGGCATTGAAAATAATGTAACAGCATTGGCAAGTGAACCTGAAGAAAAACTTGATACAGATAAAATAGATATAAAATATAATAGTAGTACAGAAATTTCCAGATATAATGTGCGTACTGAAAAATATGATGCATATATACTTGAGATAAAAAATCCATTAAGTATAAAAGTTGCTATGACTAAGTATTTAGGTAAATTAGGACAAAAGACAAGTGAAATGGCTGAGGAACATAATGCAGTTGCAGCAATAAATGGAGGTGCCTTTATAGATAAATCAAGTGATGGTACTGTTTATGCAGGAACTGGAGCAGAGCCAGGAGGATTTGTTATTTCAGAAGGTAGAATAATTTATCCTACATCTAATGTTGACATGAATAAGGTAGAAAATGTTGTTGCATTTACTGCGGAAGGAAAACTTATTGTAGGAGACCATTCATTAAAGGAATTGCAAGCATTGAATGTAAAAGAGGCGATGTGTTTTAGAAAGCCTAATATAATTATAAATGGTAAAAGACAAGTTAAGGACAAGATGTCAGAAGGTTTTAATCCAAGAACAGCTGTAGGTCAGAAAGCTGATGGGACAGTGATATTCTTAGTTATAGATGGTAGAAAAATAAATAAGGTAGGAGCTACACTATACGATGTTCAAGAAATTATGATGGACAGAGGAGCTATAAATGCTGGAGCATTGGATGGAGGATATTCTTCTACTATGTATTATAAAGGAGAGGTAATTAATTCTCCTAATGCATGGAATGGTGAACGTAGCGTTGCCACAGCTTTTTATGTTGAGTAATATTGAAATTAATATATGAAAAAGATAAATTAAAATTTTCATTTTAAAAGAATATGAAAGAAAGGATTAATCATTAATGAAAACTTTTATAAGGATAATCGTATGTACATTAGTTGCAATAATTATTCAGCAGGGTATATTCATGTATGTAGAGAATGTATATCTTGATACTAATGCTGAAATTACTGTAGAAAAAGTTGATGAAAATGTAGAAGAAGAAACTTCAAAAAAAGAAGAAGTTCAGTTAAGTGCTAATGTTGGAGATATTAGTTTATCAGATGATGGCAGATATATTGCTTATCTACAGGATGATAAATTAAAGGTTTTAGATAGTAATGATGGAACAGAAAAGGAAGTTGCAACAAAAAGCAATGAAACAATAGCGTATTATGAATGGCTTACAAATGAAGATAATATGATAATAATAAAGAAGGTTAAAAGTGGACGAGGTTCATACTTTGAGCCAATAACATATTATGCTAAAAAGAATGAAACAAGAAGTCTTACTGACTTTGATATATCTGAAATAAAAATAAATATAACTAGTGATGAAGAAAAAGTGGAAAACGTAATTTTCTCAACAGCAACAAGTAGTTTATATATTAAGATTAAAAAACCTTCAGGAAAGAGTGATTTATATTATTTAAATATAATGAATCAGCTTGAGTTAGTAAGAAAGAATAAGGATATAGGAGATATAATAGTACCACCAACGACAACAAAATGTGTAATGGAAATGGGAAATTATGCAACTGTATTAAATAGTAATGATAATATACAAATACCTAATGTAAATATAACTAGAATATTAGGTACTGATATAAATGATAATGTATATTTTGGTGAAGAAGTAGATGGAAAGATTACAAAGATTTATTATTGTGTACTAAATGATCCAAAGAGTCAGTGGAAGAATCTTACTTTGTCTAAACCTGTTAATAAAGAAGATATTTCTATAGATTATACAGGAAGAATATTTGTAAATGATTCTGAAAGCAAAATTGTAAATGAACTTACTAGCGGACAGTCAGTTAAGTACGAAGGTGATTATGTACAAATTTATTCAAAAGGGGTAATTTCTCGATTAGGAAATAAATTATTGAAAAATGAAATAAATGATACTAGATTAATAAAAAATTAGCAATTAAAAATTTGAATAAACACCTCATTAGTTGTACATCATACTAATGAGGTGTTTAAAATGGATAATAATAAATCTAGAATGAAAGAAAGACCAAGGTCAAATGCAGAACGAAGAAAAATGGATCCAAAAGGTAATAGTGATTTGGGAATAATTGATGGAAAGAAGATTGGAGCTCCACCACATAAAGAAAAGGATCATTTATAATACTATTTTCTTAATATGCATAATTTGATTATGAGGTGATATTAATGGGAAATAAAATGAAAGGTAAAAACATAGATAAAAAGAAGGGCATACATCATAATCCACAAGCTGAAAGTGTAAAGGCTGTATTTGGAGAACCAAAAGCAAAGGATAATGAGTTCACACCTCATACTTTCGGTTAAAGTAGAGAAAAAGCAGATGGTATTTATATAATATACTATCTGCTTTTGGTTATATTGTAAAGGTAGACCATACTGGATTTTAGTATTATAATTATTATGTTATACGATTTTATAAATCATAGATAAATAGGAGTAGAAAAATGGATTTACAATTGACAGTTTATGAGTTGGGAAATTTATTAAAAAGAATAGAGGAAAAATACGAATTGGAAGTGCTTATTAAATTAAACCTTAGTGGTGGATGGATGACAATTACTGGTCCAGCAGCTATTGCTAAGATTCCTGACAATTCAATATCTAAATGTGGAGGGAATAAGGATAATATAATTGATATTATTATTAAAAAAGATATTGAAGAAAGTATTCCAGTAAAAATTACAGGCGCAAGCAATAAAAAATTTTCTGTAAATATTGCACCTACAAAATATAGAGAATTATCACCTAATAATTTATCTTTAAACATGGTAAAGACAAACAATGATATAACTAAGTTAAGAATTGATGAAAATATTATCTTTACAATTAAAGAGAATATTAAAAATATAGAAAAGTTAGCCGAAATATAGAGATAAAAAAGTGTTAGAAAAGCTTCATAAATTTGTGAAGCTTTTTTCTCTTACATAGAATATTTTAATAAATACAAATGTATACATAATAGAAAGGATAGTTTTTATATAATTTACTATATACATTAAGAAATGAAGAGATAAGAAAATATAAAGGGGATCGAGAAATGTATGAACACTAAATATGAGTTGCTATACGGAAATACAAATAAGGTACTAAAAATTAATGCCCAGAAGGGAGAGTGTTATATAGTTGAAGCTAAAGCTATGGTTGCTATGAGTAATGTTTTTAAAATACAAGCGAAAACTGGAGGTCTCGGAAAAACCATAGGAAGGTTGTTTTCAGGAGAAAGCTTATTTGTTCAGAAATTTATTGCAGAAAGTCAGGGAGAATTATTACTTGCACCTGAGTATTTAGGTGATATAGAAATAATAGATATGGATGGGACCAAGACTTACAGACTCGGAAGGTCAAGTTTTTTAGCTTCTACTTCTGAAATAGAAATAAATACAAAATCTGGAGGTATTAATGGTTTACTATCTGGTGAAGGTCTTATTCAAATGGAGGCAAGTGGTGAAGGAACTCTGTTTATAAGTGCTTATGGAGCTATACACAAAAAATTTCTCTCAATTGATGAAGAATATATAGTTGATACTAATCATTTAGTTTTATGGGACAGTAGAATGAATTATACTATAGAAACAGCCTCTGGATTATTTACGTCTATAACAGGAGGAGAAGGTATAGTATGTAAGTTTAAAGGGCCAGGTGAAGTATGGATACAAACTAGAAATCCAATAGGCATGGTTCAAAACAAACAAAATCAATGATTATATTAATTAAAGAAGTATATTATCGTATTTATTAGTTGTAGATAAATACGATATTTTTATTTTCATGCTAGATTGTCTGGAGAAATAATAACATTTACTGTATTAATAATTAATTTAAATTTCTATTGTTTTTAACACTTTATATTTATATTAATTATATATTTAAAATACAAGTATGTATTTGCAGTAAAGTGAGAAAAATAATATTAAACCAAAAGAAACAGGTGAAATAAATGAGAATAAGACTTGGTTATGTAGCAATATCTAAGAGACTTGGTAAGAAAGTAACTGGTTCAAGCACTTTGACATATGCAAATTATAGTAAATTAAATACACCAGAAAAAAAAGCTGAAAAATTAAAATCGGTAGCATTATCAAATTTAACGGATTTGGGAAAAATTTTAGAGTATAATGGAGAAAATGATATACATTTTTATAGAATTACATCTGCTCTAGTTCCCTTAGTGACTCATCCAGAAGTAGGTTATTGGGGGCATAGAGAGATTTTTCAAAAGGATTTTAGTTATATTGGAAATATAATAAAGAAATATAATATGAGAGTTGATACTCATCCAGATGAATTCAATGTAATAAATAGTACTAATCCTAGAGTGGTTCTCAATACAAAAACCAATTTAATATGCCAGACAGAATGGTTTCAAGATATGAATTATAATGAAGGAAAGATGGTTATACATGTAGGTGGTGCAACTGGAGGAAAAGAAGAAGGAATAAAGAGATTTATAAAGAATTTTAATGAGTATCCATATGAAATTACTTCAAGAATTATTATTGAAAATGATGATAAAACGTATACAGCTAAAGAAGTACTTAATTTATGTGAAACCCTAAGGATTCCAATGGTTCTTGATGTCCATCACCACAACTGTAATAATAATGGGGAGTCATTAGAAGATATGCTTGAATCAATTTTTAATACTTGGAATAATGAAGAACTTCCACCTAAAATTCATTTTTCTAGTCCAAGAGAGCACGAGAGAGATAGAAAACATGCAGATTATATAAATCCATATGATTTTGTTAAATTTTTAGAAATAGCTAAAAAGTTAGATAGGGATTTTGATATAATGCTTGAATGTAAACAGAAAGATGATGCTTTATTTAAGCTTGCAGATGAAATACAAGAAATAAAACCTCAATATAATAGAATTGATAAGACAACTTTTGAAATTTAGGTTGATTTTTCTTAAGATTTATAGAATTATAACGATAATAAAATAATCTACTAATGAAGTTATAATTCTATGAAATATTAGGAGGATTAGATAAAGTGAAAATAGATAAATTAAAGGTAGTATCTTTAGTTTTTGCAGGATTAATAATGCAGGGTACATGTGCATTGGCAGCAAGTTCATCAGAAGGATATGGAAAAGAAGAGCTTGATAACCTTCAGCCGGGATGGTCTTGGATTGACAAAGATAAAAGTAATTATAGAGTTAATTCATATAAAAATACTTTTTCTAGTATAGAACCTATAGTTAAGGAAGAGAAAAAGGATGAAGAGACTACTATAGCTTTTGAACAGATTAATCAACTTCCTGAAAATGTAGTTCAGACTACTTGGGGGAATAGTGGACTATGCTGGGCTAGAATGGCAGATAAAAGCTGGATGCTTCTAAATGATGGAGTACCACAAATGGGATGGAAGCTGGTAAATGGAAAGTGGTATTATATGAATTCTAGTGGCATAATGCAGACTGGCTGGATTAATGATAATGGAACATGGTACTATTTATATGAAAGTGGAGAAATGGCTTCAAATACTTATATAGATGGTTATTATTTAGGGCCAAGTGGTTCGATGGTCTGGTAATTAGAAAGAATGTGTAATTATTTACACATTCTTTTTGATTTTCTGAATTCTTTGGGAGTGATGTTGTATTTCTTTTTAAATAGCTTATTAAAATAAGAGACATTGTTAAATCCTACTTTAAATGAAATATCTAATATAGATTTGTTGGTATTACTCAATAGAGATGATGCTGTTTCAAGTCTGTAATTATTTATGTATTCTATGCATGTCATACCTATGTGTTTCTTAAAAAATCTCATAAAATGATACTCACTAAAGTTACATTTTAGTGCTATTTCTTCAACAGAAAGGTCTTTTTCATAATTCTCATGTATAAATTTCAAGATTAATTTAATTGTATCACTTACTTCTTTAGTGATTGTAGAGACTTTTTTCTCTTTAACAAGCTTGTTGGAGTAGATAATATAAAATAAATGATATAGAAGAGATTTTAATTCTAATTCAAAACCATATATTTTTTTATCATAGCATTCAAATATTCTTTTTATAGTTAGAAGAACATCATCATACCCAGGAGAATCTTTTCTTATAATCATAGGAAGTTCATTTTGGCTGTTGAATATTGGAGCGAAAAACTTTATAAGACATCCATCTGTAAGGGCTGAATTTAACATATTTAAATTAAAAACCATAGTACTCCATATCATAATATCTTTGTTAGCAGTTTGTTCAATAGAATGGAGGAGAGATGGTTTTACAAAAACGATATCACCTTCTTCAACATTTAATGGATTTAAATCTATTTTGTGGATTCCTTGTCCTTTTTTAATTAATGTAATTTCCATTTCTTTATGCCAGTGAATAGGAACAAAACTAAATGAATCTGAAAATTCACAATGATATGTTGTAAATGGAAGTATAAAGTCACCGTGGTGCGTATTTTCTTTAAGATTTAAGAGATTATTCATCATTACTACCTCCAAATAGCAGTATTGTATTATAAATAAGCTATATTTTGTTAGAATTATATATATTACCATTATATAATAATATTATAATGATAGTAAGAAAATATCATTGTAAATTTTATTTGAACCCTTATGAATTTCAAGGATCAGGTAGAGTTGTACCCCTCTTTATTTGAACCTTGATAATTTTTTATGCAAACGCTTTAATATATAAATTTTATTTTGAAGGAGAAGTACTTATATGAACAGTAAAAAAACTAATTTTGATAATGCTGGAGTTATAAAAAATTTTACTTTAGAAAATAACATTATAAATGTAGAATTTGAAAATGTAGAATTATTTATAACTATAATAAGAGATGATATTATAAACTTTTTTGTACCTTGTTTTAGGGAAGAAAGAAATTCTAAAGCAGTAGAAAGTATTAATAATAAAAATACTAATTTTACTGTAAAAGTAGAGAGATTAGAAGAAAAGATAGTTATAAGAACTAAATTTTTAATCATAAATGTAAACGATAATATGAAAATTGATATTTATAATATAAATGGTGAGCTTTTATGTGCAGACTATAGAGGTAAAGAAAAAGCGTTTGCACGAAGATATGGTGATTATGAACTTGCAAAAGAAGAGGGGCATGATGTAAAAGACCATGTGGAAGATAAGGTTAAGATAATAAAAGCTATGGAAGATGATATGTTCTTTTATGGTTTTGGAGAAAAAACTGGTCCGTTAAATAAAAAAGGATATCACTATGTAAATTGGAATACTGATAATCCTCAGCCACATGGAGAAACCTTTGACAGACTTTATAAATCAATTCCATTTTTCATAGGAGTTAAAGATAAGAAGTCATTTGGTATTTTCTTTGATAATCATTTTGAAACGCATTTTGATATGGGAAGAGATAATTCTGAATATTATTATTTTTCAGCAGTAGATGGAAATCTTGATTATTACTTTATATATGGACCAGAAATTAAAAAAGTAGTAGAAGGATATACATTTATTACTGGAAGAATGCCACTGCCACAAAAATGGACACTTGGCTATCAGCAATGTAGATGGTCTTATGGAAATTATGAAAGAGTTATGGAAATTGCACATAATTTCAGAGAAAAAGATATACCTTGTGACACAATATATCTTGATATTGATTATATGGATGGATATAGAGTATTTACTTGGGATAATAAAAAGTTTGAGAATCCAGAAGAAATGATTAAAGAATTGAATAATATGGGATTTAAGGTGGTAACAATAATAGACCCTGGTGTTAAAGTAGATCAAGGATATAAGATTTATGATGAAGGGCTTAAACATGGGTATTATGCAACAGACAAAGACGGAATTATATATACAAATGAAGTATGGCCTGGAAAATCAGTATATCCAGATTTCTTAAACTCAAAAACAAGAGCATGGTGGGCAGAAAATCAAAAAATTATGATAGATTTAGGGGTAAGTGGAATATGGAATGATATGAATGAACCAGCAAGTTTTAAAGGCCCCCTACCAGATGATGTTATGTTTGATAATGATGGAGTAAAAGTTTGTCATAAGGAAGCTCATAATATCTATGGTCATTTTATGGCAAAGGCTACTTATGAAGGAATAAAAAAATATACAAATAAGAGACCATTTATAGTTACAAGAGCATGTTATGCTGGAACTCAGAAGTATTCTACTGTTTGGACAGGTGATAATCAAAGTACTTGGGAGCATTTAAGAATGTCTTTACCAATGCTTATGAACTTAGGATTAAGTGGTATGGCCTTCTGCGGAACTGATGTAGGTGGATTTGGACATGACTGTAGTAGTGAACTTTTAAGCAGATGGGTTCAAGTTGGAGCATTTACACCACTTTTTAGAAATCATTCTGCTATGGGAACAAGAGATCAGGAACCATGGGCATTTGATGAAGAAACAGAAGAAATAAATAAAAAATATATTAAACTAAGATATCAATTTATGCCATATATATATGATACTATGTACAAGGCTGCAATAACTGGTGCACCTATGATAAGACCATTATTATTTAATTATCAAGATGATATAAACACTTATGAAATAAATGATGAGTTTTTGTGTGGAGAGAATATTTTAGTTGCTCCTGTAGTTGAACAAGGAGTAAAAGCAAGACTGGTATATCTTCCAGAAGGAAATTCATGGGTTGATTATTGGACAAAAGAAGAATATAAAGGTGGACAGTATATAGTAAGGCAAACTCCATTAGACACATGTCCTATATATGTAAAACAGGGAAGTATTATTCCTAATTATGAAATTCAGAATTTTGTTAATGAGAAGCCAAATGAAAAATTATTTATACAGCTATTTTTAGGCGCTGAAGAAGCTGAATCATCATATGAACATTATGTTGATGATGGGGAAAGCTTTGAATATAAAAATGGAGTTTATAATATCTACAAAATAGATATTAATGAGAAACAAGAAAAAGTAGATATTGAAATATCAATTAGATATGATGGTGGTTTTAAAAAGTATGATTCAGTTATTTTTGAAATGTTTAATTTAAATAATAGAAAAGTATTTATAAACGAAGTTGAAGTTGAAGTTACAGAAGATAAAGCTTATTGTAGAATGTAAAATTATAAAAAGTATCTATCCCATAAAAATGATGAAGTATTTTTATGGGATTTATTTTGTTCAAGTTAAGTTTTGAGGTAATTGAGATAAGTTAAAAGTTTATAAAAATATAAATCTGAAAAATGAAATAATTTTACGTGTAATATATTTACAAAAATAAAAAATGGTGATAATATGTGTGTATAGATGATATACACATTTAGATACGGAGGTATACAATTGGATATTTTAATTAGTAATGATTCACCAGTTAAGTTATATGAGCAGATAGAAAATCAAATTAAAAATCAAATATTGAATGGCAGCTTAAAATCAGGTGAAATGCTTCCGTCAATCAGAATGCTTGCAAAAGAATTAAAAGTAAGCATAATCACTACAAAGAGAGCTTATGAAGAACTCGAAAAAGAAGGGTTTATTGAAACTGTGGTAGGTAAAGGAACCTTTGTTGCAGGAGCAAGTTCTGAAAGATTAAAGGAAGCGGCAATGTGGGAAATGGAAAGTAGATTTGAAGAAGTAATAGTCACGGCCAAATCACTTGGATTAGGACTTAATGAATGTATTGAGATTTTAAAGAATATTTATGAGGAGGTTTAATTTAATTATGGAAGCAATTAAACTAAGAAATTTGAAAAAGAATTATGCAGATTTTTCTCTTGATATAGATAAGCTAGATGTGAAAACAGGATTTATCACTGGATTCATTGGGAGGAATGGGAGTGGAAAAACCACTACTATAAATTTGATAATGGGTATGTTAAAACCAGATGGTGGTGAAGTGAAAGTATTTGGTGAAAGCGTAGTCAATAATGGTAACATTAAAAATAATATTGGATATATAGGTGATATTTCAGGATTTCTTGAAGAAAATAAACTAAAGTATATAAAGAATGGTATTTGCAGATTTTACTCTAATTGGGATGAGAAAGTATACAAAAAATATATGAATAAATTTAACCTTGATGAAAATAAATCATTTAAGGATTTATCAAAAGGACAACAAAAGCAATTTCAGCTTGTTATGGCATTTTCACATCATCCTAAATTATTGATTATGGATGAACCTACAGCTAATCTTGATCCAATTGTTAGAAATGAAATATTAGATATTATAAATAATCATATGGTTAATGAAGAAGTAACGGTGTTTTATTCATCTCATATAACAACGGATATTGAAAAATGTGCAGATTATATTGTGTTTATAAATGATGGAAAGATATTTTTACAAGGTGAAAAGGACGAAATATTAGAAAATCATATATTGGTAAAATTTAAAAAAGATTTGTATGATGAGAATATAAAAAGTCAATTTGTTTCATTAAAAGAAAATAGATTTGGATATGAAGGTCTTATGGATGATAAATTAAAAGCTCGTGAGATTTTTGGAAATGAAGCAGTTTATGAAAAATGTTCATTAGATGATATTTTAATTTATTATGTAGGATAAGGAGAGTAGAGAATATGGATAATATGATTAATTTAATAAAGCTTCACTATACTTCAGTTTTAGCATTAAAAAAATCAGGCGCAGTAATGATTTTACTGGCTGTTTTTATCACAGTAACAAACAATGATGGTTCTATGCTTCCATTTGGTGCAGCGCTTTTATTAATGCTTTTAAATTATAGTACTCTTGCATATGAAAATAAGAGTAAAGTAAATTATTTAGTGTATTCTCTTCCTGTTGAACCAAAGAAATATATTTTATCTAAATATATTTATGGTGTAATTAATATATTTATTTCAGTATTGTTTGCTGATTTTATATTTATTATTTTAAAAGCGTTCAATATGGTTACTTCTGAAACAATACCATTAGAAGCAGTAAATTTATCAATATATATAATAGGAATTGTAGTTGTAGTAATAGTTTCTCCAATTGCCCTTGTATTTGGATTTAATAAAGCAAGACTAATTTTAGTATTTCTATTTGTACTTCCAGTATGTTTTTCAAAGACAATAGTGAAAATAATACCACAAGCACCAAATTCAATTATAAATATATCACTTCATAGTATGCAGGTTTCAGTCTTAATAATTGGAATATTATTAACTGTAATTTCATATATAATATGTTCAAATTTATATAGTAAAAGGGATATTGACTAAGTTGTACAAATTTATTTGATTAATGAATATATAAATATATAAATCTCACAGATTTCTGTGGGATTTTTTTGTAACAATTTAGTTTGGGTTGAATATATTATTATTAAATATATTTTGTTTTTTATAAGAAAACTGCAGATATATTTGATAAAAAATTAACAATGATTACATGAACTTATATATTACAAATAAGAATAATAATTTAAAAATATAAATATGAATAAGTATAGGAGTGATTGATTTGTTAGATAATCTTAGAATTAAATTAGTTAAGATAGCAAAAGATGCAGAGAAGTATGGTCTATGTAAAGAAAAAACAGGAAGTTTTAGTTTAAGGGATAAAAGTACTGGATATATTCTAATAACACCTTCCCAAGTAAGTAGAGAAGATTTAAAGCCAGAAAGTATATGTATACTGGATAGTGAAGGAAATGAAATTGAAGTTCACAAAGAAATGCAGCCAAGTAGAGAAAAATTACTTCATTTAGAAATATATAAGAATAAGGAAAATATACGAGCTGTTATGTACACTCATTCTCTTTATGCTACTATTTTTGCGGTAGCAAATAAGGTTATTCCTCCTATAGTATCAGATTCAAGGCACTATGGAGGATATATATATGTAGCACCATATGAAAAAGCGCAGACTATAGAATTAGCTAAAAGTGTTATAGAACCTCTAATTAAGAATGATGCATGTTTATTAGAACGTCATGGGATTGTAATAATAAGTGAAAATATAGATGATGTGGTGACAAAGGCTAGGTATGTTGAAGATGTGGCTGAAATATATTATAAAGTTCTTGTACTAAATCAGTTTAAAGAACCACAGAGATTAAATTCAGAAGAGCTTAAAGAACACATAAAGAAATAATTACTTAGGTGAGAGTAAAATATTATAAAAATAATAATTATGTGGTAAAATAGTAGTGCTATTAGTATTTAAGGTGAGTTTAAATACTATAAATATATCAGTATATAAGGAGGATATTATGAAAATAGCATTACCTAAAAATGAAAATGAAATAAATCAACATTTTGGGAAGAGTAAAAGCTTTGAAATAGTAACTGTTGAAGATAATAAGGTTACAGATAAAAAGGTGGTTAGTGCTGAAGCTTTACAGCATAATCATGGTGGATTAGCTGCATTGTTAAAAGATGAAGGTGTATCTGTGGTAATTACAGGAGGTATAGGACAAGGAGCAATAGATGGCCTTAAGAGTCAGAATCTTGAAGTTATAAGAGGTGCTTCTGGAAATATAGATGATATAATTTCTTCATATATAAATGGGCAATTACAAGATAAAAATGTTGTATGCAGTCATGACCATGACCATCATCATGATCACAAGAATCATATGACAATTAAAATGCCTAATACGAAGTAGTGTTAAAAATAATGAAACGAATGATTAAGTAAAATACTTTCATTCGTTTTTTCTTTAAGAGAAATTTTTAATAAGAATTAGTAAAAGCATACATTTGAGTGTTAATAAAATAACAAGAAGAGCAGAAAATAATAAGCATTGGTAGAACAAATTTATAGTAAATAGTAATTTTTAAGGAGTTATCTATGAAAATAATTGATTCTAAAGATGCTGTTAAATTAATAAAGTCCTGTGACACTCTTGCCGTTTCAGGTTTTGCAGGAGTAGCAGTACCAGAAGATCTTTTGAAAGAATTAGGATTAAGATATATAAAAGAAAATGAGCCAAGAGATATTACACTTATGTTTGCAGCTGGACAGGGAGATGGAAAGGAAAAGGGGCTTAATCATATAGCATATGAGGGGCTTATAAAAAGGGTGGTTGGAGCTCATTTTAATCTTGCACCTAAACTGGGTAATTTAATACTTAATAATAAAGTACAGGCATATAATCTTCCCCAAGGAGTAATGTGTAATATATTTAGAGATATTGCTAGAAAGTCTGGATATACGTTAAGCAGAGTTGGACTTGGAACATTTGTTGATCCCAGAAATGAAGGAGGAAAAGCAAATGATATAACTAGAGAGGATTATGTAGAACTTGTAAACATAAATAGTGAAGAATTTCTTTTGTTTAAGAATGAAAATATAGATGTTGCATTTATAAAAGGAACTTTTAGTGATAAAAGTGGTAACATCTCTATGGAACATGAAGCAACTTATTCAGAAGCGTTTGTTATAGCACAAGCAGTTAAAAATTGTGGTGGAATTGTAATAGTACAGGTAGATGATATTTTAGAAGAGGATAAAATGCCATGTAATAAAGTTAAAATACCAAGAATTTATGTAGATTATGTTGTAAAAGTTGATGATAATGAAAAGAGTCAGATCCTTGGATTAAAGTATGACGAAGGCCTGTGCGGGACTCCACGAATTAAAGGAGAACAATCTAAAGAAAAGAATAACAGTGTAAATATTATTAATAGAAATAATAAAATAAGTGCAAGAGAAATTATAGGAAAGCGAGCATTTATGGAACTTAAAAAAGGTGATGTTGTAAATATTGGAATAGGAGTTCCAGAAGAGGTTGCAAAAGAAGCAAAGAAAAATAATTTTAATCAGTTTATAACTCTTACAGTAGAGCCTGGAGCCATAGGGGGAATACCTCAAAGTGGAATAAAATTTGGTTCATCATATAATCCTGAATGTATAATAGATCAGCTGACACAATTTGATTTTTATGATGGAGGAGGTCTTGATATAAGTTTTTTAGGAATGGCAGAGTGTGATAAGCATGGAAATATAAATGTAAGCAGGTTTGGAAATAAAATACCTGGATGTGGTGGATTTATAAACATTACTCAAAATTCAAAAAGAACTGTATTTTGTGGAACATTTACTGCTGGTGGTTTAGATATAAATGTACAGGATGGAAAGCTTGAAATTATATCTGAAGGTAAAAATATAAAGTTTGTAAATAATGTATCTCAAGTGACCTTTAGTGGTGAATTTGCCTCACAAAATAGCAAAGATGTGTTGTATATAACAGAGAGATGTGTATTTAAATTATTTGAAGATGGACTTCATCTTATTGAAATTGCACCAGGAGTTGACGTGGAAAATGATGTGATAAGATTAATGGATTTTATTCCTATAATAGATAATGAGTTAAAAGTAATGGATGAATCATGCTTTTCACTAAGTTAAAAGGATTTAAGATATTTAGGGAATTTATTTGGATGATTTATTAAGAATAAGTAATCATGCCAATTGATTATATGAAGAAAATAATATATAAATAGATGTGATATTATTTTACTAATAAACGGAGGGGAAAAATGAAATTACTAAATAAAGGTGATACAGTAGGAATAGTTGCATGTTCTAATGGATTAATAGATAGTTCTAGTGGAAAAATAGAATTATTAAAATCTGAATTAGAATCATTAGGACTTAATGTAAAGCTAAGCAGTAAAATTTATATAGATAAATCATTTCCTAAGGATGAAGGAAGAAAAAAGGCTGAAGCTTTAATGAATTTCTTTAAGGATGATAAAATAAAAGCTATATTTGATGTTTCAGGTGGAGATTTATGCAATGAAATTCTAGAATATCTAGATTACAGCATAATAAAGAAAAACAAGAAACCTTTCTTCGGATATAGTGATTTATCAGTTGTTCTTAATGCTCTTAATTCTAAGACTGGTATGGAAACTTATTTGTATCAGATTAGAAATATAATTGATGAGTATAAAAAAGTTCAAAAAGAGAATTTCTTTAGTACTATCATGGGTCATGGTAATGAACTTGTGGATTTTAATTATGAATGGATACAAGGAAACTGTATTGAGGGAATTGTTATTGGAGGAAATATACGTTGCTTTTTAAAATTGGCAGGAACTGAATATATACCAGATTTCAGTGATAAAATATTATTTTTAGAAAGCTTTAGTGGAAATGTATATAAAATGATAACTTATTTGAATCAATATAAGCAAATGGGAGTATTTAAAAAGATAAAGGGTATAATACTTGGAAGCTATACAGAGATGGAAAGAGAAAAATATACTCCAGATATAGTTGAAATAGTAAAAAATATAGTTGATAATGAATCTATGCCTATTGTAAAAACAAGTGAAATAGGCCATGGAAAAGATTCTAAATGCATTGTAATAGGTAGAAAAATAAGTTTACATAGATAAGAATAAAAAGTAGGGAAGGTGAATTGAACATTTACTGTTCATTGGTATGGAGACAGGAATACAGGAGCATTTATTAAAAAGAGAGAGAATTATAGAATATTTAAAAAAGGAGTGCGTAATGGTAATAGCACTCCTTCTAGCACTTATAACATCATTTATTTCAGTACCCAAATTAGAATATATAGATTTTAAAGTTATTATACTTTTATTTAATCTTATGATAATTGTAGCTGCGTTTAAAGAACTTAAGATATTAGATTATGTAGCAGCTCATCTTGTTCAGAGGTGCACTAGTATTAGAGGAGTGACTTATACATTAGTATTTATAACATTTGTGGGTGCAATGATTGTTACAAATGATGTAGCACTTATTACATTTGTGCCTATTACATTGATTGTAGGAAGAAAGTTAAATATAGACGTAATGAAATTAGTTATTTTGCAGACTATAGGGGCAAATTTAGGAAGTGCACTAACTCCTATGGGAAATCCTCAAAACTTATTTATATATAGTTTTTATAATCTTTCACCATATGAGTTTTTAAAAATAACACTGCCACTTACTGTTATTTCGTGTGTATTGCTTATGTTGGTGATATATATAATGAAAAATAAAAATATAAATGTTATAAGTCTTGAGAAAAATACTATAAAAGAAAAAAATAAAGCACTTATATATTCAGTGATATTAGTAATTATACTTTGTTCAGTATTTAAAGTTTTAGATTATAGAATAGCATTTATAGTTACATTAGTTGGTGTTTTTTTATTGGATAAAGGATTGTTTAAGAGAGTAGATTATTCATTACTACTTACATTTGCAGGATTTTTTATTTTTATTGGTAATATATCTAATATGTCATATATAAAAAATTTATTAGAAGGTTTATTATCAACACCTAAAAGCACATATTATAGTGGACTTATTGCAAGCCAATTCATAAGTAATGTACCAGCAACAATGCTTTTGTCTGGATTCACAAATTATTACAAAGAATTACTTCTTGGGGTTAATGTAGGAGGGTTAGGAACATTAATAGCATCTCTTGCTAGTGTTATTTCATATAAACTTTATGTCAATGAAAACCCTGAAAGAAGCAAAGAGTATATTAAAATATTTAGTATATATAATTTTGTAGGGCTTGTAATCTTATCACTTATTCTTGTTACATTAAGAATATTGTAAATTAATGAAACTGTTTGAATATAATATGGAATTAGAAGTAATAAATTAATATTGACAAATAAAAGTTGTTAATATATTATAAAGTAAATTAATATTTTAAAAACATTGATAAAGAGGAGTAAGAACTGAAAGTATTAAAAGATTTATGCTTTAAATAAGTATAAACTAATTCAAACTTATTTGTTTTTGTTTGAGTAAAGAAAGAGAGAGGGAGTAGCTGGAAACCCTTATATGGAAAGTTCTGAAGGTAGCTTTTGAGTTTCTTTAGTGAATTTAATAGTAGCTAAAGACGGTTTTTCTAAACCGTTATTTGAATTAAGAGTCCATTAGAGCAATTATATGTGCTACGTGGAAATAAAGGTGGTAACGCGAGTCTTCGTCCTTTTACGGATTGAAGACTCTTTTTTTATTTAATATAGGAGGATAAACAATGTCAGAGATAAAAAACATTTCAACAACATATGATCCAAAAGAATTTGAAGACAGAATATATAAACATTGGGAGGAAAAAGGGTACTTTACACCAAAAGTAGATAGAAGTAAAAAGCCATTTACTATAGTGATGCCACCTCCAAATATAACAGGACAGCTTCACTTAGGTCATGCATTTGATGATACTTTACAAGATATGCTTATAAGATTCAAGAGAATGCAAGGCTACTGCACATTATGGCTTCCAGGTGAAGACCATGCTTCAATTGCAACAGAAGTTAAGGTTGCTAATAAGCTTGCAGATGAAGGTTATGACAAAAAGGAAATGGGAAGAGAAGCATTCCTTGAAAAAGTATATGAATGGAGTGACAAGTACAGAGCTACTATAAGAAACCAAGTTAAGAAGCTTGGAGTATCTGCTGATTTTACAAGAGAAGCATTTACTATGGATGAAAACTTAAGTGCAGCAGTTAAGCATGTATTTGTTAAATTATATAATGAAGGATTAATATATCAAGGAAGCAGAATAACTAACTGGTGTACACATTGTCAAACTGCTTTATCTGATGCGGAAATCGAATATGAAGAACAAGCAGGACATTTCTGGCATATTAACTATCCATTAGCTGATGGAAGTGGATACTTAGAAATTGCAACAACAAGACCAGAAACATTACTTGGAGATAGTGGTGTAGCTGTTAACCCTAACGATGAAAGATATAAACACCTTATAGGTAAAACTGTAATTTTACCATTAGTAGGTAGAGAAATTCCAATAGTTGGCGACGATTACGTTGACTTAGAATTTGGTACTGGTGCAGTTAAGATGACTCCAGCTCATGACCCTAACGATTTTGAAGTAGGTAAGAGACACAATCTTGAAATCATCAGAGTTATGGATGATAAGGGAATAATCAATGAAAATGGTGGAAAATATCAAGGTTTAGATAGATATGAAGCTAGAAAAGCTATAGTTAAAGACTTAGAAGAAGCTGGACTATTAGTTAAGATTAAAGACCATGCTCATAATGTAGGTACACACGATAGATGCGGAACAACTGTAGAACCAATCATATCAAAACAATGGTATGTTAAGATGGACGAATTAGCTAAACCAGCTATAGAAGTTGTTAGAGAAGGTAAGACTAAATTTGTTCCTGAAAGATTTGATAAAACATACTTCAACTGGATGGAAAATATCCAAGATTGGTGTATTTCAAGACAATTATGGTGGGGACACAGAATACCAGTTTACTACTGTCAAGACTGTGGTGAAATGATGGTACTTGAAGAAGCTCCAACAAAATGTACTAAATGTGGAAGCACTAATATAGAACAAGACCCAGATGTACTTGATACATGGTTCTCATCTGCATTATGGCCTTTCTCAACATTAGGTTGGCCAAACAAGACAGAAGATTTAGATTACTTCTATCCAAACAGCGTTTTAGTTACAGGACATGATATAATCTTCTTCTGGGTTGCTAGAATGATATTCTCAGGATTACACTGCATGGGAGAAACTCCATTCCATACTGTATTAATTCATGGTCTTATAAGAGATAGCCAAGGTAGAAAGATGAGTAAGTCTTTAGGAAATGGTGTAGACCCACTTGAGGTTATAGATCAATATGGTGCTGATGCATTAAGATTTATGATAGCTACTGGTAATGCTCCAGGAAATGATATGAGATACTATCCTGAAAGAGTTGAAGCATCAAGAAACTTCGCTAATAAGATTTGGAATGCTTCAAGATTCGTTATGATGAATCTTGATAAGGACATAATGAACAAATATAAAGACTGTAAAGAATATTCGTTAGCTGATAAGTGGATATTATCAAAAATGAACACATTAGTTAAAGAAGTTACTGAAAACATGGAAAAATATGAACTTGGAATTGCTATGTCAAAGGTTTATGACTTCATGTGGACAGAATTTTGTGACTGGTATATAGAATTAATTAAACCAGTATTCTATGGTGAAGATGAAAAGGCTAAGGGAGTAGTTTACAATGTATTAAATACTGTACTTGTTACAGGACTTAAATTATTACACCCAGCAATGCCATTTATTACAGAAGAAATCTTCACTCACTTAACTGATGAAGAAACAATAGTAAATGCTGCATGGCCAGAATTTGATGAAGCTTTAGTTGATACAAAAGCAGAAGAAGATATGGCATACGTTATTGAAGCAATTAAAGGATTAAGAAATGTAAGAGCTGAAATGAATGTACCACCATCAAGAAAAGCTAAAGTTATAGCTTATATCAGTTCAGATGCTAAAGAAGCATTTACAAATGGAGTTTCTTATATTGAAAAACTTGCTTCAGCTTCAGAAGTTGAATTTATCGAAGATAAAGCTGTAGTTCCTGCAAATGCAGTATCTCTAGTAGTTAAAGGTGGAGAATTATTCATGCCACTATTAGACTTAGTTGATAAGGATAAGGAACTTGAAAGATTAAATAAAGAAGTTAAGAAGCTTGAAGGAGAAATCGAAAGAATCGATAAGAAGCTTGGAAACCAAGGTTTCGTAGCTAAAGCTCCAGAAGCAGTAGTAAACGCTGAAAAGGAAAAGAGAGTTAAGTACGTTGAAATGCTTGAAGCAGTAAAAGTTAGAATTGATGCTTTAAACTAAAATAATTAAATTGAAATAATATAGAAAATAATTTTCTACCCCTTTATAGGAATAGGCTTTATTTGCAGCCTACATTCTGTGAAGGGGATTTTTTTCTTGGAATTTTTCGTTTTATACCAGATACACTCCTATAGCAGAGTATGAAGTATATTCTGGATTTAATAAAATGATAGGAAATAAGACTGCAATATATATTTCACATAGATTATCTTCATGTAGATTTTGTGATGATATTGCAGTATTTGATGATGGAAGTGTAGTTCAGCGTGGAAGTCATGAAGAATTTGTAAATGCCTATGATGGATTGTATGCAAAAATGTGGAGTGCTCAGGCACAGTATTATGCTGATAATCAAAATGAAATAGCAGTAGAAAGTAAAGAAAATTAATGACTTAAATTTTAATTAATATTAGATAATATATAAGCACAAGAATAGTAACTATCGGTTTGATAATTAACTTTCTTGTGCTTTGGTTTTACTATAGATTTTCATAAAATGTATATAAAAATAATAAAAACATGGATAATAGTAAATTCATAATAATATATATAGAAAGAAAAGTAAAACAAAATAAAGATTATGTTTTCAATTAGTTTCTAGTATGTTATTGCATACTAACTATAAAATATAAACTTTTTACTTATTATAAAAGAAATTATAACTGTTACTTGTTACCTGAATAAGTGGGGTGTTAATTTGAAGGAGAAGAAGTATTTATTTAATCTTATATTTTGGGTATCATTATCCATAATGTTTAATGTTTTTATTTATATTACAAAAGGAGAAACATCAGCAATAGAATATTTTGGTGGATATATAGTGGAAATGTCTCTTAGTCTTGATAATTTATTTTTGTTTCTAATGATATTTTCTAGCTTTGGCATAAAAGAGGATTATCAGGAAAGAGTTCTCTTATACGGTGTATTAGGAGCAATGGTATTAAGGCTTATATTTATTTTGCTTGGAGTAAGTATAATAAATAAATTTCATTCTATACTCTCATTGTTTGGAATAATATTGTTATATAGTGGTTTGAAAATGTTATTTAAAAAAGAAGAGAAGATTGAATTTCAAGATAATTTTGCAGTAAAAGTATTAAGAAAGGTTATACCAGTAACAACAGTTCTTCATGGAAACAGATTTTTTGTAAATAAGAATAAAATAATATATGCAACACCACTTTTGGCAGTACTTGTTGTAATAGAATTTTCAGATGTACTGTTTGCAATAGATTCTATACCTGCCATATTTTCTATAACTACAGATACAATGATAGTATATACATCTAATATTTTTGCTATATTAGGCTTAAGAAGCATGTATTACATATTAGAAAAAATGAATGACAAGTTTACTTTTATGAAATATGGTGTAGGTGTAATACTTATGTTTACAGGATTAAAGTTATTTATATTATTATTTGGAATAGAAATATCAGTTACGAATTCGGTATTAATAATAATGATAATTCTCTTAGCAAGCATTTTATTATCTTTATTACTTGATGATTTTTCAAGAAGAAGAAAATATGGTAATAGATAAATAATAGAAATAAAAGGATTTGGTTTTTAAGGTAGAAGATCAAATTCTTTTATTATGTTATTAAGTAAGGTATAGAATATTTAAATACTGGATTTAAGTTATATAAAAATTATTGAAATGGTGTATAAGAGAATATATTTGAAAGAAATTCTTATAATTATTTAGCTTCACGCATGTAATATATTACTAAAAAATAGTATCAAAAGCTGTTTTTAAATAATGTTGTTATATATAGGAATTAAAGATGAGTCAATATGTACAAATTACATGTTATAAAATTTATATATTACAAGACAAGTTCAGATTTTTTAATATTACTTGTTTTTATAAATCCAAAAGATTTTACTAGGGAGTAGGACATATCCATAGACTTAAAGCAATAATCAAGATTAAACAATATAAAATAGGATAAATAGTTCTCTAAATATTTAGTTGCTATTCCATAAAAATCACAAAACCAGGCTGATACTTTGTGTCCAATATGGTTGATTTTATCGTCAATAACTATAGATTTGCTTCTCCATCTCTTGTTAGTTTTATTATTATACCTTTCACTTACAGCTCTTAAGAAACGATTCCATCCATTAGTGATAATTAATGCTTTTTCATCTAGTCTACTAATTACTTTGTTTTTAAATTGAATTTTATCAAAACTGTGTCTGCTTAAGGGAACTATTAGCATTGTATCTTGGCAATCTCTGACTGCTACTGCAACTATAAGTTTTTGTTGAAAATAGTAGTCAGGTTTAAAATTTATTGTAGAATTATAAGCTCCCTCTTGAAAACATATTGTGTCGGCAGATATATTCCCTGATAATTTTTCTGGGTTGATTCCATAATGATGAGCTGATTTTAGAATATTTAATATTTTATGGCGCCAGTAAAAAGCTGTTGATAAATTAAGTTTTAATTCAGCAGCACATGCTCTTAAAGTTCTTCTCTGTAAGAATAATTCTATATATTTAATCCAAAGTTCAGGAACTTTTTTTGAATAATACCATAAAGAATTGGTTGTATTTGAAAATGTTCTTCTACACTTTTTGCACATATATCTTTGAATTCCTTTATATTTGCCGTGTTTAATAAAATCAGTATTCTGGCAATGAGGACAACATTCAAATTTCTTAGCTTTATATAAATCAACTTTTAGTAATTGGGGTATAAGCTTTTCTAAGTTTTTATAATCAATATCATTTTCTATCAATTTATTCACCTCGTTTGGAGCATTGCCACAAAGTATGAATAATATACAAAACAACATTTTTTAAAAACAGATGTGTATGGAATTTTTTTTGTATACATATGCATGGGTAATCAAAAAAATTGAATGCTTAATTTAAGTAATATTAAGCTCTTGAGATATATAAGATATTGGGAGCTTTTAATTGGCCAAGTTAGACTATAAACAAAGTTGATTTTTGCTGTATATTAAATACCTATATTTTGGTTGAAGTAGAAAGCTAATTAAGATAGAATTTACTTAATAATAAATAATATTTACGAAAAAGAGGTTAAGAATTATGATTTATGAAGAAGCAATGAAGTACATAAGCAGTATAGGAAAATTTGGATCTAATTATGGACTTAAGAGGACATTTAGGCTTTTAGAATTACTGGGGAATCCAGATAAAAAACTTAAATTAATTCATGTGGCAGGAACAAATGGCAAGGGTTCAACAACTGCAATGATAACAAAAGTTCTAAGAGGAATGGGTTACAAAGTAGGCATGTACACTTCTCCATATATTGAGGAATTTGAAGAGAGAATACAGATTAATGGTGAAAATATTCCTAAAGAAAAACTAGTATCATTATTGGTGGAAGTTAAAGAAGCTGTAGAAAAAGTTATAAAAGAAGGGTATGATCATCCAACTCAATTTGAAATTCTTACAGCACTAATGTTTTTATATTTTTATAGAGAAAAAGTTGATTATGGGGTGGTAGAAGTAGGACTTGGAGGAGCTTTAGATTCTACAAATGTTTTGACTCCTATTGTAAGTGTTATTACATCTATAAGTTATGATCATATGAATATTTTAGGTGATACTATAGAGGAAATTGCTGAGCAGAAAGCTGGAATAATAAAAGAAGGTATACCAGTTGTGGTTTATCCTGAAGAAAAGAATGTTCAGGATGTTATTGTGAAAAAAACTGAAGAGATGAATTCAAGAATAAGACTTGTACAGAAGAACAGCGTAAAGCTTTTAAATATAAATAGAGATGATATATATCAAGAAGTACAGGTAAGTACAATGAAGAATGATTATAAAGTTAAACTTCCTCTTTTAGGAGCACATCAAATGCTTAACTTAGCAGTGGTATTAAATACTATAGAGGTTATTTTTGAAGGACAGAATGAAAAACTAAATGTTAAATTAGTTGAAAAATCTTTAGAAGATGTTGAGTGGAAAGGTAGACTTGAAGTATTAAATAAGAAACCTCTTATTGTAATAGATGGAGCACATAATATTGATGGTATAAAATCACTTACATATAATGTGAATAAGTATTTTAAGTATAAGAATATGATACTTCTGTTAGGTATTTTGGCAGATAAACAAGTGGATGAAATGATAAAGGAAATAGTTCCATTTGCAGAAAAAGTATATGCTCTTACTCCACATAGTGATAGAGCTCAACTTAGCCAGGAATTAAAAAATAAAATAGTTAAATATAATAAAAATGTAATAGCTATAGAAAGCTATGAAGAGGCCGTATCAAAAGCAATAAGTGAAGCTGATGAAGATGATCTTATACTAATAAGTGGTTCGTTATATATGATAGGGGATATGAGAAAAATATTAGTTAAAATTTTGAAATAATGGTAAAATGAAATGGTATAAAAGATAGGGGGCGGGAACAATATGACAGAAAATAAAATGGAAAAGTCGTATTATATAGAATTAAAAGAATTCTATAATAAGAATAAAGGGGAATTTTACAGCTTTCAAGACATTGAGAATGCTGGAAGCTATGAATATAGAGTATTTACTAGAAAGATTAAGCCTCTTAAATTATTTGAGCAAAATAAGTCAGCGGCTAAATTAGTAAAGATTTTATTAGAAGTAATTCATAATGGAAAACATTGTGAAGAGCTTGAAGAATATTTAAGTTCAAACCGTGTTATTTACTATTATGAGAGCATTAGGCAAACATTAAGTGCAGTAATTGAAAATAATGATGAAAGTAAAGAATTGCTTAAACAATTTGTAGATAATGTGATTTTAAATAGCAAAAATGAAGAAGTGGTAAAGTTGGCCTTAATTATGGCTCAAGTACTTGAAGTGGATAACTTAGAAGAAATATTAAATATTTTCTCTATTCATAATAGCTTTATATTTTATGTAATTAATGATTATTCGCATATGAATAACAAAAATGATACGATTTTTGAAATCGCTAAACATGCAGAATATTATGGGAAGTTTTTTGCTCTTGTTCACTTAAAGGCATTAACATATGAAATAGAAAATTGGCTTGTTGAATATGGATGCACTGATAATTATCCAATACCTGAAATTATAGAGTATAGTATTTTATCAGTTGATATTTTAGAATATTTAAATAGAGTTAAATTGGATTCACATAATATAGAATTGTTTACCAAAGCCTTTTGTACAGTTTTATCTGATTATGGATTAGGTGCAATTAATAATAAGGTAGATGTATGTAATAAGATTTTAGAAATTATAAATGAAGTTAGTGGTGGCATATATTCTTTATATGCAGTAGTATCAATATTATATTTAGTTGATGGAATGCTAGTAGATTATTATAAGGAAAACAAAAACATACAAATATTAGATGAGTTTGAAGAATATAAAAGAATAATTGAATTATGTACTGATATAGTAAACGAACCGTATTGGCATGATGTAATAAAGGATGAAATAAGTAATACTGAATTAGAAACTGATGTTTTAATAGGATGTATAGAAAAAACAGGTTATAAACTTAAAAAGAAAGAATATGAAAATATACTAAAAAGAAATTATTGTAGCCCACTTTTATATAAATATGGTTTATGTTCAGGTAGTAAAGCAATAAGAAAGACTGCATTTAAACTTGGAATTGCTAATCTTCCAATTGATGATATGACAATGGAGTCTAAAGAGATGAGGCTTGAAAATTTAACATATGATGATATTGATTATATATGCCTTTATATATTAATAACATATAGTGAAATAGAAGATTTTAATGATGACATTAATGAATATAAACATATAAATTTGAGAGGATTACAATGTCCTTTAATTGAATTAAGAGATGAATGCATAAAAAATCTTAATAAAATGAAAAATTTTATAAATGAAAATGATAAAAAATTGATTTATAGATATATAGATCAAGAATGTATTCCGAGTATAAAAAGAAAATTAAAGTCATTACTTAAAGAAAATACTTATTCAAGTAACGATAATAGAGAGTTAGTAATTGATCAACCAGAAATTATTCAAATTCATCCTAAGGATGCATTTCTATTAAATATAAATGTTTTAGGTCAAGGGGCATTTAATAGAATTAAAGTTAAGAATTCACTTAAGGAAAATGATGTTGTGTATATTATGCAAAATTTTATTGAGGAAAATGGATTTTCTACAATTGTGTGTACAGAAAATGGATATGCTATTGGATATATTTCAAAACCTATTGATGATATCTTAAATAATCTAATATATGCAGAACGTTATATATATGGTGTTATAAAGCAAATAAGTGATGATTTGAATAATATAAGTATATCTTTATATTTAAGTTATAAAGATGTTGAGGATGGAGTAGCTAATGTACTAGAACTTTTATCCAGAACAAAAGAACAATATATCCAATAATCTTAAATAATAAAGAGGTTTTATGTGTATTTTTTTAAATACACATAAAACCTCTTATTTTTAATTATTATTTTCTTCTTTCCATGCAAGTAAAGCTAATGAAAGTTGATCAGGACAAGATGTTGATCTTTTACCACAATGAATTCCATTAAGTTTTTCTATTACGTCATCTACCTTCATACCTTGAACTAGATGACCTATGCCTTGAAGATTTCCATTACAGCCGCCAACAAATTCAATAGATTGAATTACATTGTCTACTATATCTAAATTAATTGTTGATGCACATACACCATTTGTCTTATAAGTAAACATATATTTATTTCTCTCCTCTTAATAAAAAATAACACTCCTACTTATTATAGTAGGAAATTGTCAATAAATAAAGATATAACAGCAAATTGGTAGTACCAATAAAAGAGGAAAAGAATATATTATAAATACAAATAAGATTGAAATAAAAATAGGATTGTTTATATTGGGGGGAAATGGGATTGAGTTATATAATTTTGTGTAATACAGGTTCTGACAGTCTTAGTAGAATTAATACCTATGATCAAAAGGTGGAAAATCTTTATTTATCTAATGGGGCTGAGCCATTTGGTCCCCATAGTCTAGCTTTATATGATAAAAATATCATTGTGGCAAATAATTACAATAACAGTATATCCTTAATTAATTTATGGGATTTTAAAGAACTCAAAAATTTATATATAGGAGCTCATCCTAATGACATTAGCATAATAAATAAAGTATTATATGTGACTTGTGGAGAGTCAGATTCTGTAATTGTATATAATTTAAACAATGAAAGGATTGATTTTGAGATACCTACAGGTAGATTTCCACATGATATTATATTATACAAAGAAAAAAATATGCTATTTGTAAGCAATATGGGTGATAATAGTATATCCATAATAGAGGCTAAAAAAAATGAAATAATTCAAAAAATAGAAGTAGAAAATACTCCGTTAAAAATTGCAGTTTCTAATAATAGACGTTATTTGTATGTATGTATGAGTTATCTTGGATATGACCAAAATGGCTATGTAGGAATTATATCTTTAGATAATCTTGAGCTTATTCAAAAAATAAAAGTTGGATATTCTCCAGTAGATTTATTTGAGGATAATGGATATTTGTATATATCTAATTTATGTAGTGGTTCTATAAGTATATTGGACTTGAATAAGGGGAGAGAAATAAAGAAAATTCCTGTAGGAGGAATGCCAAGAGGTATACTTAAAATAAATGAAATCATATATTCTGGTGATTATCAAAATGGAATTATAAATGTAATAAACCTTAAAGAAAAAGAAATAAAAGCCATAACAGTTGGAAAAGAACCAAATGCAATGACTTTTATTGAAAATTAATAATATAATACTATGCTTCTAGAAAAAAATAAACTAAAGCAATTTTTTGAGTTTAATTTTCGTCTATTAATATATTGATAACTTTATTATAAATATCTGAAGGATTGTTTTTCCATTTACTGCAGATAGAAGAAGCCTGCTTTGTTGAAGGAACAGAAAGCTTAAGTTCCATCAATAAGGTCTGATTTTCTACAGCTTTTAAATCTACTATAAAGCTGTCATTATCACCTAATGTATAGTCAGCATGAATAGTGAGTTCTTTTTTTATTGATTCGATTTTTTCTTTTATGTACTCGTCAACAACTGATATTTTTGAAGGTGAAAGCCTGTCTTTGAACATAGAAAGTACATTTTCCCCTTGTTTTGTCAACATTAGTACTTTTTTATCATTAGCCTCATGATATTCAACGAATTTTGAATCTTCTAATTCAGATAAGTACTGTTGAAAAGTGAAATAATTTATGAAATTGTTTTCTAAAATTATTTCTGTAAGCTGAGTGTTTGATATTGGATTTTTTATTGATTTTAAGACATATAGCATTAAAAGTTTATTTTCTGCTAATTCTGATGAATTTTCGTACATAATTACCTCCATGACTAATGAAACTCTTTTTTTATTATAGCATAAATTACTATTTAGTGAATATAGATAATAACAAAACGGGATATTAAAAATTAATTAGTTAACAATAATAAATTAATATTGATTAATTTATTAGAAATGTATATTTCATAAGGAAAATATATATTATATTATTAATAAATTTAGGAGGAAATAATGTGAACTGGAAGATTAAGCGTATAGGAATCGATATAGTTATCATAATAATAATATCTCTTGTTTCAATGGGATTAACAAAGCCATCACAGGTTAATGCAGGAAATATTGAAGAAGAGATTCCCATATATTGCGTAGATACAGAGTGTAAAGATATATGCCTCACTTTTGATGTGAATTGGGCTGAAAAAGATTATTTAGAAAGCATATTAAATATTTTAGATAAATATAATGCTAAAGGAACATTTTTTGTGATGGGAGGATTGGTGAATTATAGTGAAGATAACGTGAATAAATTAAAAGCAATAGATGAAAAAGGTCATGAAATAGGGAATCATAGCTATATGCATCCTAATTTTACAAAAATAACTCAAGATAAAATGAGAGAAGAAGTTAAGAAAACAGATGATGTAATCGAAAAGTATATAGGGAAGAAATCTAAGGTTTTTAGATTTCCTAGTGGTGATTATAATAAAAGTTCATTTATGACAGTAAGAGGTATGGGATATAGTATAATTCAGTGGAGTTCAGATTCTGTAGATTGGAAAGAACTTGGAGCTAAAACAGAGTATGACAGAATTATGAAAGGTATAAAGCCTGGAGCAATTTTATTATTTCATAACAATGCTAAATATACACCAGGAAATTTAGAAAAAATTATACCTGAACTTCAAAGTCAGGGCTATACATTTAAAACAGTCAGTGAAGTTATATATTTTGATAGGTATAAGGTGGATAAAGATGGAATTCAACATAAAAATAATTAAATTTATTGAAAGTAACCTAGTATTTGTATTATAATGGTAATATATGCTAGTGGGAGCATATATTTTATTATTTTAAAATAATTTCCGATGGAGAGAGGGATTACAATGGATAATTTAATGCTAAATAACAAGATTTACCTAGAAGGTAAAGTATCATCTGAATTGGAGTTTAGCCATGAAATGTATGGGGAAGGCTTTTATACTTTTAATTTAGACGTAATGAGATTAAGTGATTCAGTAGATACGCTTAATATTACTGTTTCAGAAAGGCTATTAAGCAATATGAAGCTTGAGGTTGGATCAGAAGTAATTGTTGAAGGACAATTAAGATCTTACAATAAGTTTATTGATGGATCTAATAAACTTATACTTACTGTTTTTGCTAGAAATATTGAACCATGCGTTGAAAGAAGCAAAAATCCAAATGAAATATTCTTGGATGGCTACATCTGTAAGGAGCCTATTTATAGAACAACTCCTTTTGGACGTGAAATTGCTGATGTATTACTTGCTGTTAATAGAGCATATAATAAATCAGATTACATTCCAACTATTGCATGGGGAAGAAATTCAAGATTTTGCCAAACTTTAAATGTTGGAGACAACATTAAAGTATGGGGTAGACTTCAAAGTAGAGAATATCAAAAGAAGATATCAGAAAATGAAGTCGTAAAGAAAGTTGCATATGAAGTGTCTATATCAAAGATGGAAAAATCACAAAAAGAGGAAGGTAATGGTGAAGAAGGAGCAGTATAATATTCTTTAAACGTTACTTAGATTAATTACAGTAAGAATGATAACTTTAAGAAAAGGCTATAATTATCATAATGGTCAATAATTAATCGTTAATAATATATCTTTGAATATGAAAATCAAAAGGTTTCGCAATATTAATAATGCGAAACCTTTATTTCTTATAAATTATTTTCTTAGATCATCTAAAAGCTGAGTCTTATCTTTTGTCTTATCGTCAACTTCTTTGATTATTTTTGCTGGAGAACCAGCAACAACAACACCATCTGGAACATCTTGAGTTACTACAGAACCAGCTGCAACAACAGCACCTTTTCCTACTTTAACTCCTTCAAGAATTACTGAATTAGCTCCAATAAGGGCATTATCACCTATTTGACATGGTTCTTTGCTTGGTGGTTCTAATACACCAGCAACAACAGCACCTGCACCTAAATGTACATTTTTACCAAGTTGTCCTCTTGCACCTACAACAGCATTCATATCAACCATAGTTCCATCGCCTATTTCAGCACCTATGTTGATTACTGCACCCATCATTACAACGGCATTTTTACCGATTTTAACTTTATCTCTTATGATTGCACCTGGTTCTATTCTAGCATCAACTTCTAATAAATCTAACATTGGAATAGCAGAATTTCTTCTGTCATTTTCAATTCTAAAATGTTTTATAAGATGTTTATTGTCTAAAACTATTTTAGTTATAGAATCAGATTCTCCCATTAATATGTAAAAACCATTAGTTCCGTACCATTCTACGTCGCTCATATCAGCGTTGCTTAAATCTCCGTTAATATAAACTTTAACAGGAGTAGATTTTTTTGATTCCTTAATAAATCTAGCGATTTCATAAGGATCTGTTAAATTATATGACATTAATATCACCCTTTCAATATTCATTTTAGACTACTTAATTATAATAAAAAAATATAATAAATAAAAGAGAAAAAATCAAAAAATAGTATACATTAACCTAATGAATAAAACCATGTAAAAAATTTTTATTAATTTACTAATATAAGTATGATATCATTGTATATAAATAATAATACCTTTATAAGAATATGAATTGGGGGTAATCTAGATGAACAACAGATTAGAAAAAATACAGATTTCAGGTATAAGAAGATTTGCAGAAAAAGTAAAAAAAGTAGATGGGGCTGTTTCGCTTACTTTAGGACAGCCAGATTTTAATGTGCCAAAGGCTGTATCAGATAGTATGATAAGGGCAATAAATGAAGGTAAAACTACATATACTTCAAATGCTGGATTAGATGAATTAAGAGAAGAAATATGTAATTATTTAAAGTCGTTTAATATAAATTATATAAAAGAAGAGATTTGTGTTACAGTTGGAGGAAGTGAAGGATTATATTCAGTGTTATTTGCACTTATGAACGCTGGAGATAAAATACTTATACCTAGTCCCGCGTATCCAGCTTATGAAAATATATCAGTAATGATTGGTGCAGATGTAGTAAATTATGAATTGAATGAAGATTTTTCTTTAAATATAAATTCTATAAAAGAAAAACTTAAAAATGATGATATAAAATATTTAATGCTTTCATTTCCATCTAATCCTACTGGTGCAATATTAAGTAGAAATCAAAGAGATGAACTTATAGAGATTATAAAAGAAAATAATATAGTAGTAATAACGGATGAAATGTATGCATCAATTATATTTGATGAATATTATTCTGTAGCACAATGTGAAGAAATAAAGGATAAGGTTATTTATGTGAGTGGATTTTCTAAGATGTTTTCTATGACTGGTCTTAGAATAGGATATGTTGCATGTGTAGATAAATATATGAAAGAAATAATGAAGGTTCATCAATATGGAGTTTCTTGTGCTCCATCAATATCACAGTATGGTGCATTAAATGGACTTAAGAATTCAATGGATGATGTTGAAAAGATGAAAAAATCCTTTGAAAGAAGAAAAAATTATTGCATGGAAAGGCTTAGAAAGATGAATGTAGATGTGGCAGAACCAAAAGGTGCATTTTATATATTTCCATCAATAAAGAAATTTAATATTTCATCAGAAGAATTTTGTGAAAGGTTACTAAATGAAGGAAAAGTAGCATTTGTACCAGGAAGTGCTTTTGGAAAACTTGGGGAGGGATACATGAGGATTTCATATTGTTATTCGGATGAAATATTAAAAGAAGCATTTGATAGATTTGAAGTATTTGTAAATAAAAATTTTATATAGTATGAAATGAGATTTTTTTACAAAGGATACAGATTAAGTTGGTCTGTATCTTTTTTATTGGTGTGCCCAGCATGGGCACGTGCTAATCGGTGAAAGTACGTGTTCTTACCTGGGGAGGTCTGATAGATATGTACCAAATGAATAAAATTTCAAGGTTACAACCCACATAGTGATATGTGGCTGAACTATCAGAAGTCGGCAGATGTCATAGTAACTCCGCTAATATTAATGTCAAGATTTTTTTGAACAATTGTGCTAATATTTTCATGTACAATTGCTCAGTTATTTTTATCAGATATCTTAGAAAGTGCAGTCGCAGTTCTATAAGAGTTTCCTAAGATAGTTACAATAGTAGAATGATGAACGAGTCTATCTAAAATAGCACTTGCTAATAAATTATCCACAAATATTTGATTCCAGTCGGCTAAATGTATATTGCTAGTAACAATTGTACTTTTCTTTTCATAACGTCTATCTATTAGCTGAAAAAACATTTTAGCTTCTTGCTCACCAATAGGAAGATAGCCTATTTCATCGATTATAAGAAGTTTATACTTACTGAAATGTTTTATCCTAGAATCTAGTTTATTCTCTAAATATGCCTTCTTTAGCTGTTCTATTAAATCTTGACACTTTATAAAATACGTGCTAACTCTTTTTTTGGCTGCTGCAATTCCTATCGAAGTCGCAAGGTGGGTTTTACCCACGCCACTGTTTCCGATTAATATAATATTATTGTTATTTTCTAAAAATCTTAGACTTTCAAAATCTAAAAATTGTTGCTTATTTATTTTAGGCTGAAAGTCAAAATCAAAGTCTTTTAATTCCTTTAAGTGTGGAAATCCTGCCACTTTAACCATGGCATTCGCTGCGTTAAAATCCTTGACTTTAACTTCCTTAGTAGTTAATTCATATAAAGCGTCTACAACACTAATTTTATGATCATTTATTTTGTTAATATAATCATCTAAATGTAGACTAATTTGTGTTAGCTTAAGTTTATTCAAATTCTTTTGTAACTGTTGATAATTGTTCATTGAATTTTCTCATCTCCTCTAAATGTTTAGCTGCATAGTCTTTTAATTCTTCATCTGATGAGTTTTTAAAAGTTAATCCTAGCATTTCTAAATGATGATTTTCATGATAATTTAGTTTTTTATGCGAAATTGTGTGTAAAGTTATTAATTTATGAGCATAATAAACATATAGATTATTATCTATAACTTTTACAACAATATTTTTATCAATGAAATCTTTAGGAACGGAATATAGATTTCCCTTATATTTAAATAAGGCATTTGAATTAACTTTGGTTGATATTGTTGTGTTTTTGTAAGAAGAGCATATTTTACTATTTGGTAAAGGTAAAAGATGTTCTTTTTCCTTTTTAAATACCAATATAGGAGGGACTCCTGTCGCTTGACATATCCTTGAATTAGCTTCATTTGTTATAATTCTCATTTTTTCATATAATTCTTCTTCATCAGCCAAAAGACCATTATAGGTCATTATTTCATCTATAATTCTCATTGGGTTTTCAACTTTAGCCTTGGTATTTGGTCTTGCTCTAACGCAAGGAACGATATTAAAACCAAAATCATCAGCCAACTGTTGAAACTTAGGATTAATTTTTCCGTCCGAACGTTCAGTTCTAGCTTTATCCATCATAGTTGAAGCATTATCTATAATTATTTCATTAGGAACTCCTCCGAGTTCTTCGAAGGCATTTACTAAGAAATCAAATAAATATGCTTGAGATGTTGAAGGACAAACTGCCCAGTATTTAAATCTGGAAGCAGATAAAACTAAGCTTCCTACATTAAAGATAAATTTTTCACCATTTTTGAATGTAAAGTTAAGTTTTTCTTTCCAATCAAATTGTGCTTGTTTTCCAAATGGTGTTTCAGATTTTACAGAATCCTTTTTAGTTTTAGGTTTAAAATATTCTGCAAATTCTTGATGTTTTAAAATATAATAATTAAAATCGCTTCGAGAGCACTGTAACCCCTTTTCTCGAACCAAATATCTATATAGATGTGTTTTATAATAGAAGATTTGATCCGTCTCTGCTGAAAGCAGGTTCGAAATGATGTCATAAAAGTCATCTATCTTTGACTTTTTAGGTTTTCTTGTCTTGTTAATATTTCCATCATAGTACTTTTTAACTGTTCTTCTATCAACTCCTAATTGTCTTGCCATAGCACTAAAATTAGGTCTATCCAAATTATTTACCTCTATCATAATTTTAAGTTTAGGTAAGTCGTTTACTGCTTTAATATTTATTTCAGTATTAATAGTTGTCTTAAATAACATTTTCATCACCGTTAATACTTTGGTAAATATTACTTTATACTATACATAAAAATATTAGCAACTCTGTACATTGTTATCTTAGCATTTATACGCTAATCGCGATAGCGGATGAAGGACTGAACGTTAGGAGGTTTACAACTTTGGATAAATCAAAGAAATTACAAAGAAAGCAGAAAACTAAATATATAGACCAGTTGATGGAAGTAGAAGTGGAACTTCAAGGTAAATCAAAGGTGCCAAGTAATTCTATGGTTTTACCAAATAGGGAAAGCGTAAACGATGAAGCATTTGATACTAGTAGATTACTCGAAGAAGTTCTTGAAAGGAAAAATATGCTTTCAGCTCTCAAAAGAGTAATTAGCAATA
>NZ_JABAGC010000022.1 GCF_012843905.1 Clostridium sp. SM-530-WT-3G
AATGGTGACATGCAAACTGGTTGGGTACAATCTCCATACAGCGGAAAATGGTTCTACATGAACCCATCAAATGGTGACATGCAAACTGGTTGGGTACAATCTCCATACAGCGGAAAATGGTTCTACATGAACCCATCAAATGGTGATATGATGACTGGTTGGATACAATCTCCAGTAAGCGGAAAATGGTACTACATGGGTTCTGACGGGGCAATGGTTACAAACACAACTGTAAATGGTTATGTTTTAGGTGCTGACGGAGCTTGGGTTAGATAATCATCTAAAATAATAAAATTTATTTATATTATTACTTTGAAAAATCCTGCATATAATAAATATGTGGGATTTTTTGTATATGTTTCATAAAAAATTTAAGAAAAATTTAATATCATATTCATTATGGCAATATTTACACTTCTTATATGGAATGATAATATAAAATATAGGCTGAATGTTATTGAAAAACTCTAGTTTGTTTATTAAGTAGTAAATAAGGAGGTAGATATGAGGGAGAAAAAAGCTATATATTTTGTTATAAGATTTATACTTATAATATTTGTGCTGAATATACTTAATATTTTAAATATTAGCCAAGCTAATGCTTCAGTTGATACTAATTCATATCTTAAGTATTTACGACTTAGTGAGGGAGAAGATTTAAATTTTTCAAGTAATAAATATACCTATATCACAGAAGTAAGAGAAAGTGTAGATGAAATAACAGTAAAGGCTAGACCTTCATTTACTAATGATAATGTATATGTAAATGGAGTTTTAACAGCAAAAGAAGATAATTATAGAGCAGATATAGATTTGGTTTATGGTAAGAATAAGATAACTATAGATGTTATAGATTGTTACAATAGATCTAAAACAACTTATACTGTATACGTATATAGAGGCGGAAAGAATGCTGTTTTCTTTGATAATATAAAAATTGATTATAATGAAATTGGATATAATCAAAAAGTAAATATTTATAATATAGAACGTGATAAAAAAGATAATAATATAGTTCTTGAGCTATTTACAGTTGATGAAAACTATGAGGTAGAGATTAATGGGAAAGAAATTGATCCTAGTAAATCAATTAAAATTAAATTTGATGGATTAGGAAAATATATAGTAAGAATACGATTAATAGATAAACAAACTTCTATGGAAAATACTTATACATTAAATATTTATGTTGGGATTCCAGTAACTCCAGATGTTGAAGGTTATGTAAATTCTATATTAAAGCCTAATCAGTGGGTAATAGTAAATGGAAGATATAGATATAATAATAGTGAAGGAAAACCTTTGAAAAATCAGTGGTTTTATGATAAGAAAACTAATGGGTATTATTATTTAGATAATAGGGGAAATATGCAAACAGGATGGTATGAAGTTTATGATAATGCATACTATTATCTTGGTACAGATGGAAAGATGCAGACAGGTTGGGTGTATACTGATAATCATTGGTATTATTTGAACTATTATGGTATGATGAAAACCGGATGGATTTATGAGAATGGAAACTGGTATTTCTTAAATGATGATGGTTCAATGGTGACAGGATGGAAGAAAATTAATGGTATATGGTATTACTTTTCTGTGAATGGTCAAATGAGGACAGGTTGGATGTTATACGATAAAAAGTGGTATTTACTTAATGAAGATGGTTCTATGAAAACAGGATGGTATTACTATAAAGATGAGTGGTATTACATGAATCCAGATGGTAGTATGAGAACTGGAGATTGGTTATATTATAAGTCAAATTGGTACTATATTAATTATTCTGGAACTATGAGATGTGGATGGCTTTTCAAAAATGATAAATATTATTATTTTAATGAAGATGGAACTATGAATAAGACTACTAAGGAAATAGATGGATACACTTATTATTTTAATGATGACGGATCTGTAAATTTTGTATAATTTTCAACTAAAATATATAAAGGATTAAAGAGATTATAGAACTAAACTTTTTAGATTTATAATCTCTTTTTATTTTTGCATGGAAAATTATATTCATAAATAACTTTTGATGGTATACGAAAATATAGTTTATTATGAAATTTTTGATTAAGTGAGTATGAGGATAAAGAAAGTTTCAAAGCATACGATAATAAAGCTATGATATGTTAATGTCATTTCTAATGTTGACAAGTAAATGGGAGGAATTATTGGTGAAAGAAAGTGGAAAATTGAAAAGAATAATGTCTTTTTTACTTGCATTTGCAATGATTTTTAGTCTAATGCAGGTAAGCAATATAAAGAGTGTTAGAGCAGCTACAGTGACACCAGGAAATGAAGGCACGCAAATTCCAGGCCTTATATTTCGTGTAGGTGATGAGAATGGAGATATTAGAATAGTTGATAAGGCTGCTGATAATAAAAGTAAATATGTTATTAGACAGCTTCAAATGGCAAAAAAATATACATTGGAAGCAGAAGAGGGATATACTTTAGTAGATGTTAAAAAGCCCAATAATATGGAGCTTTCTGTAACTGAGAGTAATGACAAAAAGAAGTATGCATTAGTAAATATTAAGGACTATAGTGCTTTTGTACTTACTGTAAAAATAGCAAATTCAGAAGGTATAGAAACTTCTTATGATATTAATATAGATTTTAGAGGAGATTCTTCATTAGAGTTTAAAAAGATATCAATTACATATTCAGGACAGGGATCTACATATACTGACTCTATTGAGTTTGGAGTTACAAATTCTAATGGTGAATATGTACAAGGACCTATAGATTCTAAATATGAAAAAGCATCTATTCAATTAATTAATTCAAGTGGATTAGCAATGGATTTTAAAATTGAAGGTCACAGTGGAAAAAGTGTAGATTTAGTTGGTGGGAGAAATGAGTTTAATATAATTGTTTCAAGTAATGGAATTTCTAAAATATATACTTTAGTATTAAACAAAAAAGGACAGGCGTTGCTTAAATCTTTAACACCGTCATTTGGAAAGTTATCTCCAGCATTTAATTCTCAAATATTTGATTATGAAGTTACTGTTCCAACTACACAAGAAAAAATATCATTTACACCAGTTACAGTTGATAATTCCTCAACAATTAAGGTAAATAAATCAACTGTATCAAGTGGGAAGAAGAGTCCAGATATTAGCTTGCAAGAAGGAAAAAACAACATTACAATAACTGTTACTTCAGATAAAGATGTAAATGTATATACTATTACAGTAATAAGAACAGAACAATTTAGAAGTAATCAGCTTACAGGATTAACTTTGACAAGTGGTACATTAAGTCCAGTATTTAATAAGGGTATTTATGAGTACACTACAATAGTAGATAATAATGTTACATCAATTGGAGTTAAGCCAATTGCAGAGGATAAAAACTCGACAATAAAAATTGATGGAAAAGTGGTTCCAAGTGGAGCTACATCACCTTATATTAATTTAGATGAAGGTGGAAACATTATTACCATAACTGTTACAGATACAAAAAATAATAAGCAGACATATACTGTTAATATAACAAGAAGATATCCAAAAAATAATGCTAATTTAAGTAGTTTATCTGTAAGTGATGGAAAATTAAATCCAATATTTGATCCAGAAATTTATCTTTATAGTGTTACTGTTGCTAGAAATATTGATAACGTAAGATTAAAATTTTCTACTCAAAATGATAAAGCAGTTGTAAAAATTAATGGTGTTGAATATAAGACTGGCCAATCAGATAAGATAAAACTTAATCTTGGTGTTAATAATGTTAAAGTTGAAGTGATAGCAGAAGATGGGACTTCACATACAACTTATTCTTTGAGTATAATTAGAGATAAAGTAGAAGGAAAGTATCAATGGGTTGTAGAAGGCGATCAATGGACATATTATAATGGGTATGGTGTTAAGGTTAAAAATGACTGGGTTAAATATGATAACTTATGGTACTATATGGACATTAACGGCTATAAGCAAACTGGATGGAAGCTTATAGGGGGAATATGGTATTACTTTAATTCAGATGGAATTATGCAAACTGGTTGGATTTATGATAAAGGATATTGGTACTATCTGCAAGGAAACGGTGCTCTAAGGACTAATGGATGGGCAATGTACGATGGTAATTGGTACTTGTTTAATGAACTTGGAGAAATGCAGACAGGATGGCATCAATATGGTGGGAATTGGTATTATATGTCTGACACAGGTATTATGCAAAAAGGCTGGATAACATATGATAAGAACAAATATTATCTAAATGATGATGGAAGTATGAGAACTGGCTGGTTATTTGATGGAAGAGTATGGTATTACTTTGGTGAAGATGGCCAAATGAAAATAGGTTGGCAAACAATAGACGGGAAAAAATACTACTTTGATTCGTCAGGAGCAATGAAAACAGGAATGATGTTCCTTGATGGAAAGTGGATAAACTTAGGTAATGCATAATAATTAAAAAAGAATCTTCTCTAAATACAATATGTATTTAGGAAGATTCTTTTATTGCGTAGGAAATTATATTAAAGTGAAGTGTTTGGTTATAATATTTAACTTCAATTAAATATATTTTTACGAAGACACATTAAAATAGTTTAGATATTTATATTTTTATAGTGATATCTTGTGGTAAGTAAAAAATGAATTTTGGTCATAAATTATTTAAACTGATTAGTATAAGTGATATAATGTTAGTATAGTTTGGGAGGGATATTATGATAAAAAGAGTAAAAAAGACATGTTCGTTAATACTATTAGCAACGGCTATTACAAGTATAGTGCCTACAGGATTAATGAATACTGCTGCAAATGCAGCTGTTAATAGTAATTCCGATGCAGGAACAAGTTCAAATCAAGGAGATGCATCTATAATACAAAGCGTATATCCAGGATGTACTATTCAAGTTGGAAATCCTGTATATGTGCCTATAGTAATAAATGATACTATAGCTAATACTATAGCTACTAATGTATGCAGTTCGCCTTCTAATATTAGAAAAATTTTGAAAGCAGATCCAGATTTAGTAAAGAGAACTTTACAAAAGGATCCTAATATTGTATTAGGATATTTACAACAAAATCCTAATGTTGTTAAAAGCTATCTACAAGCAAATCCTGAGTTGGCCAAAGGGATAATAATTAAAAATCTGATGAGCAAAGGGATGAGCGAAGAGCAGGCGGCAGGTATGGTTCAACAAATTGTTGCAGCTGGAAAACTTAATGATACTATTAATAGTATTAATATCAATGATATAATTGCATTTTTACAAGGAAATCAAACTTTAATGAATACTATTATAAATAACATTGATATTAATTCTGTAATTGATAGTATGAGTGATGATTACATTAATAATAATATTAAACCTGTTGTTTATAAAGCAGTGTATGATATGGCATTATCATATAACAATACACAAGTACCAATTTATCCTTTTACAGCAATTAACGGAACTACAGTTAAGGACAAAGGCTATTTTGTAGGAGGAAATATTGGAGCAGCAATGGCTAAAGCTACTGGAGAACCAATATATATATCAAATGATAGTCCGATGACCAATGATATTAAGAATGCTCTTATAGATGCAATTAAAAATAATTTAGGATCTATAATTCAATCAACTGGAATAAAAGATATAATCAATGATGTAAAAGATACTGTTGGTAATATAACAGATACTGTTGGTAATATAACAGATGCTGTTGGAGATTTATCAGATTCTCTTAATGATTTAGCAGATTCGTTAAATGATAAGAGTGATGATGTTGATGATGCTTGGGACAAAGTCTTTGATAGATTTGATAATGAGCCAGGCTGGGGTAAGAGAGATGGATATATCTATTACTATGATGAAGATGGAATAAGTCTAAAAGGACCTCAAACAATTAATGGAAAGACTTATTATTTCAATAGAATAGATGGTGCTATGGAAACAGGATGGCAGATTGTTGACGGAAAGAAATGCTATTTTGATAAGAAAAAAGGATATGAGTTATTTTCACAATGGGTACAAGATGGAGAGGATTGGTATTTCTTGGGTGCTGATGGTGCTGTAGAAAAATCTCAATGGCTTAATTATGGAGGTAATTGGTATTATCTAAAAGCTGATGGAAAGATGGCTAAGGAATGGTTTAAAGTTGATGATTACTGGTATTATTTTAATCCAGGAAATGGTGCTATGGCTTCTTCACAATGGATTTTATATGATAATGATAGCAAATGGCGTTATGTAAAAGGTAATGGTGCTGCTGCAAATGACTGGGAATATATAAATGGAAACTGGTATCATTTCAAAAAAGAAAGTGCTCAAATGGAAACAGGTTGGTTTAGAGCTGATGGAAATTGGTATTATGCCGATAGTAATGGAGCTATGCAAACTGGATGGGTACCTTGTAATGGTGGCTGGTGCTATTTAGATACTAGTTCAGGTAAGATGAAGAAAAACGAATGGGCATATTCTAATGGAAATTGGTATTATTTCAATGTAAATGGAATGATGGTTACAGGAAACAGATATATAGATGGAACTAAATATACATTCAATAGTAATGGAGCATTAGTATAGAAATAAATTTAATGATATCTTAAAATCATAAAATGGTTTTAAGATATCATTTTTTTATTAGTATTTAGTTGAAGAGGTTTCATTCGATAATAGAAATAAAATGTAAAATTTGTATAATAACTTAAAAATCCTATGGATAGAAGTCTAGATTTTATAAATTTGAAGTAATATCAATAATTTTAGGGAGGATATTTTTTATGAAGAGAAATCTCATACTTAAACTGATAACTGGTACTGTAATTACTACAACATTATTTAGTGGAACCTCATTTAGAGCAAATGGTCAATGGAGAGTTGATAGTCAAGGAAATTATTATTTTAATGATGGAAGTGGCTTTTCATTTGGATGGAAAAAAATTAATAATGTTATTTATTATTTTGATAATAATGGTGTTATGCAAAAAGGATGGATTAAATATAATGATGCATGGTATTTCTTAGATGAAGGTGGAGCACTTAAAACTGGATGGATAAATTTCAATAATAACTGGTATTATTCTAATTCTGCTGGAATAATGCAGACTGGAATTATTAAAATTAACGGAAAAACATATTGCTTTGCTGATAATGGAGTAATGCAGACAAAAAATATGATTATTGATGGACAATTTTATACAATTGCAAATGATGGAAGTGTAGTTGGAGCAAGAGTTCCAGAACCAGATAAAGTTTTTGATGCATTTGGAAACTGTGTACAATCAAATTCATCATTATCTGAAAATAATATATCCCCAATTGAGTCTATGAATATGCAAAAACTTGTTGATACTAGTGAAGTAGGTGATTTTGATGCTCCTATAAGAAAGTTTACAGTAACCTTTAGAGACTATAATGGTGATGAGATTGATAAAATGACTGTAAAAGAAGGTAATTCAGTAGATATAATTGATGCAAATAAAAGAGAAGGCTTTAAATTTATTGAATGGAATACTAAGAGAGATGGTTCAGGAAATGGATATAATGAGGATGATCAAATAAGAGTACATTCTGACTTAAATCTATATGCAGTTTATAAACAGGAAGCAGAAGTAACTCCTATATCATCTATTTCTATAGAGGGAGAAAATGAAGTTGAAGTAGGAAATAGGGTGCAATTAATTGCAAATATTAAACCTTCTAGTGCAACTAATACGAATGTTAAATGGAATATTATTAATGGGACTGGAGAAGCTGTAATTGATAATAATACTGGCATTATAGAAGGTATAAAGACTGGTACTGTAACTGTTTATGCTGAAGCAGAAGATAATCCAGAGATTAGATCAAAGGATTATGTAATAAATGTTATTGAAGCTAAAAACTTAGTAGAATCTATTACTATTACTGGACCAAAATCAATAGATATTGATAGTGGAACAGCTCAATTAGTAGCTGAAATTAAACCGGATAATGCAAGTAACAATAATATTAGGTGGATAATTAATAGTGGAAGCAAGTATGCATCAATTGATGAAGAAACTGGTCTTATTACAGCTATTGCAAATGGTGAAGTAGAAGTAGTTGCTAAAGCTATTGATGGTTCAGGAAAAATTAGTGAGCCATATATTATAACTATAACAAATCAACAACCTAAATTAGAACGTATAAATATAGCTACAAATAATAATATTTACAAAGTATCAAAAGGAAAGACTATTGAATTCAATGCATTCCTTACACCTAATACTGATTTATCTAATGAACAAAGTGAATTAGAGTGGAGTGCTAAGTACATAAGTGGAGTAAATAAAGGAGAAGATGTTAAGTTTAATAAAGAATCTAATACTAAAATTATATTAACTGGTACAGATGAAAAAGGAGAAATTGAAGTTAAAGCTGTAAGCAAGAAAAATCCTCAAATATATTCAAGTAGAACAGTTCGTGTGATTCAAGATGCAGAAAGTGTTGAAATAATTGCTACAGATGATACTGGAAAGCAAGTAAGTAAAGAAAGCCAAGACAACACAGGAAATGGGGCTACTTTAGTAAGAGAAGCTGAAATTATAAAAGAGGGACAAGTGTTGAATTTAAGTGCTAAGCTTGGTCCAAATGATACTGAAACTAAAGGTGTTGAATGGAGTATTGTAAATGAAGATTCTAATGATGATTCAGTTATTGCAACACTCAGCTCAACAAATGATTTACATCCAACATTAACTCCTAAAAAGGATGGAAATATAACTATCAGAGCAACTGCAAAAGACAATTCTAAAGTTTATGGAGAATTAAAGGTTAAAATTTCAGGACAACCTGTGAAAGCTACGTCTATTAATATAGATAAAATTACAATAAAGAGGAATGGAATTGACATAGAAGTAAAACCAGAAGACCATTTTGAAGTATATACAGGTGACACAATAGAATTTGATGCTTCTGTCGATGATGCAGCAACTAACAAAAAGATAACATGGTTAATTGCAGAAGGAAAAGATTTTGTTAAGGAAAAGAGTAAAGAAAATAATAAATATGTGCTAGAAGTTATAAATCCAGGTAAATTTAGAGTGATTGCATCAGCAGATAATGGAGCAGGAATATCTACGAGTAAAGATATTAATGCTATAAGAACTGCCACATCTATAATGTTAAGTTCTAAAACAGGCTTAGTTCCATACGTACAAGGAATTGATTATGTGGTTGCAGAAGGTAAAGATATTGATTTTGAAGCAATAATAAATCCTTCAGATGCACTAGGAAGTGATATTATTTGGAGTGTTGAAAATATTAATGGAGATGCAGAAGTTAGATTAGACAACCTTGGCAGTAACAATCAAAATCAATCAATTGGAAATGTTTCAAAAAAATCATTTTTAGCTGTAAAAACTGGAGATGTGAAAGTAATTGCAAAACATAAAACAGGTAGAGAAACACATAGAATTGTTAGAATTTTACCTATAACTACAGATATAGATTTAAAAGCAGATAAGTATAACATAGAACTAGATAAAGATGAAACTGGATTTATTCAAATGACAGCTACATCCAATATAGATGCCTATAGTAAATATAAATGGGAATGTAAATCTTCTAATAAAAATTTAGTGGCAAAAATAAGTGATAGTGGATATTTAGAAATAAAGAGAATAGGGGATATATCTGGTCCTGTAGATATATCTGTTACAGTAAGAGCATTAGATGGTAGTGGAAAAGAAGCACATAATATAATTAAGGTTTCACCTAAAGCACCAATTCAGAACAATACACAGGGGACTACACAAAATAATTAGAATAAAGAATAGATTTTAAACTATTATTTATTTATAGAATTAGGAGGAAAAATGAAGTCTAAATTAATAAATAGATTAATTGCATTTAGTTTGATTTCAATTACAGCTATTGCAGCAATGCCTAAGAAGGCATCTGCTGCATGGATAAGTAATTACTATGGCGGATGGGCATATAGTGATGGCTATCATTTAGCTACAGGCTGGAAATGGATAGATGGAAAGTGGTATTATTTTAATTCTAATGGGTATATGATGACAGGTTGGATAAATGATGGTGGAAAGTGGTATTATCTCGATGGAAATGGAGTAATGCAGACTGGCGTAATACAAGTTGAAGGTAAAGTTTATCTTATGTCAAATAGTGGAGATATGCAAGTTGGTTTAGCAGTCGTAAACGGAAAGGAATATAATTTTGCTGATAATGGGGCATGTATTGGAAATGATATACCTATGCCAAAGATTGCTTTTGATTACTTTGGAACTCCTACAGTACCATTCATACCTAGTCAGATTATAAATACAAATGTTGGGATAACAAATGAATTACCTTCAGATGGTCAAGAAAAAACAATAGAGTATAAAATTACTTATAAGGATAAAGATAATATATTAGAAGTAAGAAAATTTAATGCTGATGAAAAAGCAAGAATATATGAGCCAAGTAAAAATGGTTATAACTTTGTTGAGTGGAATACTGATGAAGATGGTGATGGAAAGTCATATAAAGCAGATGAATTAATAACGTTGACTAAGGATATAACTTTATATGCTCAATGGGAGCGTAAAAAGGATAATAATACAGATGCTGAAAATGAAATAATTAAAGTTACTTCAATAAATATAAAAGTGCCAGGTAATGTTAGTAGTTCAGGAGTAGCCACAATTTCTAATGATAGTAAAGTACAGTTATCTGCAATAGTTACTCCAAGTAATGCTACAGATAGAAAAGTAGAATGGTCAATTCAGCCATCAACTACTGGAGGAAAGGCTACTATTAGTAGTAATGGAGTTCTTACAACTACATCACAAGGATTTATTACAGTAGTTGCTAAATCAAAGGATGGAGCATATGCAGAAAGAAAAATACTTATAGAGTAAAATTAAATCATAGTCTTAATACATTGAATTTTAGGATTTTGTAAAAAGGAGCATTTTTATGCTCCTATTTTAGAATGTAAATTCTAATTTGTATTCTTGCACAAATTATATTAATTTGACATATGTAAATAAATTTCAATATAAACTATTGTTATATTTAGCATATAATATTGTTGAATAAATGTTATTTAATGTACAGTTTATATTTATATACATAAAAATGTGAATGTGCTATAATATTTTAGGCAATTGACGGTTAAAATTTAGATACTAAATTAAAATTGACAAAAGATTAATTTAAGATTATTGTATGGATAATTATATTAGTCTATTTTTATTTATATATTAATTTAAAATGAATGGAGGATTTAGCTTTGGCTGATTATATAAAAGAAATTGAAAAGAGAAGAACCTTTGCAATTATATCCCATCCCGATGCTGGTAAAACAACATTAACTGAAAAGTTCCTATTATATGGAGGAGCTATAAGACTTGCAGGTTCTGTTAAAGCTAGAAAAGCATCTAAGCATGCTGTTTCTGACTGGATGGAAATAGAAAAGCAAAGAGGTATCTCAGTTACTTCATCTGTAATGCAATTTAATTATGGTGGACATTGTATAAATATTCTTGATACTCCAGGACATCAAGACTTCTCAGAAGATACATATAGAACTTTAATGGCGGCTGACTCAGCTGTTATGGTTGTTGATGCTGCTAAAGGTATAGAAGATCAAACAAGAAAACTATTCCAAGTTGCATCACTTAGAGAAATGCCAATATTCACGTTTGTAAATAAGATGGATAGAGAAGCAAAAGATCCATTTGAATTACTTGATGATATTGAAAATGAACTTGGAATAAAGACATATGCTATGAACTGGCCAATCGGTTCTGGTAAGGACTTTAAAGGTGTTTATGAAAGAGATAACAAGAGAATAATAGCATTTAATGGTGGTAATCATGGTCAAAACGAAGTAAATGCTATTGAAGGAGATGTAAATGATCCTAAATTCAGAGAAATATTGGGAGATGCTCTTCATGATAAATTAATGGAGGATATTGAACTTTTAGATATTGCTGGAGATGAGTTAGATATTGAAGCAGTAAGAAGTGGTCAGTTAACGCCTGTGTTCTTTGGATCAGCTTTAACTAACTTTGGTGTTGAACCATTCCTTGAACATTTCCTTGAAATGACTACATCACCACTTGCAAGACACTCAGATATTGGAGATATAGATCCATTTGATGATAAGTTTTCTGCATTTGTATTTAAGATTCAAGCAAACATGAATAAAGCTCATAGAGATAGAATTGCTTTTATGAGAATATGTTCAGGTAAATTTGAAAAAGGTGAAGATGTATATCATATGCAAGGTGGTAAGAAGATTAAGCTTGCTCAACCACAACAATTTATGGCTGAAAATAGAGAAATTGTTGAAGAGGCATATGCAGGAGATATAATCGGTGTATTTGATCCAGGTATATTCTCAATTGGTGATACATTATGTTCACCATCAAAGAAATTTAAATTTGAAGGTATTCCAACTTTCGCACCAGAACATTTTGCGAGAGTTCGTCCTGTAGATACAATGAAGAGAAAACAATTCATAAAGGGATGTACACAAATTGCTCAAGAAGGAGCTATCCAAGTATTTAAAGAAATCCATATAGGTATGGAAGAAATAATAGTTGGAGTTGTAGGTGTACTTCAATTTGAAGTTCTTGAATATAGATTAAAGAGCGAATATAACGTTGAAATTAAGATGGATAGATTAGACTATAGATATGTAAGATGGATAGAAGATCAAAATATTGATATGGATAAGTTAAACTTAACTTCTGATACTAAGAAAGTTAAAGACATGAAAGATAGAAATCTTCTTATATTCCAAAATGACTGGGGTATTAACTGGGCTCTAGAACATAATGATGGCTTAGTATTATCAGCAGTAGGTAAGAATGATTAATTTTATTAGTCAAAATGAAAATTAATGCTAATAAATAATAGTTAATATTAATTAAATTGACTATAAGTTATTTATAAAAGTAGCAGTAGAGTATTGATTGAAAATAATCAAACTTTGCTGCTATTTTCATTGTATTATATAAAACCAAAATTATGATTAATGAAAAAATAACATATAAATAGTATTTAATACCTTTAAAAATATGTGTTATTTTGGTAAAATGATGTGAGGGAGGTGGAGGAAAGTTTTGAATATTAAAAAGAAACTTATTACACTTGTAGTTATATTAGCTATGATTGTAAGCTTAGTTCCGATTAAAGGTGTACAGGCAGCTACTACTGATTTTGATATTATATCAAGTACAAAAGTTACTGCGAAGCAAGCTAAAAATTGGGCTAAGTCAAAAGGTGCAACTGATACTTTTGCAAATTTAGCAGAACTTTACTGGAAGTATTCAGATAAGTGTGGAGATGTAAATCCTGCAATTGCATATGTACAAGCAGCAAAGGAAACTGGTTATGGAAGATTCGGTGGGGTGTTGGATGAGAGTTATCACAATCCATGTGGACTAAAAACAAGTGCAGGTGGAGGCGATTATGATAAGAATGCGCATCAGAAATTTAATTCATGGGATGAAGGAATTCAAGCGCATATGGATCATTTAGCACTATATGCAGGTGCGAAAGGATATCCAAAGGATAATACATATGACCCAAGACACTTTGTAACAATCAAGGGTAAAGCAAATACAACAAATGAACTAAGCACTAGATGGGCACCAAGTAGCACATATGGTGAAGAAGTAGGAAAACTATATATGAATCTTATGGATTATGCTGGAGTAAAATATAGTTCTTCAAATAATAATAATTCAAGTGTAGACGTTGAGAGTCCTGATAGTTCATCAAATGAAGAACCAAATCCAGGTTCAGTAGAAAAAAAACCAGAAGATTTAAAGGTGAATTCAGTTTTAGGAGAAGTAAAGCCTGAAACAAATAACTCTGAATCAGATGATAAACCATTAATAACTTCATCAAAGGGTTGGAAGTTGGAAAATGGAAAATGGTATTACTATAAAGAAGATGGAATAAAGGCAGTAGGTTGGATTAAGCCTGATTCTAATTGGTATTACTTAGATAGTGAAACAGGTGAAATGAAAACTGGATGGCTTAAGTTGAATAATAACTGGTATTACCTAGAATCATCAGGGGCAATGGCTAAAGGATGGAAGCTTGTTGGTGGTAGATGGTATTTCATGAATATGAAGACTGGTGTTATGGAAACAGGTATTCAGCATGATGGAAGTCATCTTTATTATTTAGAATCCTCTGGTGCAATGAATACAACTCCAGGATGGAAAAAAATAAATAACAAGTGGTATTACATGCAAAGTAATGGTCGAGTTACTATAGGATGGTATAAAGAAAATAATACATGGTATTACCTTCAAGGTGATGGAAGTATGGTAACTGGTCTAAATAAAATTGATGGAGAAATTTACTCGTTCAATAGTAGCGGAGCTATGGAAAAAGGATGGAAGTCTATCAATAATAACTGGTACTATTTTAATAATAGTGGAGCTATGGCAACTGGATGGATAAATGATAGAGGTACTTCATATTATTTATATGATAATGGAGCTATGGCCAAAGGATGGCTTAAGTTAGGTAGTTCATGGTACTTCTTAAATGCAAATGGAGCTATGGCAAAAGGATGGGTAACATCTAATGGCGATATGTATTATCTTGATCCAGCTACAGGTAGAATGCTTACTAATACGACAGTTGATGGATATAAAATAGGCTCAAATGGTAAGAGAGGATCTAAAGTATCAAGTTCGAGTGGAAGTAATAGCACAAAACCAAATCAGAATCCAAGTCAAGGTCCAAACACACCATTTAAGCCTTCAACAGGAAATGGTAAAACAATTTATGTTGATGCTGGACATGATTATGGAAAGGATTATGGTTCAGAAACTACATTAGATGGCATTAAATACAGTGAAAGTGATTTAAATATACAAGTAGCTGATAAACTAAAGAAAGAACTTCAAAACAGAGGATATAATGTTATTATGACAAGAGAATTAGGTGAAAAGCCTTCGTTCTCATCATTAGTTGAAAGTCTTTCATATAGAGTTAATAAAGCAAATAATTCAGATGCAGTTTTATTTATAAGTATCCATCATAATTCAGCTGGAGAAACAGCTCAAGGTATAGAAACACTTTATAGTGATAGATCCCAAGATAGTGCATTTGGTGGAAAATATGATAGTTCAAGAATTGCAACTAGTAAACGTCTTGCAACATCAATTAACAATAATATTTCTAACAAGTTAAACTTAGTAAATAGAGGTGTAAAAGATCAAAACCTTTATGTATGTAGAAATGTAAAGATGCCAGCAGTCTTAGTTGAAACAGGATTTATTACTAATAAAGAAGAAGCTAAGAGATGTGCAGATCCAGTAAGTCAGCAGAAAGTTGCAGAAGCAATTGCTGAAGTTATAGAGTCTAATTTTTAATTATTATTTTCAATATGAATTATTGAAAATAATAAATAATATATTAAATTTAAATGCAGTTATATGAATTAAATAAGTTTGTAGCTTTAAAATTCGTATAGCTGCATTTTTGTAATATGTTAAGTTTATTAAAAAAATAAAACATATATTCCAATATATTAAAGATAAAAAATGTATATTTTTACATAATAATAAAGTGTAGGTATAATTTTTTTGAAAAAAACTTAAGAAAAAAGTCAAATTTATCGTATAAAGTACCGAAAATAGATGTTATACTTGTATAGTATTATGTAAACATAAAATAACTATCAAAAATTTAAATTAGTTAGAAAATATAATTTTGAAATTAGTCAAACAATTCATATTTTTTAAGTAATTTTATTTTGTTATTTATAAATTTATGTTTAGTAATATAGAAACAGGGAACGGGGGAAAATTGGTTTGAATACAAGAAAGAGAATTGCAGCATTTTTTCTTGCATTTGCCATGATATTAACCTTTTTGCCGTCTATAAAGGTACAGGCTGATACGTTAAGTGATATTAATATAATTTCTAATACACCAGTTACAGCAAAACAGGCAAAAGAATGGGCAAAATCAAAAGGTGCAACAGATACTTTTATTAGTTTGGCAGATTTGTATTGGAAGTATGCAGAAAAATGCGGTAATGTTAATCCAGGAATTGCTTATGTTCAAGCAGCTAAAGAAACTGGATACGGAAAATTTGGTGGGGTTTTAGATGAAAGTTATCATAACCCATGTGGACTTAAGAAGAGTTCAGGTGGTGGAGATTATGATCCAGATGCTCATCAAAGATTTAACTCATGGGATGAAGGTGTTCAAGCTCACTTAGATCATTTGGCACTTTATGCAGGAGCAAATGGTTATCCTAAGCTCAATACATATGATCCAAGACATTTTGCAACTATTAAAGGAAAAGCAACAACTGTTAATTCACTTGGTGGCAAGTGGGCTCCAAGTGTTACGTATGGAGAAGATGTTAATAAGTTATACAATGATTTATTGGTGTCATCAGGTAATGTAAATAATTCTACAAATGATCAAGATAAAGATCAGCCTAATTACAATAATGGATCAAGTAACAACTCAGGAAGTAATTCTAACTCAAGTAATAATTCTGAGGTGGTTGTTGTTAAGCCAGAGGATACTCCAGCACCAGCAGGACCAACAGTTTCAGAACCAATGAAGGTTCCAACAGTAAGTGAAAAGAATATTTCATCTACAATAGGATGGAGATATGAAAACTCAAGTTGGTATTATTACAAATCCGATGGAAGCAAAGCTACAGGATGGATAAATCCTAATGGTTACTGGTACTATATGTATAGTAATGGAGCAATGGCAAAAGGATGGACTCAACTTGGTGGTAAGTGGTATTATATGGATTTAAGCAATGGTGATATGAAAACTGGTTGGTTTAAATCTCCATACAGCGGTAAATGGTTCTATTTCCAAGGTGATGGAAGTATGGTTACAGGGTTTTACCGTATAAATGGATGTACATATTTCTTTGATGAGTCAGGTGCTATGAGAACTGGATGGGTAGAAGTAAGTGGTAAATGGTATTACTTTAATACTAGTGGTGCTATGCTTACAGGATGGATAAAACCAAATGGTAATTGGTATTACATGTATGACAATGGAGTAATGGCAACAGGTTGGCTTGCAAAAGGTGGAAACTGGTATTACTTCTATAACTCTGGAGAAATGGTGACAGGATGGGATTTAATTGGTGGTCACTGGTATTACTTTAGTGTTAATAGTGGTGCTATGCTTACAGGATGGATAAAGCCATATAGTAAATGGTATTACATGGATCCAGCATCAGGTAAAATGGTAACAGGATGGCTTGAAAGAGATAAGGGTTATTACTACTACTATAGTTCTGGAGATATGGCTACAGGTTGGACTCAAATAAGTGGTAAGTGGTACTATATGGATCCTTCAACAGGTAAAATGGCTGTAAATACAGTTATAGATGGCTGGCAAATAGGTCCAGATGGAGTTATGGGTAATAAAGTAAATGTAAATACGAATACAAATACTTCAAAACTTATAGTAATTGATCCAGGTCATAATTTTGGAGGAGATGATGGAGCATATTCAACTCATAATGGAATAACATATTCTGAAAGAGATTTAAATATGCAGACAGCTTTAAAATTAAAATCAAAGCTTGAATCAAAGGGATATAAAGTAGTTCTTACAAGAACAGAGTCAAATAGAGAAACTTTACCTGTAACACAAAGTTTAACTAATAGAGTTAATTTGGCAAATAATTTAAATGCAGATTTCTTTGTAAGTTTACATCACAATTCAGCTGATGCACAATCAGCAAATGGAGTTGAAACTTACTATAGTTCAAGAGCTCAAGATTCAAAATTTGGTGGTTCATATGATGCTACGAAAGTATCTACAAGCAGAACTTTTGCAACAAATATCAATAATTCGATAGTTAATAAAACTGGAGCATATAATAGAGGTGCTAAGGATTCAAGTTTATTTGTATGCAGAAATACAAAAATGCCATCAGTATTAGTTGAATTAGGATTTATATCAAATGCAGATGAAGCATCTAAGTGTGCAAATCCAGCTTATCAGAATTTATTAGCAGATGGTATAGCTGAAGCAATTGCAAGAAGTTTGTAAAATAAGTATTATTAATAGTAAGGATAGGTTATATCCTTACTATTTTTAATATATTTAAAGATATGTTATAAGAAGCATTTTCGCAACAAACTGCGAAAATGCTTCTTAATATTATTATAAAGAGTGAGTTTGAAGTATAATTTTAACTGTGATATATTAAAATTAATAACTAAAATTGGTTTTGAGGTGAGTAAATGAATTGGTTAAGAAAATTTATGTATGGTAGATATGGTGTAGATCAATTTTCATCAGCACTGGCTATTTTAGCCTTAATATTAGTTTTAATTTCGACTATTTTGCCAAAGTCACTAGGTTTTTTATCAATTTTATCATATATACCTATGTTCTATTATATATATAGAACATTTTCAAAGAATATTTTTAAAAGGCAACAGGAAAATTATAAATATTTAGCATTTAAAAATTCTACGCTTTCTAAGATTAAATTATATAAACAGAAATTAGAGAGTAGTAAGACACATAAGTATTTTAAGTGTCCAAACTGTAGGCAAAAATTAAGAGTTCCAAGAGGGTATGGAAAAATTACTATTACATGTCCAAAATGTAATACACAATTTAAGAGAAAATCGTAAGTATGTATTTATGAAAAATAATAAAAAAGGTACCCAAAAATCAAAATTATGTTGTATATTATTATAGAAAATCTTTTATATTTTATTTTGGGAAGAAAAATATCACTATAGATAAATTCTATAGTGATATTTTTTTGTAATAAATTAAAGAATTTGTTAAATATATCGATATAAAGCATAGTAGTATAATTAAAAATTTATTTAATATACAATTAGCTAACTAATTATAATTTTGAGAATATTAAAAGGTAAATAAATTAGGGGAGGGAAAGAATAATGAGAAAAATTGGAAAAAGAATTATATCATTATTAGTTGTTTTTGTAAGTATAATATCATTGTTGCCTGTTAATTATTTTCATAGTATGAAAATAGCATATGCAGCTAGTAGTGATGATTTAATTGCAGCAGCGACTATAAAAGTCAGTGAGGCAAATAATCCTAAGGAAATCAAACCTTATAAGGATTCTGTTGATAGCAGTATTGATGTTTATAGTACAGATTTTGCGCCTCAAAAGGGTTTTGATATATTTGTAAATAATATTACGGTTACAAAAGATGAATTGGGAAAAGAAGCTGAAAAGTTAGCTGAAAAAGGATTTAATGGAAATGGGTATTCTCAAAAAACATATGAAACTGAAAAAAAGATAGTTAGTCAAGAAATTAAAATTAAGTATATTGACGGCTTAGTTGCTGATCCATCAGAGTTAAGTGCTGGTAAAGCATCTATTGGACAAATAGGTGTAACAATAGAGGATTGTGGAAGTGTAATAGGACAAAAAAGATTAGGAAAAACTATTGTAAATTTACCACTTGGAGTAAATAGAATTGAATATGAAGTAACAATAAAAAAGCAAAAAGCAATTTATGATACTACTACTAATAAGGTTACATATTCAGATGAAAATTCAGATAGTGAAACTTTTAGACAAGAAATAATAATAAATAACGGTAAAAAATTCGTTATCAATCAAATACAACAACTAAGATTTTATCAATATATTGGAGCTGATAAAATAGGAGATCTAGAAATTGATAAAGAAAATAACCAAGCTCCTTTCTTATATGAAGCTGATGCTAAGGCTGATAGTGAAATTCCATTAAGATATACATGGGAAGTACCAGATTCATTACAAACACTTACATATACCATGACTTTTGGTATGAAAATTAACAATAGTAGTACTGTAAAAGTTTATAAAAACGGAACAGAACAGACAAATACTGAAATTGAAAATAACTCTATAAAGGGTAGTCTTAGCAAAATTTCAACTAGTGAATTAATAGTAGTAAATATAAATGGTACTGGAACAGAAAATGGTGTCATTGGACCTATTAGTAAATTATATTCTATTGAACTTAGATATCCACCTAAATCACCAGCAGAAGACTTTAGTATGCAGAAAGCTGGTCTTACAAAATATCAATATAATGATAATAAAGATGTAAAAGCATATATTGGTAAAAGATTTGAAATAGAAGAAAAGAAAGATGAAGAAAGAACTATTTTAGAATATAATGGTGAAGTACATATAGATCCTAAGGCAGGGCTTATAAGCTTTAATCCTACTTTAGTAGCTCAAAGTGGACAAGGTGTAGATTTGACTTATGAATTATCTTTAAAGTATACATTAAATGGACAGGAATATACAGATCCTAATATAGAACTTATTGATAATAAGCAGTTTATACCATTTAATAAGGGTGATGAGAATACTATTGTATTATCGGTTTATAACAAAGGTAAGCTTGTATGTAGATATAATTTAAAAGTTCTTTCTCCAGATACAGCTACAGAAAATTTTAATATGGATTTAAAATTTGATGGAAATGATGAAGGAGATAACACATTCTTAACAGCGGAAGGGGCATGCGAAAAAAATGACTCAAATGAAGCAAAATCTAAACAAATAAAATTCTCTAAAGATAGACCTAATTATGATTTATATACTAAGAGACAAGGAACTGTAGACATTGGTCTTGTTAGCACTACTGAAACTAATGAATATTTAAAAGTTTATTTATCAGACAGTGTTAATGGTGGAAGTGCTAAGGAAGCTGAAGAATCAAAGGAAAATACAATTAATGAAAATTCAGGTGCTAGAAATAGTGATTTAACTATAAACTTTGGTAATGCAAAGAGCATGATTGTTCAAGCTTATTATGATGAAGTTGAAAAATATGAGGATGAAAATGGACAAACAAAATATAAAGTTATAAAAAGTTACCCTGTAGGTAGAAAATATACTTTTAATATTCGTGCTAATATAAAAGATAATCAAGGTAATAATGGAGTAATAAAATCTGACAATGCGAATTTAAGCAGTATAAAAATTAAAGGAGAAACTTTAGAAACTTTATCTGGGAAAAAAGGATTTAGTAGTGAAAATTTTGATTATGAAGTTAAAGTTGATAAAGATAAAAAATCATCATTAATTACAGTTATACCAGAAGATGAAAATGTAAAATCAATGATAGCTACTATACAAGAAACTGGTGAACAATATGAATTGTATTCAGGTGAGGAACTTGAACTTTCACTGAATAAATCAGGAACTACAACTGTTAATATTGAAGTAACTGCGCAGGATGGAAAAAGTACAAAAAATTATTCGGTAAGAATAACTAACAATACTAAAGGTGGAAATTCTAAATTAAAAAGTATTGCTTTAAGCACAGGAGATTATGAATTTGATCCTTCTCAATATACAACTAATGTATATGTAGATCAAACTGTCAATAAAATTTCAGTTTCTCCAATTGCAGAAGATCCTGAAGCAAAGGTTACAGTAAACGGTCAGATATATGTAAGCACAGCAATTAGTGTTAGTCTTGTAGGAACTCAAAAGAAAGAAATAGAAATTGTTGTTACATCAGAAGATGGTAAGAGTAAAACAACATATACTCTTATAGTCAAGAGAGTTACATCAAGTTCAGATAATAATAATGATTATGGGAATAAAGATGACTCTTATTATGATTATGATAACAACATCTGGATAGATAATACTAAGTATGATGAATGGGGAACTACATCTGATGGAAGAGTAGTATACTATGATAAAAAAGGAAGACAAGTTAAGAATGCATGGGTTCAGACTAATAATAAATATTATTATTTAAATAGTTCTGGATACAGAGCAACTGGATGGAAAGTAGATACTGATGGAAAGACTTATTATTTAGATCCATCAACTGGTGAAATGAAAACTGGATGGATATATGTAGATGGTTCTACATATTACTTAAATCCAAGAGGAATAATGCAAAAAGGATGGTTAAATTTAAATAACAAGTGGTATTATTTCACACAAAATGGACAAATGTTAGTAAATACATCAATGTATATTGATGGACAATTATATAAGTTTGCGCAAGATGGTGCAATGTATTATTAAAATAAAAAAGCTCTTCGGAGCTTTTTTATTTTGGTTTGACTTTTGGAATTTTTGGGAATATAATAATTATAGTTCAAAAAACGAACATAATTTTAAATTTATTTATTAAGCTATTAATTATTTGTAGGAAACAAAGCTAATAAATGAGGGGGAGTTCCAATGTTAGAGGATAGATTAGAAGTATTAAAAACTTTAAATGATAATTTTAATATTAATCAGAGAGAGTTGGCTAAGAGAACAAATATGTCTCTTGGAAAGATTAATTCTGTATTAAAGGAATTCACAGAAGAGGGATTTATTAATAGGATTGAAAATAACAGAGGAATATTATATAAGGTTACAGAAAAAGGAATGAAATTTTTAGAGGAAAATCTTGAATCGGCAAAAAATACAAGATTAAAGCTTCATGAAGAAGAAAAGAAAAGTGTTAAACAAGCAGTAATACTTGCAGCTGGAAGAGCTGATGATTTTGGAAAACCAGTAGGAATGCTAGAGATTCAAGATTTTAAACTTATAGATAGAACTTTAAATATATTAAAAGAAAATGGTGTAACTAAGATTGTTATTATAACAGGTTATAAGAGTGAAGAATATGAAGAATATTTTAAGAATAGTAAAAATGTAAAGCTTGTTAAAAGTGATGTATATAAATGGACTGGTACAATGCATTCTTTATCTTTAGCTAAAGAATATGTTGATGATGATTTCTTGCTTATTGAAAATGACCTTATTTTTGAGAGAAGAGCAATAAAGGAACTAGTGGAAAGTCCTGAAAGAGATTGTATCTTATTTACTAATGAAAGTGGATCTGGAGATGAAGCATTTGTTGAAATAAGAGATAATCACTTATTCAAAATGTCAAAGGATATTCATCAATTCAATAGAATAGATGGAGAAATGATTGGGATAACGAAGATTTCTTATAAATTATATCAAATGATGCTTGAAGAATTTAAAGGAAATGTTAATCCATATTTAAATTATGAATATGTTCTTTTAGATGTTGCTAGAAATTATAATATAGGATTTGTAAAAATTGATGACCTTGCATGGGGAGATGCAGATACATTAAAGGAATATGAAAAGATAAAAAATCACCTTTATCCTACGATAAGAAGAAGAGAGTTAAGTTATGAAATAAACAGTATAAAAAAGATTGTATGTGAAGCATTAAAGGTAAATGAAAGTGATATAACTGAAGTGACATCAGCAGGTGGAATGACTAATAAAAATTATAGAATTTGTGTTAAGGGTACAAGATATATATTAAGAGTTGCAGGTACAGGAACTGATAGAATGATAAATAGAAATACGGAAATGTTCAATTCAGCAATTGCATCTGAAAAAGGATTTAATGTAGAAGTACCATATTTCAATCTTGAAACAGGGGTTAAAATTTCTAAGTTTATTGAAAATGCAGAAACACTTACTAATAGAAGCATTAAAAAGGAAGAAAATTTAAAACAGGTTACGAAAATACTAAGAGATCTTCATGAATGCAAGGATTTCCATATGGATAATGAATTTAATATGTTCAGAGAGTTAGAAAAATATGAAGAAATATTGAAAAAAGATAATGGCGATTTCTTTGAAGATTATGATGAAGTTAGAAGTAAAGTAATGGCACTTGAGGATGAGCTTAAAAGATGCAATGCAGTTTCAGTTCCATCACATAATGATTTAGTATCTGAAAACTTTGTTAAGGATACAGAAGGAAGAATTTATCTTATAGACTGGGAGTATAGTGGAACTAATGATGATATGTGGGATTTGGCTGCATTATCATTAGAAAATGAATTCTCAGAAGATGATATAGAATTGATGTTTAGATTGTATTTTAATGGAGATAAAGTAGATGAAAGTGCAAGAAGAAGACTTTTAATACATCAAATATGCCAGGATTTCTTATGGGCAGTATGGACATTAATTAAAGAAGCAGAAGGCGATGATTTTGGAACTTATGGGATAGATAGATATAATAGAGCTAAAGAATATTTAAAAAGACTTTAGTTCAGAACTAAATAATAAATATGAATTTATAGTTTAAACTAAGTAAATTATTAAATAAAATTCAATACTAACTGTTAATTGTTACTTGTGAACTTTTAACTGTTAACTGAAGAAGTTTGGAGGATAAAATGAGAGCAATATTAATGGCCGCTGGAATGGGCACAAGACTTAGACCACTTACTGAAAATACACCAAAATCTTTAATAGAAGTTAATGGAATGTCCCTTCTTGAAAGGCAGATAATAAACTTGAGAGAAAGAGGTATTGAAGAAATAATAGTTCTTACTGGATATCTGCATGAGAAATTTGATGATATAGTTAAGAAGTATAATCTTATAAAGATAGTTAATGATAAATATGATGTTTATAATAATATCTATACAATGTATCTTGTAAGAGAATATTTAAGAGATGCATTTGTAATTGATGCAGATAACTATTTAACTAGAAATTTTATTCCTGAAAAGAAACCAGAAACATCAATATACTATTCAGCATGTAAAGAGAACATTGCTAATGAATGGATTTTTAAATATGATGAAAGCGGAAGAATATATGGTATTGAAATAGGAAAAGAAGGCGATAAACCAGATTATATAATGAGTGGAGCTTCTTATTGGACTGCTAAAGATGGCGAAATTATAGCTAGAAGAGTAAAAGAAGCAGTAGAAAAAGATAAACTTATGGATATTTACTGGGATAATATTGCTGTAGATAGTTTTGATGATATGGATGTTCGTATTGAGAAAATCGGTTCTAATGATATCTTTGAAATAGATACTCTTGACGATCTTGAATATTTAAAATCAACACTAAAAATAAGTAAATAAGGTTAATATAATATTATTTTTATCTTGGATTTTTATAAATAATTTATTAATAAAAACTTATGTGATAGGTAACCTATTGTTAATGGAGCATCTTATCATATAAGTTTTTTTGATTAATAATATATTTTGATTTGAACATATTGTAATGAACAATGAACAATGATAATATAAAATTGTTCAAAAAATGAACTTTAAGGAAGTTAGAATAATAAAATAGAAATTAAGTAATATATGTTCAATAATATAAAGGGGGATTTATTGTGAGCAAGAATAATTATAAAATTGGTGTTATAAGTGGAATTTCATCAGCGGTATGTTGGGGACTTGATACAGTTTTAATGGGAATTGTACTTGGTATGGCTCCTTTTTTACCAAAAGAAGCAGTATTTTTAGCACCCTTTGTAACAGCATTTTTCCATGATGCTTTTTCAGCAATATGGACTTTTATATTCTTAGGAATTAAGAAGCAGTGGGGAAATTTATTTAGAGCAATGAGAACAAAGAGTGCATTATTTGTAGTAATAGCTGCATTAATGGGTGGACCAGTAGGTATGACTGGATATTTATTAGCTGTTAAGCTTATAGGACCATCTTATACAGCAATCATATCTTCATTATATCCTGCTGTTGGTGCAATACTTGCATATTTTATATTAAAAGAAAAGATGAACAAAAAAGCTTGGATTGGTTTAATATCTGCAATTATAGGTGTATCTATATTAGGATATTCATCAGGTGAAAATGGAGTTAGTATAGCAGGTTTTTTATGTGCTTTCCTTTGTGTAATAGGATGGGGAAGTGAATGTGTTATTTGTGCTTATGGAATGAAGGGAGATGAAGTATCATCAGAATTTGCACTTCAAATAAGACAAATGACATCAGCTATTGTTTATGGGCTATTAATAATTCCTGTAGTTGGAGGAATTGGATTAAGCTTTGAAATATTAAGAACAAGTGTATTATGGTGGGTTGCAGGTACGGCTTTAGCAGGAACAGTTTCATATCTATGCTATTATAATGCTATATATAGAATTGGAGCTACAAGAGCTATGGGATTAAATATTACATACGTAGTATGGTCAATAGTTTTTGATAAATTATTCCTTGGAACTGATATTGGAGTATCAACAATAATAAGCAGTATATTAGTTATAGTTGGAGTATATTTTGTAGCAAAAGAACCTGTATCTGAAAATAATGATAATGCGGAAAGTGCTGAATTAATATAATCTAAGATATAAAGAATAATTATAAAATATTATAAATTAATAAAAGACTCAGGATTTTATTTACATCCTGAGTCTTTTTAGGTTAAGAAAGTATTGTCTGACTAAAGTGCAGTGTTTTTGCGATTGATTCAATTATATAAAGGACTGGAACTTGTGTTGTAATATTAGCAATTCCCATGGATTCTGGTTGAACATAATAAGCAATATTAATATCAGACATTTTAGAGATAGTACAATTTTCACTATTGGTTATGCTTACAATTGAACAATCTGCTTTTTTGAATGTATTCATAAGATTTATAATAGAAGGTGTTTCTCCAGAAACCGATAAAGCAATAATAAGGCTGTTTTCATATGCTTTATAATTTGTAGGAAAATAAGGATCATCTATATATGTGGCAAATCTTCCTGTTGCAGAAAAATATCTAGCAGCATATTTACATAGGATACCAGAAGTTCCTGAACCAATAAAAATAAGATTTTTAGATGAGATTATTAAGTTGCATATGGATTCTATTTTTGTATCAAGTTCTGATTTATTAAGTTTTTTAAAATAATCAATTAAGAAGAAATTATCTTTATTTATCGTATACTTTTCTTCTTTTTCAAGTAAAATCTTAAGCTTTACTTTGAATTCGGAATATCCATCGCAATTTACTTTTTTACAAAATCTTAAAATTGTAGTAGTTGATACATGTGATTCCTTAGCTAATTCTCTTATGGTCATATATATAACCTTGTCCTTATTTCTTATTATATAATTATATAATAACAATTCTATATCATTAAAACTTTGTATTACTTCACTATTAAACATTATATTCAGCCACCTTTTTCAAAAGTCAGTAGTTATTTATTGGGTTAAATTTCATTAATAAATAAATATTTACTATTAATAATCTATATTATAACATTTTGATTACTATAGGTGTTCTTTTATAGAAAAATGTTTCACCAACTAGTCTATCTGAATTCAATGTAATAGAAGCTTTCTCCTGAACAGTATTTATAAATTTATTTATATCGTTTGATACTTTTTCCCCAGGAAGTTCTGGGACAGTTTCAGTTATTACTTTTGGAATATTTAATAATGTTGTTTTTGTATCAATTAATGTTTGCATTTTTGTGCAATTATTATAGGATTATTAGTTGGATGGGTATATTATTCAATGATTAAAAAGGATATTAAGATTCATATGCCAGAAGGTGTACCAGAAGGTGTTGTAAATGGTATTTTAACTCCAAATACTGCTGATAATGCAGCTCTTCAAGTAGCAGGTCAATTAGATTTAGCTCATGGTGCTCATATAGTTACTCAACAATTCTATGATAGTTTCATTAATTTAACTGGTAGCGGTGAAACATTAGGTCTTACACTTGTAATGTTATTTTTAGCAAAATCTGCTCAATATAGACAGTTGGGAAAACTAGCAATAGTTCCAAACTTATTCAATATTAATGAGCCAATACTATTCGGTACTCCAATAGTAATGAATCCATTAATGGCTGTACCATTTATTATAGTACCACCATTAAATGCATTAATACTTTACTTTACTATTTCTTCGGAAATTATTCCTCAGGAACTCTTATTCCTACATTAGCCGGGGGACTTGCAATTGCATATATTATTAAAGATAAATTAAGTGGGAGTTCAATATATAAAGCTATAATTTTTTCACCATGGATTACACCGACAGTTGCAGTTTCTATAGTGTGGAGTTGGATTTTTGAACCTCGTTATGGACTTGCTAATAAAGTATTGAATTTTTTGAATATGCCATCATGTCAGTGGCTTAAAAGCTCAGATACTGCTCTTTTAGGAGTAATAATAGTTACAGTATGGAAAGGATTGGGATGGGCAATGGTATTCTATTTGACAGCATTGGAAAAAGTACCAAATTCATTATATGAAGCTGCTTCTGTTGATGGAGCAGATTCATTTAGAAAATTTAAAAATATAACTATACCATTAATATCACCAACTACTTTCTTTCTTACAATTATAACAACTATTAATTCTCTTCAGGCATATGACCAAATTCAGGTATTAACTCAAGGGGGGCCAGCAGGAAGTACAAGGACATTATTGTATTATTACTATCAGACTGCATTTGAGAATTTTAATATTGGAGAAGCTACAGCAGTTGCTACTGTAATGTTGATAATTATAGGGATATTATCAGGAATACAATTTATAACATCAAAAAAATGGGTGCATTATTAAACTTGAATGCATTGAGGTAATTGTTTTCTTGTTACTATTTTTATGTGCTCAAAAATGGTTTATGAAAGGTGTAGGGGGCAGTGGTGTAAAAGAATAGTTTTTTATGTAATAAATAGGAGGACTGATATTAAATAAGAAGTTTGCAAAGTTACAAGTATTAAAATTGAATTATATATAAAATAAGCTGAAGTAATATGAAATTTTTCATAATTACTTCAGCTTTTATGTTATAATAAAATAGTATGTATAATTGTATTGGATTCTGGAAAAATAAATTGATTGGATGCTAATTATGATATTAAATTGCTTAATATTTTATGTATAATTGGAAAATATGACTTTTTACTTAAGAAAACCACTATTTATTGCATAAGAAAAATAATATTAGTATAATTCAAAGAGTAGAAATAACAAAATTAATAAAATTTGCTTTTTAGAAAATATGTTTCCAGATTGGAGGAAAGCTTAAATGAAATACTGGAAGACGTTAATAGTTATGATTATAGATATATTCATGGTTAACATGGCATATTTATTTTCTATAAATATAGTAAAGGGAGAGCAATTTAGATTAATATCACAAATATATGCTCACGATGTTGTAGCATTGAGTTTAATTTATGTTGTATGTTTTTATTTATTTAAAATGTATGAAAGCTTATGGCATTTAACTGGTACAGATGAATTCTTGTTAGGGGTAGGAGGAAATATATCTGCTGGGATATTATCAATTGCATATACTAGATTGTTGGGTTCAACAATACCTTTAAATGTTTGTGTCGTTGGAATATTATTAAGTATTTTCTTTGTGCTAGGATATAGAATTTTGTATAGAGTATACAGAAGAACTCTTCTTTATATTCCATTTAAATATTCAAGTGATCAAAGAAGAGTAATGATAGTTGGAGCAGGATCTGCAGGAACTATGCTTATAAATGAAATGATGGCAAGAAGAGAACTTAAATACAATCCAATTGTATTGATTGATGATGATAAAAGTAAACTTGGAAAAAGAATATCAGGTGTAAAAATTGAAGGAAATAGATACGATATTCCTTATATTGCAGGTGAGCAAGAAATTGATTTGATTTTAATTGCTATACCATCACTTGATGCTAAAAATAAGTCTGAAATTATTGATATATGTAAAGAGACTAATTGTAAACTTCAAATAGTTCCAGGAATGTATGAAATAATAAGTGGAAAAGCCACAGTGAGTAAAATAAAAGATGTAGATTTAGAAGATTTATTAGGAAGAGATCCAATTCAACTTGATAATAAAGGAATAGCTGATTATATAGAAGGAAGAACTATTTTAATAACTGGAGCTGGTGGTTCAATAGGATCTGAATTATGTAGACAAATAGCAGTATATAATCCTAAAAGATTAGTATTATTTGATATTTACGAAAATAATGTTTATGATATTCAAAATGAGCTTAAAGAAGATTATCCAGATCTTGAAATGAGCGTATTAATTGGATCTATAAGAGATAGAGCAAGGTTACATGAAGTATTTACTAAATATAAGATTGATGTTGTATTCCATGCAGCAGCTCATAAACATGTTCCATTAATGGAAGATAGTCCAAAAGAGGCTATTAAAAATAATGTATTTGGAACACTTAATTTAGCAAGAGAAGCTAGTGATGCTGGCGTATCGAGATTTGTAATGATATCTACAGATAAAGCTGTTAATCCTACTAATATAATGGGTGCAACTAAGAGATTATGCGAAATGATTATTCAAGCAATGGATAAGCAATCGAAAACTGAATTTGTTGCAGTAAGATTTGGTAATGTATTAGGAAGTAATGGATCTGTTATACCATTATTTAAGAGACAAATTGAACATGGTGGCCCTGTAACAGTTACTCATAAGAAGATAATAAGATACTTTATGCTTATTCCTGAAGCAGCTCAGCTAGTTCTTCAAGCAGGAGCATTTGCTAAAGGTGGAGAAGTATTCGTATTGGATATGGGTAAACCAGTTAAGATTTATGATTTAGCATGTGATTTAATAAGACTTTCTGGATTAGAACCAGGAAAAGACATAAAGATTGTATTTACAGGACTTAGACCAGGTGAAAAATTATATGAAGAACTTCTAATGAGTGAAGAAGGCTTACAAGATACAGTACATGAAAAAATTCATGTTGGTAAACCAACATTTGAAAGTATGGATACATTAGAAGAAAAACTTGAACAGTTGAAAATACTGTTACAGATGGATGATATATCAGAGATTAAGCGTCAAATGCAGAAAATAGTACCAACATACCACTATAAGAATGCAGAAGAAATAGCGGCTGATAATGCTGATAAAGAGTAGAATAGAGATTAATTAAGAATTTGAATATAAAAAAGAAAAAGCCAGTTTTGGCTTTTTCTTTTTTATATAAAATTTTGAACTCGTTATTATTTGTTACCGTATTTTTCAAATATTATATCAGTAATTAACGTAGAAGTATCTCCATTACCAAATGCTGATGGAGGAGTACCTGTTGGGTTAAAGTTAGTAATAGCACCTATTATTTTATTAGAATCACTACCAACTAGAACATTCCATCCGTTATTAACAGTTTCAACCCATTCAGTTTCATCTCTCATTGTAATACAAGGTTTCTTTAAGAAATAAGCTTCCTTTTGAACTCCGCCGCTATCTGTAACTATTTTACAAGCATTTTCTTGAAGAGAAACCATTTCTAAGTAACCTACAGGATCTATTATTTTTATATTATCTCCAAGTTTAAGACCATATTGATCAATATATTTTTTTGTTCTTGGGTGAAGTGGAAGAACTATTTTTTGTCCACATTCATTTAATCCGTTAACTATTGATGTTAATCTTTCTTGGCTATTTGTATTTTCAGCACGATGGATTGTAGATAATATATAGCTTCCTTTATCTAAACCTAAATCTTCAGTTATTGTAGAAACTTCTTTTGCTCTTTCTTTAAATAAGTTTATAGCATCATACATAACATCACCTACATTATAAACGCCGTTTGTTATATTTTCTGCTTTTAAGTTATCTACAGCTGTTTGAGTTGGTGTAAATAGAAGATCTGAAATATGATCTGTAAGAATTCTATTTTGTTCCTCAGGCATAGCTTTGTTAAAACTTCTAAGACCAGCTTCAACGTGAGCAACAGGTATAAGAAGTTTACTTGCACAAAGTGAACCAGCAAGAGTAGAGTTTGTGTCACCATAAACTAAAACTATATCTGGTTTTTCTTTCAAGTATATTTCTTCAAGGGCAATAAGCATGCTGCCTGTTTGATGGCCGTGGTTAGATGAGCCTATGCTTAAATTATAATCAGGTTTTGGAATTCCAAGCTCATCAAAAAATATATCAGACATATTATTATCATAATGTTGTCCAGTATGTACTAGAATTTCAGTGTTGTTATTTTTTCTTATTTTATTGGATACCGTAGCTGCTTTTATGAACTGTGGTCTAGCACCTATGACAGTTAGTACTTTCATGTACTTACCTCCTCTGAATTTTTTTGTAATAATTCTAGATATATTTTATCATATATAAACCGTAATATACAATGAACATGTAATAGATTTTGCTAATACCCTATGATATAATTAATAGGTTGAAGCAAAATTATGATTTGTGATTAGATCTATACTAATAAAATCTAATTATAAAATAAATTATTAAAATATGTACAGGTTATAATTATCTATTTAAAGGTTGATTTAATCATAGAATGGTTAAATTATATTTAGATAGTATTATTTTAGATTAAAGGGGAAATTAAAATGAACATTTTACTTATAAATCATTATGCAGGTTCAGATTATCATGGAATGGAATTTAGACCGTATTATATGGCTAGAGAATGGAAAGAGATGGGGCATAATGTAACTATATTAGGTGCAGACTTTTCACATTTAAGAAAGAACAATCCTGTTATAGAGAGAGATTTTCAAGAGGAAATGGTAAATGGAATAAGATATGTATGGGTTAAGACACCTAAGTATCAAGGAAATGGTGTTGGAAGAATAAAAAATATTTCGACATTTATGTGGAAGTTAAGAACTAATTATAAAATGATAGCTGATAAATATAAACCAGATGCAGTAATAGCTTCATCAACTTATCCTTTAGATGTTTATCCAGCTTATAGAATTGCAAATAGATGCAATGCTAAACTTTGCTTTGAAATACATGATTTATGGCCACTTAGTCCAATGGAAATAGGAGGATTTTCTAAAAACAATCCTGCTATAGTCATACTTCAAAGAGCAGAGGATTTTGCATTTAAAAATTCAGATGTTATAGTTTCTATTTTACCAGATGCAGATAAACATATTAAAGAAAGAGGCTTTAGTACAGATAAGTTTGTATATGTTCCAAACGGAATAATAGTAAATGATGAGAAAAAAAATCCTCCAAAAGAAAAGACAATAGAGAGATTAGAACAGTTGAAGAAAGAAGGATATTTCTTAGTAGGATATACAGGAAATCATTCTCCTGCAAATGTTTTAGATACTCTTATTGATGCAGGAAAAGAAACAACTGATAAAAAAATTAAGTATGTTTTAGTTGGTAAGGGAAATGTTAAAAATGAATTAATTGAATATGCAAAAGCAAATAATGTTAGTAATGTAGAATTCTTAGATCCAGTTCTTAAAGATAATATGGATAATGTACTTCAACTATTAGATATATGTTTTATAAGTTTAAAAAAGCAAAATTTATTTAATTATGGTGTAAGTCCTAATAAATTATTTGATTATATGATGGCTGCAAGACCTGTTATATATGCTGTAGAAGCATCAAATGATCCTGTTAAAGATTGTGGATGTGGTATAAGTGTACCAGCAGAAAACCCAAAAGCAGTAGTAGAAGCTGTTATGAAAATTAAAAAGCTAAGTGATGAAGAAAAAGTAGAGATGGGAAAACGCGGAAGAGAATATGTATTAGAAAATCATATGTACCATCCATTAGCTGAAAGATTTTTAAATGCAATTAAGTGATGCTCCAAATTTCACATTTAATATGCTCCAAATTTAAATTTTAATTTTTCAATTTAAAGGAGGTTTTTTACCGTGGCTAAAATATCAATAATTACTCCAGTATATAATGTTGAAGCATGCATTGAAAGATGTATAAAATCTATCATTAATCAAACATGCAGTGATTTTGAACTTCTGCTTATAGATGATGGATCTAAAGATAGAAGTATTGAAATTGCAAAAGAGTTATTAGAAAAGACAGAACTTAATTACAGAATCATAACTCAAGAAAATGCTGGAGTTAGTGCAGCAAGAAACAGAGGTATAAGAGAAGCTACTGGAGAATTTATTACATTTTTAGATTCAGATGATTATTTTGAAGATACATTTATAGAAAAAATGTATAATAAGGCTAAAGAAACATCTTGCGAGATTGTTTTCTGTGATTATAGTGAAGTTGATGAAAATGGAAATGTATTAGTTAAAAATAGAACTAATTATTTAAACAGTCCTATAAGAGGAGAAGATGCAGCATTAAGACAGCTTAAGGATGAAATAACAATAGGAATGAGAAGTGCAATTTATAAAACATCTCTTATTAAAGGGCATAATCTTACATTTGACAGTACTAGAAAGTACGGAGAAGATATGATTTTTGTTGTTAAAGCATTATTATTTGCTAACAGGGTTATTTCAGTAAACGAAGTTCTTGCTTATTATGTAATATGGAGTAATTCAGTCACTCAAAATGTTTCGTTAAAACATCTTGACTGTTACAATTCATACATAGATTTATTAGAATATGTGGAATTTGATGAAAAATATAAACCTATAACAAAATATCTTGTTGAATTCAAAATTCCTTATTCAATAGCGCACATATTTTCAGTATTTACAAAGGATGAAAATTTTACTGAAAATCTTATGGATTTCTTAGAAAGAGATGATATAAAGAAAGCATTAAAGAAATATAAGATGCAAAAACTAAATCTATATAATTTAAGATTCTTGATTCAAAGTAAGGGAATGCTACATTGCCCAGAATTTATGATGAAAGTATTTGGAAAGCTTAGAAAATAAACAAAATTAGTGATTTCATATTGTTTATTTTATAGTGGAGGATAAAATGCATAAATCGATATCAAAGAATGCTATGTTTAAAGCAGCATTAAATTTATTTAATATAATCCTGCCTATATTAGTAACATCATCTGTTAACAGAGCCCTTGGAGCTACTAATATAGGATACATAACAATTGGTGAATCTTATACATCATATTTCTTAATATTTGCGAGTTTTGGAATATATCAATATGGGTTAAGAGAAATAAGTAAGGCAAGAAGTGATGAAAAAAAGCTTAGCCAGACATTTACAAGTCTATTTTTGATTACGGTATTTACTAATATTGTTGTTACAATAATATATTTGGTCTTTATGACAACATGCTATAAGGATAGAGAATATTATTATACATGTATAGTTTTAGGGTTTAATTTATTTTCTAATACATTCTATGTAGAATGGATAAATGAAGCATTAGAGAATTACAGTTTTATAACTGTAAAGACAATAATAATAAGAATAGTATATTCTATTTTAATAATTGCTCTTATAACAGAGACAGAAAAGTTTAATCTTTATATATACATAGTTGTAGCATTTAATTTCATAAATAATATTGCAAGTTATATATATGTACGAAAAAGTGTTAAATTTGACTTTTCAGATTTGCAGATTCTTAAACATATTAAGCCAATGTTTTTTGTGGTTATTTTATCTAATATAGGTGTTTTATATACTCAAGTAGATAAAATAATGCTTACTAATGTACCAGGTGGTGCTGATGTTAAGGGACTAGCATACTATGGAAATTCTCAAAAAATAATGACTATAATAAATACACTTGTGTTTACAATAATACAGGTTACTATTCCTAGATTATCACATTACCTGGGAAATAATAAAAAAGAAGATTATATAGCTCTTTTAAATAAAGTAATAAAAATTTATTTCTTATTACTTTTCCCAGCATCAATAGGATTATTTACAATATCACGACAAGCTATGGGTATTTATGGAGGACCTGATTTTGTTTTAGGCGGAAGTGTTATGGCTGTCTTTGCACTTTACATGATTATAGGTGGAATAGAAACAGTTATATCTCAACAAATGATTTACCTTAATGGGCGTGAAAAGGATGACGTTTATTTAGTATTAATAGGTGGTATTATAAATGTAGTCTTAAATATTATACTTATATTTATAGGAAGACTTAATGCAGTTACTGCAATTTCAACTACATTTGTAGCTAATTTAATACTATTATGCTTAGAGTATATATTTGTCAAAAAAGAAATGAAACTTAACGTAAAGATGTTTTCTTTTGATAATATGAAGTATTTATATTATTCATTATTATTTATTCCAGTTGCATATGTAATTGACAAAGCAATAGATAATATTTATTTATCATGTATATGTATAATGGCTGCATGTGGGTTGTTATATTTAGGTATACTATTCTTTACTAAAGATAAAATGTTCTTAGAATTAGTAGATAAGATGCTAATAAAATTAAAATTAAAAAAATCATAAATAATCTTAATTTACAATGAATAATATGTATTATTCATTGTGAATTTTTCATAATTTGGATATAATGAAAATTGTGATTTCACAGGATAAATAGGAGATAAATAATATGGACAAAGAAAGAGCAAGTCAACATAAGTTAATTAGTATAGTAGTGCCAATATATAATGTAGAAAAATATTTACCTAAGTGTATTGAGAGTATATTAAATCAGACTTATAAAAACTTTGAATTGATTTTAGTTGATGATGGTGCAAAAGATAACTGCGGAAAGATATGCGATGAGTATGCTCAAAAAGATAATAGAATAATTGTAATACATAAAGAAAATGGTGGATTAAGTTCAGCGAGAAATGCTGGAATAGACATTGCAAAGGGTGAATATATAGGATTTGTTGATAGTGATGACTGGATTCAAAGTGAAATGTATGAAAAGTTAGTTTATTTAATAGAAAACTACAATGCTGATATAGCTCAATGTGAATTTATAAATGCACCTTATGAAGATATAAAAATTCAACCTGAAGAGGAAGTTATAAAAACTTTTACTAACATAGAAGGATTAAATAACTTATATAATGATATGTATGTATCTACAGTTGTTGCATGGAACAAACTATATAAAACTTCCTTATTTAAGGAAATAAGATATCCTAATGGAAAGATTCATGAAGATGAAGGAACTACATATAAATTAATATTTAATGCTAAAAAGATAGTATATACAAATCAAAAATATTACTATTACAGACAAACACCAAATAGTATTACTAATGCAGCATTTAATAAGAAAAGACTTAATATATTAGATGTGTTTGATGAAAAAATAAAATACATGAGTAAAATTAATAATGATGATTTATATGCAAAAACATTAAAGTGGTATTTCTTTAAAGTTATTAATCTCTATTTTGAATGTCATAAAAATCTAAAAGATGATAAAGAAACCCTAGATATGATTGATAGAAGAGCTAAAGAAGCATATTCAATGTATTTAGGAGCAAAAGGGAAAGAAACAAAATGGGTTGCATTATTTACAATATTTAAGATAAATCCTAATTTATATAATTTTATAATAAATAAATTAAATGGTTGATAGGAGAGGAAGTATAATATGATATTAAAGAAAATACAAAAGTATTTGGTACTTTCTGTGAGTGCCCTTATGTTGTGGTCTAGTGTACCACTGTCAGTATATGCATCAGGTATTCCAGAAAAGGATACGGTGTTGGTAAAGTCAGAGAGTAGTGAAAAGACTAATAATGTTGAGTTAGAAGATAAAAAAGATGATAAGAAACAAAATGATAAAGATAACATCAAAAATGATACTGGCAATAATAAAGAAAATAAAGATCATGAAGATGTTAATGATGAAAATGAGAAACCTGATGAAGAAGTTCAAGAAGAAAGAATGGAAGATGGTTGGAATGTAATTAATGGTAAAAAGTATTACGTTCTTGATAATGAAATCATAAATAAAACAGGATGGTTTAAAGAAAGTGACGTAGTAAGAAAGAAAAATAATAAAGATGAGTACTATTTAAATGATGATCATTCAGTAGCTACAGGATGGAAAGAAATCGGTGGTAATTGGTACTATTTTAATAGTGAAGGAATTCTTCAGCACGGATGGATAGACCTTGATAGTGGTAAGTATTATACCGATGATGATGGTGTAATGTTAACAGGCTGGAATGAAATAGATAGAGAAAAATATTACTTTGACCAGTATGGAAAGATGTTAACTGGAAAAGTTTCATTAGATAATAAATTTTATTTCTTCGATGCTGAAGGAAGGCTTCAAAAAGGAATGTATATAAATAATGGAAAAATGTATTATTCCGATGAAGATGGAGTAATGGTAAGAGATAAATGGGTTGATACTAAAAAGAATAAATACTATGTTAAATCAGATGGAAGTTTAGCTGAAGGGGATCTTTATCTAGATGGAAAGATATATAACTTTAGTAATAGTGGGAAATTAAATGATGTTTCAGATAAATCAGAAGATTTATTATATATTGAATTTTTAAGTGTAGGAGATGCAGACTGTACATTTATAAAATTGCCAAGTGGTGAAACTGTATTAATAGATACAGGAGATGTTTCAACTACAGAAACATTATTAAACTTCTTAAAAAGTCAAAATTTAAAGACATCATTATTTAAGAGAACTGATTTGGTAAATAATAATGATAATGAGGTTCAATTAACAGATGTTGTTCCAGATAACTTACATATAAATGAAGAAGAATCCTTAGCTGATTATATAAATAAATCGCAAAAACAGGACAAGACTTTAGATGATGAGGTTGGTAAAAGAGGAGTTATCGACTATGTCGTTTTAACTCATCCACATTCAGACCATATTGGTGGTATGATTGAATTATTGAAAAATTATACAGTAGGACAAGTGTTTATACCTAAGAATTTTAAATTGGTTGATTATTCTTCAACAGTTACAGGAACAAGCGAAAAAGACTTAGCTGATAAGAAGATTATGGAGTATGATTATAAGATTTACAATGATACAATTGAAGCATTAAAAAATAGTAACGTTAAGGTGACAGAAATAGTACCAGAATCTTATATAGATTCTAATAAAATATTACAATTTAAAAACAATAATGTGGACTTTACACAAATGACTAATCAACATGGATATGCTAAATATGCTGCATATAATAATAATTCAGCAATAGTTTATTTAGACTATGAAGATTTACAAGCATTGTTTACTGCTGATATTGAATGGAATGCAGAGATTGATTTTGTCAATAGAAAGGAAATGCATGGTAAACCAGTAGATGTATTGAAAGTTCCACACCATGGAAATGATAGTTCGTCTTCTTATATTTTTATAAGTTATGTACAACCTGAAGTAGGAGTTATATCTAGAACTAAAGATGCTATAGATAGAAGTAATGCACAAAATATTAATGATACATTTGCAGTGTGTGGAGTTGATAAATATGAAACTAGTGAAGATAATGGAGTGTCATTATATGCTACTAAGGATAACTGGACTATTGTAAGTAAATCATCATCAGAAGAATAATAAATTATTAATATTTATGAATAAATAAAATATAAGTATCAATATATGAAATATGTAACAAATAAGAAATAATTGTTGAAGTGTTATGTACAATTGTTATATATTAAAATATGTTGGTACTTTTAATTATGAATTTAAATCATGGAATTTATAATTAAAAGTGTAAAAAAATAGAAGCTAATAAACTAATATATTTATAAAAAATGAAGACAATATATTTAGCGGAAATTAGAAAGGAATAGATATGGACAATTTTTCAAATGTGCCAGATTTTAAAGGCTTTGTACAGGAAGAAAAGTATGAAAATTTAACATTAAAAGATGCTCAGATGATTATGGTTAATATTCTTAAGGAAATAGATAGAATATGTACTAAACATAATTTAAGATATTTCTTAGATGCAGGAACATTACTAGGAGCAGTAAGGCATAAAGGATTTATTCCATGGGATGATGATGTAGATATTGGAATGCCTAGAGAAGATTACAGAAAGTTTTTAGAAATAGCCCAAAAAGAGCTTCCAGATTATTTGTTCCTTCAGACTTTTGAAACTGATAAGTATTATGATATTTATCAAACACCTTCTAAAGTCAGGGATAGTAGAACATTGATATTTGAAGAACATGTACCTAAAAATGAAAAAATGAATAATGGATTATTTGTTGATGTATTTCCATTTGACAGTCTACCAAAATCTAAGACTGTTTACAAGGTACAAAGAAAAATAAGTGAATTCATTTTAAGAAGCTATGTAAGACTTAGAGATAAACCTGAAAAACTTTCCTTTAAGAATAAAATAACTTTTACAATTTATAGAGTTATAACAAGTATATTTAAAACTAAAAATAGATTAAAATTCTTTGATTTCTTAATAAAATGGAATGATATTAACTCACCATATATTACATATGGAGTAGATACTGCCTGGAGTGAATATATTCATAAAAAGGAGGATTATTTCGATTTAGTAAGATTAGAATTTGAAGGTGAAAGATTTTGTGCACCTAAAAATTATGATGCTATTCTGTCAAGGTTATATGGAGATTATATGACTCTTCCTAAAGAAGAAGATAGAGTTTGGCATGCAAAAGAGCTAAAAAAATTAAAAAATATTAATATAAATTAAGGAGTAATTATGACTAGTCAAATTAACAACAAGATTAAAGTATTATTATTAATATCTATTTTAGCTATTATAATGGGCGTATTTAATGGTAATTATATAATTCCTGTTATGTTTATACTAACATTATTAGCAGGTTCATATTTTGTAGATAATGAGATATATGATACTTTATACATGGTACTTTTAGTAGCAAGTTTTTATGATTATGCATTATATGTCCCAAGGGTTTCTAGTGCATATATGTTTCATATAGTACTTGGAATATTCTCATTACTATCAATATATAAGCTTATAAAAGATAGAACTATATTTGAGAAGCTAGATAAAAAGATAATTGTAATATATATAATATGGTTTATTTATATGTGCTTAAGTATAACTTGGTGTTTAAGTAAATCACTTTCTATTAAATATATTGCAATATATTTAATGATGTTTGCATTTATAGGAAATATTATGATATACAATATTTCAAAAGAAAGAATGCAAAAGACATTTAAGATTGTATTATTTTTGATTTCGCTTATTACAATAATTGGATTTATAGAAGTTTTATTAGGAAAGCAATTACCTATAAAACATTATGCTGATGCTTTTATGGAATATCTGCCTCAGAAGGACCAAAATCAAATAAATGCAAGACCTATAGTATTTTCATTTAATCCTAATAATCTTGCAGCTACTTTAGCTATATTAATGCCTTTCTGTTATTATGCAATATATAAGATTGAAAGCATAATAGGAAAAGTATGGTTTACTGTTGTTTCATGTATATCATTTGTTTTAATAGGAACTACTACATCAAGAACAGGATTTATAGCAGCTGCTGTTGGAGTTGTGATTTATTGTATATATTCTGTATGTAGTGTGAAAAGAATTGGAGTTAAGAATCTTGTATTTCCTGTTATTTTAGCTGTATGCTTAGTTTTATCATATAAGTACAGTCATCTTATAATGAATGTAAAACCAGTTGAAGGCCAAACAGTAACTCAAAATGGATTAGTAGATAAAATGAATACTTTAGAAGAACAACAAATTACAGTTGGTGGAGAAGGATCTCTTAATGTAAGATTTACTATAATTCAGGATGTTTATAATGGAGTTATTAAAGGACATAGATATCAAGGTTATGGTGTAGGTAATGTAGAGCAATTTATAAAAGATCAAGGAAATACAGGTAATATATATAGTCCACATTGTTATGCTATGGAGATACTTGGGGACTTTGGAGTGTTTGGAATATTACTTTATGGAGTTTATTACTTATATTTATCTATTCAGAATTTAATTTTAGCTATTAAAAATAAAAGTGTTGCGTGCTTTGCATCATTTGCAGGTTTAATGATATTTGCACCAGCAAGCTTTGGACCAAGTTCAATAACATATGTATTTTCATATTGGTTATTAATAGCATTATCAATTTCTACAATACAAGTATATAAGAATAGATAATTTTTAACACATATATTATATTTAAACAAATATTAATATTAAAATATAATAAGTAACACATATGTATGATAAAAAGTGTAGAATAACTAATTATTGCTACACTTTTTATTTTGCTTTTATTAAAATAATATTTTTCTATAATCTATAGGGGTATAAGTATGTTCATATTAGAACTGAATATTTAAGAACAGTAGTGTTTATATTATTAATATTGTTAATTATAATAAAGAAATATCAATACTGGAGATGAACTAATTTAAGAATAAAAATGTTTTTGATTTATTTCATTTTTGGAAATTGAATAATTTAATTATATTTCCAATATATAATAAATCTTAAATAATGATATGAAAGGAATTAATTATTGAAATAGCTAATAGTCTATGGTATTCTCATAATATTGACAGAGGTGATTTAAATGGGAAATTGTTTAGTGCTTTTAACTAAAGTATATCCTTTTGACAAAGGAGAAGAATTCATAGAAGATGAAATAAAAGAATTATCAAATGCTTTTGATAAAGTGATATTGATAGCTACTAGTACAGCTGATAATGCAGTTATGACTAGAAAAGTACCAGAAAATTTTGAAGTACATAGAATAAAATCTTCTTTTATAAAGAAGAAGATAATTAAGAATTCTATTAAACTATTTTGTACAGGGCAAGATAAAGAGTACATATCAAAGGATGAAAAATATGATGTAAAAGGGTCATTAAAAAAGAGAGTTTATTTAGAGTATTTTATTGCTAAAGGCTTAAGTGTATATGATGAATGTATGAATATTTTGAAGAAAACAGATATATCATCATATGAAAACATAACTTTTTATAGTTATTGGCTATATGATACAGCTTTAGCTGCAATAAAATTAAACAAGTTGTATAATAACAAAAGAAAAAAAACAGTAAGCAGAGCTCATAGATATGATTTATATGCAGATAAAAATTCTATGAACTACATACCACTTAGATATTATATATTAGAGAATATTGATTCTGTATATCCATGTTCTGACGATGGTAGTAGATATTTAAAGAAATTATATCCGAAGTATTCTAATAAAATTAAAACATCATATCTAGGGACTAAGGATCATGGGATTGCAGAATTAAAGGATAACAAAGAGTATACAATAGCAAGCTGTTGTCATGTGTCTCCAGTTAAACGTGTGGATTTATTAGCTAAGTCATTAAAATTATTAAATGATGATCCAGAGTTAAAGATTAAATGGATTCATTTTGGAGATGGTGCTGGTTTAGATGAAATTAAAACTTATGCACAAGAAAATCTTACTAATATAAATGTTGACTTTAAAGGTAATGTAAAGAATGTAGAACTTATGAATTATTATAAGAATGAATCTATAAATTTATTTGTTAATACAAGTAGTTCTGAAGGTCTTCCAGTAAGCATAATGGAGGCATGTTCTTTTGGAATTCCTATAATAGCTACAGATGTTGGTGGTACATCAGAAATAGTAATAGAAAATAAAACTGGTATGCTTTTAGATGTAGATTTTAAGCCAGAAGATTTAAGTAATAGAATCAAAAAGATGGCATTAATGAGTAAGGATGAAGAACTTGCTTACAGAAAAAGATGCCGTGAATTTTGGCAGGAACACTTTTTTGGAGAAAATAATTTTAAAAAGTTTACTAGTGATATTAAATAGATGAGTTATATATCTAGTATATATAGTTTCCTGTATAAAAAGGAGAGAAGAGATGAATATTGTTAATAGAATAATAAAAAGGCTATTTGATATAGTAGCTTCAGGAATTGGAATAATAGTTTTAAGTCCTCTACTTTTAATAATTGCATTGAGAATTAAAACTGGTTCAGATGGTCCAGTATTTTTTAAGCAGGTTAGAGTTGGGAAAGATGGTAAGGAATTTGAGATACTTAAATTTAGAACAATGGTAGTTAATGCTGAAAAGCTTGGAAGACAAATTACTGTTGGAGCTGATAATAGAATTACTAAAGTGGGAGGTTTCTTAAGAAAATATAAGTTAGATGAACTTCCACAACTTTTTAATGTTTTTAAGGGAGATATGAGTCTTGTAGGACCAAGACCAGAAGTACCAAGATACGTAGCGATGTATACAGAAGAGCAGAGAAAAGTATTAAGTGTAAAACCAGGGATAACTGATTTAGCTTCTATAAGATATAGAGATGAAAATGAACTTTTAGGTAAGGCAGAGAATCCAGATGAATTTTACATTAATACTATAATGCCTGATAAACTTGCACTAAATATGGAATATATAAAGAAGAGTAATGTATTCTATGATATATACATAATAATAGAAACAATTATAAAATGTCTGTAGAAAAATAATTAACAGATAATATTAATATTGTGCATAATATTTGTTTGCATTATAAAATATGTGTATAATTTTAAAGAAGTAGATTTTAATATTATATAAAGAAGGTTGAGAAATAATGAAAAAATTAAGATTTGCCATAATTGGCTGTGGAAGAATATCTTATAAACATGTTGAAGCTTTATCAAAGAATATAGAAGAAGCAGAATTAGTTGCAACTTGTGATGTTGTTTTAGAGAAAGCAGAAGCTAAGAAAAGTGAGTATATAGAAAAGACAGGTGTATCTGCAGATTCAGTTCATGTATATACTGATTATAAAGAAATGATGGAGAAAGAAGATATTGATGTTGTTACTATAGCAACTGAAAGTGGATATCATGCTGAAATAGCTATATACTGCATGAATAAAGGGGCAAGTGCATTAGTTGAAAAACCAATGGCTATGTCAATTGATGATGCAAATGAAATGATAAGAGTAGCTAAAGAAAACAATGTTAAACTTTGTGTATGTCATCAAAATAGATTTAATAAGCCTATACAAAAATTAAGAAAAGCAATGGAAGCAGGAAAGTTTGGTAAATTAGTAAATGGTACTGCTAGAATCTTATGGAACCGAAATATGGGCTACTATGACCAAGCACCTTGGAGAGGTACATGGGCTTTAGATGGTGGTACTTTAATGAATCAATGTATACATAATATCGATTTGCTTCAATGGATGATGGGTGGAGAAATTGAAAGAGTTTATGCAGAATGTGATACATTTTTAAGAGATATAGAAGCAGAAGATTTTGGTGCTATAATTATAAGATTTAAAAATGGAGCTATTGGTATTGTAGAAGGTTCTGCATGCGTATATCCTAAAAATTTAGAAGAAACATTAAGTATCTTTGGTCAAAATGGTGCTGTATGTATAGGTGGTCTTGCAAATAATGAGTTAGAAACTTGGAGATTTGAAGGCGATGATGAAGAAGCTATAAAAGAAGAAGTAAATGTTAAAATCGAAAATGTTTATGGAGAAGGTCATACTCCATTATTTAAAGATTTAATAGATGCTATAAATGAAGATAGAGAGCCATTAGTTAGTGGTGAAGAAGGTAAGAAGGCTATGTCTATAATCCTTGCAGCTTATAAATCAAGAAAGACTGGAATGCCTGTACAATTCCCATTTACTGAATTTAAGACAACTGATATGGAAGAACAATTCCGTGGAAGAATTGAATTTAGAAATAAGGAAAATAATTAATTTTTAAACAAAAATAAACCTGAGAAAACTCAGGTTTATTTTTGTTTAATCTTCTAATGCTGATGATTTTATATGTGGATTTTTCTTCATTGGAAAAATTATATATCCTATTAATAGAGCAACAATTGTTGGTAATAACCATGCAAATCCTGCACTTCCTAAAGGAATAAATGAAAGATTTATGATAGGTATTATTTCTAATATACCAAATATTAGTGAAACGTAAACGGCTAGTCTTACTGCTTTATCATTAGTTATGATTTTATTAAATAATGTAGTGAATATTAATGTAATAGCAACAGGATATAGGATACTTAATACAGGAGCTGAAATACCAACTATTTTATCTACACCAAGTGATCCAATTACAATACTTATTAATGAAATTACTATTGCATTAAAGTTATATGATAACTTTCCTTTTGTAAGTGTTTCAAAAAAAGATGCTCCAGCAGATAATAATCCTATTGATGTACTTAAGCATGCAAGAGCCATTGCTAATCCAATGATTATAGGACCCATATTTCCTAAAACACTATGTGAAATAAATAATAACAGATTTGATTTAGTAAGTTCTCCTGTAAAAACGCCAGTTGTTTGAGCACCTAAATACATTAATCCACCATAAACAAATGCTAAACCTATTGTAGCAACTAATCCTGACTTTAATGTCATAGGTATAACTTCTTTTTTTGAATAACCTTTTGCCAAGATACTTGAAGAAATCATAGTAGCAAATAACAGACCACCAAGTGCATCCATTGTTTGATATCCTTCAGTAAATGATGTAGCAAATACATTAACTGCACCAGTATCTACTACATTACCAATTGGAAATATTATACCTTTGATTATTATTACTGCAAGAAGAATTAATAATAATGGTGTAAGGTATGTACCTATTGTATCTACAATTGATGATTTTTTTAATACAAAAATTAAGTTTATTGCAAAATATATCACCATAAATACAATTGCTGGTATTTTAGGGAAATTAGGTGATATAGCTAATTCATACGTAGTTGCTGCTGTTCTTGGAATAGCAAGCATTGGTCCTATAGCAATAAATAAAATAGTATTTAGAACAATAGCGAATTTAACACCTATTCTTGAGGCCATTGCTTCAAATGTTCCCTCACCTTTACTTACAGCAATTATGGAAAGTAGTGGTAGACCTACCCCTGTACATATAAATCCTATACTTGCAATTATATATTGACTTCCTATAGCATTTCCCAAAAATGGAGGGAATATTAAATTACCTGCACCAAAGAACATAGCAAATAGTGCAAAACCTATTATTAAAATATCTTTTGAATTTTTTCTCATAACGTGTTTCTCCTAAATTTAATTTATATACTATTCTCATAAATTGATTCTTTTTTCAATACCTAAATAATTATGTACTAATCTTAACACTTAATTATTAATTTATCAACAAAAAAATACAAAAAGAGACGATAGCGTTAACAAAACATCAAAAAAATTAAATATTATGTATTGAATATTATATTTGTGTGAATTATTTGTAAATTTATATAGTTAAGTAGTTCATTATTTCAAATAGGAATAATGTAGAAGGAATACTAGGGGATATGTTCAAGTGAATTGATTTGGTAGTACAAAAGTGATAACATAATGATGAAAAGGATTAAAATCTCTAATGAGAGGACGATAAAAATGAAAGTAAAAAAGGCTATTATACCAGCAGCAGGGCTTGGAACTAGATTTTTGCCAGCAACAAAAGCTCAACCCAAAGAAATGCTTCCAATTGTTGACAAGCCAACTATTCAATATATTATTGAAGAAGCAGTTGCCTCTGGAATTGAAGAAATTCTTATTATTAATGGAAGAAATAAAAAGTGTATAGAAGATCACTTTGATAAATCAATAGAATTAGAATTAGAACTTGAGAAAAGTGGCAAAAAAGAATTATTAGAGATAGTTAAGAATATTTCTGATATGATTGATATCCATTATATAAGACAAAAGGAGCCAAAAGGATTAGGGCATGCAATTCATTGTGCTAAAACTTTTGTAGGAAATGAACCATTTGCAGTACTATTAGGTGATGATGTAGTTGATAGTAAAAAGCCATGTTTAAAACAGCTTCTTGATTGTTTTAATGAGTATAAAACTACAATACTGGGTGTACAGAAGGTACCAGAAGAGAGTGTATCTAAATATGGAATAATAAATGGTATCCATATTGAGGATAGAGTATACAAGGTAAGAGATCTTGTTGAAAAGCCATCTATTGAAGAAGCTCCAAGCAGTATTGCAATTTTAGGAAGATATATTATAACTCCAGAAATATTTAATATATTGGAGAATACTGTACCAGGTAAGAATGGCGAAATCCAGCTTACAGATGCTCTTAAAACTTTAATAAGTAAAGAAGCAATGTATGCATATAATTTCGATGGAAAGAGATATGATGTAGGTGATAAGCTTGGATTTTTAGAGGCTAATGTTGAATTTGCTTTAAAGAAAGAAGAACTTAGAGATGGTTTTATACAGTACTTAAATACTAGACCATGGGATGTATATAAAAAAGATTAATTTTTAGTCATATTAATAAATAATATTGGGTTAATACTTAATATGTATAACTCTATATTAAAAAAATATAATAAATTTTAGGTAAAACTCTGGGAAATATAAAGTGCTTTATAGCATGTATTTACTATATTCCTAGAGTTTTTTGCTGTAGGTTCACTTAAATTAATTATTGTAGAATTTAAGGTAAAAGAATTCTATGCTTAAAATAAAAAGTGATATTATCAAAATAATATTTAAAATATACCAGCCAAATTTTAAAAATAAAATAGAGAAAAGTAAAAAAACTAAACAGCTTAGAATTGCTTTAAAGATATTCATATTATATTCTCCTTTGATTTTTATTAGACTAGTATCTCCAGATTATAAATATAAATACTCCGTTAATTTTTATAAAAATAACCTATTTTAGTAAAAAATAATAATTTTTCATATAAAAATGAATATCTGGGTGGAAAAATAGGGAAAAATAACGTATAATTTCAATATAAGTAATAGTTGTTAAATGGAAGTGGATAATATATGGAACGGTACAAGAGTCTTTATAATAATATAAAAAAGAGATATATAGATATTAGTAATGAAAATAGAATCTTAGAGAAAAAGGTTGATTCTTTATATAATATAGTAGAGATAAGTAATTATATTAATATATATTTTAGAAGTGAAAATTTAATAGATATGATTAATGATATGATTATAGGGATATTAGGAGTATCATATTCTACTATATTTATTGTTGAAAATAATAAAATAAAAATAAAGTCAACAAATAAGAATATAGAAAATATAAATCTGACTGATATAGAAAGATATAATATAATGCATTATAAAGATTTCTTGATTAATGAAAAAGAAGCTATTAAATTTGAAGGCAGTTCAAAAAATGATATACATTGTATTCTTGGTATGCCTATTAAATTAAGAGAAAAGCCATTAGGATATATTTTAGTTGAACATGAAGTATATAATTCGCTTACAGATGATTCAATGTTATTTTTAAGGTCTATAGCAAATCAGGTTGCTATATCCATAGAAAATGCTTCTTTGTATAAGCAGCTTAAAAAGATGACAATGTATGATCCATTACTTGACATATATAATAGAAAGTATTTTTTTAACAGTTTAGAAAAGAAAATTAATAAAAAAAATTCAGAAAAATTTGCAATAATAATGATAGATATTGATGACTTTAAAAAAGTTAATGATACTTATGGTCATCAGTTTGGAGATAAAGTTTTGAAGACTTTTACTAATGTTATTTTGAGAAATATTAGTAAAAAAGATATTGTTGCTAGATATGGTGGAGAAGAAATAATAATATGTATTAATAATTATAATTATAAAGAGGATGTATATAATAATATAGAAAAGATAAGAAGAGAATTAGAAGAAACTTGTATAGTTAATAATAATAATTCAATTAACATTACAGGCAGTTTTGGAATTGCATTTTTTCCTGCTGATGGACAAGATATAAGTAGTTTGATAAAATGCGCTGACGATTTATTATATATGTCTAAGAAGAACGGAAAGAATACTATAAGTTGTAATCATGTGTATAAAAAATAAACCATTTTTAAAAGCAAGCTTATTATAAAAGTAAGAATGCTTTTTTTATATAAAGGGGGCTTTTAACTGTTAAAAATAATCTATAAAAATATATAAAAATATATTTCTATTTATGATATAATCTTATTGAGGTGATAAGTTGTGAAATATTACTCAATAGGAGAATTTGCAAACAGAATAGGAAAGACTATTCAAACTCTTAGGAACTGGGACAAGAAAAATATATTAAAG
>NZ_JABAGC010000023.1 GCF_012843905.1 Clostridium sp. SM-530-WT-3G
AGCAAGAATTTTTTTAGAATGTAATAAACGTGCCTTGACAGCTTAATGCTGTCAAGAACACATTTTGGTGTTGAGCCATTTTTATTAAGTAGAATTTTAAGATTAAATATATTATAGATGTCCGTATTACATTTAATTTTTTAATAGGAATTTTATTTTATAAACATTTATCTTTAACTGACCTTTATATAAAAACTATCACTATACCTCTCATACAGATCATATTTCTTAATACTACCTGCAACTTTAATCTCTCTTTTTTTATTTTTAATCAAAGAAAAAGCCACATTGAATGTTACTTCAATGTGGTTTTTATACACTATTACTTCTTTTACAAAATTTCTTATGAACTTTTTACACTCTGGAATATTTCTACTTATTATATATCCACAAAATCTGATAATAATGCTTTTACATCAGCTTCTGTAATTACTTTACTCACTTCTCTTGATTCTATCTCTGAAAGTTTAAACTCAATTTCAACCTTCCTCCTCTTCTTTAGTTCTTCCATCCTATCTTTAAATTCTTCTTGAACAAATCCTTGTGATATAGCATTAACTATATTACTTATCTGACTTTCTATATCATTAATTTCTTTTGAGAATATAGCTTTCTTACCATTATCAATCTTTTCTTGATTTCTAAGATCATTGTTTATTCCCTCTGTTAAATAAGTTATTTCCTTATCATTAAAAATCTTTCTTTCAAGCTCTCAAGGTACATATTCTTCAACATATTCCTTACGAATTTCTGTGTTCCTACATTCATTATTTACTGATTTCTTTCTTAATGAGCAACGATATGACGCATATAACGGCTTGTCTTTTCTAATTTTTAAATTTATTAATAAAATATATCATAATATCTACATCTTTAATAATCTCATCAACTTATATTATTCTTTTTAATTTAATAAAAAATTACTCATGAGAGTTTGATGGTAACGCCCCCTCATAACAATAAAAAAACACGACTATCTGTAATCAGCTATTCAAGCTACATTACAAGTGGTCGTGGGTTTTGTGGTGGAGGTGAAGCATGACCTTTAAAATCCACCAAATCTTCTTTATACAGAATTTTTATCGCAAATTACTTTTACTACATATTTTAAGCTACTTTATAAAGAATTTTTTAATGATCATTTGTAATTTGCTTATCATCTCTCAAATATTTTTTTACTTAGCATTCTAATCGAACCAATTTGTTTCTCAAACATTAAATCCCAGATATCAAGACACTTTTTAGATACCTCAATTAATTCAGGTTCTGAAGATGTTGAAGTCTCATCATATAATCCTATAATTAACTTTGAAATTTCATCCTCTATTCCCCAATACCCTATTAATTGTTCACTCTCATTGCTAAGCAAATGATAACTCATTGATAAGATTATATCTTTATAATCTACTATAGATTTTGAATTTTTTTCAAGATAATGTACAAAAGCAATTACGATTCTATTACTTAGATTTGATTGCATAATCTCTATTAAAAATTCATTATCTCTTTCTAAATTAATTTTGTTCTGATAGAATAAATTTGATATAGGAAAATCTAAATCAAAGTCGCTTGTTTTAAATTTTAGTATTATCTTTTTGCAAATATCGTTATATTCATCTTTATCAAAATAGATAGCTACCATTTCTAATATTGATTTCACCTGCTTTTCTGTAATGCTATCTATATTATTTATTTCATGTAAAAACTCATTTTTTACTATAAACATCTCTGCTAAACTATACGAACCCATTTTAATTAACTGATCATCTGATGATAAAAAACACTTATTAATGATTTTTAAAACACGCTCTCTATACTTATCGTATAACAAGAAAAACATACTTCTTGAATCATGAAATCCTGCCAAACGAAAATCTTGTTCATATAGAGTCAATATTTTTTCAGAAGCCCAATCTCTTTCTATATTATAAGTAGGCCATAATGCTGATAAACTTGCTAACCTTACAGCTGGATTTTCATCTTTAGTTAGTTGGTTAATTGTTTCTTTAAATTGAACATACAGTTGTTTATCTTCCCAAAGTAATTTGCCAATTGCAAATGCAGCTGAACCTCTTACACAATTCAATGAGTTATCTTGTAACATTTCAAATGTTCGCATTTCCTTATCATCTTTATTGGTGATATTTGGCTTTCTAAGCTCAGGGTTTATATGATTTATGGAAATATCTTTTAAAATATCTAATACTCTTTGAGACCACTTTGAATCCTTTTTCATTTCAATAATTCTACATATACTACTAGCTCTCCAGGATTTATTGTCACATGGATATTTTTCTATTAAAGCTTCCAATAATTCTGTTGATATATCTTTAGCTTCATTATAACTTGCTATTCCACTAAATAATGAATCTATATATTCATCCAAAATTTCTTCTTCACATCCAAGTACTAATTTAATCATTCGTTCAGGTTCTAAGATTACTGCACTGCGAAAATCGCCTGAAAATTCTTCGATAGAACTTTCAATAAATCCCCCAGGTACCTCTTTCCAATTATGATTTTCCCTACGCTTAATTTCTTTGTTAGTTAATAATTTAATCCAATTCTTATTGCTTAATTTCTTTCCACTAATTGGTGATTTTACCCAGCCACTATGTCCAGATGAATTATCATATCTTCTGTATTTACCATCAAATCTTCTCTTTAATACAGTCAATAATCTTTTTCCTTCTTCAGACATTCGATTGATTTGTAAACATGGTAATAGTTCTGCCTGCAAATCCCCCCAAAAGCTCCAATATACTCTTTCTCCAGTATTATTTTTATTATACTCTATTCTTCGAAGACATCTTTCTTTAGCATCTGGTGAAATATAATGTATTATTTTATTTTCCAACAATAAATAAATTTCATTACTACAACTAACTGAATGTTTTTTTATTACATCTTTAGCTAATAATAATTTATTTTCTCCACTAGTCATATCAAAAATATTTTTATCAAAATCTTCACATAAATAATTAATTACATAATCACTATACTTATCAGGTAAATTGAGTAATGCTGATAATATTATTTCATTAAAAATAGCAAACCCCTTTCCCATAAACTGATTATATATTTCAAAAAATTCTTTAGGATTATTTAAAATAATCGCAGCATTAGCTTTCTTTATAATTTGTACACAAGCACGTTCCAAATTATTTTCATGTCCATATCTATTACACCATTCACTAAAAATAATCTCTTCATATGATTCACAAGGTAAATTAGGCAACAATATTTTTACTATTTCTCCTCCATAATTCACCAGAATATCAGCTGTTTCATATACTAATTCTTCTTCATATTTATATATATTTTTTTCTTGACCTTTTACTTTATATTTTAATAAAAAAGTGAAAAATTTAATTGTACGCATTTCACATTTTTTGAACATCTCTTTAAAGTTAAAGTACACATTCGCCATTTCTGGATATTTTTTATATAATTGCATTCGTAAATCAAACATTTCATCCGTATCATCATTTATATTATTTTTAAAACATACTTCTTAATAAAGACAATATCTTTAGAATCAAATCTTGGACTAATGCTTTGCAATAAATTAAACACTATATATTTTGTATCTTCATCTTGTATCCACTTATCAAGAATGCCATTATCTCTTAACATACTAATATAATTGATATGGCTCATAACAACATTATTTAATATATATTCACGGTATTCTTTAACTTCACAATTTTTTAAAACAAATCTTCTTATTGGCTCATCTATATTTGAAACCTGTCCTAATACTTCATAAAACACATGTTTCATGTAATATCTAATACTATCACTTTTTAACATCTGTTCACCAACATTAATAAAATCACGGCTATCCATTTCAACTAGATTCTGTAACAGCATCTGTACTTGATATCTTCTACTAGGTGTCTGCTTTTCCTTATCGCCTATAATATTAACTATATTTTCTCCACCATAAAATTTATCAATCATTGTTTCTGCTAAAAAATAATCTAGTATACTTTGATGGATAAATGAGATACTCTCACCTTGTACTATTAAAAAACCATTTGATGACAAATAAAACAATGCATTCTCATTAATTCTTAAAATTCTTTTAGATATGCTTATTCTTCCCATCTTATCTAGTAATTGAACTAAATTTTCTTTAACATTAATAACATCATTTTCATTCACTCCAACAGCCATAGAATTACTTTTTAACTGCGTCCACCATTCTAAAATCAAATGGCTTGTAGTTGAACATTCATTGTAATCCTTATCTGATGATAATTGACTCCAAATATATAAGTTACTTGGTGTCTTTAAAATACATTTTAACTTATTAGATAATCCTGGATACTGATCCCCTACCACTTCTTTTACTGTATTGTCATCAAACTCATCTACAGTTACCTTATTCCAAGACATTTTTGAATTACTTTTTTCGTCTGATTTAAATAATGCTTTTATATTATTATCATTTTCAAGATCATATGTTCTACATACAAAAACTACAGATATTTTTTTCTTTCTCTCACTATTTATTTTTATTATCTCATTAATAACTTCAGCACAAACCAATAAAGAATCTCTTGAATGTACTTGAGTCCATCTTAAAGCATCCAATTGATCGAGAATAATTACTGCTTGTTCATATTTTGAAATACTATGTAAACAGTGAGCAAGTGACGCTGGTAATCCTAAAGCTTGTCCCCATTTTTCAGCGCTTCCCATAGGAATCCTCTTGTCTAGTTTAATCGCAATAACAGGTATGATATTTTTGTTACAATAATTTAATATTGCTTCTGTACAACCGCTTTTACCATTACCTGCTTTTCCATGAATAATCATTGATTCTCCCAACTCAATAATCTTTCTACATGAATCAAATTCTTTACGTTCTATTAATCCATCTTTAATTGGGAGAAAAAATTTTCTAAATTCATCATTAAGTTCGTCTATTCTTGGAGCTATTCTTTTATCTAAAGCAAGATTTTTTAATTTAATATCTTTACTTCTTAATAGTTTACATAAAAAAGTGTTTGTAATTTGTTTACCTAGAATATCTTCATCAATAATTATACACACAAGGGTATCATAAATTCTGTATTCGTCTCCAATTAATAAATATCGAATTTTATCTAATATAATTTCTTTTAATTGAAAATCTGGTTCCTGTCTGTAAAAAGTTCTTTTTAAATAATCAATACTTTTTATAATATCCTTTTTATCCTCAATATTTAATTCCATTGCTTCAGCATAATCTGTATAAGCTTTTTTTAATTTTTGAGATTTACATATTTGATTATTATAGAAATGTTCGTAATCTCCATCAGTATTATTAGCTCTATTTATCAAATCAATGATTAGGGAACATGATAATGGTGAAACCAGCGCTACTTTATTCTTCTCATTTCTATCTAGTTGCATTTTCCAGTTTACAAATATATCATGTGCTTTCATTGAGCTAATTGTCCAACTTTCGCTACTTCCATTTCTCCCCTTACATTGCTGCCCTTCTCGACTTCCATCTAAGTAATCTATCCATATATCTACTCCTTGTTCATCTTCTCCAAGTGCTTCTAGCGTTACTGAATATATTTTTTCTTCTAGAAGTTTTAGCATTTGATATATTACACATTTTATTTCATATCTGTTTCCACTCTTATCTGCTCTTCCACCCATTTCATATGGCACATGTCTCACCTCCATTATTTCGTTATATTAATTATAGTACATATTGGAAATTTATTGAATTATTTCACAATAAAAACCCACAATCACCTGTAAACAGCTATTCAAGCCCTATACAAATCATCGTGGGTTTTGTGGTGAAAGCGAAGCGTAACCTAACCACACTTTTACCTAATCTAGTAAAATACCATCTATAAACCTTGATTTTTCCCTCTTCTCAATTCTATCTTCCTAATCACTATTCCCCCTATAAACAACATCCCCCATAATCCCATAGACACAAATTTCATTTTAGTCAAGCCAGATGTTATATTTACTATTCTTTCATCCAAAGTGAATACACCTTTTATAATAAGTTTAAAAGATAAATCCTCCAGTACATCAAATATGCATCTTGTTACTATGAATACGCCACACAACTTATTTATAAAATTATTATTGGATTTATATTTCCTAAGAAGATAAAACTGTACTCCAATTAATCCTACAATAAAAAACATATCAATATTATAATAATTAGAATAATGTCTTAATCCCTCTGCTCCAAGGTTATCAAACATATCTTTTATAAATTCATAAGTATATCCAAATTCCATATCTGGCATAACAAAGCCATCATAGCATTCTTTAATTGCTGGTATTCCAAATGGCTTAGTATACATGATGATTAATCCTGATATAAAAATAATAAAAAATATTGTATCTAAGTTTATTTTCCCTAAAAACAGCTTATTTTTCATCGCAATTCCCTCTTGTAAATCCAGTATATGAAGGATGTATATATCTCTCCTTCCCTTCTGTCTTTCCTCCAAGGTTAATTGCATTATTAGGACAGCAGTTTATACAGCCCAAACATACTTCACATTTTTTTGAATCTCTGACAGGTATACCCTCCTTAATTGTTATTGCATTTACAGGACATATTCTGCTGCATTTTCCACAGCCTACACATTTATTTTTATCAATTTCTAGAGGATATGTTTTTTCTAATCTTTGGATTTTATGGATTACATATGAATAAAAAAATGAATGTTTTTCTTCTTTGTAATTGTTTATTTTGCTATTAATAGCTTCTACAATATGAGCAACCTTGCTTTCACAGGTTCGCAGATATTCTTCACTTTTTTCTTTAGGAATTCTGTTTACCCTTATAAGATCATTTCCAGGCATCTTTATATCAAAACTTCCATTTAAGAAATATTTTCTTTTATCCAAGGTACTTTTCATTATTTTAGCAGTATATTCTGATGTACCTGCGCAGTTAAATAATGAATATACGTAATTATTATTATATCCTTGAAGATTTAACTTCTTTATAAATCTAATAACAATACTTGGAGGTCCAAATGCATGTACAGGATATACAAAACCTACATTTTCATCATGTTCTAAAGAAAATGTATAATTTCCCTTTGTAACCTCTTCACCTATGGATATTACCCTTTCTCCAGTCTTCTCTCCTAATAACTTTGCTATATACAATGAATTTCCAGTTCCACTAAAATAAAAAATCATAATAAGCACCCCCATTGTTATTATTGATTATTTTACTTTATCATTATCACTAATCACATTATCTTTGATAAACTTTCTTATATGCTTTGACAGTACATCTTTTTGCTTATTATAATCCTCTCCATACCTATGCCTCATTGCAAAGAAAGGGGAAAAGAATTCTAATGCTAATATTTCTGGATCTTCTTCGTAAAATATCCCTGTTTTAATTAAATGATCAAATATCTTTTTCTGTGATCTGATTGGTCTTTCATAAAATATTTCATGATAAATTTCAGCCAGTTTTTCATTTTTATACTGCTCAATTATGAGAAGCCTTTTAAACATTTCAATCTGTTCATCCTTTGTCTGAACTAAAAAAATATTACAGCATAACTCAATAAGGTTCTCAGGAGTTATGTTTTCATATTCTCTTATATCCGTTGCATTAATCCCCCCTGGCACCTTTAAATTTTCCTTTGCACCCATAACATCCTCCTAGATATATAATTTAACTCTATCTTTTTTAAATTTTCTAACTAAAAAAGAGAACGATTGATAGTTTAATTACATTTTAGCTATCAATCGTTTATCTGTGAATATATTCCATGATTCGATTGGTATTATTTAATAAGTTTATTTAACGTCTATTTCTAATTTACCATTATCATCAATTTTATTAATAACTACATTAGATTCTCCACTATAACCTTTTTCTAAATATCCCACCACAAATTCTTCATAGGAATTACCTTTATTATCTTTGTATGTTAAGATTATTGAATTTTCACCTTCAATACTATTAGTATCAATATCATATTTCCTAGATTTTTTTGATTCTATTTGTGAAATAGTTTTTATAGTATTACCAACTTGATATTTTAATTCTAAATTTTCAATAGTTTTATTAGTATTATTCTCAATAGAAATTTTATATTCACTACTAAAACTAAATTTGAAAACACTAATAATAATTATTAAAAACACTACTAACACACTAATTATAATTTTATTATTTTTACTCATAAATCCCTCCTGCTTATCGTTTTACACCAAATTATACCATAACAAACAATTAATTCTCAATCAATCCTTGCACATATAAATAAAAAGTATATACTTCTGATTTTACTCAAAAATATATACTTTCCATCAAACTAATTTCTATTCGTTTTCATATCATTTCCACTTTTGGCGACGGTCATATTCTAATAATGTTTTTCTCATATACTATAATTATAGTCACCTTTTTTATTGCATCTGTGACTTTGCGACATACATTTTTTGGATAAAATGGAGAGCTACATATTAATGGCATTAGAATACACTGAAGCTTCCTAGTTTATTAAAATACACTACTATCATCATAAAAATTGATTCCCTTATTAACAAATCTCTCTTTTTGATTTTTTAATCTTACCTTATACTCATCCCAGTTTCTTAATTGTTTAGGTGTCCATCCTATTTCTGCATACCCTGGAAGTCTTGGATATATCATGTAGTCCATTTGCTTTTCATCAGTAATTGTTTCTGTCCACAAAGGTGATTCTATTCCTAAAACAAGCTGCTCTGGTGCATAATCTTCTGGGTCCCACTTATAAGCTGTTTCTATTGGAATAAATCCTGCCCAGTCAAGTCCATATGGTGTATCTTCATTATATTTCATATCTAAATATGCTTTTTCAGCTATTGCTATGACCATTTTCATATTCTTTGCCCTGGCAGCATCATTGGAATCCTTCCAGTTTTCTAATACTACACTAGAATCAATACTTGGTGATGTGTCAATAGTGTCCCATCCAATAGGTGTTTTTCCATATTTTTGTGCAATCTTAGCTACCCTTCCTACAAAATAATCATAATCTTCCTTCTTTGTACTTAATGCTTCATCTCCACCTATATGAATATACTTTGAAGGCGAAATCTCTGAAACCTCTTTAAATACATCATCAATAAATTCGTAGGTTTTTTCACTATCTGTCATAAATGAACTGAATCCCACTTCAATCCCTGTGTATAAAGGCTTCTTCTTATTATCAGAATTTAAGAATCCATAAGATGCAAGAGCAGCATTACTATGACCTGGCATATCAAACTCTGGTACTATATCCATGTATCTAGTTTTAGCATAATTCACTAAGTCTTTAAACTGCTCCTGCGTATAATATCCACCTTTTCCTCCACCTACTTTAGTACTTCCTCCTACTTGAGTAAGCTCAGGATATTTTTTTATTTCAAGTCTCCACCCCTGATCATCACTAAGATGAAGATGTAGCTTATTTATTTTATACTGGGACGCAAAATCTATTTGACGCTTTATTTCATTAATATCAAAGAAATTCCTTGCTACATCTATCATAAAACCTCTATAACCGTACTTTGGTTTATCAGTTATAAATACTGCTGGAATGCTCCACTCTATATTATTAACAAGACTGCTCTTTTCAATATCTACTGGAAGCATCTGAATAAAGGTTTGAATTCCTCTGAAAATTCCTTCAGGTTTATAACTAGTTATAATTATATTTTTATCATTTGAAACTAAGCTGTATCCTTCATTGCCTTGACTTTCTTTTCCGCCATCAGTAGTTAAAACAATACCGTTATCCTTTACCGTGCTATTTTTATCTACCTTCAATTTAAATCCTGTAGGTACACTTAATTTTTCATTAATATAATCTGCTATTTTAGATATTTCAGCAATCTCACTTTCATTCTTTCCCTTAACATAAAGCACAGTATTATTATTTACTGTAAACTTTCCCTCTTTCTCTTCATATGTTAAAGGCTTTGGAATAATATTATTGTATGTATTTAATTTTAAGTCTTTTGCATATGTTTTTGTGGATTTTAAAAAATAATTCAGCATGGATAATAGGGATATCATAAGCAAAATAACAGCCTTCATCCTGTTTTTCCTAATCTTCATAAGTTCACCATCCTACTAATACAGATAATTATATAAACTGCATTATTAAAATAAAAATACAGTTACCGAGTATTAGCTTTCCCCAATTCTTTAAACTTACTCATACCATTAGAATATATATATTTACATTTCCTCTTCAATTCCATATTGCTTCTAAATATATAATTACAAAAATTGTCTACTCACAAAATGAAATATATTATTACTACCACTCAAAATATGGGGAACTAACTCCTTAGGATATATTTCAATCTCACTTAACTTCTCTAATGGAATCCAGAAGTATTCCAAATCAAATCTTTCATCTCCTGCTTCATCAAAACCTCTAAAACCATCCTCTAGTTGTATTTGATTAGATTCATTAAACTCAATATTATAGTATAAACAAATCTGTTGACATGGCTTATTATCCCAAGGAAAAAATATTTCCCCTATTGCAGTTAGATTTCTGATTTTTATATCTGCATTCAATTCTTCTTTAAATTCTCTTATCAATGTTTCTTCAGTAGTTTCCTTATATACAACATGTCCTCCTGGAATCGCATATCCCTCATCACCCACCTGCTTTTGTAACAATATTTTATTATTGTTAATTAATATTCCACCTACGCGGTATGAAAATATAAAATCATTTTCCTTAAATAAAATATCACCTTTCGTAATTAATCATCTACCTTTCTATTTCAAAAGCCTCATAGAATTATTATCTCCTTCATATTTAATTGAAACTACACCAACAAGTTTGTCCTGTATATAAATCAGATACTTTTCTATATTCTTATCTTCAATCGAACTTCTCATCTTTTCTATAGATATATTATATCCTGGACATACCCCATATATTATATAATCATCATAATAAGCCTTATTGTTTATATCAATTAATATTTCACAATCCTCTACATCTGCTTTTTTAAAAGTCAAATCCATATTTTCACCTCACTTAAAACCAATTAACCAAAATCACCACCCTCTTTCTAAATTATAACATTATATCAATTTTTGTACTATAAGTGAGCCCCCAAATTTTAATTTGGTTTGGCGAACTTACACCATAAAACATCCATTTGAAATAATCATTCATATACTATTCCGTAAATGTTAACGCCCTCTTTCATTTATCATTTCTTATTGTTTTTACAAAAGAATGTTATAAAATAGGTTTTAATATTTGCTCTAATAAGTTATAATTTATTTTAAAAATATTAACGGATTTAAAGGAGATTTTAATATTGAAAGGTAAATGTTATTATTGTCAAAAAGATTTGACAGAAAGAACAGTAAAAAGACATATAAAAAATTGCCCAGCTATAAAAGAAAAAATAGATGATGAATTAAATACTACTAAAGCTACTAGAAATCAATTCATTATATCTATTAAACCTAGATATGATAAAAGTACATATTGTATTTATTTATCTATAGATGAAAATCTACAATTGCAGCATTTAGATAAGTTTATAAGAGATGTGTGGGTTGAATGTTGTGGGCACTTAAGTTCATTTCATATAGATGGAATAAAATATGATGATAATAGTAATGATTTATATCAAATGAACGTTAAATTAAAAGAAGTTCTATCTATTGGAGAGAAGTTTGAATATGAATATGACTTTGGAGATACTACTTATCTTACTTTAGAAGTTGTAGATAAAATTAAAGTAAGCAAAAAACATAGTCAAATTGAGATACTTGCTCGAAATAATGAGAATGATTGTACTTGCAGCAAATGTAAAAATAAAGCTGAATACTACCGCTATACAACTGGTGATTTTCTATGTGAAAAGTGCGCTCAAAATGTAGATGAAGATGAAATTGAAGAATTATATGGAGATTATTTTAATTCACCAAGAGATGGAGTATGTGGTTATGTAGGCGACAAAGATGCTGAACTGCCATATATGCCAGGAAACAATAATAAATATAAGGTCAGCAGAAATAAGCCTCAATTATTTGAAGATGAAGAATATGATTTTGGGACTGATGGATTATATGAAAATGATGCAGATGATGATTTGCTAAATGACCTATTGAGTTATGCTGATTCTTGTAATGGTCATATTACAGAAGATGACATAAATGATTTTTTACAAGAAAAAATCTCAGAGCTCCAATCTGATTTTAACGAAGCTTTCTATAACTTTGCCTATGAAGTAATAAAAAGGTTTGAAAAAGGTGTATTTTCATTTGATTTAGATAAACTATTAAATGGATATACAAAAGTTCAATTAGCACAATTAACACAACGTTTTGGTATAAAAGTACCATCAAATGCCAACAAAAATACATACATAAAAAAGTTACTTGAAGTATATCCAGTATACATAAAAAATGAAATATACAACCTGGATGAAGATAAATATAAAAAACTGCAAAAGTGCATAAAAAATAAAGGCCTTATAACTGATATAGAAGAATATATTAGCAATTATATGTTTCTTATAGAAAAAGGTTTTCTTTTTCCTGTTATACATGACCAAAAACCAGCGTGTATTATGCCTCACCTAATACAAGAAATATTTAAAAAAATGAATAACCTTGAGGTTAGAAATAAAATTAAAAATAATACTGAAGTTATTAATCTATTTAGAGGAATGATAAAAGCTTATGGAATATTAGGCTATGATAATACTCTAATGCTGTTAAAAAGATATATAAATGATTTTGATGAAATAAATGTTATTTACATGCTAAAAGACAACGAAGAGTATTATTTTGATGAATATAAAGTAATTGAACAAGATAAAAACCTTTTTGGTGACGATGAAATAAAGCTATTTGTTAATTCAAATATAGATAACTATGAAAATTTATTATCAGAAATAGATAAGAATCTTGATTACTCATATATAAGCAAAGACGAACTTATTTCTATGTCAGCTCCTAATTATTTAGAAAAAAGCAATTTAGGAAAGAAATTTTTAAGAGAACTCACAGAAATGTTTGTTGTGAAAAAAGAAGATGCTATATATAACATGAATATGTTAGCATTAGATGTTCAAACAAGAAACATTAACGAAATTCTTAATGATGTGCTTTCAGGCTTTGACTTTGATATGACAGAAGCTGAAAGATTCAGCGTAGAACAATTATTTGGCACATTCTTAAAAAACATTCCACTATGGAAGTTTAAAGGAGCATCCATAAATCAACAGAACGCACCAAAACAAGAAGATGATGTTGTAAATAAAAAAATAGGAAGAAATGAATTGTGTCCTTGTGGAAGTGGAAAGAAATATAAAAATTGCTGTGGTAAGGTAATTGAATTATTTTAATTGATTATATGGGGCTGTCGCACTAAAGTGCGTAGCTCCTTATTCATACTATAAATCTCAAAATTTCGGCTTCTCTTAATTAAACTTATCTTTATAGTTTGATTTTCGCAGTTGTTTTCATAATCTAGACTTATACACTTAGATACTATATCCATAGGTACTACTGCTACTTTGCTTTGTGATAAATTTAATTGTCCACAAATAAAGATAAATAATACTGGAACTATTTTATTATTAAGCAGATATGATAAAAATGCTCCACAATAAAAATCTTCTTTTATTAAATTCATCTGCTCCTCCTTATAAAAAGCTTTAATATAACAATATTAGATATATGTTCATTTCTACACTCGTTAAATTCTATTAAAAAATTTTATTTTTATTCCTTAAAACCAAATAAAGCGTTGCCACTTTTGGCAACGCTACTTTTAGCTTTTATTATTTTTTATAGGTATTCCTCCATCTTTTTAGCCAAGTGTAATGGGAGTGGTAAAATTGTCATTTGTGCAGTAAACTGTATTGATATAGCTCTCATTAAATTAGTAATTTCTATTGAATTCATTTTACTTGCTCCAAAATCTTCAATATCATTAGACGTAAAAAGTGGATATATCTCCACGATATTTCTATGGCTATACCTTCCAGCCTTTATCGCTTTACTTTCAGACTTTTTATATGTCTTCTCTTCACTTTTAGGTCTAGAATCAATAGAATAATATACTTCTTCCAAATTAAATAATCCAGAAGTGTCTTGATATTTACTATTCAAATCATCATGGATATAGTCTGGAACCTCTTCATTAACTCTTATTCTAACAACATCAATGCTACTTTTAGATGCATCTAATTCTAAATACTTATCATCATTTATTAATAATTTTGTAACTTGATTAAATTCGTTTTTTTCAGATTTATCTAATTCTGAATTTGTTATTCCTTTAATAAATTTTCTCGTTACTCCATTAGCCTCAACAATTACGATTGTATGCTTTTCTTTTTTCTCTAATACTCTATTTAATCTCCTATAAATCGTAGTAGATGAAATTGTCTTATTTAAATCAGATATATGCTTATCAACTGAAAGTTTTGATAAGCCAAGTATAGCCTTCCAATAAGGAACTTCCACCTTATCAAGTAAATCACAATATACCATTATTTTAGAAGCGTCAATATCATAAGTAACTATTATCGGAAAAGGCTTAATGTATCCATATCTAGTTGTTTTATAATTGCATATGCTGATTCCCATTATTTTCTTACCTTTCATAGCCTTAATAGCTGAACAGTCATATACTACTCCTAACTGGCGAAATGCATCTAATACAGCACCATTTATAGCTTTATTTACATTTATTGTTTTTGGAGGTTTATTATAAGGCCTTATAATTGATGGGTCTTCAGCTTTTTTTTCTTCATATTTTAATTTATTACGAATATAGCTCTCTTTTGCTTTTTCTATCTCATCAGCTGATTGCTCATATTTTTCTATTGTTATAAATTGTGTCAGTCTTCCAGTCAACGCAAATCCAGTTCTAATCGCTTCTTTAGGATCTATATTTATTTCAGATTTATTCTTGTCATAATTTTTATTACCTTTAAAATTTTTGTACTTATATTTATAATAGTCTGCATCATGAATTGCTATCACTGCTACTGTAGGTTCTGATACATTTTTTAATTCTTCTTTAATCTCATCTACTCTAATCTCATAGCCTATTAGATTATCTTCTTTACTGCTGTTTTCTATTATTGGCAATTCTGAAAAAAGATCTTCATATTCACATACTTTAATTTTATGCTCTGATGAATCTCCTAAATATGCTTTAATATATCTGATTAAATCCTGTTGTAAATCCTTTTCTGCATATATTTCAAAATTAGCGGCCTTTCCATCAAGAGCTTTATGTAATTGTTCTGAAAAGTATTTGCTTTTATATATAATTTCTTCATCTACATTTTCAATTGTATCTGTTTCTATAAAATCACATTTGCTCTTTCTTATTTTCTTTTTTATCTGTGAAGCCATTAGATTTGAATTAATACCATATGTGGCTGATAGGTATTTCTTAAGAAATTTCATAATATCATCTCTATCATTAAAAGAGACACCATTTTTTACTGAAGTTTCTATGTTGCTTAAGCCCTCCTGATAAGGTATTAATATATCATTTACTGCACCACTATTATATTCTGCTGGTGATTTTAAAACATCCACAAAATCAGGCAGTTTTCCTAGTTGTTTACATTCATTAAAGCATCTTTCATCTATAGAATTCCATACATTACATTTTTGTATAGAACTATATTGTGTTTTTATTATCTGCATTATATTTTCGCTTGTTCTTATATAGCAGTTTTTATTATTACCAATATAATTTTTCCCTTCAGCATCTTTATTTCTGCATATCCATCTTCTCACAGAAAGGTCAACATTTAAATATGCCTTGTTAAAAGGAGGTAGTGTTTGTACTGTAAGTTTTATTACAAAAGAATAGTAATCGTCTTTGTTACAGAAAACATTAGTGTCTGTTATCATTTCATTTTTATCACAATACAGAAGCTTTGCTTCCCTACCGTGTATATTAATACTTTTACCTTTCAATGAATCAATTATTATTTGGGGTAAGATAGAAAAGCTGTCCTTATCTATTGCCTTACCATCCTCAAATAAGACTTTTTCTTCTTTTTTAAGTCCTTCAAATTTTTCACTAGATATTAACTTTTTTAGTTCATCAGCTAGCTTACTAACTCTTTCATCTTCTCCATTTTTTCTTTTCTTATCCTGTTTTCCAATAGAGCCCTTTACATAAAATTCATCTATCCATATTTTAAAATAAGATATCAATATATCCATATCTATTTCTTCAAAACAAATCAGCCATTTTGAATCATCAGAATACTCAGATACTGTATTTAAGCCAATAACTCCCTCTAATGAATTAACTAGTATATTTTGCAGAGAAACTGTAGGTAGGTTATAAAGCTGCTTATTTGTTGCACACCTTTCAAGCTCAATCCATTTTTCCTTAATTTCACTTGGAAGCTTTAAATAATATACATTATGTTTTATTGTTTTATTCAATTCTATAGTCATTGGATAAATTACTTTTTCTTCTTTAGACATAAATATTTTTCCCCCTTTTTAACGCAATATAAAATGGTTCATATAAAGTTTTAGCTACTTCTCCCTTCTCATCAGACTGATTTATTATTTTATCTAAGTAATTCACAAGTTCATTTAAAAAATCAAACCTGCTTGTTTTAGTAGCTTTAAATGATGAGTCTAAGAAATATACTTCTGGAGATTTCATTTTAATATCTTTTTCATCTCCTATTCTACATAATCTACCAAATATCTGAAGTATCATAACAAATAATGTGCTTATAATATCATTCTTTAATTCAGCTCGTAGACTACTTAATCCATAAGGACTATTATCTAGGTAATAATAAAGTTCATAAGCATCTTTTCTCATATCATATAAAACATTTGTATCAAATTTATAATTTAAATCCATATACTTACTCATTATATGCCCATTCACTTTTGGAACATGACTTTTAAAGTCATTGGGATTATTCATAGGCCTTGTCATAAACATAATGACATCAAAAGCAGAATTACCTTTTTTATCAACTATATTATGACCTCTTTCTATTAATATTGCTGGAGCTACTAATATTCTATCTTTCCTCTTATTAAAATTATTTACATTACTTTGCCTAATTTTTTCAGAATCTTCTGATTCACTATCTGAAACTAAATATGATATTGACTTCTTATAAGGAGTATCTTCTAAAATCTTTTTTAATTGGTCTTTAGCACTCTCAACATCTTTATAACTGTTAACTATCATTAAAATATTATCACCAAAATCTAATTTATCTAATATCAGTTCCTTACACTCGTTTATAAGTCTTCTTAAATTCTCATACCTTTCATCACCTGAACCAGAAACGCTAATTCCAGTATCTATGAACTCAAACTTTGAATTTGAAATAAAATTACGTTTATATTGTTCAGCCTCGATAATATAATTGACAGGTTCATTAATATGATTTGCAAATGAATCAGGTGCAAAACTTGAACCAGATAAAAGCAATACATTAGGACCTAATTGATTTCCATCTTCATCTACCTTAAGCCATGGAAATCTTAAATACATGGATCTTCCCATTGCAAACTGCTTAACTATATAAAGGTCTGCTTCTCCAGTGTTTTCATACTGTTTATACTGTAATGCAAATATATTTCCCATTGGCGAAACTGGAATGTACCTTTGTTGGAATTCGAACCTTTGACTTACAATTTCCTTTGTTGATAAAGGTAGATCAAAATTTCCTTCTACTAGGTTAGAAATTTTTCTATATGTATCTTCGAATGCTAATACATTTAATATAAATATAATTATATTGACCTGAACTTTGGTAAGCTCATCATCTGTTCCCCATTCAAATTCTTCGAAACTTTCAATTAAATTCTTTTTATTCTTTATATCTGAAACATAATCTAAAATTATTTTGTATCGCTTCTTCGATCTAATATCACTAATACGATTTAAGTCATTGCAGATATCTAGTGGCAGTAATCCTTTAATTTTACACATATTTATAAGCATATTTCCTGTAAAAGGTCTTTTTAAATCTGATTTAGGAATTCCCTGCTTTTCATCCCTTAATAGTAAGTGAATTTTAGCAAATACTCTTTCTGAAGCTGCAAATAAAGATAGAAAAACTCTTTTATCCTCTTCTGATTTATCTATTCTTTCAATTAAGCTTTTACCATAATAATCACTACTGATATTGCCATTATGATTTATATAGTCATTATAAGAGATTATAGGAGAAAAACCTGTATCAACTTTTACTAGCTCGCTTTCAGCTTCATCAACAATAATTAAATCTATATTTTCTAATGCATATTGAAACAAAGTTACACCACTTACTCCAATAGACATGTTGATTAATGCAGGAGTAGTAGTGACAATAACATCTGCATCTAAAATATCTTTCTGCCTTTGTGTTCTTGGACATTTATAATAACAAGGGCATTTATAGCTTTCTTTTTGATTTAAAGTATTTTTATATATCCCCTTTTCATAATATCTATAAATACTTTTACAGGGTTCTTTTCCATATTCAATAGCAATATCATGTTCATCAATTAACCCTCCCAATATGCAACCTGATAATAATATTTTAGAATCAGAATCTTTTAAAAATTCCATGCCATCTCTGGCTTTTTCTATATGCTTTGCCCATAAAGTTTCTCCTATAACAGCTGTAGCGTTTATTGATGCTTTTTTCAGTTCTTCACTTTTTTCCAGAACCTTGTTGACTGTCGGCTGAATTAATATAATTTTTTTACATTTTTTAGATAGATACTTTAATAATGCATCTATAAATGTAGTTTTACCTGCACCAACCTGACCTACAATATTGGTCAGCTGATTTATAGTTATCCTATCAACATCTTCATATTTACTATTCTGTAATATTTTAAATATATTTTCACGGATAATTTTTTCTCTGTACGGCTTTTCAGGTGATAATATTTTATCTAGCTCTGCTGCTTCCTTAATTAAATCATCTATAGTTATATTAATCTTGGATATTTTCTTTCTCTCTTTTATGGTTAAACTTTCAGGTAAATTTTCTATATATTTCTTGATTTCAATTGCTTTCCCATCTATTATAATTCCGTATCTTTTATCATCTCTTAATGCATATTTATTTTCTATAGATTTAAAAATTATCTTTAATGATAATAATTTAATATATAATTCTTCTCTCTTATATGTATTTTTAGAAACATTCTCTCTCTTTATAAATCTATTTCCATCTCTACAATATAGATTTTCAAAATCACTATCCTGATTATTCTCATATTCTTTAATTTCATCAAGATATACTTTCTTTTGATTTAAAGTTTTAAGAAGAATTCGCGCATTTTGAATAAAATAATCTAACCTGCTAAAATTATGTAATGTTATTAATCCTCTGCCCCCTAAAAGTAAATAGTAATTATCTATGTCAATTTTTAATTCACTGATATTTACCAGATATATAAGCAGTTCAATTCTTTCATATTTTTCTAACTTAATATCTTCATAATATATAAAATTTTCATTGTAATACTTTAAATTTTCAAGTGTCATAACTTCACCTACCTTTATAAAAATAGCCTTCTAAATTCAGCTAAAGTAATGCATTGAAATTTCTGCTTGTTCTTAATAGAATCATTAATTACCCTTAGATATTCTTTTCTTTTATCCGATGGTACTACATAAATCACTTTATCATATTCATCCTTTATCTTTTCCTTGTTTGCTATATCATTAATAATATACATTGGATTCTTAACATCCTTTGCATCAATAGCCCACTTAACCCCATTAAAATCAAATTCAAAATCCCATGTATCCTTTTTAGGCCACATTATTGGCTTAATACTATTTTCACCAAGAATTTTTTTGATTTTCTGTTCTAGTAGACCTGGATAATAAATATATCTTGCTATATTTTCTCTTAAAACTACTATTTCATCATTTATGTCGACTTCATCATATTCAGCAAATCCTTTTGTTTTTTTAGCACATCTGTCAGAAACACAATATAATGTACCATCAGCTAATTCTCTTAAAACCAATCCGCAATGCCTGCATAGCTTAATTTTATCTGGCCTATAACTAAACTTTTCATAAGCAGCCTCAAATATATCCTCATACTTCCTTTTAAACTCTTTAATATAATCATTCTTCCTATATATAGTATTAGTAATATAACAATGCTTCTTATGCTCAAAAAAATCTCTTATCTCACAATATTCATCTTGATTTTTTTCAAATAATTTTTCTATAAAATAATTGCTAGCAAGTTCTAATTCTTTATTCTTAGAGTCTTTTACGCCACTAAATTTTCTCGAATTATTTATAGAATCTAATAAATTTTCAGTACAATAAAAACTATTATTTCTCCCAATATGTATTAAAGAATCTTCATAATACCAATCTGTATTCTGTAATGACTTTTTTATTTCTTCAGGCATGTTATCGATTACTTCGCTAATATCATTACTTAACATTCTAAATAATTCTGTTTCGTGTGTAGGAAATATATTGTCGTTATTATCTTTAGCTAAGGTATACATAAAGTTTAATAAAGCAAATTTATCTAAGGATTTTTTTAATAATTTACTATAAAACTCCTCATCTCTTTCGAGATACTGCTTTCTTTCAAATATACCTAAACAGGCTAAATCCATTGCATCATTAAATAAATCAACTAATTGTTTCATAAAACCTCCACAATAAAAAAACTTCATGCATAAAAACGTAAAGTTAATTAATAACGTATAACAAGTTATATATTCACACAAATATATTAAATTCCTTCATGAATTTGATAACCTTTATATACATTTTATTACATTTTTTCTAGCACATTTTCATTTTATAACTAATTATTTTATATTTCAACATTTTACATATAATTAAATATTTGTTTTTGAAATATTTATTAAATAATACTATTCACATTTTTATCTATAAATCAAAAAACGGGAGGATGCTAACATCCTCCCTATAAAAATGCTGACAAACTTATTTATTGCTCTCTTAGCTTCACCTTTATCAAACTCAGGATTATCTTCAATCTTCTTACCTAACATCTTTTCCTTTGGATCTCTGTCTTCCTTAAACTGCTTCATTGCATTATATACATTCTGATTTGTAAATGGATTCTTAAGCTTCATAACTACAACAGGAAAACCATTTATACTAAGAACTACATCTAAAGTATTGTTATTCTTAGTACTGTATTTAAGCTGCCTTGTTACCTTAAATATATTTTCTCTATACTTTTCTAAATCACTTTTATTTAAATTAATATCCTACGGTATTCTGACTAAAAAAGGACCTGCATATACTTAAGTGCAAATCTCTTTTTATATTAAATCATTTCTTTACATATTAAATTACTTAACAACTCTTTTAGCCCAAGCTGTTATTTTACTTTCTGATGATAATGTGTCTGCTCCATGTACAGCTAATCCTTCTCCCAAAGTTGCACCTGTACATATTTTCTTTAAATCTCTTTCACAGTTTCCAAGGCCACTTCCCTCATGAGTCATAAGTGCCATGACTTTTTTTTCTGTCCAATCAAGTTTTTCAAGCTGAGTAAACATTGCCATAGGAAAAGTACCCCACCAGCATGGTCCACATACAAAAACATTGTCATATTCATCAATGTTATCTAAATAATTTGTAAGCTCTGGTCTTTCTTTTGCTCTTAATTCATCTTTTGCCTCTTCAATACATTCATAATAATCTGCAGCATAAGTCTTTTCTGTTTCTATTTCAAATAAATCTCCACCTATTGCATCTTGAATAAATTCAGCAGCTATTTCTGTATTTCCTTTTTCAAGGTTTTTAATACTTCCATTCCAGTAATTTTCACCTTTTCTTGAGTAATAAATAATTAAATTATTAGCCATATTTGTTATTTCCCTTTTAAATATATTGTAATCTTCTTTGTATAAAGCCATCATTAACATCTTTTATATATCTGATTATATTTAATTAATTATAAGGTTTTTTCTCTTACCTTTACATTAATATTTTACTATGCTATTGTTTTAATATCCAATTAAAAAATGCTATATTTAATTTAATTTTTAAGATTTTAGGTAGTCTGTCTACTTTAAATTTTTGATATTTTGGGCTATTTGAATCATCAAATAACATTTGTTTGAGTGGTATATATTTCGCAATGAATAGAAGTAATTCACCAACAAGTTTAATTAGATATTGATTATATAGTAGTAAATAAGTTATAATTGAATCCATGACAATGACAACCTTTCGTAGTTATTTTTGTTTTGAGGAACTCAATTATAACATGAAATTAAGGGGGTCATTGTTTTTTTATACAAAAAAATGGTCGGAACCCTTGAAATATAAAGAAAAATTAAAAAGCGTAGTGTAAACAACTTTACACTATCCTAATAGAGATACCGTCAATTGGTGAAGTTATTTCATCTAGTACTTCTTGCTCGAGAGGATTGACAATCTTACCTATAACCTGCCCCTTTTTAAGCTTCTCCCAATGTTTAACACTTGGAATAAATACACCACTCTTTTTTGCATTTAAAAAGCTCACATCATCTTCATTTCTAGAAATAATAGGCTTTCTTGGAACTTTTGTTTCACCTGACCATATTCCAATTTCTCTCATAAGATTAAATATTCCATCTACAAGCTGATCACCATAACTCTTTGTAATACGCATTCCCACTCCCATTTCAACAACAAGTACAGGAGTACCTATAGAATTAAGTGCATATGCCAATGTAGACTCAAGAACTGTACTTGCTCCATGTACCCATATAAAATCAACATTTGTTTTTTCTGCAAGTGGTACTAAGAAATCTTCATGAAGTTCATTAATCCTTATCTGTGGAATTTCAGTTAGATAAATATTACTTGCATGTATATCAATGACTACATCTGAATCTTTTAAATCCTGCATAATTCCAGCAGCTAGATATTCAGTCATATTTCCATCAATATTTCCTGGAAAAAGGCGGTTCATATCTAAGTCAAAAGCTGGAATTCCTCTTGTAATAGAATCAATACCTAAGGGATTAATAGCAGAAGAATACGCCTCTTTTTTATTCGAAGGACTTCATCTACTGGTAGTTCTACTGATGTTACTTCTTTTATCATATTAAAATCTCCCCATATTGAATAATAGCGTAAAGTCAATACAACTCTACGCTTTAAATATATAATTTAAAAATTTATATTTGTAAAAAGATTACCCACTATATTTTTGTGACATTAGCTTTAATATCCGTTACTTGCTCTCCTCCACCTATAATAATTCCTAGATTAATTCTACAATCTGTAGCATCTCTGCCATGACACAATTTAATATAATTATCATCTATTAACAAATTATTAGTTGGATCAACTCCTATCCACTTATCACCAAATAGTATTTCTGCCCACGCATGACTTTCACCTTCACCAATCATAAAACCTGTTACATATCTTGATGGAATTTTACTAAGCCTGCACAAAGCAATAAAAATATGAACATAATCTTGACAAACACCTTTGCCTAATTTAAATGCCTCTTCTGCACTCGTCCACACATCTGTAATGCCAGCTTGTGTATAGTCTTTATATAATCTCTGCATTATTTTAACTGCCTTATTATAATCAGATTGTTCACCAGAAAGTTCTTCTTCCTTTAGTATTTCATAATATTTACTAAGTTCCTTTCCTGGAACAGTCTTACCATATGGATATTTAAATAACGCAATGTTATTATCATAAGCAAAATCCTCATAAAGTGTCTGAACAATTTCCATATTTCCAGACACATTTAATGTATAAGAATTATGTAATTCACTACATGACCCTATAAGCTTTGAATTACCAAATCCATCTTTGCTATGTCAAAGCTCTTTGAAAAAATTCTAAGTGTAGTATAAACACGTTCTGTGTACCTGCCTAACCAATATAATCTGTCTGATTGTTCTATCGAGATAATACCCATGTGTCCTTGAAACCTCCTCCTTGAGATGAATTAACAGGAGAACTTTTTCTACAAAGATCTCTAGCTATCATAGGATAAGATGCTCCTGATGGAACTCTCAAGTTATCCTCTAATATAAACCACTTACCATCCTTCCCCTTTACAAGGTCAATTCCTGAAATATGTGAATATATATCTTTTATTGGAGACACTCCTTCACATTCAGCTAGATATCCACTTGAAGCAAATATGAAATCTTCTGGAACAACTCCGTCCTTTACAATCTGCTTTTTACCATATATATCTTTAATAAATAAATTTAGAGCCACAACTCTCTGCTTTAAACCTTTTTCAAGATAATCAAACTCTTCTGATGGTATGATACGTGGAATTGGATCAAAAGGGAAAAGCTGCTCTTTAAAGATTCCATTCTTGTAAATACCAAACTTAACTCCATAACGTGCTAATAATTCATTAATAGTAGCATTGTTATTTAATAAATTCTCATAGTTTTTCATTTTCTCATCTCCTTTTATATACGAAAAGGCGCCTCACACATTAGTATGAAACGCCTTTGCTTCTATAGTAATAATTAAATTTTAATTTAATAGCCTTAGATATTGCTTTTTAAATATCATTGTTATCTATAAATTAATAATACATTATTTGTAAATTTTTTGCAATAATAAATTGTAATTTTTTTACAAAATTAGTATTGAAATAAAAATATATTTACTTTTTTCATTAGTGTACCTATTTTAATAGACTTATCCTATAATCAAGAACCTTATTAAGCCCTCTCTTATATTTAAATTATGTTTCTTGTGGTCACATTTACTAATAAATTTCTATTACACGTACCACGTTATGGATAAATATTCATTGCATCTACCACTTATCACGAGCTTTCTTAAGAATTCTCTTAATATGTATATAAATTTGTACTTATAATTATTTAAATCAAAAACGATACTTGTACTGCTCTTTAATCTAGCTAAGGGTTGCACTTTTTACAAGGCACATAACCGTCTGATATTAATTGATCTCTAGAACCAGTGTAATCTTCCCTGTTTTCTGAACTCATTCTTTTAGCATCAGCACAAGATGGTTTATGAAATTTATGTGTATCTGTGTTTAAAACATAAGTTTGTTTATTACTAGATTGATTTGAACTAGCAGATGTTTGTTTATCATTTGATGATGTATTCTTATTGCTGCTAGAACTATTATTCTTGCTGTTGCCAGAGTTGTTGTTATTAGTAGAATTATTGTTTTTGCTGCTATTACTACTACTGCTAGAATTAGAAGTTCCACTTTGTCCAGTTGCTGTTAAATGACTATCTCCATTAGCATAATTTATAGTTATACCTGGCTGATTATTGTATGCATATACATTGAAGCAAATTCCTTTTCCTTTATCTTCAACTGATTTTGCTTCCATCTGAACACCAGACGCCACTAAATTATCCCCTTCAAATACAGGAGTAACTCTATATAATACATGGTTACCTGTTTCTTTTATATAGTCAGCTACCATATTTTCAAAAGGCAGCATTCCATCAACATTCATATAACGAGTTCCTGTTATTAAATTTTTTTCATTAGCATTTTCTGCTGTAAGCTGGTAACCAATAAGATGGCATCTATTATAAAGTGATTTCCCATCTACATTATCATACTTAACAGAATGCCATCCAGATGGTTTAACAGATGAAATATCTCCTCTTTTTTCAGTAGGCATTAAATCTTTTCCTATATTAGCATAAGCGACACCACATCTTCCTAAACTATCAAGGTCACTATATTTTTCAAAAGATTTAGTAGTGTAATCGCTATCTGTAAAATATGGTTCGTTGTTATTTATTGTAACATATGCTTTATCTGAAAAAGCAGGTATACTCGCTAAATCAAGCTTCTCAGTACTACTAACTCCCTTTGTAGTTTCAACCTGAGGTTTTGTACTATTACCTGTATTACTTTGTGGCTGGCTACATCCTACTAAAGAAACTAAGCACAGGGCTGGAATTAATAATTTTAATTTTTTATACAATTGTGATTTTATCATTTGTGTAAATCTCCTCCGTTATAATGTCATGTGAAAAACCTTCAAATTCACTTGTACAATCTAGCTTCCATCCATCATCAACATTTATATCAAATTTGAAATCTGATGGATAATTTCGATTCCATTTATATAAAACAAGCTTCTCTATATTGCCAATATAAGAAGACAGAGAAACATTCTCCACAAAGCAATAATCTTTCTCTGAAGCTTTATTTAAAAAATCTTCATCTACAACAATATTATCAATATCAGTTTCCTCAGAAAATTGCTCATAAGAATATGCATTCATATATAATGTAGAATCCTTTGTTAAGTTTAATATGTGTTTTCTTAAATTACGATCCTGACTTTGCCTTCTGTTGTTAAACATCATTCCATTATTATTATCAAGACAAACTATAGCAATCATATTTACTCTCCTCCTCAAAATTACTAATTAATTATATCAGATTATCTATACTAAATATTACTCTCTCTTTAGAAATTTTACTTGTAATATTTGTACATTCCTCAAAACCTTGACATAACTGGAGTTTAACATTTTAGCTCTATAATATGTACCTGATTCATATATATAAAAAGTTGCTTATAACGCTGTTTTAAATAAATGTTGTTTTATATATTTCGTATAACTATGGCTAATGCTTTAACTTTTTTATAATATTTTATTATTCACATACATAAAAATTCTTCTATAGTTCTCATAACAACATTTTTTTAAAACAGATGTTAAAGCCTTTAAATCATACATATTAATACAGTATTATTTATTCTCTTAACAGCTCCATCATGAGTATAAAAATTTTATTAAGTTCATTTTACCTTCAATTACTTTCCCATTCCAAGCTAATACAATTGTAGTAAACGGAAAAGTATGACCTTATTTAAATGAAGCTGATGCAAAAGTTGAAAGATTTCTCCCATTAACACCTTCTACTGATCATTTTGGAAGACCTATGCCACTTCTTACTAATAAAATGTGGTCTGATCCTGTTACAGAAAAACCTGAACTTGATACAATAGAAGTATGGAATTTAATTAACCTTTTCGCAGCACCAAATATTGATCACCCTATTCATGTTCATCTCATCCAATTTAAAGTTCTCAGCAGAACTCCTTTTGATGTAAACGAATATTTAAGAACTGGTGAAATAGTTTATACTGGTGAACCTGAACCACCTAGGGAATATGAGAGAGGATTTAAGGACACTGTAAATGCTGAACCTGGAAAATTAATTTTTTTGAAAATATGGTACTATAATCAAATTTTATATTGCAAACAAACCAAATAATATTATAAGATAATCTATAATAAACTCATAACAAATTACTAAGGAGAATATTTAAATGAAAAACAATAGTATAACTTTACCTATGGATAATGATAAAAAATTTCTAGGTATTTTTACACATGACAAAAGCTTTTATCGTACATTTTTCCCGTTGTTATTAATTATATGTTTACAACAGCTAGCCGCACTCACAGTAAATATGGTTGATAATATTATGCTTGGGCGCTATTCTGAACTTGCACTTTCTGGTGCTACTCTTGTTAATCAGATTCAATTTACTCTTCAACAGATTGCTGCTGGTATTGGCCTTGGAATCGTAGTTCTTGCATCTCAATATTGGGGAAAAAGAAATATAACTCCAATTAAAAAGATTATTTCATTAGGAATTAAGTTTGCTTTTATTGTGGGAATTATATTTTTGTTAATTTCTATTCTTATACCTAATTCAGTTTTAAGCCTCTTTACTAATGACAAATTAGTTATTGCTGAAGGTGTAAGATATTTAAAAGTAATTTGCTGGACATATTTAATATTTTCTATTTCAAATTCGCTTATGTACTCTTTGCAAAGTGTAGAAACTGTATTCATTGGAACAGTTATGTCTATAAGCACAATCTGTATTAATATGTGTTTAAATTACATATTTATATATGGAAACTTTGGTGCACCTGAATTAGGTATTGTAGGTGCTGCTATTGCTACATTAGTTAGTAGAATAATAGAATTAATTATCATATTAGTGTATATTCTTATAGTAGATAAAAAACTTAAAATGAAATTAACAGAATTATTAAAATTAGATTTTACTTATTTAAAGGATTATATCACCGTTGCTACTCCTATTGTTATCAGTGGAATGTTATGGGGTGTAGCTCAAGGTGCTCAAAGTGCTATATTAGGTCATATAAGTGCCACTGCAATTGCTGCTAACAGTATTGCTGTTGTTATTTTTCAAATTTTTGCTGTAATAGGTATGGCCAGCGCTAATGCCTCCTCTGTAGTTATAGGAAAAACTATTGGTGAAAATCAGTTAGATAAAGTAAAATCTTATTCTAAAACTATGCAGTGGATATTTTTATTAATAGGTATTATTTCTGGCTGTTTGCTTTTTCTATCCAAAGATATGGTTATAAATATATATTCTGTATCAGATGAGACAAAAACTATGGCTAGACAATTTTTAACTATTCTTAGTATTACAATAGTTGGCAGCTGCTATCAATATCCAGTAGCAGGTGGAATCATTGCTGGAGGTGGTTCTACAAAATATACTGCATGGGTTGATAACTTGTTTATGTGGCTTTTTACTATACCAGCTGCATTTTTAAGTGCTTTTGTTTTCGACTTTTCACCAGCTATAACATTTTGTTTCCTAAAAGCAGATCAATTGTTGAAATGTATTCCTAACTTTATTACATGTAATCGCTATAGATGGGTACGTACCTTAACACGAGATAATTAAGGACTGAACTTAATCTAATTAAAATATAAAATCTAAAATGCTGTTGAGCCCAAAGAAATTATCTAAACTGAAAACTAAATTTTAAATTAACAAAAAAATGTACCTAACAACAGCGATAGGTACATTTTTTATTTTCAATAAGTGTTTTAATCATTTATTTTTTATACAATATTCTTTAACTATAAGAATAGCTAAAGAACTCTAGCAATTAGATTATACCTCCATTTTTCCACTTTTCTTTATATTTTACGCTTCCATCTTCATTATATTTTATAAGACCTTGCCTTTTTTATTATAAAACTCTAACATCATATCCTGACTTAATGATATAATTGGTTCATCTACAATAGGCATTTCATCATATCTAAACCACTTTGCTTCTCCCAATTCATTTGTATCTAACGTAACCTCATCAGTTCCATCTAAATCAGCAAAAAATCCAGTCATCATTGTTCCTGAGTATGCCCATGGCTGACTTTTATAATATCTTATATTTTTTACTTTTAAGCCTACTTCCTCCATAACTTCACGCTTTACAGTTTCTTCGAAGCTTTCACCAATTTCAGCATATCCAGCAACTAAAGTGAACCTTTTATTACGATCATTTGCATATCTAGTAAGAAGAATTTTATCCTTATTAATAATACCAACCATCATTACTGGAGCTATTGTAGGATATACCTTAGTATTACAGCAAGAACAAGTTAATGCTCTTTCAATTTCATCCTTCTTATTAGGCTTACCACATGTACCACAATATCTATTTGAACTATACCACCTATATAAATGTAAAGCTGTAGCTACAGCAAACCTTACCCAATCTTCCTTTAATTCTCTAAATACACTAACATTTTTAGCTGACAAATTATCTTTTTGCAATAAACTAGCATTGTCTAATAAGAAGAATTTTTTATTATCTATAGTAAATATGTAGGTTAAATTCTCATCTATAATCTCATCAATCTTTTTCAAAGTATTATATACAGGAACTTGAACTTCTCCATTAATTTCTTCTAAATATACCTTGTCTTTATCAAATATAAAAATATAGCTGTCATCCTCAGGTTTATAATTTTTATATGTATTATCAAATTTATGTGGGAAAATATCTTGAATCATGTATATGTACCTCCAAATTTTTATTAATATACTTACCATACGTATATATTAATACATATCAAATACTTTGAATATACTATTTAATTAAATTATATTGAATAAAATTTATATATTATATGAACAAATTTACCAATAATAATTCTTATAAACTTTATTGCTCTTAATAAAAGATGGTTTTACCGTTAAAAGCCTCTCTTCTTTTAGGCTGTAGCTTTCAATATTTTTATACTCAAATACTTTGGAATTTCTTAAATTTTTCACTTTTGAATTTTTTAGTTGTCTCTACTCCTATATATAAAATAATTATTTAAGCTTCTATTTTAAAAAAATGTTGTTTGTATATTATATTTATTTTGTGTCAATGATTCCAATGAGGTGAATCAATTGATAAATAACGATATTAATTTTAAAAACTTAGAAAAACTTATTCCCCAAGTACTAAAAGCTGATTTATACAAAGACAAGAAATTTAAATGCTGTCCTCATTGCAATAGTACTCACTTCATAAAACATGGTAAATATAAGGGAATTCAAAGATACATGTGTAGAGAATGTAAAAGAACTTTTTCAAGTACAACCAACTCTTTATGGTATTATTCAAAAAAAGACCCTACTATTTGGCTTAAATACATAGAATTATTCTTACAAAGAAAAACCTTAAAAGAATGCTCACAAGAATTAACACTTAATATAGCAACCTCTTTTTATTGGAGACATAAAATACTAAATATTTTAAAATCAGCTCATATTTATGGAGTTAATCCAGAGAAATTTGTTGGAAATGCCTCTGCAAATACAGTATACTTTCAAGAAAAAACGCCTAATTCTGTAATCAACTTTAAATTAGATCCTTATCAACAACAAAACTACATCATAGCAGTTGCTGCTAGGGACTCTAAAGATTCAATGTTAATAAAGCCATTAAGTAGATTTCGTTTAAATTTAATTCAATTTAATAAAAAAATAGTTGGTAAATTAGAACCAAAAACATCAATAATATTAAATGGAAAAGAGCGTTTTTATAAGGAAATAAGTAAAGAAGATAACAATATTATTATAAAGAGAAAGCAAATAAAATCTAAAGTTATTGATGAAAAAATTAAATTTATTAAAATAACTTTAAGTGGTTGGTTTTCTGGCTTTCATGGGATAGCTACTAAATATTTAGAAAAATATCTACCTTATTTTTTATTGTATAACCTAGATTATTGCTTTAAATCTATAGATATGTCCTACTCCCTAGTGAAATACTTTGGATTTATAAAAACAAGCGATATAAAAGATTCAGAGCTTATTTTGTAGTATGAATATATCTATGCATTGCTATATTTATTACTATAGTTATTGTATTGTCAGATTATTATATTGACCATTAATGGGGTTGTCTACTATTTTATATCTAACTTATTTTCTCAAATAAATAACAACACTTTTTTAAAACAGAAAATAATACTATTTTACAACATACATATAACCCCTACTCTATAAATCAAAAACTATGGTATTACTTAAGTTTAGTATTTTGAAAACCTATATTTATCTATTTTATAGTTTTCAACTCCATAATTATCTACTAGAGAATAATTTCACTTATTGTATACTTTCTATAACTGCACAATGATATTTGTTTTCTTATTTCCTTTGGAAATTATAAGCAATTTATATTTTTAAAAATACATAAATCCACTGCAATTCTTTTATTATCTCCATATAATTAATTTAGAAGAGTTTTTGTACGCTAAATTTACTAATTATGGAGGTAAAAATGGATTTTTCTTATATTGAAACTTTAGTAAAGAAATCTAAAGATGGTGATTCAGCTTCTAAAGAAGAACTTGCACTTCAATTTAAGCCATTCATTATAAATTTATCAAAAAAGACTTTTATAGATGGATACGATAAACAGGATATTATGAATGAATGTTATAGGATACTTTTTAGATGTGTTGATATATATGATACATCAAGGCATAGATTTGTTGCTTATGCTACTAATGGAATAAAGAACAGTATTTATTATCTTGTTACCCGCAGCATTAAATTCAGTACAATTCATGGACAGAGTTCTCAAATACTTACTGATGAATTTGTAAATAGTATTGTTTCAGATGATATGACTACAGAGGATTTGTTATGTAAAAAGTATGATTTTAAGCCTTTGGAATATGCAATTAAACAGCTTAACAAGAAAGAACAAACTTTAATTAATCATGTTTTCTTTAAAAAGAAGAAACTCAAGGATTATGCCATTTCTAATAACATTTCATATTCTTATGCAACTAAATTTAAAAGACATACTCTTGATAAGCTTCATACACATATTGATAATTACAACCAGTCCAAGCTTTATATATAATTTTATATTTTTTAATTCTTTGTCTTAGTAAAAACTGAAATATATTAACCAAGTCCATATATCTCTTATAAGGAGGTGTTTATTATGGAAGTGAATGAATTCATTAATATGGTTGTGAACAATAGTTTTCCTGTTGCTGTAAGCGCATATCTTTTAATACGCTTGGAAAAACAGCTTAATAATCTTTCAGGAGCAATTAATAAACTTAATACCATAATTTCAGCCAAGCTAGGAGTTCCTATATCACAAGATATTAATTCTGATGAAACTGGTATTAATTCAGACTGTGAAAAACCTGCTTAAAGTTATAAATTAGATAATATTAATTACTATGATGGTGTATATTTTTTAAAATCTCAATATATCTTAATTGAAAACAAATTAAGGAGGTGCTCATATGGCTGTATTAAAATTGCCTACAAGCATAAGTTTATCTATTAAAGTTGAAAATGGTGTTGATTCTAAAGGGAATGTAAAATTCTCAAGTAAGTCTTTCTCAGGTGTTAGAGCAGATGCTGATCCTGCTGATATATTAGAAGTAGGTAATGCTATTTGTGAGGTTCTTGATAAAGAGACTAATGGCTGCTACTTAAGTGAAACCTCATTGCTTGCCACTGAAGAAGCTTAATCATAAGCTTTTTCAAATCTTATTTAATTTCTAAAGGAGGACATGATTCATGGAATATATATTAACTATGACTTTTACAACTTCAACTAATGCAAAATCTACTATGTCAATAAACGGTGTTAAACCTGATTTAACAAAGGATCAGATTTCAGCACTTATGGATACTATCATAGAAAAGAACATCTTTGAAAGTAAGTCTGGAACATTCATAGGAAAATCTGGTGCTAATATTACTGAAAGAAAAATCACAAAATATGATTTAGCATAATAAAAATTAGGCATACTTTAAACAGCCACTTGCTATAATAAGCAGGTGGCTGTTTACTATTGATAGAAATTTTAATTGTATGCTATTGATTTCATTAAAACATATCGTCTTAGCCCACCATACTTTTCTTTTTCTATTTTAACTTCATATCCAAGCTTTAAAAAAGTTTTCAAACTTGCTTTATTATCAGGATGTACAGTGGCACATAAAATAGAAAATTTGTTTCTGTCGATTAATTCTTCAATTGCTGCTATTAAATGTTTTTGTAGAGAATTACCTCTATAATTTGGATGTACTATAGTCGACTCTATATGACCTACTAATGGCAATAAATCTTTTTCTAAATTTATATCTAATCCATAATTGTCAAGTAAAGTAGGTTTTATAAACATTCCATAAGCTATTAATTCATTACTTTCATTAAAGCACCCTAAACATATATTTTCTTTATTATTAAGAATTCCTCTAAATTCACTATTCTCTGTTTTAAAAAAATATTCTTTATTTTCTAATGTATTAACAACCTCTTCTTGAAGGTTTATTACCTGATTCAAATTTTCTTCTTTTAATGTAGATATAGTACAAGTAACAATTTCTTGCTGTAAATTTTTAATTTTTAGTATTCTGGTCATATTCTTCCCCCTAATTACGCAGTATTGGCATAAAATCCACTATAATTATATACCAAATATTATATGATTTATATATAATCAAAATATAGCATTATCCAAATTAATTTGTCTTATCCTCTATTTTTTACACTTTGTATTAAGATGATAAAAGGATAATAGTTTCTCATTCATTTAATAATAGTATTTTACAAATATTATACATATAAACCTATATTTTTACAATAAAACTTGTAATTATAATACTCCCCAAATAAAATCATTACTTTAATTCAATATTTATATTACATACACTTTATATATTACAACTCATTAATTTAAGCAAAAAACAAAGCTACACATATGATATAAATTACAATCATATATATAGCTTTGTTAAATTTATTAGTAATCTCTATATGTTTAATGATGATTTTAAAACACTTTCTAACTCTGTCTTTTCAGTATAAAAGTTTTCCTCATCACTAATCATAGTAAAGGCATATACCGTGTTATCTTTAAATATAAATATTAGATTAAATTTCGAGATTTCATCACCATTAAATTCTGAATACTCATAGCAATAAGCATTATGGCCATTAAATGTTTTCATTTTTTCCTTGAAATCACGTTTATTCTTTAATGTTGATTGAATATCTGAAATAATGCTACGTTCCTTTTTCCCAAGAGTATCTCTTTTATCATACATTAATAGAGTTGCATAATTCATTTTATAAAGATTACTATTTAAAACACTCCAACCATCTGGAACAGTTATAGGCATAGATTTTTTAATAGAATCTGCATTAGAAAATGGATCTGCTACACCTGTCCCACCAATCATAGCTCCATTACTACCTAAGTAAAAACCATCTATATACTTATTGCTAACCATATAACCATTATCATCAAAAAAATACCAGTCTTGACCTATATTTTGCCATCCAGTAGCAAAAGTATCTCCAGTATTATACTTCCAACCTATAGGCTCTTCTTTCCATTCAGCATTTGCCTTAAAAGAACCTAATGTCAACATAGATGTTATTGCCAATGCACTTGCAAGTATCTTTGTACCCTTAAATTTTATCATTTTATCCCTCCCTAAATGCATGGTTTAAATATCAATGTATATGTATATGATTTTAAATATACATCAATTTTAATTTTATAGCAAAACATTATATGGGTTTGATTGATATAATATCCATATAATCAGATGATTACTCCTTAAAAACAAGCGTAATTAAAATCTAAGTATTACAAACTATTATAGTCTTGTCCTCTTCCAATAATTCTTCATTTTATAACTATAGTCTTCTGTTACATCTTCACCAAACCAATCAGGAGGGTTAAATGCTTTAGCTTCCTCTTCTGTATCAAATTCAATTTCACCATAGCAAAATTCATTAGGCGTATCAGCATCAACAACTCCAACAGTAAGGCGATAAATTTTGTTATTATCACAAACTATAGGAATAGCATAATAATGCTTACTTATCATCATATCCTCAGTAATATTACCTACTTCCTGCAATTCTTTATACTCTTGTTCAGTTATGTCCTTTTGAATTTCATGTCTAGTAAGAGTACCATTTCCCTTTATACAAAGTGCATAAGTTTCTTTTGAATTTTCCATAGTAACTAAATTCTTAACTATCCTTTTTCTTATTCTCACCTCTGGCTCTATGGAAATATACCCTTGCTTATAATCTGTTATAGTCTTAGATAATTCTGTTGGAACATCATCAATATTAAATAACCATTTTCTTTCTATCTCCATTTTTTAATTCACCTTTCTCTATGTTGTATAATATATAATTTCGATGGAATTTGATGAGTTCCTCTTTTGAGTTTTCTTTTATCTTATCCATATCTTTTTCCCTCCATAATTCTGATAATCATGAGGACTGTATTTCATCAAGTATTCCTCCAATTCCCATATGTTCTATATGTTTTTCTAGCATTCTCCTACCTCATCCATCAGTGATATTTTAAAGGTGTGTAGGTCTATGTAGGCTATTTCTATAACTTTATATATATACTTGTTTTTATTCCTATATAAAAAGTTATATATATAACTTACATAGACTTACATTATTTCTTCTAAAAAATCGCTTTTTATCCTTAATCCCTTTATATAACTGCCTTTTGAGTTTCTGTATCTCTTAAAGCCAGCAGATTCCAAAGCAGTATAGAAGTCTGCTGTACTACGAGTAAATTCACCTATTTGACTACAAAACATACGATACTCGTTATAAACTTCACCTGATTTTCCAGAATAAGATTCATTCACTTCACAGCGTTCTAAAAGAAAATGTGACAGCCAATCATTATTCTCTTTATAATGCTCAATTGCATCACGTACCTTCTTAGGAAGATTAATTTTATATTCCTCATTAATTACCATTCTTGCACCTTCAATAACCCATGATAAAATAGATCCTCCTGCTCTTTCATATAGATAATCTGCGTAATTTTTAATATCTGAACTACCTTCAATCTTTGCATCAAATGGAATAACAATCAGCCTTCGCCATGTACCTTTATCAATAGCTCCAACCTTTGGAAGGTGGTTTGTATAAAGCACCAGTGTATGAGTTGGAATATAGCTGAATGGATCTTTATACTTTTTTTCTGCATATATTTCATCTGTTGAACAAAGCTGTTTTACATTTGCTGTATTTAATCTCATTCCCTCTTCTAGCTCTGATGCAATAAGCATTCTTTTACCCTTTGCCTCAGCAAGCTCTGGTTTCACATTTCTACGACATCCAACTGTAAGCATATCTGCTGATATATTACCACTATAAGTTCCAAGTACTCTTGATATAACATTCCAAAAGGTAGACTTGCCATTTCTTCCTTCACCATAAGCTATAATTAATGCTTCCACATACACTTTACCTATGGCAGACAGCCCAACCATTCTCTGTACATACCCTATAAGTTCTTCATCCTTTAAGAAAAATGTATCAAGTGCAGCTTTCCATATATCTTCTCCTTGAAGATTAGGATCAACTGATGTCTGCTTTGTTATAAAATCCTTAGGATTATGTTCCATTGGATAATTGGTTCCTCTTCTAAGGTCATAAGTAAAGGATGGTGTATTTAATAAAAATTCATCATAATCAAGATTTTTCAGTTCCACTTGAAGCATTGGTCTTGCTTCCTTTAATGCTGCTGATATATATTTTGAATCTCTGCGTTTAATAGCATATTTTCTATATTCCAATGCTGACTGGTACTGCTCAAAAACATGAGACTGCTCTTTATTAAACATACGCACTGCTTTTTTAGGTCCAACTGATGCTAGTATTTCCATACCACCATTGTTTGTAAATTCTTTCATAGCTTTTTCTATCTGGATTTCTGCTTCTTCAAGTTGACGCTCTGTTAAATCTTGTGATAATCCTTGAGCTTTTGGCATTGATTCTTCCCAATAGCTGTTGTTGTATACCAAATAATCTGTTGATGGAGAATAACGAAGCATTTCTTCATACTCCCTTGCAAGGACCACAGCTTGACCTACATCTGAAAAATCATCAGGTTTTAATTTATAATCAATATTATATTTTTCAGGAGCAATATACCCTTCCTCAGCAGATATCCTTTTTCCAAATTTAACTGCACTATTCCATATAACCTTCAGCTCTTTATCTTCCAAAGGAGGATTACACTTTTCAGCCTGTTTTAAAAATAAACAATAAGATTCTTCAGTATTTCCATAACGCTTCACAAGCTTCCCTGCAATATGGCTCATGGTACTATTACGTTTTCCCTCTGGAACCATATCCAAAGCATTATCCCAATTTGTAAAAGCAACTTCATCTAAATAATCTGTTATAAGCTTATCTCCATCATATATTTCAACCTCTGGATTATCTGTTCCAAAAAGTAGTCTTGCACTATCTACTGCATTTGTATCAAAATAAGGAAATGTTTTTGCAATCCTTTGTTTTAAATCTGCATATTCTTTAGGATCTTTTATAACTGAAGATATGAAATAAACATGAAATCTTGGTCGTGGAGATTTATTACCTTTCTTTTTCATATGATTTCTGCTATAAACAACAACAAATGGTACATCTTCAAATGCAAAAGCCACATCAACAGAAGTAACCCAGTCCTTTGGATTATCTGAGTGGTCATTATCACAGTCCAGTGGAATGTTATCTGCTTCAATAAAATTTGCTATACCTCTATAATTGTTCTTATACTGTGCTGTAACATGGTCAAACTTAACAGCCTTTATCATAGATTCTTTATCAGTAATTATCCTTTTATTGGGATATAAACAGTTTTTAAGACTACCTTTACAATTAGCTGTATATAAAGTAAATTTAATCATTTTGTAACCTCCTGAAAGTCATTGTCAAACTATATAATTTTCTATTTAAGCTTTTTAGCAACATATATTTCACCTCATACTTTATTAATCCTAATGCTTTGTTAATAGTGCAATTCCGTCCATAATCAATCCTCCTTATAATTAACTTAGAAATTTCATTTCTTAAATTACAGGCAAAAAAATAAGGAGTTTATTAACCCCTTTTAAAAAAAAATTTATATTTAATCTTTTTTATAAAATTCACATTCATATCCATCTGCACGAAGTAATAAGCCCTGTGCCCAAGGTGGTGTTTTTCCCATGAGTTCACATACTTTCTTTAGCTGAATATCTTTGTCAGCTTCAATAATAAATTCATCATGAACATGAGCTACTATTTTATATTCATATAATGTATTCATGGCATAGCATAAAATATCCCTTGCAATTCCCTGAACAATATTTTCAACGAATTTAGGTCCATAGCTTTCTAATCCCTCCCATTTCTTTGTACTTCCAATGCCTTCATAAGTAACAGATTCTCCTCCAAACATATTAACTCCTATACTTGGTTTTACATATGCAAGCCTTCTACCTGAAGGAAGGGTAATAAATAAAAATCCACTTTTATAGCTAAATTTAATTCCATGTGTTTCTGTGCTTATTCTCTTTTTTATACACTCTTTTACTGCATTATCAACTGCCCACCATAAATTAACTATATTAGGATTAGAATTTCTCCATGCTATAACTAAAGGCTGTAATTCTTCTTCCTTTAATCCCATGTTTAATGCTCCCATTGCTTTTAATGCTCCAACAGATCCACCATAACCTAAAGCCAGTTCTGATATTTTTCCCTTTTGACGCAAATGACCATTTTCACCGTTCTTTACAACATTAACCTTAAACATCTGACTTGCTGATGCACAGTAAATATCTCCTCCATCTTTAAAGACTTTCATTCGCCATTTCTCTTTTGCAATCCATGCTATAATTCTTGCCTCAATTGCTGAAAAATCAGCTACAATGAATTTCTTATTATTATGAGGAATAAAAGCAGTACGAATTAATTCTGATAAAGTATCTGGTATAGAATCATATAAAAGAGTTAGTGCATCATAATTTCCACTACGTACTAATTTTCTTGCTTCTGCTAAATCTGACATATGGTTTTGAGGTAGATTTTGTAGTTGAATTAATCTTCCTGAAAATCTTCCACTTCTATTTGCACCATAAAACTGAAACATTCCCCTTGCCCTAGAATCTTTGCATACTGCATTTTTCATTGCTGTATACTTCTTCACTGATGATTTTGCAAGCTGCTGTCTAAGTTCCAGAACCTCTTTTAATTCCTTTGGAGCTATTTTTATTAACTCTTCTATAGCTTTTTTTCCTAAAGTATCTGTTTTTATGCCATTATCTGAAAGCCATTTTTTCATCTGCTGTACAGAGTTTGGATTTTCAAGATTTGTGATTTCTTTTATTAATGATGTAAGCTTATCTTTACTAATGTTATCCATATTAATTGCCTGTCTTACAAACACCATATCAACTTTAATTCCACGATCATTTATTTCCTGGTCAATATGATATTCATTCCAAATTTCTTTTGAAACAGGAAATTTTAATAGTTTTTTTTGTATGGACATTTCTGTTTCTACATCACGTAAATTATAAGATTTAAATGCATTCCACTTCTGCATATTATGGTGTGGTAAATTTCTTATTCGTCCTCCATTGATTTTGGTAGGATTACATGGGACACAGAAATACCGTATTAAACTCTTACCTTCTGTAAGCTTTTGCTTTTCAAGTCCAAGGACAGCTCCAACTCCCTCAAGTGATAGAGGCAGTCCAAGCGTTGCTGACCATATCATTGTGCAATACCAGGATGATGGATTTAGATATACTCCATTTGGATATCCAAGATACTTTGATAAACATATACGTTCAAAGGATGCATTAAAGGCCCATTTCTTTACACTATCATCTGTTAAAGCATTAATAATTTCCTGTGGTATTTTTTCTCCACACCTAATATCAACTACTTTTACCTCTCCTCCATCTACAGAATAACCAAACAATAATATTTCAAAATCATCACTTTCTGCATAGGGATATACCCCTGACTTCTGCAAATTAACAGACGAAAAAGTTTCAATATCTATTGATAACATATTCATTATAAGCACCTTCCTCATTTTTTATAAATTAATAGGGCAACGTAAAAACCGCTGCCCTATTAGTTTCAGAACAATCATTATATTACGTAATATCTTATCATTTTTCATATAACATAAAATAGCTTACATAACCTTCATAATCACTATATTACGTAATATCTTATCTATTTATGATAAGAAATCATCATCTTCAACAGCTGTAAAATCATCAGCTGCATTACTTTTTCCACCTAATGGCTCACCATCTTTAATTTTTTGTATATTTCCAAGTCCACAGGCAACACCTTTATTTCCGTTGCTATTAAAAGCATAAAAATTTAAAGATACTCTTGCATAGCATCCACTGTAAACTTCATTTCTATCAAGTATAGGATTTACAGACTTGTCTACAATCTGTGGTGCTGTTGTACTGTTTGCATTTAAAAAGAAATGCCCCTTATATACTTCATCTTCTCTTTCTATATCTCCATCTCTTAATGGAAGTTTAATTTCTGCTTTATTAGGTTTCTCACCTCCAAATTTAGCAATACCTTCTGTTATTGCAGCATCTATAGCTTTATTTATTGTATCAATAGTTTTCTTATCTTCTTTTGGGATAAGTAGTGAAACACTATACTTTTCTGCACCTCCATTAATAGATACAGGTTCCCATCCATGAAAGTAGCTTAGTCTAGTATTTACCCCTGTTATTACCTTGGTAACGTTTTTATTAATCATAATTTATTCCTCCATTATCTTATTAAATTATTTCTTATATTACATTTTCTCTTCTTAACTGAAAATTATATGTTTAATCAATTTTAAGCTTTTCTGCCTCTTTTATAACATCTGCATAATCCTTAGGATTAATTTCACTCAACTTACTTGCACCATATTTTTTAATAATCTCACGCACTTCTGAAATCATTCCAGCTTGGCTCTTTTCAGCAAGAATACCTCTTACATCTTCTAATTTTATTTTCTTTCCTTTAGCTTCTTTATTTACTAAACTGCTGTCATTCTGTTTTATTTCTTTATTAATTTTGATTTTTTCTTTTTCATTTACTGCATTAACAATACATTCTAAGTCCTCTATTAGTAACTTTAAATCGTTAATTATGCTGATTAATAATTTCACTCTGACCATGTGATAATCCCCCTCCTATTTCATGAATTTCTATTGACTCTACACTTTCACCAGGTGTAAGCACTAAAACTTTTGTTTTTTCACCCAATAGAGCTGTAAGTATCCTTTGAGGTATGCTTCTCACTCCACCTTTCAATACTGCTTTCTTTTGTCCATTACCATCAGTAACATTAATACAAACCTTATGTTTCATTTTCATTTCTCCACCTCTTTCTGTAAGGAATATGTCCCTTACATATATCAGTCAAATTTATTTCAGTATTTTTAACCCCTATGATAATTTTTTTTGAAATTCTTTTTTTATATTTTCATGTATTCGTTTCATCCTCTTGCTTATAGCAGCAACACTTACTCCCTCAGCTTTTGCTATTTCTGTACTAGAGTAACCTTCTAAAACAATTTTTTTGTATAAAAGCTGTTGCTTATGAGAAAGTGCATCAACAACATCATGTAATATTTCTAATTCTAAAGATTCTTCTTCATGGATAGAATAATATGCAATTTCAAGAACTTTACTCTTATCCTGTGCAGAACTTTCTTCACCCATAATTGCATCAATTGATATATTCCAATTCCTTGGTGCTTTTTCACCTGGGTGTAGTTGTTCCCATTCTTTAAGTTGTATTTTTTCTTTATCTGTAAGTCTTGGACGGCTATTTTTAATGTTGTTATATACTTCTTTATCATCATAAGAATGTAGTTGTTTAACAATATTTATTTCAGTTGAACTATTCTCATCTGGAATAAATTCAAATTTTCCACTTTCTCCACAATAGATATAAGTATTTCTTTTTTCAATTGGTGTTTTTCTAAATTTCATATTTACATGTGCCCCTTTCTTTTTGGGCCACAAGCAAAACTAGAAATAGAGTGATTTTAGGCATGGCAAACAAACCCTAAACAAAAAATGGCCTAGAGTAAAAACTATTTCTAGTTCTACTCCGGCCATTTGGTATCTCATTTTTTATTTATGGATCACTTGCTCGGTAGTTGAGTTATTATTTTTATGTTTTATATCTTTAATTTTGGTTATTTATATACTGTATTTTTACTATCTTGTGGCATTGAGGACACTTAATCTCCATAACCACACTCCCCTTTGCTTCTATAACATCCATAGCTCTCTTGTTACAGCATGGACACTTTAATTGTACTCCCATTATTTATCCTCCTTTTTATCTGAATATTTTTATCTAAATATATTTTTAATGTACATATAAAATACACCTATAATTACATAAACCTACTTAATATTATATAAGTATATTTTACATGTAAGCTTATTTGCTTACGCTTTAGTATTTTTTATAGCATCCACACTTATAGGATGCTATTATTTAATAATTTTTTAATTATAAGAAAACATTGAATTATTATTCCATTCCGTACTTATTATATTTAAATTACATAAGCGAACTTCTGCTGCTTTTTTAGATACATTAAATATGCCTGAAATACGTTTTATTAGTAATTCATTGTATATATCAATATTTCCCAAACTCATAAAAGTCAAATAATCCTTAAGTTCTTCATCATTACAAACCTTTAACACCATGGTCTTAGGCATTAGAAGTGCTGAAGCAAAATAATTTGCTTGCCACTCCATAGTATCATTATCATTCCATTTATCCACTGGTTTAATATTTCCATCAATTATTGATGATCTGCATTGTATATTTAAAGTATTTCCGAAATCAAACCATGACATTTGAGATAAATCTATAGAATACTTTTTTCTATGAAATATCCAATGTCCAGCTTCATGAAGTACTGTAAACCTATATCTATGTTCTTGTCCATCTTCTAATAAAGAATTATCAATAATCACAGTACCAGCTTTAGCTTTTATATATTTAGCTTTGCTTGTATCTGGATCATATACAATTACTTTATTTGATTCATTAAAAACTATCATTCCAAGATAAATTCCGTTGTTAGTTAAATATTGAAAATCTTGAACCAACCCTAAATATTCAGTTAAAAATCTATCTTCATCTATAGCTTGCGGTGTATCTAATAGCTCTGGATTAAAATCCATAAGAAATTTTTCAGCTATATAATCTATTTCATTTTTATTTAGTATTGGAACATTATTCGCTTTAGTTCTAAATTTAGGATAGTACATGAATGAAGATTACCCCTTTCTATTTTCAAGTTCTTTTACAATCTCATTCCACTCATCTTCTCCAAGATTTAGATCTCTAGCTTTTCTAAGTGCTACTCTCACATTATATGTGTCCATTATATACTCTGGTAAATCAGGTGCTATTGTATTTCTCTTATTTCCAGCCAAATCATACATATAATTGCATTCTTCATCGCTTAAACAAAGTATTTTAGCTATTTCATCTAATTTATCTTTATCTGGAGGATTACGTCTATCTTTTTCAATATCGCTTAAATATGGTGGTGTTATCTTTAGTAACCTAGCCATTTCTCTTAATGTGATTCTCTGTTCTTCTCTTTTCTTTGCAATAAATTCTCCAAAACTTTGTTCAACATTAATATTCATATCTAATCATCCTCTAAACATCTCTTTAAACACTGCATTACAACTCTACACTTCTAACTCTATAACTATACAACCATACACTCTTAATATCTAATATCGTTTATTTTTTCTTTGCTCTCTTAACATTTATTTAATATGTCGCCTATGTTTTCTTAATACTTTCTTTAAATCTGGATAAATTTATTGCTGTTATAAACTCTTCTTACATAAATGCTTGTTTGCTTGTAAGCTAAGTTGCTAATAACATTATATTCCATAAAATATAAAAAATACAGAAATTTCGTTCGACTAATTTCTGTATTTTTCAACTAAACTCACCTTTAATGTAAATTTGAATAATCTGCTTTAAGATATATCTTATAATCACTTAATTTTATGTTATATTTATTTAACATCTTATATAACCTTTTGGGCTTTTCTTTTTAATACTAGATTTGATAACATCACATAAAAATCTTGTTCTTCTTTAGTTTTTGCTTCCTTAAATAATTTCATCATATCATCATACAGTTAATTTTTTGCATTTTAATTAATTCCTTTAATGTTATGGTTCATCCATTGATTTTAAGCCATTTATAAAATAGATAAAATCCATCTAATATAGTTATAATAACACTTTCCAAAAAAAAGTACCAGTCATTTCCCTAAAAATTTAGTCATCAATAAAAAATCTCTGTAAACTCAGTATTTTCAATCAATACAAGAATTATAATTAAATTTGCGGTTGGTATTTTTTCAACTAGATAATTAAGCTTTTTCCATTTTTTCTATTATGCCTAGAACTTCTTCTCCAAAGACATTATCATTCATAAGCTTAACTATACATATAAAATCTTCGCTTTTATCTATCTTGATATATTAAAATTACCAACTTTTTACTCATATATATACTTATATCGACTGGTACTATTTTTCAAATATTAACCCCATCAAAAAACGTTGCCACTTTTGGCAACGTTCATTTATTGAATCAATATATTTAAATAAAAAAAGGTCATTATCACCTCAAATACCCAAATCACAATATAAAATTTCTATAGAGACATTATAATCTCTTCCTCCACCATATTGTTTAATCATTCCCCAACTAAATATTTTTTGTCTTTCAGTATCTTTCAAAAGTTCATGCATTAATTGAGAATTTTTGCCTACCACATCCCATAATTTATTTTGATCATCTTCATGATATGCAGCTGACAGCCCTGCTGTATCTACTGTTATTTCTGTTTTCATCAACTCATCATAACACACTAACATAACACTAACTGCATCATTACCATATTTTGTTCTTATCATTAGCCTAGTACCATCGCCTTCTGATAAATCTTTTTTATTTTCTTCGTTCATCAATTCTACTAAATTTGAATTCTGTAATTCTTGTAATGTCATTCTTGGTTTTATCTTATATTTTTTGTCAATTGTTAATATCCCTGTTTCAATATCTAATTCAATCCCCATTTTCCCCAATTCCCTTTCTTGATATTTTTATTCAATGTTCATAAACCACCACTGTATAATATAAACACTTAAATAAATAATACCAAAGAGCCAACCAAAATTCCATATTTATCCTGATAATAAGCACTCACCCTTTATAAAACAAAAAATAACAACTCTGCAAAGAATCCTTAAAAATCCAACCTTTACTTACTACTATTTATTTTTAATTATTCTTTTATTCTTTCTATATTTTCAATATATCGTTTTTCTTTTTTATTTAATTTATGTGCAAGTTCAAAATATTCTAATGCTTTTTCTCTGTTTTTGAGCCTGTCATAACATACGCCTATCCAATTAATAGCATCATCATCCTCTTCGTTGCATTCAACACATCTTTCAAAATATGATTTTGCTTCAGTATACTTTCTCTTAGAAAAGTATACTCGCCCTAGCCTATATGAAATATTAATTATTCTATCCTTATAAGTTTCATCATCTAATTCTGTTCCGTTATTATAATCTTCATGATTTTCAGTAATATCCAATGCCTTTAATAAATAATACAGTTCCTCATCTTTTTTCTTCATATTATTTTTACATGCAGCAAGGTCATAATATGTATCAAAATCATCAATATAATTGACTGCTTCTTCAAGGCACTTTTCTGCTTCTTTTAAATTATTCTTTTTAATATATGCCCACCCTTTCCAGCTTAGGGCCACTCCATTTTTTTCATCTATTTTGAGAACTTTATTAGCATATACGATTGTCTTAGTATATTTTTCTTCAATTCCACTAATAGCAGCCATAATATTTAAAGTAAAAATATTATCAGGATCTTCAGCTAGTATCTTTTTAGCAAGTTCTTTGCTTTCTTCAATGCTATCTTGAATATAAAATTTACTATTAAGCTGTTCTAATAAATAATTTTCAGGCATCATATCTCCCTTCTGCCTGTTTTCCCATCTTGCAAGAAGCTGAAGATTTTCAGGTACAGTCTTCCCACCTTTAGATAGAGGAATAATATGATCTATCTCAAAATTAATTTTTCTCCTATCTTTATAATCTCCTGTAGCACTTACATAATATCCATTTTCATCTTTATATTTTTCAAATATCATATTTTTTAACTTTCTCCAGTAGACAGGATCAATTTCTTTAATCTGAGAAAGTGACATCTTTTCAAAATCAAATTCATCCCTTTTTACTTCAGGTTCTTTAATTTCTGATTTATCCACATGAATAAATCTGCTATTATCAATTTTAATCATCTTTGGCTGCACTTCATAAATCTGATAGTATAAAAGAATATCTTTTACGTATGACTCTTCAAAACCAAAGCTCAAATCATACCCACTAAAATATTCATCCATAACATATGGAACTAATTTTTTATAAAGCTCGTCCTCTTTCATATCAAGACTTATATGAAACTCATCATTAAAAATATAAGGAAGAGCTTCGATAAATTCTTCATAAGCATCTTTTAAATGATTAAATACAATTATTTCACAACTTTTTTCAACATCATAATCTTCATTATCAATTGTAAAAACATAAGCCCCAGCAACTTCAAATGTTTCATATTTATCTGTACTTATCTCATTTACTTTAACTTTTTTATCAATATCAGAAGCAAACTGTTCTATAAGTCTTACTTCAATAAGATTCTGTATATATTTCCTTCTATCTTTTGTACCTTCTATGTAGCATCCAAACTCAGGTAAACTCTTAGGGCTTATCCAGCTGATTTTACTTTTCCACTCATCTATAAAGCTTACTATATATGCTTTTTCAGTACCTCCTGCTTTTACACCTCTAAGGCCTCTGCCAACCATTTGATTGAACAGTATTCTTGAAGTTGTAGGTCTTGTAAGAAATATAGTCTGTACATTTGGAATATCTGTACCTTCTGTAAGGATATTAACATTTATAAGTACATCAATTTTTCCTTCCCTGAAATCCTTAATTTTTTTCATATTCTCTTCATTAGAAACTGCTACACGCGTTTTCATATCTATAATGGATGAAACAACATAATCACTTTTTATCTCCTTATTCCTAAACAGTTTATTTAGTACTATTGCTTGGTTGACATTTATAGCAAACACCAATGTTTTTCCATACTTGTCCCTATTATTTATGTACTCATTAACTATATAATTATTTCTTGCTGCACTTTCAGTAATTTCCTTAACAATCTTTTCTGGCAGAATATCAGCATTTTTAATTCCATTAAGCTCCTTAGACGTCAGTGTATCATTAATCTTTAAATTAGTATTTCTATCATAAAATTTAGGCTCTGCTAATATTCCATCTGCAATCAATGTATTTAAATCAACACTATAACAGATATCATCCTTGAACACCATTTTTTTTAGAAGTCCTTTTTCATTATCATTTGTTCTTGTTGGAGTTGCTGTAAGACCTATTATCTTAAGATTATTCTTACAGTATTTTTCTAACAAGCTTATTATATTTCTATAACTTTTAGCGACTGCATGATGTGCTTCATCAATAACTAAGCAGATATTATCCTTATTAGCTTTAACCCATCTTTCAAGATACTCAATTCCTCTATTAAGACTATCCTTTGAAGCAACTATAAAATCATCGTCTTCTCTTATATTAACAGGCTTATCATGCATTCCAGATATTATTCTATATCTATACTCATCTCTATCTTTTATGATATTTTTATATGATGTTCTAATTGCTGTCTGTATTGTCTGATTTAATAATTCATGCCTGTGAGCAAGCCACAATACTTTACAGCCTTTATTTATAACTCTGCTTAGTAAATAATATACAGCCGTATATGTCTTGCCTCCCCCTGTTGGTATGACAAGCAATCCTTTATATACTGGATAATTGTCAGTTTTATTTAATGCTTTTATGGCCTCTTCCTGAAATCTATAAAGAGATCTACTACTGTTGCTCTTTTCTACTTTTATTGTTCCCGAAAAACCAATTTTCTTATCTATCACAGTATTTCCACATCCTTTTTTCTTATGTGTAAGAATACATATTCTTTCTTATTTGCATATTTTATTAGTTAAAATCTCAGTTTCAAAAGATATATACCCTTCAACACAATATTTGTTAACTTCTAATTCTAAATATTTAGTTGGCATAAGTAATTCACTGGCAAAATCATCTGCAAATTTCTCAGTATCATTCTTAGTTCTTCCATCTATAGGGCATATTGATACTTCAGATCTATCTTTTATATGATGGCATAGTTCATGTGCAGCTGTAAACCTCTGCCTTGTAATAGGCCTATTTTCATTAATACCTACAATAGCAAAATCATCTGCATCTTCTGGAACAATATAAATACCCTCTAATTCCTCAAAATCCCTGAATTGATAAAGTACATTAAATTTATCTAATATCAAAAATGGATCTATAGGAAAAGAGGGCTTTTTATCATCAAATACTTGTTTTAGAACTTCTCTAGCTAAATCTCTAGCATTTCCAAAAAATTTTTGAAATTTATATTCTTCGAACATTCTACACTCCTTGTTCTTTTATTTTCTTCTTAAACTTAATAAGATTCATTATTTCTCTTCTGTCATAATCAGATAATTCCGAAAAAGTTCTTGCAAACATTTTTGCCTCAGAATCTAAAGTTTTTTGTTCATACATTAGTTCATCTAAAGTAACTCCATATAGTTCTGAAAATTTAACTAATTCATCACTTGTTACTCTCCTTGATCCACTTTCAATAGCTGTAATTGTAGTTCTATTAATGCCTAAAACATTAGCCACATATTCTTGAGATAATTTTAATTCTTTTCTAAGTGCCTTTAATTTTTCGTTCAATTTTATTTTCATAATATCTACCTTCTTTCATTACATGATAGTGTAAAGTTGTTTACACTACGCTTTTTAATTTTTCTTTATATTTCAAGGGTTCCGACCGTTTTTTTGTATAA
>NZ_JABAGC010000024.1 GCF_012843905.1 Clostridium sp. SM-530-WT-3G
TTTGAGGTGCAATTCCTCTTATTTACTCGACTGAGAGGTCGGTAGACAAAATAATTGTCTACCTCCTACTCGATTGTTTTTACAAATATTAAAGCTAAGTATTTTTAGTTTGTTCAAAAACATATATATTATACTATGATTAAACCTTTTCTTTTAATAGGGCAAAAATAATTGAGATTATTTAATTTTTAATTTTTTTACTATAGTATAGATATTAAGTATATTTATATGATTTCTTCTGTAAGTATCAGAATTAGTTAAATCGGAGAATGATTTTCTGTAATTTCTACATAAATATCTTTGCACACCATTTTTTATTTATAACCATATAAGTTCTATTATTATAATGAAAGCAAACTCTACCTTTAGAAAATCCCATTTCTTTAACTCACTATTTAAAACAGAGCTTAGATAAGAGGTTCATTTACCTTTATATATTTACATAAATTCTCTTTTGTAATAAATAAAATATAATAATATTATAAAAAATATCGAAAAGTATCTTGATATATTCTTTTTAGTTATATAAAGAGAGTTTGGTGTGACAAGATACGACACTGATATTTTTGATAAAATACTTTATTTTTATATAAAAAAATGTTATGTATATTAAAAATTAAGGACTTTAAAATAAATTAATAAAAATATACCTAATATAAAATTAAAGTTTAAATTTATAGCAATAGACTTATTTAAAATCAGGATGTAAAGTAATAGTCAAGAAGTCGTCCATCTAATTCTTACAAAAATTATGTCGAAAGGACGATTCGGATATGGAAGATAAAAAGACAGAAGCTGGTAAGCTTGGTTTAGTTGGACTTATTGCACTTTGTATTAGTGCTATGGTTGGATCAGGGGTATTTGATTTACCTAAAAATATGTCTGCTACAGCTGGTGTTGAAGCTCAAGCAATTTCTTGGGTTATTACTGGTATTGGTATTTGGTTTATTGCAAAAATGTTCGTTATTCTTAGTGATACTAAGCCAGACTTAACTGCTGGATTATACAAATATGCTGAAGTTGGTTTTGGACCATTTAGTGGTTTCTTTACTGCATGGGCTTACTTTATTTGTGAATGTGCTGCAAATGCTGCATATGCAGTTTTAGTTATGAGTACATTAGATTATTTCTTCCCAGGTACATTTACTGGTGGTAATAACTGGCCTTCAGTTATTGGTGCATCTATAATTACATGGGTAATTACTGCTTTAGTTCTTCAAGGAGTAAAAGTTTCAAGTGGAATTCAAAAAGTAGCTACAGCTTTCATGCTTGCAGTTGTAGCAGTGTTCTTAGTAACCGTTATTATGCATTTTAATTTACATACTTTCACTGCTAATGCTAGTGCCACTAGAACTGTTGCTTCATTACATGATACAGCTTTAGGTAGTATACCACATCAAGTTATGGGTACTATGATGACTACATTATGGTTATTTGGTGGTATTGAAGGTGCTGTTGTTATGTCTGGTAAAGCAAAAGACCAAAAACAAATACCTAAGGCAACTATTATAGGTTTTATTGTTTGTTTAGCTATGTATGCTGCTGTTGGTATGCTTTCATTAGGTGTATTCACATATGGCCAATTAAGTGCTATGACTTCACCATCTACTGCATATATGCTTACAAATTTATGGCATAGTACTATCGGACGTGATGTAATAACTGTTGCATTATTATTTGCAGTTTTCTCAAGTTGGATTTCATGGATACAAATGTTAGCTGAACTTCCACAACATGCTGCAGAAGATGATGGATCATTCCCTAAGGCATTTGCTAAAGTTTCTAAAAAAGGAGTTCCTGCATTCTCAATTATTGTAGCAACTGTTATAATTGAAATAGTTATTTTAATTGCTCACTTTGATAGCAATGCATATCAAGCTCTTTTAACTATAGTTGGTGTTATGACTGTTCCACCATATCTATTCTCATCTATGTATCTACTCAAGATTAGTAAAGATAAGGATAGTGCTGATTTTAGTGGAAATTCAAAACATACTAGAAATAGTGCATTATTAATTGGTATTCTTTCATTTGCATATATTATATTCATGGGAATTTCAGCAGGTCTTAAAGAAACACTTATTTCATTCATTTTCTATGCTATAGGTATTCCAGTTTATATGGTAGCTAGAAAACAAAATGGTAAGAGCTTATTTAGTAAAGGTGAAGCTGTATTTGCAATTGTAATTGTAGCAGTTGCACTATACGGAGTTTATTTATTAATTAAAGGCTAGATTTTCTTAAGTATATAATTACTGAATAAAAAGATTATATTGAAAACATAATTAATAATAAATTTAAGTGAAAAGCTTAAAAGGGTAAGGCTGTCATATAACTTATTTGTAGTTAGTTGTACGACAGCTTTATTTAATTGATGTATTAAAATAAAAAAATACCTAAGGACTTAATTGAATAAATCCTTAGGTATTTTTATTATTAGAAGATCTATTATTATAAATTAAGAGTATTTACTACTTTTATAGGAGTATTATTTTTCATATATACTTTAGGAATTCTATGTTTGAACATGCAAAGTACTTCATAATTTATAGTATTTAAAGATTTGGCTAAGTCATCTGCATCAAGTTTTAAAGAACCATCTTTCCCAAGAAGAATAACTTCATCTCCAGTTTTAACTTCACCAACATCAGTAACATCTATCATAAACTGATCCATACAGATTCTACCTACTACAGGAGCAAATTTACCATTAATTAGTACTTTGGCACCAGGCATAAATAATCTAGTGTAACCATCAGCATAACCTATAGGAATTGTGGCAATTCTGCTTTTTCTTGTAGTTTTAAATGTTCTTCCATAGCTTATATACATATCTTTATCCATATCTTTTACATGTGCAACTTTTGCTTTCAATGTTAAAGCAGGTTTTAAAGGTAGGTTAGACTTTATTACATCATCCGAAGGATAATATCCATAAAGTATTATTCCTGCTCTTACTGCGTCAAGATAAGTTTCAGGCATATCCATTATAGCTCCGCTGTTTGAGACATCGTGCATTGGAATATTTACATCAAGATCAGTAAGTGCATTAGAGAAATCCATATATTTTTTAAATTGTTCAAGAGTATAAGTTTTATCTTTTTCATCAGCAGTAGAGAAGTGGGTAAACATTCCTTCAATTTGTATTCCAGGAAGTTTTGAGATTTCTATAACATCTTGTAGTGATTGTTCGTTTGGAATAAAACCAATTCTACCCATTCCAGTGTCTAAAGCTATATGAATTTTTGCTTTTTTATTCATAGAAACTGCTATGTCAGATAATTCTTTTGCATGATCTAAATCATATACAGTTTGTTCAATATCATAATTAATAAGTTCTTCACCTAAGTAAGAAGGAGTATATCCAAGAATCATAATTGGTGCTGTTATATTATTTTTTCTAAGTTCAATTCCTTCAGTGAGAACTGCTACTGCAAGTCTTGAAGCGCCATTTTCAAGTAAAGTAGGTACTACATTTACAGCACCGTGACCATAACAATCAGCTTTTACTACAGCTATTACTTCTTTGTTGCCAGCTAGCCTTTTTATATTCTTCATGTTGTATGCAATTGCATCTAAATCTATTTCAGCCCATACAGGTCGAAGTATCTTTTCCATAAAAATTACCACCTTAAAATAATATATACTTCAAAAATTACAATGTTGAAATAAATACACATTATGTATCTATTATTTAGACATTTGTCATTAATTATATTGTATTCCTAAAGGTAATTATATGAAAGAACCACCAAACTTTAAAATTTAAGTGATGGTGGTTTATGTTTTTTATAAATAGATTTTTTTGTTTATATTATTTAGATTTCATGAGTTTTATGTTTTTTCCTATTATTTTAAGCCCTTTTTCTATATCTTTATCACTGACTCTGCCAAATCCAATTCTAAAACAATTGAATCCTTTTGGTCTTTCAGTTTTATTATTTATGGCGTTAAAATTATTTTTGTCAGTATTTTCATACAGAATTGTATTATTTAAATGCTTATTAACAGAAGGAGAATATGATTCGTAAAAAATATCTCCAGGCATAAAGATTACATTATCTTTGTAGCATAATTCTAAAAGATGACGTGCATCAATATCATCTTTTAGCTTTATATATACATGCAATCCACCTTCACCTGTAACATATTCATAAGGAATATATTTATCTATCATTCTTGTAACGAGTTTAAATTTCTCCCTATAGTATTTGCGTACATTTTTTACATGTCTGTTAAATGCACCACTTTTTAAATAATAATAAAACACACTTTGGTCTAAGAAGGAAGAATGTATGTTTCTTCCACGTTTTGCGCTTTCAAGAATATCTATAAGATTTGAATCTGCACATATCCATCCAATTCTAAGGCCAGGAAATAATATCTTTGAAAGACTTCCAAGGTATATGACTCCATTACCTTCGCCACATAAAGAAGCAATAGGATCTATGGGAGAACTTGAATAAAGAAGTTCTTCATTAAATCCATCTTCAATAATAGGAACAGAATACTTCATAAATATTTTATATATTTCGTTTCTTCGTTCAGTTTTGGTAACTATACCAGTTGGATTATTGTATGAAGGAATGAGATATCCTAGCTTTGGAGTATATTTTGATAATGCATCCTCAAGTTCAGAAAGTATAATGCCTTCAGAATCCATAGGAATCTGTATTATTTTTAATCCATACGATTTCATTATTTTTAAGGCTGTATTATGAGTAGGCTCTTCGCATATAATTACATCACCAGGTTTTGTAAGGGTAGATATTATTATATCAAATGCCTCTGTAAATCCATTTGTAATAAGGATGTCTTTATTAGAAGTATTCACTCGTTTTTCATTCATATATTTAAAAAGGTAGTCAATAAGAGGTTTATAACCCTTAGCATATCCGTAATTTAAAAGATTTACTTCTTCATAGTTCCATGCATCTAAAAGAGAACGCTTAAAATCATCCAGATTAAAAAGGTTGCTTTCAGGAGAAATTGATTTAAATGAAATCATCCCTTTTTTATATGGAAGCTCTGTCTTTATGATATCTAAGTTTCTTAAACTTTTACCATAATTATTTATTTTTGAAGAATAATCTATAGTGTGTTCAATACTTTTGTGTTCAGTTTCAATAGATAAGAAGGTACCTATTCCTCTTTTAGTAGTAATAATACCATTGCTTTCTAATTCTTCATATGCAGAAATAACTGAATTTCTACTTATATTTAAAAATTTACTTACTTCTCTAGTTGAAGGAAGCTTACTTCCCTTATTTAAAGTACCGTTCTTTATTGCTTGTATTATATGATTTTCAATCTGAACGTGAATTGGTTCGTTGCTGTTTAATTTTAGATTAGAAAATACCAAATGCTCACCTCATTTTCAGCTTTATAAGCTTTATAAAAATATAATAAAACATTAGAAATATATTTTTCAATGCTTTAAGCAGTAAAATTATAGCATAGTGTCTTTTACCAATTCTAGCACTTAAAAAATAATTAACATATGTGCTATACAGGTAAAATAATTAATAAATAATACATTTTTAATATAAATAAAACACAAGTTATTTATATGGAAAATTCAAAAATAAAGAATTCTTCATAAACAATATTTGTAAAAAATAAATAGAAACATGTTCAAAATCAGTAAAATACAATATAATAGATAAGTGACATTTTAATGTATACATAGATATAACAAAGGAGAATAAATATAATGGTAGAAATAATTTTAATTATGCTTGTAGTCATAATTATGTTATTGTATTTATTATTTAAATTTGGAATTGCTAAAAGGAGAGTTATAGTTACCATAGTTGAAAGCCTTCCTATAGGAATCTTTAAAGATAACGATAAAAGCTATGAAATAGAAAATAGAGTTTATATAAAAGGCACAAGAAAAAATGAACTAAATTTAAATAATGAAGATAATAATGGAAATTTTGTTGAGGGCAAGGACCATTTAGAGGAAAGCGAGTACATAGATAAGACAAGTGACAAAACTGTATATTGGACACCAAAAGGAAGAACTTATCATATTTCTAGATCATGTTTTGCATTATCAAGAAGTAAGATCATAGTTGAAGGAACAGTTGAAGAAAGCGAAAAAAATACACTATGCGATTTATGTAAGGATTATTTATAAAAATTAAGGAAAAATATAATTATAAAATTATACTTTTCATATAAGATAAAATTTACACTTTAATATTTGCTTATATTTTATAGAGATTAGTAAAAACTAAACTTAATAATAGAGTTTATGAAAAACTAATATTATAAATCTATAAATTTGGAGGTATATAGTGGATACTGAAGCTGAAAAAATTAAAAATGATGATATAGATGAAAATGAAAAAGAAGAAACTTCAAAAAAAGTAAAAAGATATCCGAAGAAAAGAAAGAAATTATATCCTTTAAAGAATAAAGTAAAGATAATTCCTTTAGGTGGACTTGGTGAAATAGGAAAGAATATAACTGCATTTGAATATAAAGATGAAATAATTGTTGTGGACTGTGGTCTTGCATTTCCGGATGAAGATTTGTACGGAATAGATATGGTTATACCTGATGTTACTTATCTTATAAAAAACAAGGATAAGGTAAAGGGGCTTTTTATAACACATGGTCATGAAGATCATATTGGAGCTGTGCCTTATATTTTAAAGCAGATTAATATGCCTGTTTATGCTACAAAACTTACCATAGGTCTTATTGAAACTAAATTAATAGATCATAATATATTAAGTGAGTGTACATTAAATACAGTAAGTGCAGGTAATACTATTAATTTTAAATACTTGAGAGTTGAGTTTATAGGAACTAATCATAGTATACCAGACAGTACATCCCTTGCTATACATACACCTATAGGAACGATAGTACATACAGGAGATTTTAAAGTCGATTTTACACCTATTGATAATAAAATAATAGATCTTCAAAGGTATGCTGAATTAGGAAAAAAAGGTGTACTCTTACTTATGGCAGATAGTACAAATGCATTGCATAAGGGATATACCATGTCTGAAAAAATTGTTGGAGAAACACTTCAGAATTTATTTGCAAAGGCTAATGGAAGAATAATAGTATCAACCTTTGCTTCAAATGTACACAGATTACAGCAGATAAGTGATTGTGCTATGAAGTACAATAGAAAGATAGCTTTTAGTGGTAGAAGTATGGAAAAGATATCTGAAGCAGCAATAAGGCTTGGATATTTGTTTATACCACAAGATATGATAATAAGCTTAGATGATTTAGATAAATATCAAAATGACAGGATTACTATTGTTACAACTGGAAGCCAAGGAGAATCAATGGCTGCACTTACAAGAATAGCATCATCTACTCATAAGAAAATTCATATTCAAGAAGGTGATATGGTAATAATATCAGCATCACCTATACCAGGAAATGAAAAGGCTGTAGATAATGTAATTAATGATCTTACTGAAAAAGGCGCAAATGTTATATATAAAGCAATTGAAGATATACATGTATCAGGTCATGCTTGTGAACAGGAGCTTCGTTTAGTTCAGACACTGCTTAAACCAAAGTTCTTTATTCCAGTACATGGTGAATATAAACATCTTTTTGCTCATTGTAAAATAGCTCATAGTATGGGAGTACCAAAAGAAAATACTTTTATACTTGATACAGGAGATATATTTGAACTTACAAGAGATAGCGGTAAGATTGTAGGTAAGGCTCCATCAGGAAGAGTACTTATTGATGGAATGGGAATTGGTGATGTAGGAAATATGGTTCTTAGAGACAGAAAGAACCTTGCTGAACATGGAATGCTTACAATTGTAGTGGTAATAGATAAACAGGAGAAGAGCATAGTATGTGGACCTGATATTGTTTCTAGGGGATTTGTATATGTAAGAGATAGTGAAGAACTTATGAATGAAATAAGAGAAATAGTACGTAAATGTGTTCAAACATGCTTTGATAATAATATAAGTCAATGGCCTGAAATAAAAAATAGTATAATACGTGAAGTGGATAAATTTATTTATGCAAAAATGAAAAAGAAACCTATGATTCTTCCAGTTATCATTGAATTATAATATATAGTCAAAAGAAGAGTTTTTGAATAAGAATATACAACATAAAATAATCGTTGCCACAAATGGTAACGATTATTTTATATGAGAATAAACTTAATATTAATTGAGATATAGATTATTAAATAATTTTATGCAATGCCTAGTAGTCTTACAATAGTAGTAAAAATAAAGCATATGGTTATTCCTGTTATAGTAGGAACTAAAAATGAGATGCCAGTCCACTTTAAGCTTTGAGTTTCTTTTCTTATTGTCAAGCAGGTTGTACTGCATGGCCAGTGCATAAGTGAAAATAACATTACGCATACAGCTGTATGCCATGTCCATCCATTAGCTACTAGAAGGTTATGAAGTGCTGAAGTGCTTTCTAAATCTAAAATTGTACCTGTTGCCATATAGCTCATAATAATTATTGGAATTACAATTTCATTTGCTGGGAATCCAAGAATAAATGCCATTAATATATATCCATCTAAGCCTATCATATTAGCAAATGGGTTTAAAAATGTTGCACAATGTGTTAGTACACTAACACCTCCTATAGTTATATTAGCCATAAGCCAGATTACTATTCCAGCTGGGGCTGCTACAACTACAGCTCTTCCAAGAACAAATAATGTTCTGTCAAATATAGAACGAACTATTATTTTGCCAACCTGAGGTTTTCTATAAGGAGGAAGCTCTAAAGTAAATGAAGTAGGTACTCCTTTTAATATTGTTTTTGAAAGCAGTCTTGAAATCATTAGTGTCATAAAAATACCTAGAAGTATTACACCAGTAAGAATAACTGTAGAAATTACTGATTGAAATGGACCTGTAAACATTCCAGCAAAAAACATGGTTATAATTGCAATAAGAGTAGGAAAACGTCCATTACATGGAACAAAATTGTTTGTTATTATGGCTATTAATCTTTCTCTTGGAGAGTCTATAATTCTGCATCCTACGATACCAGCTGCATTACATCCAAATCCCATACACATTGTAAGAGCCTGTTTTCCACATGCACATGATTTCTTAAAAAAGTTATCTAAGTTAAAAGCAATTCTAGGAAGGTAACCTAAATCTTCAAGAAGAGTAAATAGAGGGAAAAATATAGCCATTGGAGGTAGCATTACAGAAATAACCCAGGCTAAAGTTCTATACATACCTTGTATAAGTATACCTTCAACCCATGCAGGAGTACCTATATATACAAAGAATTCAGTGAGCCTGTCTTGTATCCAGAATAAACCAGCTGAAAGTATTTGAGAAGGTACATTTGCACCAGTTATAGTGAGCCAGAATATTACACCAAGAAGAAGTATCATTAATGGAATTCCAAACTTTTTAGAAGTTAAAACCTTATCTATTTTTCTATCTCTTGAATTATATTGACTTGTTGAAAAAGTAACACATTCTTTGCATATGTTTTCAGCCTTATTTACTAATGTGGATACTATTTCATATCTTAATTTATTATTATCTATTTGATTTTCAGAAAGAAATTTTTTTGCATTCTTTATAGCTTCGGAGATTTCAGAGTCATCAGTTATATTAAATTTTAGATATTCATTTAGTGAGTTTAATAAGGTCTCTTCATTTTCTAGTAATTTTATTGATACCCATCTAGGATTTATTATTCCCTTTAGAGATGTGTAGATTTTTGAGTAAATTATTGAAATAGATTTTTCAATAATCTCATTGTATTTGATTTTTATTGGCATCTGTATGATTTTGTTGACTGTAATATTATATACAGTATCCATAAGAGCATCAAGCCCTTGTCCTTTAGCTGCACTTGTTGGGATTACAGGTACTCCGAGCATATTGGATAATTTTTTTATATTAATAGAAATTCCTTTTCTCTTTGCTTCATCCATCAAGTTGAGGCAAACCACTACGTTATTTGTAATTTCAATAGTTTGAAGAACCAGGTTTAGATTTCGTTCTAAGCATGTTGCATCTACAACAACTATTGTAAGGTCAGGGTTTCCAAAACATATGAAGTCACGTGCAACTTCTTCTTCAACAGAATTAGCCATTAAAGAATAAGTTCCAGGGATATCTATAAGAGTGAATTCAGTATCCTTATGAGTATATTTACCACTGGCATTACTGACTGTTTTACCAGGCCAGTTTCCAGTATGCTGATTTAATCCAGTAAGATTATTGAAAACTGTACTTTTACCAACATTGGGGTTTCCAGCAAGAGCTATTATTTTATTATTATCTTTACGGGTTAAGTTCAGCTGTTCATCTAATAAATTAGATCCAGTTGATTTCATAGTTAGTCCCATATCGTATTAAACTCCTTTACATATTGATATAAGCTCCTATTAAAGTATGCAGTATCAGTGAATAATACTGAAAAATTTAAGATTATATTCTGCTATTTAGGAATTTTAATAGGAGTTCATTAATATTTATAATTAGAGATATTTAAGTTGACTTAAATAATCTACTTTACATCGCTTCAACAATTATTTTTGAGGCATCTTCTGCTCTTATAGCTATTACGGTACCACGTATTAAATAAGCTATAGGATCACCAGATGGACTTTTAGAAAGGGGAATGATACTTGTACCATTAATTATTCCTAAATCTAGAAATCGTCTTTGGATAGAACCTTCAGCATTAATATTTTTTACATAACATTCAGTGTCTAAATTTACATTGTTTAAAGTTTTAGTATAACTGGTTTTTTTATTATTCATAGCAATTTCCTTTCGTGTTTTAAAAGTTTTTACTAAGGTTTTAGTCTAAAGAAAAAATCTTTCTCTAAACTAACATATGAAGATTAGGACAAAATTGACATTTATTTTTGAAAGGATGTTTTTATATTGGGAAAATCTAAGAAAGACTTTCATACAGTACGAGGATATGAAAATATAAATATGAATAAAAAGCTACTTACACCATCAATGGAGGATTACCTTGAAATGATATATAGGTGTAGCCAAAATGAAGAATTTGTAAGATTAAATAGAATTGCTCAAAAGCTTAATGTAAGAGATTCTTCTGCATCTAAAATGATGAAGAAATTAGGCGAATTAAATCTTATTAAATATGAAAGATATGGAGTAATAATGCTTACAGAACAAGGAAAAAGGATAGGGAGTTATCTTTTAATTAGGCATAATATAATAGATAAGTTTTTTGAATATATTGGAAAAACTGATGATACATTATCAGAAATAGAATTAATTGAACATGTTATAAGCAGTGAAACAGTCGAAAACATGTATTTTTTTAATAAGTTTTTAGAAGAAAATAAAGATATACTTGAGGAATATAATAGATTTAAGAAGGATAAAAAATTAAAATATTAATGATTTTTTTATGGATGTATTAACATAATATGTTTGTAAGAAAATGTTTTTATTTAAGAATAAATTATGTGTTATAGTTCAGCTATACATATAATTTATTTTTTATTTTGCAACATTTAATTATTGCTAATTGTATTTTATATAGAAGGGAGGATATCTTCATTGAATGATATTTCGTTACGTACGCATGAAATAATCGAGAAAGATTTAGACTGTTATGGAGATATGATTCTGAGATTAGCATATTCTTATATGAAAAATATCCATGATGCTGAAGATATAGTACAGGATGTATTTGTTCAACTTATGAAAAATATTGATAAATTTGAGAGCAATGAACATAAAAAATCATGGCTTATAACAGTAACGAGAAATCTGTGCAAGAATAAATTAAAGTCCTCTTGGTTTAAAAAGAGAGACGAATTAGTTGAGATGCCCTATTACGATAAATATAAAAATAATGATGTACTTGATACGGTTATGAAGCTCCCACTTAAATATAGGGAGGTTATACATTTGTTTTATTATGAAGATTATTCAACAGCGCAGATAGCTGAGATTGTTGGAAAAAAGGAATCTACAGTGCGATCATTATTACATAGGGGAAGGAATATCCTAAAAGATATCTTAAAGGAGGAGTATGATTTTGAGTAAGAAATATATCGAATCCATGAATAAGATTACTATGGATGATAAACTAAAGAAAAAAATACTTGAAAAAGTATCACAGGTAAGTGAAGAGGAAATAAATAATAATATTATTGATATAAATAAAAGACATGGCAGAGGCCAGAGAAGGTTTGCTGGAGTTGGGGCTGCATGTTGTGCTCTTATTGTATGTGTAGGATTAAAAATTAAGTTTCCTGAGCTTTTTAATATTAATAATAAAAATATGGATTCTAGTAATGAAACGGTAGTAAACAATGATTCAGAGGTTAATGATAATAACAATATTTTAGAAAACACAGATAAATACAATACTAGTAATAATGATATAAATAATAATAGTTCTGTCAATAATTCTATTTCTTTAGATTATGAACCAGAAACTAAGAGTGAAGAGGCTTCTTCAAATAATATTGCGCGAGAAAATAAACAGGAATCTAATAGAATAAAAACTAATAAAAGCAATCAGATATCTAGTACTGAAAAAAGTGTTAGGAACACAGTAAATAAAGAGGTAAATAGTACAGACAATCAGAATAATAATCAGATTGAGTCTGATAATACTCAAAATAAAATAGTAAATGATAGTTATGAAGAAAATAATGCTTATAAAGAGGATACTTCCAATAAGAACGAACCTTCAGTTATATCAGAAAATAATCATGGGAAAGAATATTTACAGAATGATATAGCTAAAGATACAGTTTCGGAAATGGATAATAAAAATAATATTTCATCTTCAAAAAGAATAGTTGACGAATCATTTGAAGATGAAGATATAGAAAATGATTTTAAGATTCCCAAAGCATTAAAAAATGATTGTGAAATAAAAGAGACATTAATAGATTCTAATGATTCAATAAAGGTAGTATATAAAGATAAGGAATACGGAGATGGAGAGCTTATAATATCATCTAAAGAAATTGCTGATAATAATAAAAATTTCAGTAGTGTAGAAAATATTAAAACATCAGAAGGTAATGCTGTTATTAAAATCAGCGAAGATGGAAAAGAAAAATATGCAGACTGGAAATATGAAAATAAATATTATTCATTGTATACAAAAGGAAATGTAGATGATAACAAAATAATATATATAATTGAAAGCTGTAGATAATTTAATAATCTTGGGAAAGATAAATAGTGTATATTTCGTTTGTTTAATATGCAAATGAATATACACTATTTGTATATTTTGTGAAATACATTATTATTTTATATTAAATGATATATAAAAAATTATTTTAATATGTTATATTAGTATTTGTAATTATTAAATATATTTTATACTATTTTTGGTATAATTTTTGCTAAAAATGTAATAATACAGTAATTGATAGCTTGTTTTGGGTTATTTGCCTATAAAGGACAAGTTTTTACTGTGAAATTGTATAACATGAGGGAGGGATAGTTTGTGGAAAAACGAAGCAAGAGGAATAAGAGTAAAAACGATCTATTAAAAAAAGGAATAGTAGCATCCCTTTGTCTGTTAGCTGCCATTTATTTGGGAATATCAGCTTATTTTATTAATCACTTTTACTTTGGAACTACAATAAATTGCGTGAATGTTTCAGGAAAAAGTGTTAATGAAGCAAATGAAGCATTAGAAGCTCAGATGAATAATTATTCTATTAAACTTGAAGGTAGAAATAATATGAGCGATGAGATAAAAGGAAGTGATATTGATTTATCTTATGATCCTAAAGGACAACTTGAAGAGCTGAAGAAACAGCAGAATCCATTACTATGGATAGTATCTTTATTCAAAAAAGAGAATATTGAATTAAATGGAATAGTATCATTTAATGACACTCTTCTAAATGAACAAATTGATAATTTATCAGTTGTGAAAAATAAAAAAGTTGAAAATCCACAAAATGCAAGCTTTAAATATGGAAGCAATGGATTTGAAATTGTAGATGAAGTTAAGGGAAATAAAATAGATATTGATGCATTACGCCAAAATGTAGCTAATGCGATAATGGAAGGACAAGAAACATTAGATTTAGATGATTCTTATGTAAAACCGGAGTATACTGCAAATTCTGAAAAAACAGCAGCTGCAAAAGATGAACTTAATGGATATGTAAAAGCTAAGATAACATATGATTTTGGAGATAGAAATGAAGTCTTAGATGGTTCTACAATAAGTCAATGGCTTGATGTAGATGATGATATGAATGTAATTTTTAATGAGAAAAAGGTATATTCATATGTTGAAGGTCTAGCTAGAAAATATAATACATTTGGTGGAAATCGTAACTTCACTACAACTTCAGGAAAGCAGATTACTGTAAGTGGTGGAAATTATGGATGGATTATAGACAAGTCAAAAGAAGTAAAAGAATTAATAAATGATATAAAAGAAGGAAAGGTTGAAGAAAGACAACCAGAATATTCTCAAACTGCTATATCTAGAGATATAGATGATGTAGGAAATACATATGTAGAGATTGATATGACACAACAACATTTATGGTATTACAAAGATGGAGCTTTAGTTGCTGATGGTGATGTTGTAACAGGTAATAAAGCACTTAATCACTCTACACCAGTAGGAACATATAGAATTACATATAAAGAGAAGAATGCAACATTAAAAGGTGAAGATTATGAATCTAAGGTAACATATTGGATGCCGTTTAATGGAAATATAGGTGTTCATGATGCTATCTGGAGAGATAAGTTTGGAGGACAAATTTATCTTACAAATGGTTCTCATGGATGTGTAAATGCGCCATATGCACTTGCAGAAAAAATATTTAATAATATAGAAGCGGGTATACCTGTTATATGTTATTATGAATAAAATTAATTTTAAAAATTGTTTTAAAAGACCTGTAGTTTTGGTTTAATTATAAATCTAAACTACAGGTTTTTTATGGCATGTTGTGAATAATTGTTTTAATGTAGAGTTTCAATATTTATTATCTACTATATTTAAAATTTTAAACATTATTTTTTATGTATTACAAGTTTTATATGAATGTTGATAGTATGAATTTTAGGATAAATAATCATAAGACTTATTATTAGTAATTTACATGAATAAGCCAGAATTTTATTTTCTTATCGCTCCAGCCTAAATCCCAAGGAACATCATTTCTATCAGTATTGTGGCATGTAACGAGAGAATATCCTTTTGAATCAGCGCCACTTACTACAGAAATATGTGTTATATCACCCTTTTTTTCATATGCTACAAAATCTCCAGGAAGAAGTTTATATGAAGCTTTATATACTTTTTCATAGCTTCCTTTTGCTATTACAGAAGCCCTTCCACTGTTTAGCATATAGTATGTGAATTTGTCAGCATTTATCCACGGACCTGAAGCACTTCCTTTATCATAAACCCATTTTGATGTTTCTTTGAATTTACCGCCTTCATGAAGTATTTGAGAAGCAAAGTTTGCACAGTCTCCACCTTCACAGTTGAAATTTCTATAGTTTTTATTATATTTATATCCGTATTCTGGTTCGGTAGCAGCACCACAGTACATTTTTGCATATTTTGTTGCGTTTACTCTGCGTTCATTTAAATTAGAAAAATCTCTTGGGGGTTGTGTTTTTATATATTCTTTTATTGAATCTACTTTTATATTTTCTAAGTTAAGAGAATCAGCAAAGGGATCAGTATACCATTCCTTTGAAACAATCCATTCATTATCTACATTTTTTAAGGTTAATGAATGATATGTACCTATCCTTGAACTATTTATTTTATCAGGTTCATCAGGATATATGTATTTATATTGAGTATTACATAATACATAAAAAGAATATCTGTCTTTATCTTTGGAAGGTGTAATTTTTCTTATTATTATGTTAGGAATTATATCTATAAATTGTACACCTTGTTTTTCAGCCCAATTATTTATGTATTGTATCTTTTTTTCTTCATATTCATAAGCCCATTGGCCAAACTTATTGTCAGTATCATAAAGATTCTCAATAGAATCTAAATCTTTTGTAAGAATAGCTTTATTTCTTATCTGAAATAGATTTTTGACACAATTTTTAACATCATCCTCACAGATTTCATCAGAAGATTCAGCCATTACATTATTCTTATTTACGAAGAATGTACTAAGACTTATAGATAGAAGAAAAATAGATATAAACCGCAACAGTTTCTTCCTGTATGGAGCATATATATTCATAATATACAACTTCTTTCTTGAGTGAATTAAATTTTGTAAGCATAGTCCTTATTGTGTAAATATATTATTTTAAAAGTAAGTTTTATATTGAATTTTCAATGGTATTTATATATTCCTTAATTTTTTCATCATCTTCAGGGACTCCACTATACCAATTGTTATCTTTATTCCAATTGCTAAAGTATTTAGCTTTTAAGATTATTTCAGGTCTATATTCAAAGTGCATTATATCAAAATGTCCCCATTTACCACCCCATATGAAGTTATTATTTTCAAATGCAGTTACAAGTTCATCAGGGTATTCCTTAAGCCTTGATTCAGCAGCAGCTTCAGAACCCCATTTCCAGTAATCGCGTTTATCTGTATTAAGATCTAATGCAATGCCATATGAGTGTGGACTTAATTTTCCAGTACCGGCAATAACTCTATAGTTATATGTTCCACATCCAGGATACAAAAGATTGCTTATAGCACCATGAGTTTTTGTAAGAGGTATAATTTCCTTAAGAGCAGCTTCTAAGCATACATTTGCATTATTATGGCTATTAAACTGACATGAGGGGTATCCATATTTAAGACTTACAAGATTTTTTTCAATTGCAGCTTTTGAACCACCATAGACTTCATTTAAAAATTCATAATTTCTGCAACGTCCAGGATCAAATGATTTAGGGGGGACTTTATTATCTTTATCTAATGGATATCTATCTTCTAAAATATCTTGAAGGTCAGGATTATCTATTTTATTTTCAGGAGATTTATCTTTTTTATCATCATAAATAAATTTTTTTCCAGACTTCATGACAATATAAACATTTCCAGAATTATCTTTTTCAATGCCAGTTATGTACTCAGGATAAGCAATCATTAATACTAGTAAATCTTGTTTCATCTGAGTATCATAATCTTGCTCAGTTGAGTCATAATTCATAGTGATACTTTTAGTATTAAAAGCTACTATAGAATCGGATGTATTTGAATAATTATTATCAAAAGAAGTTAAATTTAAAGTATCCCTTATTATGTTTCTATTTAATTTTGCAGCATATTGTTTATATGTATATGCAGATGTGGTATTTACGATATCTGCAACTGGAAGACTTATACATAAAAGAGATATAAATAATCGTTTAATCATAATTATCACACCTTTAAAACATTAAATTTCCTTAAAAATATTTTATCCAAAGATTTGTAAGAGTATGTAATCTTAAATTAGCATTAAATAATAATTAAACCTTATAATAACAGAATAAAAAATCATTATTGGACTATGCTTTATATTTAGAAGAAAGAAGTGAGAAATATAAAATTTTTATCTTAAATTAATATTAATAATAGAGAAAATATACCTAAAAAAGTTGAAAGGGATGTATTATATATCAAAAGGGAGGTAATGATTATGGGAAATATAATGAAAATCAATATGTATGCAGATTTTAAGAAAAAGGGAAATAGGAAACTTAAATTAAAAACTGTAGAGAGGAATATACTCAAGTACAACAAGTGGCTAAAGAAAAATCATAGAGAGGATAAGATAGAAACATATGAAGAATTCCTACAAGTTAAATAGTATTTTTTATTTTTAAATTGTGAATTAAACGGTAATGATTGTTTAATTCACTTTTTTGTGCCCGTAATCATTTAAACTATCGTATAATAATATAATAATTTGGAAAATAAAAACTTATAAGTTACAATGAAGGTAAGGTTAAATATTTTGAATATTATATGTCTAAAACATGCTGATTTTACTAATTAAGAATTGTAGTATTTTCAGTTGAACTAAGGAGGATTTTATGATACAGATTTTTGGAACAAAAAAGTGTTTTGATACGAAGAAAGCAGAAAGATTTTTTAAGGAGAGAAAAATACAATATCAATTTATTGATTTAAAGGAAAAAGCAATGAGTAAGGGTGAATTTACAAGTGTAGCAAAGGCTGTAGGGGTAAATAACCTTATAAATGAAAAAGCTAAGGATTACAAGAAGTTAAACTTTGATAAGGTTAGAAGTGCAGAAGTAAAAGAAGAACTTTTATTTAAAAATCAAAGTGTAATGAAAACACCTGTTGTTAGAAATGGAAAAGAAGCAATTGTAGGCGTAGATGAACAAAAGTGGAAAGAATGGAGCGAGAAAAATTAGTTAACAGTTAACTTTTAACTGCTAACTGAATAAATTGGGGGGCTATATATGAGTATATTACTTACAATTGACTGGGATTATTTCATGCCATACATACATATGATGAACACATCTTACATGGAGAATAAAAGTAATATAGAAAATCACTGGTATAAGATATATTTGGAAAATAAGTATTCAGGAAGAGATATAACAAAGATAATGAAAACAGCAGATTGCTTAAAGGGGTTTTGGGACAAGATTAATAAAAAGTTTAATTTTATGACAACAAAACTTATAATATCTGACTCCCATAAAGAAGCCTATTATGTTGCGAAAGAATTTGATTGTGATGAGGTTTATAATATAGATGCTCATACTGATCTTGGTTATGGAGGAATGGATTCATTAAATTTTGAACTCAATTGTGCTAACTGGCTTGGAAAACTTTTTAAAGAGCATATTGTAAATAAGGGAAGTATTATTTTAAGTCCTTATAGTAATGAAAGTCCAGAAGACTTTGATGAAATAAATCATAATTTCGATATCAGATACAAGGATATTGATAGTATAGGGGAAAATACAAAGGTTAAAGCTATGCATATATGTAGGTCAGGAGCATGGACTGCACCATGGCTTGATTATGAATTTGAACAATTTATAAAAGAGTCTGGTTTTCAATGCGAAATTAGGGACATGCCTACAAGAGTTTGGGATATAAATTCTATAGACCTAGCAAAGCAGATAGAATGTACATTGTTTTAAAATAGACAATAGCAAATTATATATAGAAGAATTAGGTTAAGTTTAAGTAGTGTCTGATTTTAGAGGCTACTTTTTTTAGTACATTAAAAAATTCAACAAAACTGAATTACTAAAAATAAATATAAATCATATTAAAAAATTTCATATAGATTAATAATTAAAAATGCGTAATAAAAGTTTATATATTAAAAGTTTATTCATTATACTATAGATAAGTTATGAAACCTATCAAATGGCTGCTTTGCATCATGTTGAATAAAATGGTTTTAATATGATAAAATAAGGTTATTTTAAGGAGTTACATAATATTTCAAAAAATTTATTAAAGTATAAGTGAGGGATTTTTATGAATAAAATTATGAGTCAAGCTAGAGAAATAGAACAAGATTTAATAACTATTAGGAGGACTATCCATAGTAATCCTGAAGTAGGTGGAGTATTACCAAAAACTAAATCTTACGTAATAGAGAAGTTAAAAGAATTTGGATATGAGCCAAAGGAAATATGTGAAAGTGGTATAGTTGCAACAATCGAAGGAAGCAAACCAGGAAAAACATTTTTATTAAGAGCAGATATGGATGCACTACCAGTAGATGAAGAAACTGAATTTGATTTTAAGTCAAAAAATGGTTGTATGCATGCGTGTGGTCATGATATGCATACAGCTATGCTTTTAGGTGCAGCTAAACTATTAAGAGAAAATCAAGATCAAATACAAGGAACAGTAAAGTTAGTATTTCAACCTGATGAAGAGGGATTTACAGGTGCTAAAAAAATGATAGAAGCAGGAGTGCTTAAAAATCCTGATGTAGATGTAGCTATGGCAATGCATGTTCATTCTGGAACACCTTCAAATCTTGTATTATGTGGATTAGGGACAAGTATAGCTGGATGCAATAGATTTAGAATAGTTGTAAAAGGAACTGGATGTCATGGAGCTATGCCAGAGCTAGGAGTAGATCCAATAAATATAGCAGCACATATATACTTAGCTTTACAAGAGATAACTTCTAGAGAAATATGTGCTACTCAACCTGCTGTATTAACAATAGGTAAATTTTCTGGAGGAGATGTACCTAATATAATACCTGAAGAAGTTGTAATGGAAGGTACTATTAGAAGTCTAGATAAAGAAACTGGAGAATTTATATTTAATAGAATGAAGGATATAGTAGAATCTACTGCTAAGATGTTTAGAGGGGAAGCTGAACTAATAGAATTATCATCAGTACCTCCACTAACTAATAATGATGATTTAGCAAAAGAAGTTACATCATACATAAAGGACTTATTAGGCGAAAAATCAGTAGTATTATTTGAAGGAGGTGGAATGGGATCAGAAGATTTTGCATCTTATTCATATGAAGTACCAAGCGTATATCTTATGTTAGGTGCTGGTACTAAGCAAGAAAATTCTTTATATGGTGAAGCAATGCATAATCCAAAAGTAGCATTTAATGAAGATATATTGGTTACTGGTTCAGCTATGCTTGCATATTCAGCTATTATGTGGCTAAAAAATAATTAATATTGCAGAATAATAAAAAACTGTTTTCAGAAAAATATAAATCATTTCTGGAAACAGTTTTATTATTTTATCATCTGAATTTAGAGTGCCTTTTTATTAAGAGTATTTTGTGTGTTATTTTTTCTAAATACTTTTTTAATATTTAGATATGCAAATAATTTTGTTGCTGGTTTATATAAAAGTGCAACAATTAATGTGACTATAATAATAGCAAATATTAATAAAATACTTATTGAATAGAAAACCTCAAGTGTACTCATAAAGCTTAAAATTGAAGATTCCTTAATATTAACTTGTCTGTAAAATGGTAATTTCTTATTAAATAAATATACTGGCTTTAAAGTAATATCTTTTTTTGTCATTTTTGAAAGTACTTCTTTGTCATTAGATTTTGTATCTGTAGTACTTATAGATTTTGAATTTTCTCCTAAGTCAGTGTTTTGGGTAGTTATCTTTGCTGTAGAATTCTTATTAACTTTTATATCTTTTTTTACTAGAATGGTAAGTGTTAAGCATGCAGTTATAGTTAATAAAATCACTATTGATATTGCTATTAATACATGTTTTTTAGATAATGTATTCTTTATAGATGATTTATAATTAACATTATTTTTAAGATGGTTCATTAGTAACAACTCTCCTCTGAAATGTATTTTTATAAGTTACATATATTTATACTAGATGATATGTAAAAAACGATTTGATGTGCATATATTATTCCAATAGAAAGGAATATTTAGTTTAATATTTAAATCGAACATCTTTTTGAAGTATTATTATAACAATAAATAAAATTAAATAAAAATCATAAAGATGGAAATTATGTGTCGTAAAATGTATAAATTATGTATTATAAAAAAATTAACGATTGCATTTATGTAATTGAAAAAGATATATTTTATTTTTAAGAGATTAATAGTATTATTAGAAAAAATTTAATGAGAGTTTTTTTAAAATAGATATTATTTAGAAATGTTAAAAATAAGGATAAAATAAAATGAATATGTTATTATATAACTATAATTTTAAACGGTTTTACATATCGTTTGGGGATTTGATAAATTAGCATAAAAATTAAGGAGTGTTAAGTATGATATCAAAAGAAATGTATGAACTAGGAAGTAAAAAATCTACCATAAGAACTATTTTCGAATATGGAATTGAAAGAGCAAAAGTTGTAGGGGCAGAAAATGTTTATGATTTTAGTTTAGGAAATCCGAATGTTCCTACACCTGAAATTGTAACTAAAACTATGATTGATATTTTGCAAAATGAAGATCCTTGTGATATTCATGGATACACAGTAGCCCCTGGAAATCCTGAATGTAGAAAGCTTATAGCTGAAAGTATAAATAGAAGATTTGGGACAAACTTTGAAGGCAAAAATATATTCTTTACAGCAGGTGCAGCGGCTTCAATAACTATCTGTTTTAAAGCATTAAGTGAAAAGGATGATGAATTTATTGCATTTGCACCATTCTTCCCAGAATATAAATGCTTTGTTGAATCAACAGGAGCACAGCTAAAGGTTGTTCCAGCAGATACAGAAAAATTTCAAATTAATTTTGAGGAATTTGAAAAGATTTTGAATAAAAATACTAAAGCAGTAATAGTAAATTCACCTAATAATCCAAGTGGTGCTGTTTATAATGAAGATACAATAAAAAAATTAGCAGATATATTAAGAGATAAGGAAAAAGAATACGGACATCCTATATTTATAATATCTGATGAGCCTTATAGAGAAATTGCGTATGATGATGTAAATGTGCCATATATTACAAAGTATTATGACAATACATTGGTATGTTATTCATATAGTAAATCTCTTTCTTTTCCAGGTGAAAGAATAGGATATATTGTAATTCCAGACGAACTTCCAGATTATAATGTTATATTTGCAAGTATTGCAGGTGCAGCAAGAGTTCTTACCCATGTAAATGCTCCAGCATTATTTCAAAAGGTTGTTGCAAGGTGTGCAGATGTACCTTCAAATGTTGAAGCGTATAAACTAAATAGAGATTTATTATACAATGGATTAATTGAAGCAGGGTTTGAATGTGTAAAGCCAGATGGAGCATTTTATTTGTTTCCTAAAGCCCTTGAAGAAGATGAAAAAGCATTCTGTGAAAAAGCTAAAAAGTATGATTTGCTATTAGTGCCAGGAAGTGATTTTGGATGTCCAGGTTACTTTAGAGCTTCATACTGTATAAACACAGAAACCATAAGAAAATCTATCCCTGTATTTAAAAAATTAGTAGAAGAATATAGATAAACAGTTTTTTCATTAAAAATTTATTAAAAATTTAGTCAAAATAATTTAAAAAATTTTAGCTATAATAAAAAGAAAAAGCCTATATAAAAACAAAAGATGAAGGTTCTGTTATAAAAAAATAGCTTTAAAATTCCTGCCAATTTTAGATTAACAGAATATCATTTTTGGGAGGATATTTTTATGAAAAAGATACAATTATTAATGGCATTAGGTATAGTAGTGTGTATGGGGTTAAATGGATGCTCAATAGCAACAACAAAAAGTAACAATTCTACAGCTTCAAGCAGCAGTCAAAGTGAAAATAATAGTACTGCATCACTTAGTACACAAGACAATTCAGAATTTCAAAATGTAATAAGTGAAAATTCTAGCAAATTCCAACAACTTAGCTTTAAAGATCCTGATACAGGAGCTACCCTTGAATATGACTTATATGTACCAAAGGATTATGATGCAAGCAAGACATATCCACTTCTTATGTTTATTCCAGATGAAACAAGCATTGGAAAAACTGCAGAAGAACTTGTTCAACAGTATTATGGGGCTAATATATGGGTGACAGATGAAGATCAATCAAAGCATGAATCTTTTGTATTAGTACCAGCATTTAGTGAGAGACCTGTTAATGATAATTGGAGTGCATCTAATCAAATGGGTGCAGCAGTTAAATTGATTAATGAATTAAAGCAACAATATAGTATTGATAACAATCGTATTTATTCTACAGGGCAAGGTATGGGATGTATGACTTCAATGTATTTAAGTAGTAAATGCTCAGATTTATTTGCAGCTTATTTCTTTGTTTCAAGTGATTGGGACGTTTCTGTATTAAAGGCACTTGAAAATGATAAGTTCTTCTATGTTACAGCTGAAGGTGATACAAAGGCATCTGGTGGCCAGGAAGAAGTAATGAATATGTTTGATGATGAGGGAATAGGTTATACTTATGAAACATGGAGTGCTAAAGAATCTTTAGAAGCACAAAATAAAGATGTGCAAGATATGATTGCGCAAGGAACAAATGCAAATATGATCCGTTTCCAAAAAGGAAGTGTAATGGAACCTGGTGATTCAGAAATGGGAAATAATGATGTGGCAGATGACTATGCTTATAGATTATCATCAATAAGAGACTGGTTATTTGAACAAAGTAAATAGAACTTATAAATCTTATAAAAATAATTTTAATTCTAATTGAAAAATAATTTGAATATGATATAATAATAATTAATAAAAAGTAAATAACTGGAAAAAAGAAATCCGTGATTACAGGACAATGGTGTCTAAACTATGTTCTGTAATTATGGATTTTTTTATTAGTATTTTTAATTGTGAATATGTAATGCCAAAGATAGTAGATTAGTAGAATTAGAATTAAAGTTTCGAGATGATTATTAGAAATTCAGTAATTATAAATTAAAAGGGGGAATAATAATGGAACTATTTTCAAGTATTTTATCAGCCATTGATGATTTTGTATGGGGGCCTGTAATGCTAGTCCTTTTGGTTGGAACAGGTATTTTTTTAACAGTGAGATTAAGATTTCTCACTTGGAGGAACTTGGGTTATGCTTTGAAGAGTGTTTTGAGTAAGGAGGCAAGAACTAAGAAAAGAGGAAGCGGTGATATTTCACCATTTTCAGCACTTATGACAGCCTTAGCTGCAACAATTGGTACTGGTAATATAGTTGGTGTTGCAACAGCTATGGTTCTTGGTGGACCTGGAGCACTTGTATGGATGTGGATTTCAGCGGCATTTGGGCTTACTTCTAAATTTGCAGAATGTATGCTTGCTATCAAGTATCGTGAAGTAAATGAAAATGGTGAAATGTCTGGTGGACCAATGTACACTATGAAACATGCTTTTAAAAATAAAGCATTTGGAAGCTTTATGGGATTCTTATTTGCATTGTTTACAGTGTTAGCTTCATTTGGTATTGGTAACTTAACTCAAGCTAACTCAATTTCATCTGCATTAACTCAGACTTTCAGTATTCCAACTTGGGTAACAGGTTTAGTAATTACAGCTTTAGCGTTATTAATAATTGTTGGTGGTATTAAAAATATTTCAAAGGTTTCACAAGTAGTTGTACCTGCTATGGCTGTATTTTATGTTATAGCTGGATTAATAGTAATTTTAGGTAATATAAGTAATATACCAAGTGGAGTAGCTGCAATATTCTCAATGGCATTTAATATTAAGGCAGTTGCAGGTGGTGTTGGCGGTACTATTATGGTAAGTATGATGCAGTCTTTAAGATGGGGTGTTGCAAGAGGTGTATTTTCAAACGAAGCAGGTCTTGGTTCAGCAGCAATTACAGCAGCTGCAGCAACAACAGATAATCCAGTTCGTCAAGGATATATTAATATGACAGGTACTTTCTTTGATACAATAGTTGTTTGTACTATTACAGGTCTTGCAATTGCAGGTTCAGGAGTTTTAGGAACAGTAGATCCATTAACAGGTGAACTCGTTACGGGATCAGCACTTACAATATTAGCATTTTCAAGTGTTTTGGGTAAGTTTGGTGGATTTTTAGTAAGTTTAGGTATAGCACTATTTGCATTTTCAACAATTATAGGATGGGAATATCATGGTGAAAAAGCATTTGAATATTTAGTTAAAAAGCCAAAATACTGTATTATTTATCGTATTGTATTCTCATTAGTTTCATATATTGGTGCAACTACAACATTAGAAATTGTATGGAATTTCTCAGATGTTATGAATGGTCTTATGGCAATTCCAAACTTAGTATCATTACTTGCATTAAGTGGTGTAGTAGCTAAGGATGTTAAGGAATTCCAAGCTGTTATCAAAGCGGAGAAAGAAGAAAATAAGAAAAATAAAGATATGATTGGTTCAGGTGAATTAGCATAATAATTTTAATGCTCAATTTATTTCTGAGGAATTTATTTAAAAAATGCTGAATTATTATAAGGAGTTTTTTGTGAAGAAATGCAGAAATGTAAAGAGTTTTTCTAGTGTTATGATAAGTAGTTCATTATATATTATAAAAAATTCATACTTAATTTTCTTTTTTAAATATATCTTGTATTTTTATTAGAAAAATTTAAAAATTCAATCACAATGTTTTAAAAATAATTTGATATAATTAGTTTATGCTTATCAATTATCAGCGGTAAGAGACTGGTTATTTAAACAAAGTAAATAACAAAAATAATTCTAATTTGAAGATGTAATTAAGGAGGACGAACAAAAGATGAATATGAAGTTGATTTTTGCAATAGTGACTATAACATTGGCATTGGTATTTTACACTATTGGAGTATTTGGAGAAAGAAAAGCAAAAGAATTGAATTTAACTTGTTTAGTATTTTTTTATTTAGGACTCATATGCGATTCAACAGGAACATTTTTAATGAGTCTTATAGCTAAAAACTCAGTAGTTGTAGATGTAAGTGCAGTGACAATACACCAAATTACTGGATTACTTGCAATCATACTTATGATTTTTCACGCTTTATGGGCTACATATGTATTAAAGAAGAATGATGAAACTAAGAAGAGAGAATTCCATAAATTCAGTATAATAGTTTGGGGAATATGGCTTGTTCCGTATTTCATAGGAATGGCTATAGGAATGATGAAATAATAATGTTTGATAATAAAATTATATATGGATAATTAAGGTTTAAGAGAGTGTAAATTTTGTTCTGTAAGCATGGATTTTTTAGTTCAGTAGTAAATAAAGAAAAATCATGTATCAGATTTAGTTGAAAAAGTTTATATATAAATTAAAAGGCAAAACTCTAAAAGATGAGCAGAGCTTTGTCTTTTGTATCTAAGGTATTAGTTTAACCAATGTTATACTATTATTTTTTTTCTTTAATATAAGAACATTCTTTAAAAAATTAGAATAATTCATATTGATTTGCACACATATTAAGAGTAATTTATAGAAACTGTATTATGGTTAAATACTGTAAGAATTGATTTGATTACACAATATAAATTAAAATAGCTGTGTAGCATATAAATTTTATATATGCTTACAGATAGCTTTAGAATTGGAGGAATCTTATGAAAATTTTACTAGAATTATTTGTTTCTTTTTTCAAGATAGGAGCTTTCACTTTAGGTGGAGGATTTGCAATGATTCCGATTATACAAAAGGAAATTGTAGAAGATAAGAAGTGGATAAAAGAAGATGAATTTCTTGATATGGTTGCACTTTCACAGTCAGCACCAGGACCTATTGCTGTAAATATAAGTGCATTTGTTGGGAAAAAGGTACAAGGGGTAAAAGGTCTTATAGTAGCATCTTTAGGAGCTATATTACCATCATTTATTATAATAATATTAGTAGCATCAATATTCCTAAATATAGAAAATAACTCTATAGTTCAGAGAGTATTTAAGGGGATAAGACCAGCTGTTGTTGCACTTATAGCAGTTCCAGTAATAAATCTAAGTAAAACAGCCAAAATAAATAAGAAAAATTTTATAATACCTGTATTAGCAGCAGTTCTTGTTGCAGGGTTTAATGTTACACCTATCCTTATTGTTTTAGGAGCTATAGCAATAGGTATAGTTGATATTATGATTCATAAAGATAAAAATTAATCATTAATATGACAAATTAGTATTATGATTTACCAGAACTTAAAATGTGTAATTATAAGAGAAGTATTTTATAAATACAGATTTTAAGAAATATACAGAATATGATTATGTTAGGAGAAGCAAAATGTTAATAAGATTATTTTTAACATTCTTTAAAATAGGATTATTTAGTTTTGGTGGAGGATATGCTATGCTTCCGCTTATTAGTCGTGAAGTAGTAGAGACAAATCACTGGCTTACTTCAGAGGGATTTGCCAATATAATTGGAATAAGTCAGGTTACACCAGGACCACTTGCTATAAATACTGCAACTTATGTAGGTTACAAAACAGCAGGAATTTTAGGTTCCACAGCAGCTACATTAGGAGTTGCACTACCATCTATAATTATAGTATACATATTATCTTTATTTTTAGATAAACATGGAAATAATAAGTATGTAGGTGGAATATTAAAATACATAAGACTTTGTGCAATAGGACTTATAGCGGCAGCAGCCATAATGCTTAAAGATGATGTTTTTGCAAATGTTCAAAGTGTACTTATATTTATTGTAGCATTTATATTAAGCTTTAGATTTAAGATGAATCCTATAACATTAGCAATACTTTCAGGGATTGCAGGATTTATTATTTTTAGATAATTGTCGGTATTTAGAAATCAGGATTTATTGTATTTTAAGAGAAAACTAAAAATATAATTTTATAGGGACTGATAAGAATGAAGAATGTAGTTATTATTGGAAGCGGAATAGGGGGATTATGTACTGCAGTCAGGCTTTTAAAGCAAGGTTTTAATGTAACAATCCTTGAAAAGGAAAGTACTATTGGTGGAAAGGTTAATGTAAAAGAAGCACAGGGATTTAGATTTGATCTTACTGCCAGTATACTTATGACACCATATACATATAGTGAAGTCTTTGATTATGCAGGAAGAGATTATAGAAACTATTTCGAATTTATAAAATTAGATCCTATTTACAATGTTAATTATTATGATGGAGTTCAGTTTTATGCATATGAAGATTTAGATAAGATGAAGCATGAGCTTGATAAGCTAGAGAATGAAAGTGAAAGCTTTAAAATTAATTTGGCTAATAATAAAGTTAAGAAATATAGAAATCATTTTAATTCAAACCTTTTTGAACAGTACAAAGAATTTCAAAATAAGTCGCTTAGAAAATATCTTATAGCACAGAGAAAGCTTTTATGTAGGCCAATGATTAATTTCAGGGAACTTTTAAATAAGGACGTTTTAAAATCATTAAATAAAATAAGACCTATTAAAACTTCAGACAGATATATATCTAAAATCATAAAAAATCAGAAATTCAAGGATTATCTTTTATTTTTAACAATGTATATAGGAGTGAATCCTTATGAAAGTTCCAATATATATACTATGATACCTGCAGTTACTCACAACTACGGTGTTTCATATATTAAGGGTGGAGTTTATAAGTATATTTTAGCCCTTGTAAAGCTTATTCACGAAATGGGTGGAAAGATTAAAACAAATACTGAAGCACAACAGATAATAGTAAAACATAATAGAGTTACAGCAGTTAAAACAGAAGACTTAATATATACAAGTGATATAGTGGTATGTAATGCAGATTATCCATATGCAGTAAGAAATTTATTTCATGAAAATATAGAACAGCAGTTAGAAAGAGAAAAGATAGTTAAAATAAAGGGATCTTCATGTTCTGTATTTATTATATATTTAGGGCTTTCAAAAAAGTTTAATGACCTTAATGTACATAATATTTATATAAGCAGTGAACTAAAAAAATCTATAGAACAGGCATTTGAAGGAGAAATTCCAGAGTGTCCATCTGCCTATATTTATTATCCAAGTGCAGTTGATGATACATTATGCAGTAAAGGAAAATCTGTTATGAATATAATGGTGAGAGTTCCTAATTTATTTTATAAAGATATAAAGTGGAATGAAGAAAATATAAGTGAATTAAGAAATAAGACTATTAATGAAATTAAGAAAATTAAAGGACTTGAAAATATAGAAGAATATATAGAGTATGAGGATTACCTTGTACCTGAGGATTTAGAAAATATATTTAATGCATATGAGGGAAGTGCATTTGGATTGAGCCATAAATTAAATCAAAGCCTTGTATTTAGACCACCTATAAAAGAAAAAATTATTGATGGTTTATACTTTATAGGCTCATCTACCCATCCTGGCAATGGAGTATTTATAATAATTAATGGGACTAAAGTGTTGGCAGAGGTCATATGTAAAGACAATCTTTTTAGTTAGTAGTTAACAGTTTACAGTTACCAGTTAGTAGGGAGGATAATTTTATTTGGGTAAAATCTTAATAATATAAACTGTTAACTGTTCATTGTTACTTGCTAACTGAAATAATTGTTTACAATTTAATTGAATAATGTTATAATAAAAGTAATTAAATAATAATTATTGTCGTTTAAAATTTTATATAAAAATGTATTAAATATAAGACTTTAATATAGATTTATGTAAAAGTAATGTGTGAAGCAGACAAAGGAGAAAAGACATATGAGTAATGATTATATAGATAGAATTGAAAAATTAAAAGCTAAAATAAGATTTTATGAAGAACAGATTGCAGAAGATGAAGGAGATGGATTTGAAGAATATGAAATAGAGCTTGTTGCAGCTATAGATGAACTTAATAGATTAACTGAAAAGTTAGATAAAGAATCTTAAAAAAATTCAAAAATTTAACAAAGAATAAATTTTATAAAATTGATAATTTAGTTGTATTAGGAAAATAAATTTATAATTGGATGAAAAGTAATATTAACAAAAGGTAAAGTATAAGTAAAATAAATTGAAAATAATAAAAAATAGGAATATAATTAGTGGGACTATAATGCGTATAGTTTTAATAATGTTGGTAGCGTTGTTAAAACTATGTGCTTTTTTGTTGTAAAAAAGACGGGAGATGGAAAACGTGATATTAACGAAAAGAGCAAAAGTACCACAATATGAACTAATGACGGAAACACCCCTGCCAAAGCTTATAGGAGCGCTTTCAGTTCCAACTATAATAAGTATGCTGGTTACTAATTTATATAACATGGCTGATTCTTATTTTGTAAGTAAGCTGGGGACTAGTGCTAGTGGAGCAATAGGAATAGTATTTTCAATTATGGCAATTTTTCAGGCATTAGGGTTTATGCTAGGCCATGGTTCAGGAAGTATAATAAGTCGTAAATTAGGAGAGAAAGATAGCAATAATGCAATAAAATTTGCTTCAACAAGCTTCTTCTTAGCTATATTGGGAGGGGCAGCAATAGGAATAATAGGTATTATATTTATAAATCCTTTAATGAGATTTTTAGGGAGTACGGAAACTATCCTTCCTTATTCAAGGATATATGGCTTTTATATTTTAATTTCAGCACCAGCAATGGTTTCTGGATGTGTAATGAATAATATTCTAAGATATGAAGGAAAAGCTTCTCTTGCTATGATTGGGCTTACTAGTGGAGCAATTCTTAATGTTATTGGAGATCCTATATTAATATTTGGATTTAATATGGGTATGACAGGTGCTGGACTTTCTACTGCAATATCTCAGTATATAAGTTCAATAATATTATATTGTATGTTTTTAAGAGGAGAAACAACAAGCAAATTTAAGTTTACAAAAGTTACTAAAGATTTTAATGATGTTATTTTAATACTTAAAACTGGTTTTCCAAGCTTTACAAGACAGTCATTAAGCTGTATTTCAACTACTATGCTTAATCAATTCTCAGGATTTTATGGAGATGCTGCAGTAGCTGCAATGAGTATAGTATCAAGAGTTTGTAGTGTTATATTTTCTATTTGTCTTGGTATGGCCCAGGGGCTTCAGCCAGTTGCTGCTTTTAACTATGGGGCAAGAAAATATTTGCGTGTAAGAAAAGCATTTATATTTTCATTCGCATCTAGTACATGTATTATAGCAGTTATAACAGGAATAGCTATGATGGATAGTGGAAACATAATTCAAATATTCCGTGATGATTCAGATGTTATTAAAATAGGAACAGTTGCATTAAGAGCACAGCTTATAGGTATGATTTTTTGTCCTATAGCAGTATGTAGTAATATGATGTTCCAAAGTATAGGTAAAAGCAAAATAGCAACACTCTTAGCTGCTCTTAGAAGTGGAGTATGCTTTATTCCAGTAATATTTTTAATGTCTAATATATTTGGATTAAAAGGTATAGAGATAGCACAACCTATATCAGATATGCTTGTATGCCTTATCACCATTCCATGTACTTTACCATTCCTTAAAGAATTAAAATTAAGTGAATTAGCAGTTGATTAGATATGGTAAAAGGGAGTATAGTTTATGTAAATAGGACATATAAAAAATCACAATAATTTAACATAAACAGAAGTTATTACAATAATTAAGAATAAAAAGTAAAGATGTTCAATATTTATTTATGAGGTGATTACTATGAAGAATAATATTATTACTTATGAAACATATTATGGGACATCAAAGAGGACGGCAGAAATTTTAGCACTTATTATTGGAAATGCAAAAGTTTATAGTATTGATGATGCACCAGAGAATATCAGTATGTATGATAATGTTATTTCAGTATTTGCATTTCATGGCTATATCACTGGACAAAAGACAATGAAGTATCTTAAGGATTTAAATAAATCATTAAATGGAAAGTCTTTAGGATTAGTGGGAGTAGGTCTCATGGAAAATGATATAAATAATTATGGAAAATTAATAGAAGATGCAATTGGAAGAAAAGCTGATTTTACAAAGTTTATTGAAGGCGAATTGAGAATAAACAAGCTTACGGAAGAGGATAGAGGAGTATTGGAAAAATTCCTTGGAGAGCATAATATAAAATTTATGGATATGGGAAAATTCAAGGTGGAAGAAGTATGCGAAGAAGCATGTATAATAAAAGAGTTATTAGAAAAACATAATAAAAAGCTAGATGAATATGAGCTTCAGAAAGCAATAGATGATTATATATCTAGCAAAAATACATGTACACTTACATCTGGAGTATGTGAATTTATAAGGTCAACTCCTATTGAGTACTCATATGTTAACGGATGTTTTTATTTCTTTACTGAAGGTGGATTAAAGTTTAAGGGAATTTTACAGAATCCAAATGTTTCAATCTGTATATATGATGACTACAGTGGAATGGTAAACTTAAAAGGCCTTCAGATAACTGGAAAAGCTGAGCTTATTTCAATTGGTAGTGATGAGTATAAAGAATTGCTTGAAGTAAAGAAATTGAAATTTGAAAATATAAATAAACTTCCTGTAAATCTAAATCTTTTAAAGGTTTATCCAGTTAAGTTTGAATTTTTGAATTCGGATTTTAAAAAGTTTGAAGTAGATGTAAAGCAGAAATTAGAAAAAACTTATTAGTATTATTTTAATATATATATAATAGGTCTTAGTCCTGTATAATAACAGGATTAGGGCCTGTTTTTGCAAATATAATTGTCGAAATTAGTAGATTGATTTTAAAAAAAATAATAAATATAAAAAATATATATAATAAAATTATAAAATTTATAAAAACAAAGACGGAATATAATTGTAAAACTAAAGATTGTTAAAAAAATATCCAATTTTCCTAAAAAAAATCCTCTAAATAGAAACATATCAATATTGACATGTTATAAAAAACGGAATAAAATCAATCTCGGCAAGGCGGTATTTAGGTTTTTTAACTAGATTAAATACTTGTTAACGTTTAAGGGGGATTAACTATGAATAAGTATAAAAAATTATTTGAGCCAATTAAGATTGGTAATTGTGAAATAAAAAACAGATTTGCTTTAGCACCAATGGGACCATTAGGTTTAGCAGATGCTGAAGGTGGATTTAATCAAAGAGGAATTGATTACTATACAGAAAGAGCAAAAGGTGGTACTGGTCTTATAATTACAGGTGTTACTTTTGTTGATAATGAAGTTGAAGAACATAGTATGCCAAGTACTCCATGTCCAACACATAATCCGGTGCACTTTGTAAGAACATCAAGAGAAATGACTGAAAGAATACATGCTTATAATGCAAAGGTGTTTTTACAAATGTCAGGTGGATTTGGTAGAGTTACCATTCCTACAAATGTTGGAGAATATCCACCAGTGGCTCCATCAGCAATACAACACAGATGGCTTGATAAAACATGTAGAGCATTAACTGTAGAAGAAATAAAATCAATAGTTAAAAAATTTGGTGAAGCAGCTGCTAATGCAAAAAGAGCAGGCTTTGATGGAGTTCAAATTCATGCAGTACATGAAGGTTACCTTATAGATCAATTTGCTATTTCATTATTTAACCATAGAACTGATGAATATGGTGGAAGCTTAGAAAATAGATTAAGATTTGCAAAAGAAATAGTTGAAGAAATTAAGAAAACTTGTGGAGAAGATTTCCCAGTTGTTTTAAGATATTCACCAAAGAGCTTTATTAAAGATTTTAGAGATGGAGCACTTCCTGGAGAAGAATTCGTAGAAAAGGGAAGAGATTTAGATGAAGGTATTGAAGCAGCTAAATTATTAGTTGAATATGGATATGATGCTTTAGATGTAGATGCTGGATCATATGACTCATGGTGGTGGAGTCACCCACCAATGTACCAAGAAAAAGGACTTTATAGACCTTTTGCAAAATTAATGAAGGAAACTGTAGATGTTCCAATCATATGTGCAGGAAGAATGGATAATCCAGATATGGCTCTTGAAGCTATTGAAGATGGAACTTGCGATATGATAAGTCTTGGAAGACCATTATTAGCTGATCCTGACTATGTAAATAAATTAAGAGCTAATAAAGTTGATTCAATAAGACCATGTATATCATGCCAAGAAGGATGTATGGGAAGAGTTCAACATTACTCAATGTTAAACTGTGCTGTAAATCCTCAAGCATGTAAAGAAAGAATAAATGCTTATAATCCTATTTTTATTAAGAAGAGAGTATTAATAGTAGGTGGTGGAGTAGCTGGATGTGAAGCTGCTAGAGTTCTTGCTATTAGAGGACATGAACCAGTTCTTTTTGAAAAGAGCGATAGATTAGGTGGAAACTTAATTCCAGGTGGAGCTCCTGACTTTAAGGAAGATGATATAGCATTAGCTGACTGGTATGCACGTACTTTAAAAGAATTAAATGTTGAAGTTAACTTAAATTCTGAAGTTACTAAGGAACAAGTATTAGGCGGTAATTATGATGTAGTTATCATAGCTACAGGTTCTACTCCAAAGGTATTCTCACTTGGTGATGATGAAAAAGTATTTACAGCAGCAGATGTATTAACTGGTAAAAAAGACTGTGGAGATAATACTGTAGTTGTAGGTGGAGGCTTAGTTGGATGTGAACTAGCACTTGACCTTGCTAAGAAAGGTAAGAAAGTAACTATAGTTGAAGCATTAGATAAGATTCTTGCTGTAAATGGACCTTTATGCTCAGCTAATAAGGATATGCTTGAAAGATTAATTCCATTTAACAATATAGAAGTTAAGGCAAATTCAAAAGTTAAGAAATATGAAAATGGAAAACTTATAATGGAAACTGCAAATGGAATAGAAGAACTTCCATGTGATTCAGTAATTTTAGCAGTTGGATATAAGGAAGAAAACAGTCTTTATAAAGAACTTGAATTTGAAGTTCCAAACATTCATTTACTTGGAGATGCTAGAAAAGTATCTAACATAATGTATGCAATCTGGGATGCATTCGAAGTTGCAAACCATATTTAATAATATAAGTTAAAAGTAAAAATTAATATAGAAAAAGCCACTCATTTTATGGGTGGCTTTTTTATTGATAAAAACTTACTGTTATTTACCATTTCTTAATTATTGAGTATTTATAAATAATTGTGGTAAACATAAGATGTATGTAATATAAAATAAGTAGAATGTATTAAATGAATGAAAGGATGACATATATATGAAACTTGAAGAATTAGAAAAGTCTCAAGGAATTAAGTTTCCAGAGTTGTTTAGAAAAATTTATGACACTGGTGCTATGGAATGGATGACACAGCCTGACTCCTGGATAGATGAACATAGAGAAGAATTAGAAAATTCCCATGGAACATTTATGTGGGGAGTGGAAGTAGACTGGGAGCCATTATTGTTTGATGAAATTGAAGAAGAACAGGATTATATATTAACTAGATTAAAAGAATCTGAATCAAAAGGAAACTGGACTAACACTGATTTGCTGAGTAAAAAATTTGGGCTTTCACTTATCCCTTTTGCTCATACAGAGGGGGGAGATGTATATGCCTTTGCTTATAAAGATAAGGAGTTCAGAGATATAATTTTATATAGAAATGATGAAAATGATATTATAAGCTATGGGTCAGATTTTGAGAAGTTTTTAACATGGCAGATGTGCTTTGCTGTAATTGTAGAAGAGCAGGAAATAGATGAAGATATTATTGCACATGCTCAATATTTAAATGATGAACATAAGAATATGTTTGAAAATAAGGATATTGAATTAATTGATAAGACTATGAATGAAATAGAAGAGGAAATGGATAATTCTTCTGATGAGGACTTACTTAATAAGTTCTATAAAATAGAAGAATAAAATATTTAAAATGAGCAGAGGTTAGAAGGCCAATGCTCATTTTTATATAATTATTTATAAATTATAGTCTGTATTATATATAGATTATATATAACGTGTATTTTTAAAATAGTAAAAATATAGTGGAATAAATATTGTTTTTTAAGAAATATATTATTGAATAATAAAATTATTAAAAATAAACCGTTATAAAAATCAAATTATAAATAAAACAAATATTTACAAGCTGAAAAATGTAGACAAGGTAGTATAATTATATTATTATCATACTTAAATTCAGTAGGATTAAAAAAATATAAAAAACATAAATAAAACAAAAGCTATCGTATAAAGTTGATAGAATGGATCAACAGTTTCTACCAGGTCACCGTTATGGCCTGACTACGATATTGGATTCTTATTTTCAATATAGAAAAATAATTAAGGCTAGTATGTATTAAGAAAGCATTTTATTTATATTGAATCTTAAAAATCATTTCAATTTTATCCTTTATGCATAGTTACGTTAACTTAAGATAAAGGAGCAGTATGTATGAATTTTATTTCTAATTATTTTAATTTCAAAGAAAAGGACACGGATTTTAAATCTGAGTTTATTGGGGGAGTTACAACATTCCTTACAATAGCTTATGTACTTTTTGTTATACCAGAAATATTATCACAAGTTGGAATGCCTAAAGAAAGTGTATTTGTAGCTACAGCACTTGCAGCAGCAATTGGTACTTTTATAATTGGGGCAATAGCCAAGTTTCCTATGGTCTTAGCACCAGGTATGGGACTTAATGCATTCTTTGCTTTCAGTGTATGTATTGGTATGGATATACCTTGGCAGACTGCAATTGCAGGAGTTCTTGTATCAGGAATAATATTTGTAATAGTTTCAGCAAGTGGACTTAGACAATACATAATACAAGCAATTCCACAAAATATGAAATATGCAGTATCAGCAGGGATAGGATTATTTATTGCTTTTGTAGGATTTAAAAATGCAGGAATAATAGTTGGAAGTGATTCAACATATGTAGCACTTGGAAATATAAAAGATCCAGGAGTTTTAGTAGCAATACTTGGACTTATAGTAATGGGTATCTTTATGGTAAGAGGAATTAAAATAGCTATATTCTGTGGACTTATAGTATCTATTATAGCTGGATTAGCTATTGGATTAGTAAGTTTCCCAAGCTCAATAGTATCAATACCTCCATCAATGGCACCTACATTTGGAGTGGCTATAACTCATCTTAAAGATGTATTTACACCACAAATGGCTATGGTAATATTCACATTATTATTCATGGATTTCTTTGATACAGCAGGTACTCTTGTTGCAGTAGGTTCTAAGGTTGGTCTTCTTAAGAAAGACGGAAGTATAGAAAATGGTTCAAAAGCTTTACTTTCAGATTCAGTAGCTACTTGTCTTGGAGCAATATTTGGTACTACAAATACAACTTCATGTATGGAGTCATTATCAGGGATAGCAGCAGGAGCTAAAACAGGATTTTCAAGTGTTGTTACAGCAGGATGTTTCTTAGTGAGTTTATTCTTCTCACCACTTTTATCAATGGTAACATCACAAATGACAGCACCAGCACTTATAATAGTAGGTTCACTTTTATGTTCATCTCTTTCAGAAATTGAATGGAGTAAACCTGAAATTTCAATATCAAGTTTCCTTACTATAATCTTAATGCCTCTTACATATAGCATAGGAGAAGGAATCGCATGTGGATTTTTAACATATGTAATATTTATGGTATTTAAAGGAAAGGCTAAGAAAATACATCCTATTATGTATGTTCTTACAGTATTATTCTTAATTTATTTCTTTGTTAAATAATTAAATAATTATTTTATTATACCCATTAGTTCATGATTAAAGTATGTATTCTAAGAGAAAAAATATACTTTAATAAATAACTAATGGGTTATATTTTTGTTATTAGAGCCTGAGTACCAGCTTTATATAGAACATGGCCTTCAGGACTGAAGAACTTAGAGCCAGCATTTTCAACAATTAATCCACCATATAAACCATGAGGCTGATTAGTATTTGCAAATAAATGATCATGGAAGAATATAGTCTTCAGATCTATATCTGCATACCACCTAAAGATTACAGTCTGATTATGAGCTGCACCAGTAAAGTAATTCCAACCTACATTAGAACCATCACTTGAAAGTGGGTCAAACTTAACCAAATGAACATGTGTTCCACAGAATAGAGTATTAACTAAATGCTCAAATGCATTAGGACCAATTTGTTCAGGAAGTTTATTTGTAAAATGAATTTCTATACATTCACCAGCTGTAGCTCTTATAAACAAAGGTTCTGGTTTCTTTAAACCATGTGTGACAGCATATTCATCTTCAGCAAGTACATATAGTCTTCCTTCAGGGTCATTCCATCCTGCAGTGTTGTAGAGTAGTGGCATCTGTATTGCAACTACATCATATCTTCTTATAGGTGCATTTTTAGGAGTTGCATTTGTAAATAAAGCACCTTCCTTCCAGTTAGGAGCAAGAGCATTTTTTTCTAATTGAGTTATAGGAAGAATACGATCCCACCCAATAGGAGGTACAGGAGATTTACATACAACTTTTCCAGGAATAAAAAATGGGAATCCAGGTCTTTTAGGAGTAGGTCTTCTTGGAGGCTTTCTATCTGGAAGTGGAACAAGCGGAGTTAGAGGAGAACCATCAGGATAGCATCTTGAACCATCTTCTAATACATCATGAACTCTTAATATTCCCCACATACCTTCATCAAAGTGAGGATATAAGTGACAGTGGTAAATTACATCTCCATAAGCTTTCTGAAGTGATCCAGCACCATAGAGAATATCAAAAGAAAATGTTTGTCCAGGACCAAATCCTCTTGAATCTACAAGCCTTGAATCAGAATGATTTCTTTCGTCATACCATTGATGAAGGTGAAGATGGAACACATGAGTTTCCTTGGCTGCACCATGAACTACATGCCATCTTACTGGGTCTGCTACATATGCTCTTGGAAGAATAGTTTCTGGAGGATCTCCAAATGCCCATGAATCATGGTGAACTTCCTCACCTTCACATTCAGGACATACAATACCTTCCATTATTAAATGCATTCTATTTCTCATAGGCTCAGACCTATAATTAATAGAGTGAGTCATAGCAGGACCACCACTCATAGGGTCCATTGGTGTTTCACAAAATCTATTTTTTACAGGAGCTTCATCATGGAATATTGTTACGAATTCTCTGAAATCAGGTGTAAAAGGATTATGGATATCAGCCATGAACACTGCTTCCTATTTCAGAACTTAAAGTATTACCTAAATCCATAAATTTGAAGCATCCTTCCACATCTGCATGCCATCTATATATTATTGTTTCATTTGGAATGGCTACAGAATTTTCATTATTTCCAACTTCAGAACCGTCAGAGGTCATAATATCATATAAAAGACCAGCAACGCTCATTGAAGCAGGAAAACATAGTTTATTAGTAAATTTAATTTCTACAATGTCTCCTACATTAGCTCTTATTACAAGAGGCTGAACTAGGTTTATATACGTATCTGTGCATTTGGAAACTAAGTCTTTGACTTTATATTCATTTTCACGAAGTACATACATAAGTCCATTAGGATCAACATCACCGTATCTATTATAAACGATAGGGAGTTCTATTGCAGAAACTTCAAATTGTCTTATCATAAGTTCCTCCTTTCATAATATTTCAAGTATAGAATACTAACCAAAAGCAACTATAGTAGAAATATTAATACGGAAGATAGTACCTAATAATTCATCAGAAGTACCGAATTCAGCTTTTACTCCAACATAGTCTTCTGTAACAAATACTATATGACCCACTATAAAGTAAGGGAAGGTTTCTAGCATAAATATTACTGAATCTTGTTTCTTACAGTTTTCTAATTTATTAAATAACATTTTTTCAAGAATTTAATCACTTCCTTTAATATAATGGAAATCTTTTATCAGAATCATATTCAAAGAAAACAGCTATTTGCTCTAACGGAATAGTTAATGATGTTGGAAAGATGAATTCAGGTGCATTAGGCATTTTTATATTAACTTTTTCTATAACAAGGTAAGAATCAGTTAATTCAGCAATTTTACCGCTAAATACTGGTCTAAATACCTGACCTAATATATTAAGTTGGTTTGGTTTTAATATAAATACGAAATTTGTATCTTTCTTACTTTTTGCATGGTTTAAGCTAGTAAAAATACTTTCAGTATCTTCTAAAGTATTTACCATGATTATTCCTCCTTAATTATTAAACTAATTCATCATCATTCCATTATTTTCTTCGCTTGTTGCTATTGTAATTGTACCGTTTGTTAAAGATCCACCCATAGCAATTTCATCATCTTCACCACAGTGAGGTGCACTATAGATAAATAAAGTAGGAGGTATACTGCAAATTTGAGTAGTTCCATAAACAGCTATTTCTCTACTCATATTTTCTCCTTCTTCAAAGTGGAATATTGCAACAAACTTAGTATGATTAGGGCTGTGGAAGCATTCTATTTTATCAGAAGTTAAGAACATTTCTTCGTCATAATTTACTAAGCACATATTGCCTATATATTTACTGTGTTTTTTACCAATAAAGAATTTAAAAGCAATTTTATTTTCTTTACCAGTACCGCCTTTGCCACATTTACAGCCTTTACCACATTTGAAGCCCTTAACGACGTTAGCTTCAGCACCTGCGTCTGCTTCAGCATCTGCATTACCAATAGTTCCTTGACCTTCAGCAACCATAGTTATCATGTCCATTCTAGGAACATTACAGATAGCATTGCAACATACAGGTTCAAAAATATCATCTGAACCTTTACAAGGTTTTCTGCTATATATAGATTTACAGTCATCATCATATTTGCAATCGTAGCCGTGTTTGCACTTATCATCACATTTACATCCATAAATGCACATGTTTTTATCATCATATTTGTCATCATATTTACAATTCATAGGTTCTTTGTAAAATTTTTCGTAATCAAAATCATTTTTCATCTTAAAATCATCTCCATATAATTCTTCATTTGTTTTTTCAAAAATATTTTCTTTATCAATTTCTTTTTCAATAGTGTCTTTATAATCTGGTAAATTAGATTCCATATTAAAAAGAGTTTCATTGTCAGTTTCTGGGTCAAGAATTTCTTGACTGTTTTTTTGATTAAGGGTTAGTTCTATAACAGGAATATTATCTTTATTATCAAGAAGCAATTTATCAATATTTGGAAGATTATTTTCGTCATTAAAATAGCTTTCTTTAATATTTTGAAAATCCTGTTTTAGATACTTTTCAATACTTTCAGAAAAAGCAATAAGATTGGGGTTTTGTATATTGTTCATTAAAGTATCCTCCTAGTTTGATCAAGTATAATACATAATATGTTAAGAGGTATAAATATGTTAATGAATTTTATTTTTAATATTTAATACAAAAAAACTTGAATTGCATATAATAAATACATTAGTAATGTTTTATTATGCTATAATATAAAAAACATAGTAATGATAACATTAGTGTTTAAATTGAGATAAATATATACAGATTTTGAAAAAGGAATGGACATATGAAGAAGAAAATAATCGGATTATTATTATTAGGCTGCATGACATTAGGGATAATGACAGGATGTAGTTCTAATGAAAATAAAAATGGAAGCACTACACAATCAAATAATAGTTCTACCAGTTCATCGAATATGACAGAAGAAGAAAAGAAAAAGGCTCAGCAGGATGAAATTGAAGAACAGAAAAAGTATGATCTTGAAAACAAATCATCAAGTGATTCATCATCAAGTGAAACTTCAGATAAAATTGTAATTAAGGATGAAGGGTTTATAACTGACTTGGATAAAATATTTGATAATGTAAGTGCATATGAAGGTAAGAGTATAACTATAGAAGGCTTTGTTAGAAATGTAAATGGTAATAATTTTTCTGTTCTTAGGTATTATGATATGCCTCATGAAGACCATACAGATGAAGTTACAGTTGGAATAAATGTTACATATGATGGTGAAATGCCAAAGGATGATGAATGGGTTTTAGTTACTGGAACTATTGAATCTGAAATGTATGATGGGGTTAAGCAGCCTATAATAAAAGCTTCTAAAGTACAAAAACAGTTTACCTGGGGAAAAAAGAAGGTAACCAACTAAATAAAATTATAAATTTAGATATAATCACTAAATAAATAGTGTGACAAAATAACGCTATTTTTTAGTGATTTCTTATTTGATTTTAAATATTATTATTGATTTATAAAATGAAAGGATAAAATATCGAATATTATGTGAATTTTTATATTGGATATAAATATTTTGAGTTATACTTTTTTTGTAAATAGCCATAAATTTGACATAATTCTATATTATAATAGAAATGTAGAAACGGGTTGGAGGTTTTAACTATGATTATAGTAGGTTTAGTAGCAATTTTATTTGCAATAAGTTTTATTTTAATATTAATTGATAGAAATAGCAGTGAAATAAATTTAGTGCCTGTAAGAGTTAAAAATAGTGGTACAGATATTAGAGAAAAGCTTGAAAATGCTGATATAGATGAACTAAAGAGACTAGGGATGATGTAGGAATTATATTTAGGTTTAAATAGATGATTAATATGGCCTGGCATAGTAATGTGTCAGGTCATTTTTGTTGTGCAGAAACTATAAATTTGAGATGATTGAATCCGAATGGTATTAAGGTTTTTTGTCATATGGAAATAAGGGTGATTGGAAATAGAAGTTTAGGTGAATGTTCTTGGAAGGTGTGAAAACTAAGAAGATTCAATTAATTTATTGAAAAAACAATTCTTATTTATTAAAAAAAGTAACAAAAGTGAGAATTTTGAAATAGTATATTAAAGAAAAAGGAGGTGCTTTAAAAAATGGCATTTGAAAGATTTGACAAAGAAAGAGATATGAGAGCAATAAAAAATAAATGCATAGGATGTATGTATTATGATGCTATGTTGATACTAGATGATGGAAGCATGGTTAATGGTATTATTGACCGAGTAGATGATGAAAATGTAGGAATATTAGTTCCACAAGATATGCAGGTTGACGAAGAAGATATTGAAAGTATGACTAACATAGACGGAATGACATATAATAGCGGTATTAATAACATGGATCAAATGGATTATAACATGAATACAACTGGTAGCAGTATGAATGGTATGAACAATATATCTAGTATGAACGGAATGAACACTGGTAGCAGTAATATGAATAACATGGGGAATCCATCTGCTATGGGTGGAATGAGTGCAGGCGGTAGCGGCATGAATAGCATGGGAGGAATCAATATCAGTGGTAATGGTACCATGTCTGATATGAATTCTAATGGTAATATGAATACTAGCAGTAATATGTATAATAAAAATAGTACTACTAGTAACGGAAATATGAAACGCAGAGTTAGAGACTATAATAGATACAATAAATATAGGAGATATGGACATAGAAATTATCCTATAAGAAGAATAAATAGAGTAGGATTATTACCTTATCCTATATACCCAGGATATCCACCTTATCCTATATATCCAGGAAACCCATTCTTACCACTATAATTTTTGATACACATAAGAAAAAAGTTTAGCATTAGATAATTGAGTTTCTAATATAAAATGTACTGTGAGCTTTATGCTTACAGTACATTTTTATGGTAAGTAGTTTACAGCTATTATTGTATTTTTAGGGATTTTAAAAAGAAAGTTTAAGGATTACTATTGTTTAGTGAAAAAAATACTGAATTTTGAATTATGGATATAAAGAAATTAAGTGCAATAAGTAATATAATTTAAAATTGTAAAAAGTAGGAGGTACTAATGATGAAGAGTAATAAAGAAAAACAATATGAAATGATGCTTGAAACGCCAATACCTAAGTTAATAACATCACTAGCTATTCCCACGGTTTTAAGTCAGCTTATATCTACAATTTATAATACAGCAGATACTTATTTTGTGGCTCAGATTGGAACAAGTGCAGCGGCGGCAGTAGGAGTTGTATTTTCACTTATGTCTATAATACAAGCCGTAGGATTTGGAGTAGGAATGGGGGCTAACAGTCTTATAAGTAGAAATTTAGGTGCTAAAAATGAAGAAGTTGCTTATAAATATGGTAGTAGTGCATATATTCTTATAAGTTGAGTAAAATAATTCTTAATAAACTACAGGATTGTGAGTGATTAATTAATGAAAGATTTATTTGATACTACATATATAAATGAGTTAGTTAAAGCTTTTGGAAAAGCAGCTGTTAGAGTTAAAAAATCAGGTTTTGATGGAGTTATAATTCATGGAGCACATGGATATTTTATAAGCCAGTTTTTATGTCCATATTATAATAGACGTACTGATGAATATGGTGGAAGTATTGAAAATCGTTCAAGAATTGTTTTAGAAATATATAAGGAAATAAGAAAACAGGTAGGAGATGATTACCCTATATTAATAAAGTACAATTCTTAAGATTTTATGGAGGAAGGTGGATTGACTAGCGAGGATAGTATTAAAGTTTCTCAGATACTTGAAGAGGCAGGAATTGATGCAATTGAAGTTTCTGGAGGAAATGATTTTTCAAAATATGTTGCAGAGCATAATTTAGATGCAATAAGAAAGCATATAATATCATCTGAAGATAAGCAGTCATATTTTAGAGAACATGCGAAAAAGTTAGCTAAAGCTATTTCGATTCCAGTTATTCTTACTGGTGGTAATAGAAGCGGTGATTTAATGAATGAACTTCTTAATGATCATAATATTAAATACTTTGGTTTGTGTCGTACTTTAGTTAGGGAGCCTGATTTAATAAATAAGTGGTCGGATGGAGAGTATGATGTACCAAAATGTATTACATGTAATCAATGCCTTAGAACTCCAGGGAAAAGGCGTATCTTCAATATAAAGAAAGAAGATATATAGATTTAAAATTGAAAGAAAATTAAAGGATTGAATCGGTTATTATATTTAGAATAAAAGATAAATGTTGATGACATTAAAGATTATAATTATATGTTGAGAAAAAAATATTATTAAATTATCAAAAAAATATATTTAAAATTAATGAATTAATCTGTATTATTTAAAAAATGGTGCAGATTAATTTTTTATTTGGATATTAATTATTATAGAAAGAGTATAGATTTATATTTTTAGTACATTAATTAATGTATAGTAGTAGCCAAAAAGAAACTAATGTTATATTATTAAAGTCTATAATAATTTAATAGTAAAAAAATTTATTTTATATATGAATTATTGAACTGACTGTTTTGAGATAGTTAGTTTATCATAAAGTTTGCAAAGGAGAGCAGGTAAATACTATGAGAAGAAATATAGAATTATTAATTCCAGCAGGTAATCTTGAAAACTTAAAGGTAGCCGTAGCTTATGGTGCAGATGCAGTATTTGTTGGTGGAGAAGTATTCAGCTTACGTGCTAAAGCAACTAATTTTTCAATGGAAGAATTAAAAGAAGGAATAGAATATGCACATCGTCATAATGTAAAAGTGCATGTTACTGTTAATATATTGGCTCATAATGAGGATATGGAACAGGTTAAAGAATATCTTAAAGAGCTTGGAGAGTTAAATCCAGATGCTTTAATTATTGCAGATCCAGGAATATTCTCATTAGCAAAAAGAATAATACCTCATGTTGAAAGACATATCAGTACACAAGCAAATAATACAAACTATGAAACATTTTTATTCTGGTGGGAACTTGGAGCAAAGAGAGTTGTTGCAGCTAGAGAACTTTCATTAGCAGAAATTGCAGAAATAAGAAGACGCATCCCAGAAGAAATGGAAATAGAAAGCTTCATACATGGAGCAATGTGCATGGCTTATTCAGGAAGATGTTCATTAAGTAACTATATGACTGGAAGAGATGCAAATAGAGGGGAATGCTCACACCCATGCAGATGGAATTATTCTGTTATGGAAGAAAAGAGACCAGGAGAATATTTCCCAGTATACGAAAATGAACGTGGAAGCTACATATTTAACTCAAAAGATTTATGCATGATTGAACATATTCCAGAAATGATTGAAGCAGGAATTGACAGCTTTAAGATTGAAGGAAGAATGAAAACAACATTGTATACTGCAACGGTTGCAAGAACTTATAGAAAAGCAATTGATGATTATTTAGAATCTCCTGAAAAGTACAAAGCAAATCTTGAATGGTATAAGGATGAAATAGGAAAATGTACTTTCAGAAACTTTACTACAGGATTCTACTTTGGAAAAGTAGGTGCAGATGCACAAATATATGATGCAAATCTTCATATAACAAATTATGTTTACTTAGGCCAAGTTTTAGATGTAAATGAAAGAGGTCAATGTAAGATACAACAAAAGAATAAGTTCAGTGTTGGAGAAACTATAGAGCTTATGAAACCAGATGGTTCTAATATATTATGTGAAGTTAAAGGAATCTACACTGAAGATGGTGAACCTCAAGAAAGTGCACCACATGCTAAACAAATCTTATGGATTGATTTAGGTTCAGATGTAGAATTACATGAACATGATATTTTAAGAGTGAAAAAGGCTTAAGATTTTATTAAATGAGTTTTAGCAGAATGTTGTGAAGAAAATAGTTCTCAATTATATTCTGTCGCGGTGATAGAAGTAAGAAATAAAATAATTATATTAAAGGGGCTGTCGCACTAAAGTGCGTAGCTCCTTTTTTGAACGCAACAAAACCCAAGCTAAAATAAGCTTGGGTTTT
>NZ_JABAGC010000025.1 GCF_012843905.1 Clostridium sp. SM-530-WT-3G
CTTTCCTATTCTGTTTGCAAATTCTCCTATTGAGTAATATTTCACAACTTATCACCTCAATAAGATTATATCATAAACAGAAATATATTTTTATATATTTTTATAGATTATTTTTAACAGTTAAAAGCCTTCCATAAATGTTATTATTATCTGCATTAATTAACTTTATTCTTAAATGTTTCATCCTAATTATAAGCAAAGCAAAAAAACCCCTGTATTTTTCATACATAAGGCTTTTTATGTTAATTTTATTTTTTTTGAGCATATAATTATAGTTCAAACACATCCCATTGAATACTTAAATTATATAATCTTAAATATTTTAAAGCACCTAAACATAATTATTACTTCGATAGTCTAAAGTATCCATACACAGTATTACCGTCTATATTTTTACCTATTCGATATTTCCCTTCTTGAAGTTTTTCACTAATATCGCTTATTTTGATTAATCCTTTCCAGCTTTCTCCTGGCATAAGCTTATAATTAACTTTTGAAATATCAGTATTTTTCATTCTTACAGGCTTATAATCAGAATCAACATACTTTTCTATCCAATATCCTTCAGTAAAGCTCATCTCTTCATTAGAATTATTACTTATGACAAAAGGAATCTCTTTAACTTCATTAAGACTATACTTATTCTTAGAAGTCTGTATTTTAGTATTTTGCTCTAATTCACAAATAGTGTTATTTTGTCCTGTTATCTTAAAATCACCATATGCATATTCTCCGTTGATTTTAATTCCTATTTTATAAGACCCAGAGGATAACCCCTTATTTAAATGGGAAATATTTATTATAATTGCGTTTGATGAATATGGTCCTAATTCAAATTCTTCTTCCATATCACCACTTATGAAATCCTTTTCTTGTTTTAACTCATTTAAGTTATTGTCAAAAATCGAAAAATCATCCGTGTATTGTATCTTTTGATCTGTATTGTTTATAATCTTTACAGAAATATTATTATCGTCCCCATTATATTCTGCCTTATCTGTTGATATTACGACCCTGTTATCTCCTGTCTTATCCCAAATTCCATCTCTATCTATATAGTATCCATTTACAGACATATTAGATGCCAATGATACATCTGAATTTAGATAATACCATTTACCACTCTCATTAACCCATCCAGTACATAGACTTCCATTTCTATAATAACTCCAATGGTCACTAGTTTTTTCCCATCCACTAAATACAGCAGAGTAAGCTTTAACTCCTGAAAACATTGAAGTTCCTAATATTAAAGCCAGCCCAAGAGCTATTTTTCTTTTTTTCATCTTAAACTCTCCTAATCTATACTTAATATGTTTATTAGTGCTTCTTTTAATTATATAAAATAATTCTTTCATACAATAATACAACTAAAATACGTAATTGTGGTACCAAATATAAATTTCGGCAATTTATTTTTATATCCCACTATTTATTTCTAATAATATGACTTTTATCATCATATATATCTTTCCTTATATATTTCATAAGGCCTTGTGGAATATACTCTATATTTAACTTGTCCATTAAATTCCAACATATGTCTTGCTCTATCTACAAACCAAGGTTCTCTTATAGTTTCTAATACTTTTTCCTTAGGAAACCATCTTACATCAGTACTTTCATCACTACATCTAAGATTTCCTCCACATGCCTTTCCTATAAAATCAAATATAACCTTAGTTGGAACAAAAGTCTTATTGTCCCATCCCATATATGATTTAGTGTTGGAATATACTCCTGCAAGACATATAACTTTAATCTCAATGCCAGATTCTTCTAATACCTCTCTTGTAACTCCTTCAATTAAGTCTTCACCATTCTCTACTTGCCCTCCTGGGAACTCCCATCCCCTATGTGGATTTTTAACTAAAAGTACCTCATCATTATCATTAGTAACAAGTGCTCCTGCTGCAACTATATGCGTTGGAAATACCATATTAATCCCCCACTTTTTAATTGAAAGTTTATAATTTTATTATATAAATTTTAAATAGTATATTCAACTTCACACTAGAAAAACCTAAGCTACAAATTAATTTTGCTGCTCAGGTTTATATATAATCAATCTATATCCTTTTTATTTAAATTATAGGGATTTACATGGACCATACAGTGCTTTACATCTGTATTTTTTTCTATTTCACTGTGAACTTTTGCCGCTATATCATGTCCTTCTTTTACAGTAACATCAGGATTTACTGAAATATCAACATCTACATAAAGTCTGCTCGAATGCTGGCGTGTCTTTAAACAGTCTACTTTTATGACTCCATTAATACTAAGTATTTTATCGTAAATATCCTTAACAGTTTCATCACTTGCTGAGGTATCTATAAGCTGTACTATGCTCTGCCTGCATATTTCATATGATACCTTTATTATTATTATGCATATTATAACTGCAACTAATGGATCAAGTATTGGATACCCCATTCTTGCACCAATAATTCCAATCAAAGCCCCTATTGAAGATAATGAGTCTGATCTATGATGCCATGCATCTGCCTTTAATGACTGACTGTTATACTTTTTTGCATATTTTATAGTATAAAAATACATCCATTCTTTTGCTAATATTGAAACAACTGATGCAAAAATTGCTAAGACTCCAGGAATAGTATAATTATTTATAATTATGTTCTTGACCCCAGAATATCCTATGCCTACTGCTACTAAAAAAAGTATTATAGATAAAAATAATGATGATATATTTTCAATTTTCTCATGTCCATAAGGATGTCCTGCATCAGCTTCCTTACTTGAAAGCTTAAGACCTACAATTACTCCTATAGTTGTAAAAACATCTGACATTGAATGCATTCCATCTGCAATAACAGCTGTACTTGAAGCTATTATGCCACAGATAATCTTACCTATTCCAAGTACTAGATTTCCTATAATAGTATTTCTGCTTACTTTAATACCTATCATTAATCGTTCATCACTCATTTAAATCATCCCCTTATTCTCAATTGAATATATACTTTTAAAAATATTATATTCAGAACATATTATTTGGTGCCTATTTATAATAATATAAGTTTATCAGAATTATTTTCAATTGATAATTTATTTCAACATAAATACCCGTACTAAATAATTAGTACGGGTATTAGGGAGTAAATATAAGTATCTTCACTAATAAATATATTCACATTCTGACTTTTTATAACTCATATAAAATTATCTATTATCAACTTTTTCTGGATACATATCATGATTCATCATTCTGTAGTTTGCCATTTCTTCAAACTTAGTTCCCTTCATTCCATAATTACAATATGGATCTATGCTTATGCCTCCTCTTGGAGTAAACTTACCCCATACTTCTATGTATTTAGGATCCATAAGCTTTATTAAATCCTTCATTATTATATTCATGCAGTCTTCATGGAAATCCCCATGATTTCTAAAGCTGAATAGGTAAAGCTTAAGAGATTTACTTTCTACCATTTTTATATTTGGTATATAGCTTATATATATTGTTGCAAAATCTGGCTGACCTGTTATTGGACATAAGCTTGTAAATTCAGGACAGTTGAATTTTACAAAATAGTCGTTATCTGGATGTTTATTTTCAAATGTTTCAAGTACTTCTGGATTATATCCATAATCATATTTTGTACCTTGATTACCTAACAATGTTATTCCTTCTAATTCTTTTGATTTTCTTCCGCTTTCACTCATTACTTTATCTCCATTTCTTCATTAAAGTTCTAATTTCACTCTTATTTTTCATTTATCTAATAAGATTCTTTTATTAAATTTATTTTTCACTTAAATATATATTTCTACTTACTTTATCAAGATCACATTTATAATTCATATACCTTTTCTTTTGTAAAACTATCCTATAGTTAAAAGTTTTCTATACTCTACTTCTTATTTATTTTCTTTAGATTTTAAATATTTCTCTAAACCTCTTTTTCTTAATTTGCATGCTGGACATTCTCCACATCCATCTCCTATTATTCCGTTATAGCATGTAAGAGTCTTATTTCTTACATAATCTAATCTTCCAAATCTATCTGCCATTTCCCAAGTTTCAGCTTTATCTATCCACATTAAAGGAGTATCTATTACAAAAGTATTATCCATTGCAAGATTTAAAGTTACATTTAAAGATTTTATAAATATATCTCTACAGTCTGGATATCCGCTGAAGTCTGTTTCACATACTCCTGTTACTATATGTTTTGCTCCTTTTACCTTTGCAAGTACTCCAGCAAAAGTTAAGAAAAGCATATTTCTTCCTTCAACAAATGTTGATGGAGGTGCTCCGTTTTCGCCCATTTCTATTTGAATATCATCTCTTGTAAGAGCATTAGGTGCAAGCTGATTTAAAAGCTCCATATCTAAAATATGATGTTCAACACCTAATTCTTCAGCTATAGCTTTAGCACATTCTATTTCCTGCTTATGTCTTTGATTATAATTAAATGTCACTGCTATAACCTCTTCAAACTTTTCAAGTGCCCAGAATAAGCATGTTGTTGAATCCTGACCTCCTGAAAAAACTACTACTGCTTTTTCTTTTATTTTGCTCATTTATAAATCTCCCTTCGAAATTTATTAATTAACAAATATATATATACGTATATATATTTGCATTAATTATTTATTAATAAAATTGCTTCCTGTCTTAATGCATTGTCCTCTTTAAATATACCTGTAAATGTAGTGGTATAAGTTTTTGTTCCTGTCTTCTTTATTCCCCTTGCTGTCATACAGCTATGTTCACCACTTATTACTACTCCAATATCTTCACTTTCAGTAACAATACTTAATATTTCTGCAATATCACTACCTATACGCTCCTGAAGCTGAAGTCTCTTTCCTACCATATCCGCAATTCTTGCTATTTTGCTTAATCCTATTATCTTTTTATTTGGCCTATATACTACATTAACCTTCATATTATACATAAGAGCCATATGATGCTCACAGTAGCTATGTATCTCTATATCCCTGACTACAACAAGATTCTTATTATCCTTTGTAAATGAATCTTCATCTTCAAATGTAGTATTAAACATATCTGCTATTTCTCTATTTGTATAATTCATTCCTTCAAATACTTCTTCATACATCTTTGCAACTCTCTTTGGAGTATCCTTAAGTCCCTCACGTTCTGGATCATCTCCTAAGGCTACAAGGATTTCTCTTATACATCTTTGTATAGTTTCAGTATCTATTTTTTTCTTCAACTCTTCCATAGTAACACCTCATTTTATAGTACGTATTTTAAACGCCTTTTTTATCCTTGTCCCAGATTATTTTATGAAGCTGTACTTGAAGCCTTACCTTATTCATATTCTTTTCTTTCATAAACTCAACAATATACTCCATATCGATACTCCCAAATACAGGACTTAAATAAACTAAACATTTAGAAGTCAAGTCATACTCAGTTATTATTTCATAAGCCTTCTGTAAATCTTCCTTGCTTCCAACTACGAATTTATATACATCATTTTTTGAAACCAAATTAAGATTTTCCATATCCATCTTTTCAGTCATATTGCTTGAAGGAAGCTTAAAATCAACTATATAACTTATATTATCACCTTTAATAGCTTCTTTAAAATTACTTATATTTATAGCACCATTTGTTTCTATATGAACTGTAAGTTCATCATCATTGCTTAAAATCTCCAATAATTCTTCTATATTTTCCTGTATTAATGGTTCACCACCAGTTAATGTAACATTAGAAACTCTATTACTCTTTATATAATTATAAATTTCATCACTACTTAGCTTTTCTGTAATATCATTCTTTGACCATGAATACTTTGTATCACACCATGAACATCTTAAATTGCACCCTTGAAATCTAATAAAAGTAGCAAGTTCACCAGCTGTTGGCCCTTCTCCATCTATTGATAAAAACTTTTCTATAATATTAAACATCTGTTTTCTTCCAATCTAAATATTATTTTTGCTTTAATATAAACCATTCTTTAGATATCTTTTCTAATCTTCAGTGTAAATGCAACTGTTATTTGGAGTTTCAAATAATTCCACTTCAATTACTGGAAGTCCCATGTTCTTAAGTCTATTGAATATATCACGTGACATCTCCTCAGCAGTAACTCTATAATCTACTAATACCATATCAAAATCATTTGGAAGTTCTTTAAGCTTTTCATATACTTTTCTTCCATCTTCATTATTTTCAATAACAAGCTTGTGATCAAAGGCATCCTCTATTACCTTTAATGCTTTTTTAAAATTGCCGAAGTCATCAACCATTCCTCTAGTCTGACCATCTTTATGTAATTCCTTGCTTCCTATTGTTGCTATAAGTCTATATCTATGCCCATGTATATTAGAGCATTTTCCTTCATATCCACTTAAATAATGTGCTGTATCAAATTGTACTTCGCTTTTTAATTTAAACATATTCTACGTCCTTCCTTTTTAGATAACAGTCATAAATTAACATTTTATCCTTGTCTATTTCTAATAAACAAAAAACTTCTAACTTTAAATTAACTAATATAGACCCAATTAATTTAAAGCTAGAAGCTCCTATAATTTAAAATATAATTAATTTCATTTATTAATAATTTTGTTAATAAAAAAAGTTTGTTTTTAATAAGACACCTTATAAAACAAACTACAACTTACAAATATTAATATATTAAATAATTAAATAGCCTAGTTTTATTTAAAGACAGGATGGTCTAAATGAACTGTCCAATATTTAATTCTTTTACATAATATCATAATTTTACTCGTATATCAACAAAAAAATATATTCCATTTTCATAATTTATTTTTATGTGATATAATTAGACCTAAGATTTGAATAAAAAATACATGCATTTAAGGAGGTCTTTCTTTGAAGAAAAGAATGGGAATTGTACATAAATTTGCATATAGCTTTTATGACTTTTCTGCTTATAAAGAATTTTTAATACAAGGATTAGGAAAAGCTATTTTTTATATTTTTCTTGTGACTATAGCTTTTTCAACTTTGAGCAATATAAGAACTGTTTCTCAATTTAATGATGATATATCTAGAATAGAAAATAAATTCAATAAAGAATCGCCAGACTTTGAATATAAAGATGGAAAACTTACTATGGATTATGATGGTCCTATTTATTACAAATATACTGGTGACTCACCTATTCTTTCAGTTTTTATAAATGATACATTAATTAATGGAAATCTTATTGTTGATACAAGTGGTAAAACTGATGCTTCAGCTTTAGATTCTTATTCAAAAGGTACATATGTAGATTCGGATTCTGTTACTATAAAAACTGGAGATAATGATATTACTACAAAAAAATTAAAAGATTTATTCAATACAGATATAGTAAATTCAAATGATATTACAATTGATAAAGCTACAATTTTATCATCATTTCATCTATTAAATGAAATTTTTGATATTAGTATGTATATTAGTTATCCAATAGTATCATTTTTAAGTAGTCTGTGTGCCGCATTTTTTATCTTAGGACCTTTAACTATTATATTTAGTAAAAATTTAAATATAAATTTAACATATAAAAATGCATGCACAATAAGTCTTTATGCTATGACAATGCCTTTATTATTAGAATCATTATCTACAATATCTGGTTTATACATTCCAGAATTTGAATTAATATTTTATATAATAGCGCTTATATATTGTTTCTTTGCATTAAAGAATATAAAAAAATCAAATAATACAAAAATAAATGCCCTATTATAAAATATAAAATTTATCCAATATATGAAAATATATTGGATTTTTTTTACATAAAAAACACTTAGATTAGTTTTAATAACTTTAGAAGAAACCATATATTATATAGGAATGCTATAACACTCCTTTTGCATTATTTATTATTCTCCATTTTTAAAGATTATATGTAAAAATTCATACCATTTTTTCTAAGGTATTCATGTTTTTCTCTATAATCAGGCATTATTTCAGCCACTCTGTTCCAAAAGTCTTTTGAATGATTTTTATAGTCAAAGTGACACATTTCATGAACAACTATGTATTCTACTACATCTTCTCTAGCCATAGAACATCTCCAATTAAAAAGAATTGCATTTTTATATGTACAGCTAGCCCATCTCCTCTTCTGCTCTTTTACTTTCACTTCTGTTACCTTATCCTTAAATTTATTCTCATGTTTTTTTATTTTTTTGAGTACTATTTCCATAGTCTTTGACCTATACCATTTTTCCAATTCTTTTTTTATTTTTTCTTTATCCTCTGTATTTGCTTTTATAACAAACTTTCCTTCACTCTCATTAAAACTCACTTTCATATGTTTCAACGAATAATCATAAATCAATTGAAGAGGATATTCCTTGCCTAAAAATAAAAATGTACTTCCATCTTTTATTTCGCGAATCACTTTTTCATTCATTTTCTTAATTACTTTTTCTCTTGTTTCCAAAATCCATTTTCCTTTTTTTAAAACAATATCAGAAATATACTGTTCGTTTACATTAATAGGTGCTACTACTTTTACGTCTCCATTAGTATCTATTTGTATAGATATTGTTTTTCTTTTTCGCTTTTCAATAGTATATTTTATTACAGTTCCTGCATATTCTGTTTTATATATCATATTTTTCTCCTAATTTTCTATATTGTATCTCCTTAATCAGATTATATAACAATTAAATTCCTATCCTTATTCACTAAATATATTTGTTATTATAAATATATTTAAAAATTTTCATTTATCCTTAATTTTACAGTAATATTATTTATATTTAAATATATATTTAGATTAAGGAAGTAATTTAATATTTGATTTTCAACAAAGAAAGGAAGTTGATTCTATTGAGTTCTATTATTAAAATCAAACCATTAAGTACTACTTATGTAGATAGTGGCCATGCCAATCAAAACTTCTGTGAAAACAGAAACATTTTTGCTGGTAGTTTTCATAAGTCTGCATGTAGTTCAGTTATGTTCAAATCTTTAATTAACTTTGATTTAAAAGACTTAAATTCTCATGACCTTTCAAATATATACTTATGTCTTTATGTAAAAGATATCAATTCGGATACAAGCTATTATAGCAATAGTATTCTATCAATTTACAAAAACCTTGAACCATTTAACAATTCAAATGTAACCTGGAATTCTTCGCCTTGTAGCGATTATCCTATCCACTTTACCATAGACCCTAGCAACGTAGGTAAATATATAAAAATAAATATAACTTCAATAGTTGAAAGTTGGCTTAAGAATAATGATAATTACGGAATATCAATAGAAGCAAATAACTACTATTCTTCCTTAATAAAATTTGCTTCCCTAAACTCTGACAAACCACCTTTATTATATACCCAAAATATGGACATAAACTATGAATACAATAATTATAATACTCTTGTAAATCATAGCTGCCGCTAAAGTTTAAACTTTTTAAGTAAATATAAATTCTACTTTTTTAATTTTAGCATCTTTCTTTACTGTGATTTTTTTAGTATTAGATTTTAATTATATATTTAAATAAGAACTAATATTACAAAAGATATTAGTTCTTATTTATTTTAAAGAATTTTTTCCGCATGCATTGCTTCATCTGCATCCTGCCACTTTACAATATATCCTTTTCCATGAGAACAAAATACTGAATTTGAAGTATACATAATATCTGAATCCTTATTATAATTTCTCTTCTCTATCACTTCCTCAGTATTATGACATAAATCATATCCATCATAAATGAAAGATATAGACCCTTTTCCTTTAGTAAATGCTATAACTTCCATTGAATAATCCATAAATGTTGAAACTGGACCTCTTCCTTTTATTTTGACACTTCCATTTTCATTCTCAGGAGTTTCAAAAGTCCCAGAAAGCTTCTGAATATCACTAAGCACTCTTCCTATATGCTCTTCTGTAACATTAATCTCAAATTTATAATATGGTTCTAATAAAATATTATTCGCTTTCTCAAGGCCTTGTCTTAAAGCTCTAAATGTAGCTTCTCTAAAATCTCCTCCACATGTATGTTTAAGATGGGCCCTTCCATTTAAAAGAGTTATCCTTACATCAGTCAAGCTTGACCCTGTAATAAGACCATTATGCTCTCTTTCAAAAATATGAGTTTTAACTAGATTTTGATACCCTGGTGCAAGATTGTCTACATGACATTTATTTTCGAATGTTATTCCACTATTCCTCTTTCCAGGTTCAATCATCAGATGTACCTCTGCATAATGTCTAAGTGGTTCAAAATGCCCATATCCAAATGTAGGTTCAGTTATAGTCTCTTTATAAAGAATTTCACACGGTCCAAATTCCACATCCATGTTAAATCTTTCTTTAACTATTTCTTTAAGAACTTCAAGTTGGATTTTTCCCATAATATGTACATGTATTTCTGATAATTCTTCACTCCATGTAACATTTAATGCTGGATCTTCACTTTCAAGAATTCTGAAATTCCTCAAAACATCCTTAACATTATAAGACTTATCATATATTACTTTAGATACCAATGTAGGAACCATTTCATATTGATTTCTCATTTTAAGTTCACCAAGCATATCTCCTGGAATTGCATTTGTGATACCTGTAAGTGCCACAAGTTCACCACATTCACCTTTATCTGTAACAGTAAATTTACTTCCATTATATATTCTTAGTGAATTTACTTTTTCGCATATTTTACTTTCATCACTTTCACCATAAGTTATCTCATCTTTAACTTTTATATTACCTTGTAAGACTTTAATAAATGTTAGTCTATTTCCATTTTCATCATATCTTATTTTATATACATATCCTTTAAAGTCTTCTTCATTTGTTTCATCTGATTCTTTATAATCTGTATAAGTTATTTCATCCAGTCCATATAAGAATTCGACTACACCTTTATCCTGAAGTGCACTTCCTTTAAAGCATGGAAAAATCTTATTTTCTTTTACTAATTCTTTAAATTTTTTTCTCCATAAATCTTCATCATAATTACCTTCAAAATACTTCTCTAAAAGTTCATCATCATATTCACTTATATATTCAACTAATTTATCATCAAATTCAATATTATTTTCATGGATATTTCCGCTATCTACTTCACATAATCCATTTTTAATATGAACATATACTGCATTTTCATTAAGTTCTTTCCTTATTTCTTTAATAACTCTGTCTGTATCAGCATTTTCTCTATCTATTTTATTTACAAAAATTATAGTCGGAACTTTATATTTTCTTAAAAGATTCCAAACTGTCTTAGTATGACCTTGTACTCCTTCTACTGCACTTATTATAATTACAGCATAATCCATTATACCTATTGCTCTCTCCATTTCTGTACTAAAATCTACATGTCCTGGAGTATCAATAAGATAATAAGTAGAACCATTAAACTTAAATATTCCTTGATCCTGAAAAACAGTTATTCCTCTTTCTCGTTCTATGCTATGACTATCTAAAAATGTATCTTTATGGTCTACTCTTCCACGCTTTCTTATAGCCTGGGTATGATATAAAATTGCTTCTGAAACTGTAGTTTTTCCCGCATCCACATGAGCAAGTACTCCTATTGTCTTCTTCATAATTAAGTTTCTCCTCATATAATTTATTATTTTTTAATTAATCTTATTATATTAATCATGTATTATAACCTTATTTTTTCTTATAAAATAATTATTTTATTATAATCTATAATTTAGTCTTATTTAAAAATTATATCATATAAATCCATATATAATCTTTTAAATAAATACTTAGTTAACTATACAAATCACATTATGAAGTACTATTCATTTTCTTCTGTAAAATTTAAGTTTAATTCATATCTATCATAGGCTATTTCAGAATTTTTAAATTCTTCTAAAGCATTTTCTATAAATTCTTCTGGATTCCCCATAGCTGTACCAAAATGAGTTAAAAGAAGTTTTTTCACATTCCCTCTCTCTGCAAGTACTGCTGCTTCTCTAAATGTCATATGTTTATTTTTTTCAGCTTTTACAATATCGTCATCATCTCCATATGTACCCTCACACACAAATAAATCGCTGCCATATATAAAGTCTGCTATAGATGAAATGGGTCTAGAATCGGTAATATATGATATCTTTATCCCCTTCCTCTCTTCTCCAAGAATCATTTCTCTATAATATGTTTTTCCTTCATACTCTATTTTTTCTTCCTTCTTCTGCAATCTTGACCATAGTAATTTAGGTACATTATTTTTTATAGCACTTTCAACATTAAATTTTGGAGTCCTTTTAATATTAAAATTATATCCTATACATGGTGATGAATGTTCAAGTATACATGTATTAATTTCAACCTCTCCATTTATAAAACCGTTGTTTAGAACAATAGTATCTTTAGGATTTTCAATTATATTTACTTCATAAGGTAGATATTCAGCTATGGTTCTTAACCCTTCTACAACTCTTGTTATACCTTCAGGTCCTATTATTGTTAATGGCTCTGTTCTTCCACTATTACCAATGGTTCCAAGTAATCCTGGAAGGCCCACAATATGATCTCCATGAACATGAGTTATACAAATTACATCTAATGTTTTAAATCCACAATTAGAAATTCTCATTGATACCTGTGTTCCTTCTCCACAATCTATCAATATCTTCCTTCCTTTATAGCTTATTAAACCTGCACTTAAAAATCTTGTAGGCATAGGCATGCCTCCTCCAGTTCCAAGAATTAAAAAATCTATCATATTCTACCTCTCTACTATATTTATTTGAATTACCTTTGCATAATCAATCATTATGCTTTTTCAAGCAAAAAATTCTTTGCTCTCATTTTCTTTCAACAATATAAAAATATCTTTTATCTTTAATTTTTTTGGATATATTAAAATATCACATTTCCATTATAATATAAAATATTATATGCATATTATGATATTTTATTTTATATAAGCACATTTCCAAAAGTGGCAACACATTTAATTGTAATTATTTGGACATAATTATTTTATTATTTTTACACATAATATATTTGTATTACAAATTAAGGAGATGATATAATATGCAAAACAATAATAGAAGAGATTATTCAAAAGAAAATTACTTAAGAAATGGTAGCAAAACCCAAAACCAATATGCTAAGAATTCTATAAACACAAGCATTGAAGAACCAGGAATTAATGAAAGTGGAATTGAAGCTAAAAAACGCGGATTTTAATTTCTCACTGTAGTAATTACAAAAAAACATCTAACATATATATTAGATGTTTTTAACAATTAATATTTTAGCTCTCAAGGAGATTTAATATTTCTGTCACTGTACTTTTTACTTCTGTTGGAAGTTTATCCAGTGCTTTCTGTCTCTGATTCTCATTATTAATCTGAGCTATCTTAAGTACTTGCTGCTGAAGTCCTGGTATACTATTTAGTTTTGAAACTGCTTCATTAAACTTATTTGCAAAGACCGGGTCCTGCATCTTCAATTGAAGTTTCATGATTAGCTGATATGCATTCATCTAATAGGCCTCCATAAAAACCTTAATTCTACTTTATAATATTCAGCAATAACAATAATGTTTACAAAAAGACTGCCTCAAATTCTGAGACAGTCTTTTTTATTTATAAATATGCTACTCCAAAGTTTTTAAGTCTTGTGCATACTTTATAATACTTTACTTCATTTGTTTTACCTATACAGCTATTTGGAATAGATACTTTTAAACCTAAATCTAATGCTCCTTTTGCTGTTTCATTAATACTTCCTGTAACATCAATACCTACTATTTCTATTTCAGATATTTGTTTTTCCCTTATAAATTTAATAAGATTGGTATTTTTAAATGCATTTGCAGTCTGCTTTTCAAAATAATAATCACAAACAATCTTTATATTTTCACATATTTTAGCACCTGAAGTACCAACTATACCATACCCAATAAATTTTTTATTAAAAAAACTACTTGGTAACACATGTGCAATGTAAGCTACATACTTATTATCTGACTTGTATTCTTCTATTTTATTATTAATATTTAATATTAATTCATCCACATCATAATAGTTAAATTTCTTTTTGCTCCGCTGCTCCCCAATAAAATCTTCCTGAGCATTAACCACCAAAAGTGCTTTGTTCATCTTTCATCCCCATTATTCTTTTATATTCTTTGAATACGTTATTATTTAAATTTCCAAAATTTTAATATAGTAAATTTATTATATATAGTTTTCAATATAAATTCAATTTTTATTAATGACCGTATTCCTTTAATTTTTATATATTTCATTAGTTCATCATATAAAACCTCTATATATCATACTATTGAATGAATATATTAATTATATATTTAATATTTAGAATTAGTTCTGTCTAATATATATTCACATAAAGATATTACTCATTATATTTTAACATTTATCTATCCTTCTTGAGCTGGTTTTACATCAAATGAAATAACAACTCTCTGTATTGATTGATTAGATGAAATATACTCTTTATTTAACGCTTCCTTAATATTTTCTCCTTCAATTCCTTGATTATATATTGTTCTTATGGCTTCAATAACATTTTCATTACCTCCAGTTAATTTATTTACATCATATCCTTCTAATTCACACCAAATTGCAATTTGTGTAGCAAAATAAGCGTCATCTTCATTTGATAAATTCAACTCTTGTGGTGTCTTATCTGGATAACCTGATGCTAAAATATTGTCTATAATCGCTTCTGTGTTTCCTTTTAAATAAAAAACCTGTCCTGAAGGATATCCTTTTTCAATATCAAGGCAATATACAACCTCATCTTCATCACCTGTACTTATCCTTCTTGCTGATATAGTATAATTCTCATATTCTACTTCACCAAGCTTAGTTTTACCAGTAGTTATTGTTATAGATTCAGGAATCTCATATCTCTTTGCTGCATATGCATTGTTAGTCAAAAATAAAGGAAATATTAATAAAGTGCATATAAATTTTATGTATTGTTTTATTTTCATGTTTTTTCACTCCTAACATATAATATATGTTAATAGTTTTTGTTTTTGTTATTACTTATATTCATATTTAATCCTTAATTTATTTTTATTTAACTCAATTATTCCAAAACATAAAATTATTAACTCAATAATAACATTTCATTATATATTATTATAATAAATGAGCTGTCATATAATAACATTTACTTATATGACAACCCATTATAAAACTATATTTTCTATATGTTTATAGAAAGTTCCACAGGACAATGATCAGAACCCTCTATAGCTGTATAAATCTTTGCATCTTCTAACTTAGATTTTAAACCATCACTAACTAAAAAATAATCAATTCTCCATCCTGCATTATTTGCTCTTGCATTAAATCTATATGACCACCAAGAATAGACACCCTCAGTATCAGGATAAAAATATCTAAATGTATCAATAAATCCTGCTTCCAATAATTCTGTCATCTTTTCTCTTTCCTCATCTGTAAATCCTGCATTTTTTCTATTATTTTTAGGATTTTTAAGATCTATTTCTTTATGAGCTACATTTAAATCACCACATAAAATTACAGGCTTGCTCTTTTCAAGTTCTTTAAGATAACTTCTGAAAACATCTTCCCATACCATTCTGTAATCCAGTCTTTCAAGCTTTTGTTTTGAATTAGGAGTATATACATTTACAAGGTAGAATTCTTCAAATTCTAATGTAAGTACACGACCTTCTGTATCATGTTCTTTAATTCCAATTCCTCTTTTTACACTTAATGGTTTCTCTTTAGTAAATACAGCTGTTCCTGAATAACCTTTCTTTTCAGCATAATTCCAGTAATCATAATACCCTGATAAATTTAATTCTATCTGTCCTTCTTGCAATTTTGTTTCTTGAACGCAAAAAATATCTGCATTTACATCATTAAAAAAATCTAAAAATCCCTTTTTCACGCATGCTCTAAGTCCATTAACATTCCAAGAAATAAGTTTTTTCATATCTTTTCGTACCTCTTATATTTTATTTCTAGTGTATATTTTAAATTAAACTAGATTTAACGTAACTATATTTAAAATTTATCTACTTCTGTATCTATTTCTAATATCTCTATATGCAGATTTAAAATCTTCTAATGTTACAAATTGATTTAAATCTTTTTCTAGATTGTTTTCTTCTGATTCTTCTTCAACTACTTCTTCAAGTGCAACTGCAGCTTCTTCATTTGCTTTCACTTCATCATCTTCAATTATTTTCTCAGCATCTATTACTATTTTATCATTTAAACTTTCATCTTCATTTTCTTCTAAAGTAGTATCATCTGCTTCTAATTCACTATCAAACTCTTCTACTTCATCATTTGGATGTAAGAATAATTCTACTTCCTCTTTCTCTAAATCTTCTTCACATTCATTTTTTTCTTTTTCGTATCTTTCAAGCGCTGTAACTGCTGCCATAAATATTATATCCTTAATATCAGCACCTGATACATCTGTAAATTCTTTAGCTAACACTTCTGAATTTACCCCTTCTTCTAATGGCATCTTCTTTGGCATATGAATATCAAATATAGCTTTTCTACCTGCTTCATTAGGCATTTTGAATTCAACGCTTGCCAGTATTCTTCTCTTAAATGCTTCATCATAATTATTAAGAAGATTTGTTGTAAAAATAACTACTCCTTCAAATTTTTCAAGTTCTAATAGCATTACACTTCTTGTTATATTTACACCATAATCAGCAGATTGGCTTATATCTGTAAGACGCTTTCCTAAAAATGAATCTGCTTCTTCAAATACTAGTACCGCATCATCTTGACTAGCTTTTTCAAATGCTTTTTTTATATTCTTAGGAGTTTGACCTACATATTTAGATTCAAGTTCTGCATAATTAATTGAATATATTTTCTTACCTAAATACTTTCCTACTGCTTCAGCAGCCATACTTTTCCCAGTTCCAGGTTCACCAAAGAAATTGAAAACAACAGATCTATTTTTTATAGCTGTTTCTTCAAATCCCCAGTCCTTGTACATCTTTTCTTCGTGTTTTTTTATATTTAAAACTGTTAGTATCTGCTTTTTTTCTTCTTCTCCTAAATAAACCTGATCTAATGTATAATGTGGTTCATACATATCCATAAATTCATCTTTAAAAACAGTTTCTTTTAGTTCACCTGAATTTTCTTTATTCATCATCTTATCTATTAAAGCATCATCAGCAGATATTAAAATTCTCTTAGGGCTTTGATTATACCTTGAACTATTAACTTCACATGCTCTATTTATATCACTAAACAACTTATCAACATGATTTTCATCTAGAAGTGTATCTTTTCCGTCAACTCTTTTAAATTTTGCATCTAAAATAGTTATTCTGGCATTCTTATACTTTCTAGTTACATTTTTCTTTACTATATTATCTTTTCCCAAATTCATTATTCCAAACATATATTATTCCTTTCATTTTCCAATAAACAACATTAATATCATTGGACAACCAAATTAATCTTAAGTTTAACTTTCAATAAAATTATTTCATATTAATATTATGTCACAATAATATTGTAGAATGCAATACTATATATATTAGGTATAATTATTTACTTTTACATATCCTACAATCATCCCCCAGATAATAATCCTTCCCATTACTCTCATCATGATACCAAGTATTCTGAAGTGCATATCCATTCTCATCAAATATAAACCAGTCACCATCAATTAACTTCCACCCATCTTTTGAAGTATAGTAACACTTATTTACTACATCAGTACAAAACCACCAGCCTTTGTTATTCCTATTCCATCCAAGCTTCCATATATTATTCTCACAACTGTTTTCTCCAAGCAGTCCATTTACTATAGCTCTTGCTATAAGATCTGCATTATACTTTTCAGCATCCGAGCTATCTGCAAATAAACATTCTACAAGTATTGCTGGCATACTTGTTTTCTTAAGAACTATTAAGTTAGCACTCTTTACTCCTCTGTTAGGTATTCCAAGTTTTTGTGATAATGACTTTGATATTCTATATGCTGCACTCTTAGCTACTTCTGATTTACTTATGGTAAGTACTTCACTCCCAGTACCTCCCCCTGCATTAATATGAATTTCCACATATAAATCAATATTGATGCTCTGTGCTATATCATTAGCTTCTTCAGCTCTTTCATAGCAATCCTGACAGTTATAAGTGTTGCTTTTATCAATTCTAAGTAACTTTGCATAATGTCCTAACTGCTCTAAATATAATACAACTAATGATGATATTTCTCTTGTACAATTACTTTCATCCAACCTATCTACTACTCCACAACCAACATTTCCACTTGCAGTATGACCTGCTGCTATAATAAAGTTTCCCATAAAAATAACCTCCACATACTCTATTTATTTAGGTAAAATAAATATATGGATATTTATTTAAAATTCTGACATTCACTTCTTAGAATTTCTTCATTTCAACCATATACATTACATAAGAATATATGTTTGGGGTGGTCTTATGAATTATAACTACATTGAAAGCCTTGTTATAAAATCAAAAGATGGTGATGAAGAATCAAAAGAAAAACTAGTTAATGAATTTAAGCCTTTTATAATAAACCTATCTAAAAAAACATTTATTCACGGATACGAATTTCAAGATATTATGAATGAATGTTACAGAATCCTCTTCAAATGCGTTTCATATTATAAGCCTAACACTCATAGATTTGTTGCTTATGCTACAAATGGAATAAAGAATAGTATCAATGACCTTATAGAAAAGAATTTATCAAGAAGTCACCTTGAAGGCTCTTCAACTCTTGTATTAGAAAATGTTGAAAATACTCTTGAATCTGGAAATCTTCCTGTAGATCATAACTTATTAAAAGAAGTAGATCTTACTCTTTTACGTAATGCTCTTAATAAGCTTACAGAAGAGGAACATGAACTTATAAACTATGTATTCTTCAAAAATAATCCTGTTAAAAAGTATGCTGCTTTAAAAGGGATTCCTTATAGTACTGTTATGTATAAAAAAGATTTCATTTTGGATAATATATTTATGCTTTTTAATGTAAGTCTTTGCGGAAAAAATAACGCCTGAGATTGTTCTCGGGCGTTATTTTTATACTCATCTTCTTCTTTATATTTTGATTATCATTTTAAATACATGTAAGAAATCAATATAAAGATCGATAAATTGCAATAACAAATTGAACTATTTTGTATTTATGATTTAAACGCTTGAATTTATTTATATTGCATAGATTTCATCTAAGTGTATTTCAAATAGCTCTTCTGGAGTTTTGTAGTTAAGTATTCTTCTTGGAAGAGTATTCATCCATTCCTCTATAGATGCAATGTCATCTGAGCTATAATCTGATATGCGTTTTCCCTTCGGTATAAAACGACGGATTAAGCCATTATGACGTTCATTAGTTCCCTTTTCAAATAAGGAATAAGGATGTGTGAAATATACTTTTGTATCTGTTTCTGCTTCTAATATTGCTAAATCAGCGAATTCAGATTCATTATCACCTGTTATAGTCTTGAAGATATCACTGAATTTATCACCATATATATTACGGATTGTATTAAGTGCTTCCGTAACTGCTTCAGCAGTCTTAGATGCAATTTTATGAATAATAGCATTTCTAGTTTTACGCTCAACAATAGTTAGGAGAACACAGTCATCTTTGGATTTTTCACCGACAACAGTGTCTATTTCCCAATGGCCAAATTCTTCACGATTATCGATACTACTAGGACGTTCAGCAATACTTTTACCTAGCTTTTTCTTGTGTTTTTTCACTCTTGATGGCTTGGTATTTCTACGTAGTTTCATCGGTAAATCTGCATTAATGACAGCTAGCAATCCTAAATCAATATAATTGTATAAAGTTTTAGTGCAAATTATTTGAGAGCGCTGAAACTTGCCTGTGGCAAGGGCGTTACCTATACACGCATCTGGTGACCATGAATGTGTTTTCATTTTATCAACAGCATAATTGATGAAGTCAACACATTCTATATATTTGAATGTACGGCAAGAATTCTGACGATTATTTCTGTAAACAGCTTCGCCAGTATCTGCAAGATACATTTTTACATGCTTACCTTGTTTAATTTGTGTAGTTGTACCACGACGTATTTCATTTAGAATAGTGTTAATTGGACGATTTAACTCTTTAGCTATCTTATATGCTGAAAATCCATCTTTAAGGCGAAGCTCAATAGTCATTCGTTCTTTGAAATTCAAGTGTTTATTTTTACGTGATTCTATGTTATGATTTTGATGATCCATAGTGATTATCCTCCGTGTTGAATTTTGTTTAGCGATTAAATCATAACACAGATAATCTACTATGGATTTTTTATTAGTTCAATTTCATTTTACAACTAGTCTCCTTTTAATTATTAAAAAACTCTGTGATTTCAGAAAATCATCATTTCAAGTCTCTGTAACAAAAGAAAAGCTATATAGAGAAATTATAGATAAGACATCTGAATTATCCTTATATGGAATGTCTTATGAAGAGGCATTGGAGAGGACTAAGGAGGTTTATAGAAATAAATTGGATAAAGAGTAAAATTGACAGTCACTGTTGGATATAGTGACTGTCCTATTATTTACAGGCTCGGCTCAAATAAATCTACCTATCATTTTTTATTTTACATAAATATTTCAATTTTTTAATTATTAGTCTAAATGTACGGGATATCTTCTAAGTTTATTTTATTAATCATACTTCCTCTTAATATAACCAATAAATTCTGGGATATAAATTTTTTCATATATAAGCACTAAAACTATAAATATTGTTTTAATTGATCTAAAGTATCAATACCCAAAATATCTTCTATAATTAATTTTAATTCATCACTATTAAGATTTTGTATTGCATCATTGAATTCTATACTTACATTACCAAATTTCAAAATGTTTATGTATGGTATTTTGTACTTTTCAATCCATGTATTTATGAATAAGGACTTTAGATTTAGGAAAGCAGTCTGTCTATATATTTATTAAGACTGTTTTTTATATAATTATTTAAAATAACCTTGTCTGCTGTGTTTCTTCTACTTTAAATCTTGCTGAATCTATTATTTGAAGTTCTTCTTTGTTATATTCTTCTCCTTTTGCATGTTCTGCTTTTAAATATTTCATTCCTGTCTTTATTTTTGAAGAAACAAGTTTTAGTACATAAATATTATCAAATCTATTGTAGATTGAATCACCACCAAGACCTGTTAAACATATAAGCTGTGTATTGCTTTTCTTTGCCACATCCATAAGTGGTCTTAAAAGATGAGCTGCATTAGTCTGTGCAAATGGGTTATCCATAATTAATACCTTACCTTCTTCTTTTCTTGAAAAAATATCATTTTCATCTTTTCTCATATATGAGAGAAGGCTTGATAATATAACAAAGGCCGAGAGGAATCCTTCTCCCCCTGAATTGGAAGAAACCTCATTCCAGCTTATCTGTCTCTGCTTATCCTCTTCAATTTTATATAGTTTTATATTAATTGAAGATAAAGATACAACTTCATCATATAGCTTTGATGTATTTATGGTGTTGCTTATAATTTCTTCAATACTTTCATTTTTTTCAAGAGTTATTATACATTGGTTTCTCAGCTGTTCAATATAATTTTTAAGTTTTACCTTATAAAGATCTTGATTTTCACTCCAGTCAGGTACGATTACATTAAGCATTTTTATTCTCTTGCCTTTTATATTTATACTTGAATTGCTGTCTATTTTAGAAATATTATCATGGATTATTTCTATATAATCAAGAAGATTTCCCAATATATTGTTTTGTTCTTCTTCAATTAGATTAATATCACAGCTTAATTTTTCCATAAGCTTATCATATGATTCATTAATCATATTGAGCTGTTCATTAAATTCATTAGGTTTTGAAACTAAACTTAATAGCGTTTCTATAGGTTCCTTAAAGAAAGATTCCTCTCTAAATTCATCATTAGATTGAATCTTGTAAACTGCCCTTTGAAGACTATTTTCATTTTTACCTTCATCACTTTTCAGCTTTGAAATATCTCTTTTCATCTTTCCTAAAACTTCATCTAAATCATTAATATTAATACAAACTTCTATTTTTTCTTTAATAGGAATATTATCATATTCGCTTATACTGCTTAATGAATTTTTTATTTTTGATATACTCTCATTAATCTTTAATAATTTATCTTTATTTTCTTTAATTTTTAATTCTATTTCAGCCTCTTCCTCTTTATAGTTCTTATAAAAAATCAAACTTCTATCCTTTGGCTTCTCATATTCAAAAGTCTCTTTCAAATCTTTATAATATTTTAATAATGTCTTTTCTATAAACTTTATTTTTTCTTTTAATGAAATTACTTCATTATCAATCTTCCTTATTACCTTTTCAGTTTTTTCAAGATTATCTTCTACTTCATTTTCCTTGTATACATCATAAGATACAGACATATATTCTGAATCACTAAGGCTATATTTCTTTGATTTTTGAATAAGTTCAGATTCTATTTCCTTATACTTATTATTACATAACTCAATTTTTTCTTTTAAATCATTTTCAGATTCAGAAATCTTTTTTGTAAGAGCTTTATACTCTGCTATTAAATCTTCAGAATCTTTCTCTATGAGATTACCCCTACTATACATATTATAAACTGAAATGTTATTATTAATTTCTTTAATCTTATCTCTGTAATGTAATATTTTTTCTTCGTATTCCTTAAGAGATAATTCATTTTCACGTTTCTTTTCTCTTAATTTACTTACAGCATTTTCGCAGGACAATTTAATTTCTTTTACCCTCTGAAGTTTATCTTTATTTTCTTTATACTTATTATAAGAAATAATTAAATTATCATATGCTTCACGCTTATTCTTATTTATTTCTATTTCTTTATCAATATGCTTTATGTCTTTTTCTAAAGTATCAATATCTGCTGATGTATTTTGTATGGATTTTTCACATTTAATTAAAGAAGACTTTGTATTTTCAAGCTCATCTTTAAGGCTGTCTATTGTATCATTAAGATTATTGTATTTTTCTAAAGTAACATCTGACTTTTCAATAATATTCTTTTTGCTTTCATAAAATCTTATTGATTCTTTCTTTCCTTCAATATCATTATTTATCTTTGAAAGTTCAATTTTTTTATCATCAATTATCTTTAAAAGCTCCTCTTCATTAAGAAGTCTGTTGTTAAAAGATATGATGAAGTCAACACTATCCATGATTAAAATATTATTTTTATCATTATCTTTATCATTAATAAGATTTTCTCTTTTTACTATTGATATAGGTGATGAAGTATAGCAGCTTATAGGATTTTCCTTTAATATTGCTATATCATCATCATCCATAATAAGAGAATATGGAATAAAAGGATTATTATTTATGAATTTCTCATTTTCCTCTTGACTGTAATTATTATTTTTAAGCCAATCCATACCATATAAAATATTTATATCACGTTTTTTAAGCTCCCTTTCCACATCCTTTGGAAGTTCTAGAATTTTGCCACTTTCAAGTTTCATAACTTCTTCATTCTTTTTATTATAAGCAATAAAAAGTTTATTTTCATCATCTCTTAAGGATTCAATTTTTCTATAGAAAAGTTCCCTTATTTTATTTGTATCAAATACATATGACTCATCTAAATCAACATACTTTATTATTTCTTTTCTCTTATTTATATCTTCATCATAATTTTTTAAAACATCTTCTTTATATTCAATATCTTTTTCAATCTGAGCATTTCTATTTACTAATGAATCTTTTTCACTTGTCAGGCTTTTAAGTGAATCTTTAAGATTATATATTTTTTCATTTAATGATTTTCTATCAGAATCTAATTTTCTGCTATAATCATTAATTTTTTTATCAATAAAAAGGATATCTCTTTCATTAAAATAGCCCTCAATGTTTCTAATAATTTTTTCATCATACTTTTTGTTGAAATTATCTTCTTCTTTGTTAAAATAGCTTACTGAAGTTTCTAATTCACCAAGCTGTTTTGACATTTCCTTTATTGTATTATTATTTTCCTCTATTGAATAATCAATTTTCAAATTATCATCATTTAATGTTTTCTTCAGGCTTATACTCTGTTTATGGCTGATATCAGCTTCACTTAATTCTTTTGACAATATAGTTTTTATAGTAAATCCAAGATCGTTAATTCTTGGTGCAAAATCTTTATTTTCACTGCTTAATACTTTTAATTTATTTTCATAGTTTTGAAGTTCTTCTGATTTTTCCTTATACTCTTTATATAACTTTGCACATGTAAAGATGTTAAGTTTTTTCCTAAAATCATCACGCTGTGATTCATTTAACGAAAGCATTTTAACTTTTTCATCAACTTCATTTTGTAAATCAGACTTCTTATCTTCTAATTTATAAATTTCAAGAGACTTCTCTTCATACTCTAGATCTTTTAATGATGCATTTAAATCATTAAGTAAATTTTCAAGATTACATTTATCTAATTCATAATTAGAAAGAGTATATTTTAAATAGTCAATAAAATTTACCATTTTATTTTCAAGAGTTTCTCTATTATTTATAGTATTTATGTATTTATTACATTCTTCATGTAATTCACCTGATAAATTATTAAAAAGCTCCACCTTTGCCTTTTTGTCTATATTATGTTTATTTTCTTTATACTGTACAATATAACCACTTATTATTTCCCTGAAATTCTTAATTCTATCTTCCTCTTTATTAAGCTTGTTTTCAATAGCAGGAAGAAACCACTCTTTCATAAGCCCCTCTATATTTTTAGCAGTTGAAAACAATTCAGAAAGCCCTGATTCCTTAAGATTAATTTTTTTTATTACATTTTCCCATTCTTTATAATTAATTTTATAAGATAGAAGTCTGTCAAAATACATTTTAGTACTTGCAGAATTTGTCATATCATAATAACTGAATTTATATGATTCATTCTTTTTAAGATCTTCAAAAAGCTTTTTTGAATTTGCATAGCTTTTTACAGATTTTCTGTCTCCATCTTTATCAACAATCTTTATGTTATCTATATCACATTCACAAGGATTTATATATTCACTTATAAAACTTAATATATCAAGCTTTTCCTTCGAGTCTTCATCAGATACAGTTTCTCTTTTCCTTACCATAATTCCTGTAAGTACATATCCTCCACCATTATCTAGCTTCCATTCCACAAGAATATATGTAGGTGTACTTTTAGTAAAATAACTTTCAAATGGTCTGTCTTTAAAACTCCTATATCTTTTATGTACAAAAGGTGCAATCATCATTTGAACAAGGACTGATTTTCCACCGCCATTTCTTAAATTAAACATTGTACTTTCAGTGTCAAGGAAAAAAGTTTCATCATCAATTTTCATAGAATTGTTATTATAATTAAGATTTACAAACCTGATTTTATTAATCTTACTCATATTCTTCCTCCCCAAATGCTTTTAGGACTCTGTCATAATTGTTTTTATTTAATATATTCCAGTCCATAAATACATCAAGTTTTTTAGTAGTCTTTATCATATCATCATTTTGTATATAATATATAAGTCCCTGATCATCAAGGAATTTTAATATAGTATTTACAAAACCTTCCTTTGTGGTCTTTGCAGTTGTCTTCTTGTCACTGCTTTTTAACGCTTCAAATCTTTCAAGTATATTTTGAAAAGCTATACCATATGTATTGCTCTTTTTATCTTCACTTCTTTTTGCACCTTCACTAAGTTTATCTGTAATAATATTAAGGAATTCTCCTACTTTTATATAATCCCTGCATTTGCTTGTTATACCTTGAGAACTGTAAAATGTAACTAGCAAAGTTAAAATAACAAACTGTGAAAGGTAATAGTCCTTATCATTGGCACCTGATTTACATAAAATCTTCTTTAATTCACCTTTTGAATACCCTAAAAAATCATTTTCTTCTTTAGGAATAAGATACACTACTCCCCCATACTTTTTTATATATACTTCTGAAGCCTCTCCAAGATTCTTCACAAGTTCTGTAATGTTTTCATTTTCACAATAAGATTTATATAAATCATGTTCACTATCTTTAAGTTCTCCATTTTTTAAAAGATAGTAAAATATTTTATTGCTTATATTTATTTCATCAATTGAGTATGACATTTAAATAATACTCCCTTCTTCCACCCTGAATAAAACATCGCTGCATATAAAATTTCTATGCTTTCCATCTTCATCAATAATATTTTTTAAAACCACGTCTTTTCCGCCTTGAATTTTTTCAGCACTAAATTTCTTTATTCTCATAAGACTTCTGTTTTCTTCCACTGCTTCTAATATACTTCTATTTAGTTCAAAATCAAATTCTTCACTTTCAATAGTATTTTTTCTTTCTTCTTTTAAATCATCAATATAAACACATCCATTTTTAAGCATCTCTATTATTACTTCTCTGAATATTCTCACATCTGGTATAAGGCTATTCATTAAGGTTTCACTATCTTTTATCATTAAGCTTATTTCATGAAGGGAAATACTCTCTTTCTTAACTGCAAGCATTAATATTACTTCTATAACACCTTTATACTTTTTAAGTTTTTCTTTCTTCTTTCTGTTTTCTTCTTCAATTATGTCCTTTTCATCAAAAGACAATACTTCATCCTCTTCAATTTCTTCGTTTTTTATATTCTTCTGATATTCTAATGCTTTATTTACATTATATATTTTTGTAGGACTCATACTGAATAAAGGTCTTAAAAATACATCTATATTTTCTATAAGGCTGACATCATCAAGAACTTTGTTGTATACTTCTGATTTAATGCTGAATCTTTCAATAAGAGACATCTTAGATATATTTTCAAGTTCTTTTCCATAAACTTCTTTTAAACTAAAATGCTTTTTCATTATTCTCTGGTCTTCATCAATTGTTCTTCCCAGATACTTATTTATTATTTTTAAGTTATTAAGGTTTTCCTTTTCTTCTTCTGTAAGTTCATGAATATGTATATCCTTTTCTATAAAATCCTTAATTCTAGCATCCACATTTTCCTTATGAATTAAGAATTTTTCCTTGCTTCCCCTAAGAAGTTCAAGATTGCCTTCCATTATTTTTTTATAATCTTCTACAGAATAACTTAATGGATTCTCCCTTATCTTTCTTATTGCATCTTCCATACCTTGGACTCTTATTCTCATCATATTGAAAATATTTTTTATGTCATCTACTGCCTTATCATACGATGCTTTATCAAGATGCATTTTAAATATTATTTCATGAATTGTCACCTTAAGATTTTCCTCAATTTCAAGAGTTGATAAAAGAAGTGAATATCCTTCTTCTGTAAGAGAATAAGAAACCATTCTTACACCTTCTACATATTCAATTTTGTTCTTAACAAAACTTATATTTATATCTTCATACTGACCCTTTTTAAAATTAAAGGATTTAAAATACATTGCTTTACCTTCATCACAAAGAATATTGTTCACTATAAATTCTGCAAGCTCTTTACATTCATCATAAGTAACAGGTTTTCTAAAATATAAAGAATTAATTTCATCAATAAAGCTTCCTATATAATCAATAGTTGCAATTTCTTCTTTAAGGGACTGTTCCATTATATATAAAAGTACTGCAAATATTAAGTTATCCTGTTCATAACCTTCGCTAAATCCATACTTCTTCCATGTTCCTTTCGATATACTGTTCCTAAAAAGCAGTGCATATGCACCTATTTTTTTCATCCTCGTATGATGAGCATCTAAAAAACTTAAATCCATTTTTTCTCCTTTAATATATATTTTATAAATCTTCTATGTTTATAATCTCTTGTGGTATGTACCTTCCACTTTCTAATATTTTAGTAATTATTTCTTTATTTTTATCCTGGAAACATTTTAAGAAATAATCATTTATATTTTTATTCTGCCCTTCCTTTGTTTCTGGTAAAGTAACATGATTATTAGCATACTTTTCAATCATTGTATAATATGCTTCTATAAAAGGCTTAACCTTATAGAATTGTGACATCTTTTCATAAAATTTCTCATAAATAAGTATACCTTCATAATCAAGATCACCAAAATAATAAATTGTATTTCTTTTATCACATACATGTTCTTCAACTGAAATATGAAAATCATCAATGGCTTTTATTATATTTTTTCCTGCACCATATATTACAGTATTTATTTCTTTATTAAATATGTTTCTTTGATTTTTAATAAGATGCTTTCTAAAAGTATAATAAGTATCTTTATTTTCAATAAATAAAACATTCTGAGGCACTTTTTTAGAGCTGGAATAATAAGCCAAAGGCTCTGATGTATCATAATAATTTAATGTTTTTAAATCAATATTAAGATTTTTAAGAATAGTTTTTCCTTCTTCCTTCTGAAGAAACTTTTCCCTGTTCCATATTTGAAAGCTTCTTTCATTCATAGAAATATAATCTTTGAGTTTGTTTCTATAATATAAAAAGAAATCATTAAGCATCAATATATATTTTCTATGTTCCTTATATTTATTTAAGTGTTTCTTATAATATGATACATCAAATTCAGTGCACAACTTAAAATTAATTTCATCAAGATAACTGCTTAAATCTTCTTCTTCCCTTATTATTCTGTATTTCTTGTACATGCCAGGAGTTCTTCCATTTCCACCACTAGCTTTTACAGGACATAACTTTCCTTTATTAACAAGATCACATACAGTTTTATAAAGAATATCATATTCATTAATCTTATAAAGTTTTTCAAATTGTTCAAGTGTTATGGTGTTTTTTTTGTAATTTTCTATATTTTTCATAATATTCTCCAAAATCATGCTATTATATTCTTCATTTTCATTATAACAGTATATTAATAAAAAATAGCTATAGATTTTATATTTTTCTTGCTACAAATCAACACTCAAAATAAATAATTACAATTTAATTTATGATGATTAGACTATGCCCTTCTTAATTTTATTGTTACCACAAGTGGCAACGGTGGTTTCTAGGATTATGATTTAAAAATAATAAACCTAGCTTTCCATTACAATTACTAGGTTTATTATTTACTTACACTTTATTTTATTAATTTTCATAATCCATGTAACATCTATTTTTTCTTATCATTTTAATTCTTCTAGTCAACATATGCATTTTTTATTCTTGTTACCTCATCAATTATCCTTTGTATCTCAAATTCAGGATTGTTCCACCAATGCTTACTCCATATTCTTATAATATTCCATCCTCTTGATTCTAAATATCGTTGTCTATGAATATCTCTTTCTCTTGCTGATTTGGAACTATGATATGCTGCTCCATCACATTCAATTCCTAATATATATTTAGATTTCTTCTCATCATAAATTCCTAAATCTATTCTATATCCTGATACCCCTATTTGATTATGAACTATATATCCTCTTTCTCTAAGTTTATCACATACTTCAACTTCAAAATCACTATCAAACTTATTCTCTGTTTCTGCATTAATATCAGTATCAAGAACACTCTTAAGAATTTCTTCTTCGTATTTCTCATTATTTTCAGACACTGCTTTTACATACTGTAAATATTTCTTAAACAATTTAGGTCCCTTATTCTTTGAATCATCAACACTTAATTGTTCTGGTTCTATTGATGTAACTAAATATATTTTCTTCTTAGCTCTACTTATAGCAACATTTAATCTATTTTCTCCACCATCTTGAGATAATGAACCAAAATTAACTGATACTCTGCCATTTTCATTTTCTGCATATGCAGTTGAAAAGATTATTATATCCCTTTCATCACCTTGAACATTTTCAATATTCTTTACAAATAAACTTATATCCTCATCATTTTCTACCCTATCAATTTCAGCAATATATAAAGGTGTAAAATTAGGATCATCTTGTGCTTTTCTTTCTAAACAGTTTTCTATACAAGTTTTTTGAGTAATATTAAATGTAATTATTCCAATTGATTCTCTATTTTTCCTTTCCTTTAATATCTTATAAACTAAATCAGCTATTTTTTCAGCTTCCTCAATATTCTGTCTATCAATCCATTTTCCATCTACTTTGATCCTTTCTATAGGTTTATCCTCTTCACCAGTAGATAAATTAGGTGATATTTTTAGTTTTCCTCCGTAGAAAGCATAATTTGAAAAATTTATTAATTCCTCATATCTAGAACGATAATGATACATTAATGATACTGGATCATAGTTTATCTTTGCTAAATCAAGAAGACTTTCTTCTTCGAGAGCAGCTCTGCTTTCTTCATTTTCATCTTCATCTTCGTCAACATAACGATTAGAGAAAGTTCCATTTGGTCTTAACTGCTTATCGTCTCCTGCAACTATAACTTGATTTCCTCTGTATATTGTAGGAATTGCATTTTCGATATACATTTGCGAAGCTTCGTCAAATATAATCATATCAAACATTCCATCTTTCAAAGGAAGTATTTCAGAAACGGTTTCCGGACTTAATAGGAAACATGGAAATAAATTCAATACCATTTCATAATACTCATCCATATATCTCCTAATTGGCCACAATGCTCTCTTCTTATTTGCCTGACGCTTAAATTCTTTATATCCTTTCCACTCTTCTATATCAATAGCTTTTCTATTCCACTTATCTATTATATATTTTCGCACATTATCATGTTTATTTTTCATACTTTCATTTATCTCTTTTACTATAGATTCAAAGTTATTAATATAAGATACAGCTTCATTAACACCTGATTCTTTTTCTATAGTAAGAATATGATTTAATGTAACAAACTCTACTAATGAATTTAATCTTTCTTTTACTACATCTATATTTTCATCTAATGAATAATTTAATACTTTTCGATGTAGCTCTGATAAGTTTCTTATATCTTGAATTTCCTCTTTATAATCATTAACAGCATTCAAAGCATCTATTACATCATTAAAATAGCTTGTAAGATCCTCTCCTTTTAAGAGTTCTTCTACTACAATATTATATACTCTTTCATTAAGTGCTTTTTTTACTATATCAATTTCAGAAAATGCATTATTAATATCTAATGTTTTTTGTTTAACATATTCTATAAAATTCTTCTTTCTATCTTCAAACTCAGCTCTGTTTTCTATTTCTTTTTGCTTATTTTTAGAATAATTTAACCAGTAAGATATACTCCACCATCTGCCATTATTTAGTTTTTCTAGAAGCTTACTATTATATTTAAAATTAAATTCAATCGCTATTTTTTCAGTCTCCTTCTCATTTACGTAATAATTATTACTTGAAAATAAATTCATGAGACTATCATATAATTCTTTATCCTTATCAGCTTCATCTGTAATCTTCTTTATAGGATCTATTATATTTTTAACTTTTATAGCAAACTCATCTATATCCATGAGATTCATTCTTAAATCTATATCATCAATAAACGGATTCTTATCTACAAGCTTTTTATATAAAGTATAATTTTTTAAGTTAGTACTGTTAATATCACTTACTACTTCTTTTAGCTCATCATAAGTATATTTATCAAAAATATTATTTTTTCTAAATCTTAAAAATTCCTCATATCTATCATCTTCACGAGAATTTATATTTTTACACTTTTCATACATTTCTTGAAGAGTTAATCCATATTCCCTTTTAGTAAACATCTCATATTTAATTTTTTCTAGATATTTCATTTTATCATCAATAAAATCTGATTCTTTATTAATATCACTATAATAATCATAGTATGAATTAAATAATTCATCTAAAGCTGTTGAAGTCTTTAAATAAAAATCTTTCTTATCAGCATTAGCATCATGAATTATTACTGCTTTTCTATTTAAATTTTCAAGTCTATTATATATAACATCTAAAGCGGCTCTCTTTTGAGAAACCATCAAAACTCTTTTCCCTTTTGATAAAGCATCACTTATAATGTTTACTATGGTTTGAGATTTTCCTGTACCAGGAGGTCCATAAATAACCATCTTCTTAGTTTTACTAGCCATACTAACAGCTCTTTCTTGGCTATAATCAAGATAAGAAATAAGATTAATATCCCTCTCTTTAAAAGAAAGCTTAGAATCATCTTCATCAAATATATTCTGTTCACTTTTGTAGCTGCTATTTAAAAGTTCTTGTAATATATCTTTATCTATATCCATGTTTATCATAGCTTCATAATCACTATAAATAGAGTTAGCAATAGAAAACTGGCCTATTACAATATTATTCTTACACACAAGTGTCCCAATGTTATAATTAGGTAGTGTATTACTTGTATACTCTTCAAACTTTTGAATTTCTTCATTTTCATAGCTTATAAATACATTATTATTTTCCAATGCCTTCAAAGTATCTTCTATTAATGTTTCACTTATTTCAGAAAATTCTGTTTGAATATTCGGTACTTTTAGTTCATTATGTTTTGCAATACCAAGCAAAAGAACTTTATTTAAAATGATATTTGAATCATTAATATTTTCAGCTCTCCAAGCATCACCATCTTTCAATACTCTTATTGGAAATAAAAATAATGGAGCTCTCACAAAAGTTTTATCCTTAAGACTCCCCTCTACGAATGGATAACCAATATATAATTCTCTTCTTCCTGTTTCTTTATATACATCATCAACTTCTTTTATTAATGATTTCATGGAGCATGAATAATCTATAATTCTATCTCTTTCTTTGCCTAACTTATCTATATCATTTTCAAGTTTAATATTATAATTTTCTTTTATTTCATTAATTTTTTTCTTTTCTTCTACTGATTCTAGTCCTTGTAATTTAATCTTCTCAATTTTCCTGTTAAGTTCTTCTCGATTTTTTTTCTTAATTATACTTTCTTTAGTATTAAAAAACTCTGTATAATCTGGTAATAATTCTAATGATTTTTCAGTTCTAGAAAACAAAAAACTAATAATATCATCACATATTCCAGAATTAATTTTTTCATATTTCCACATATCAAAGGCTCTTTTTTTAGGTAGCTTTTTACTCACAAGAGCTCTATTGCTTCCACTTAAATTAATCAATCTTTCTTTATATTTTTCTAATATTTCATTCAAATACAATACACCATCCAATCAGTAACTATAAATTATACTAATTATATGTTATAGTAAATAATTTATACTTATACTCTATACCAATATGATTTATATGAAGGTGTTTATTATGGAAGTAAATGAATTAATATAATATGTCTTCACATAATTATTTGCTTTATTCAATATTCTTAGCATCAAGTCTTATTTTTTCTTCTGATATTTTCAAGAAGATTTCCAAGAATTCCATTTTAGAAACAGCATAATTTAATATATCTTCTTCAACACGCTCTCTTTTATAATAATCATGGGTATATCTATTTCTTATTTTAACTGCTGATGATAAAAATTTAGTTAAATTATCATCAAAAAAGCCATAAAACCCTGCTCTTTTAATAAGTTCCACACCAGAATAGCCATCAACATAATTTTCTGTCATAACCAAATATGTTTCTGCCATATCTATAATATACTCAGTAAAATCTTGAAAATAGCCTATTATTGCTCTTTTTATATAAACTGAATTAGAAACTTTATATTCTTCTATTGCTCCCTGCATAAGCTTAAGTGTATCTTTTGCACTGTTAAACTTTAAGTTCAAACTTTCTTTTTTATATCTATAATATGCTGCTGTCATTTTTCTCCTCCATCAATTTAGTATCTTTTTTAATTCTTTCAATAAGCCATTTATTCTCTCTTAAATATTTATTAACGTATAATCTAAAATCAATTTCTTTAAATTCATCCACAACTAATTTATCGCTGCTATCAATATATTGCCTTGCAAAAATTGTGTCATAATCCCTCATACTTATAAATGTCAAATGAACATTTTCATACTCAAAATACTCTTTTAATATAGGCTCTAATATATCTTCTAAATCAAATTCATCCATTATATCTTCTCTTTTTTCCATCAAAACTAGAATATCTATATCACTCTTATTCTCAATCCAATATTTTGTTTCATAACTTCCAAATATAGCTAATGAAATCAAATTATCTATATTTTTTATTCTTAAATTCTTTAATAATTTCATTATTAACCCACCTTGTAATATTCTAAGTAAAATGTATTAATTGTTATTTGATTACTATTAAATTATATATATATAGCATTTATTAATATACTTTTATTATAATTATAGACCATAGAATATATTTTTAAAATAATCTACTATACGTTACCCATTTTTTAATGTAACTAATATCCTGCTCGATAATAGCAAAAATGGCTATAGATTTCTTATTATAAAACCTATAACCATCAAATATAATTTTTACTTGGATAACTGTCTTATTATTTTATTATCTTCTTCCTCTTTTACTTACCTTTTTACCAGTTCTTCCTGATGCAGCTTTTTCATTCTTCTTTCTTGTTGTTTTAGCAGGCATATTTTTGTTATCTCTAGAATTACTTCTTGATGCACCCTTAACTGTGTCTTTATTTCTTCTAGAATCTTTACTATTCTTGCTGCTATTTCTATTTGTTTTATCTTTATTTTTTGTTCCATTATTCTTCGAACTTGAAAATTTATTATGGTTATTTATCTTTTTCTTATCTCTAATAAGACATTTAGGTCCATCTCCAATTAAATCAGTTCTGCCTGCTGTTGTAAGAGCTTCATATACTAAATCATAGAACTTTGGATTTCTATATTGAAGTAAAGCTCTCTGCATTGCTTTTTCATGCTTAGTTTTAGGAACATAAACTTCCTTCATTGTTAAAGGATCTATTCCTGTATAATAGATTGCAGTTGATGGCGAACCTGGTGTTGGGTAAAAGTCTTGAACCTGTTCTGGCTGATAGTTGATATCTCTTAAGTATTCTGCAAGTTCAATTGCACATTCTAATGTACTTCCTGGATGAGAAGACATTAAATAAGGTACTATGTATTGTTTCTTTCCTATTTTCTTAGTTATCTTATAGAATTTTTCTACGAATTTGTTATATGTATCTCCACTTGGTTTACCCATATATTTAAGTACCTGTGCTGATACATGTTCTGGTGCAACTTTAAGCTGACCGCTTACATGATGTTCTACAAGCTATTTGAAGAAAGTATCATCTTTATCTGCCATTATATAGTCATATCTAAGTCCAGATCTTACAAATGCCTTTTTTACACCTGGAACTTCTCTTATGCTTCTTAATAAATCAAGATATTCAGTATGGTCTACATCTACATTATTACATACACCTGGAGAAAGACATTCTCTTCCCTTACATGCTCCAAAAGCAAGCTGTCTTTCACATGCTGGTTTTCTAAAGTTTGCAGTAGGACCTCCTACATCATGTATATACCCTTTAAAGTCTGGAAGATGAGTTATTCCTTCAACTTCCTTAAGTATAGATTCCTTACTTCTACTTTGAACAACTCTTCCTTGATGAAGCGTAATAGCACAGAATTTGCAGTCGCCAAAACATCCTCTTGAACTTACTGTACTAAACTTAACTTCTTCAATAGCTGGAATTCCACCATCCTTCTCATAAATAGGATGATAATTTTTCATATATGGAAGGTCATAAACTTCATCAAGTTCTTCTCTATTTAAAGGTGGCTGTGGAATATTTTGAACCACATATCTGTTTCCATACTTCTGTACAAGTGTCTTTCCTCTTACAGAATCCTGCTCCTGATATTCAATTCTATTCGAAAAAGCATACTTTCTTTTATCAGTTGTCACTTCCTTATATGATGGAAGTTCAATATAATCATGAACATAATCAAGATTATCAGCCATATAACATGTTCCACGAACATAATTTATATCTTTAGCTCTTACTCCATTTTTAAGACCTTCAGCAATTTCAACTATAGGCTTTTCACCCATTCCGTAAATTAAAAGGTCTGCACTACTATCTAAAAGAATTGATTTACGCACCTTATTATCCCAATAATCATAGTGAGCAAATCTTCTAAGACTAGCTTCTATCCCACCTATTACAATATCTACATCTTTATATGCTTCTCTAATTTTATTACAATAAACAACAGTTGCATAATCAGGTCTAAGCCCCATCTTTCCACCTGGAGAATACATATCTTTACTTCTTCTTCTCTTGCTTACAGAATAATGATTAACCATGGAATCCATATTGCCTGCATTAACTAAAAATGAATACTTAGGTCTTCCAAGCCTCTTAAAATCATAAATATTATTCCAATCTGGTTGTGGAATTATTCCAACTTTATATCCATGATGTTCAAGTACTCTTGATATAATTGCCGTTCCAAAACTATGATGGTCTATATATGCATCACCTGTAACAATTATAAAATCACACTCATCCCATCCTCTTTTCTCCATATCTCTTTTACTTATTGGTAAAAATCCATTACTACCTGTCATCTTTTCACCCACTTATTATGTATCGTGTATATCTTTAATAATACTCATAATAGTCTATCTTGTTTCTCTAAATCAGTCAAGAATTTCAATTCAAAGTAATTTTCTAACAGTACTATAACTAAAAATAAATACTAATAGTAAAATATAATATTTATAAAAGAATTATATTAACTAGTATTTTTGTAGCAAAATATGTTAAGTTGAATATTATATAACATACCAATAATAGTTTTATAAGGAGATATATATGGCTAAGATACTAACAACTTTAGGCGGAAGCATGACCGTTAAAGTAAATAATGATAATTCTGTTTATTCTGCTAGCGCTCAAAATACTGATTTAACAATCTTAGAAATTGATAGAAAAGTTGGTTCTGGAAGCGTAGAAGGAGAAACTAACTATAATCTATCTACTAATCCTAAAAATCCTGATCCTGTAGTTTCTTCAAAATTAATATTGACATATGACGTAAATGACATTACACCTGGAAACTTTATAGGATTTAGAATTTCTGCTGCTAGTGAAAAAACAAGCTATACTTTCACAACAACAAATACTTCAGAATTTGCAGTTCCAGGAACACTTCCTACAATCGCATTATCTGGTGCTGCTCCTACTACAACATCTGTAATATGGCAACAAGATCCTACCACACTTACTGGCACTATAAATATTGAAATTAATTATACAGGTGGAGACTTACCTGCAAGTGATAATCCTCTTCTAATTAATGTAGATTTATTTGAAACAGATTCTTTAATTAATTTTACTAATGCAGTTAAATTTGATAAATTGCAATAACAAATTGAACTAATCCCTATTTGTAATTTAAACACTTGAATTTATTTATATTGCATAGATTTTATCTAAGTGCATCTCAAATAACTCTTCTGGAGTTTTATAGTTAAGTATTTTTCTTGGAAGAGTGTTCATCCATTCTTCGATAAATATAATGTCATCTGAACTATAATCAGATATACGTTTTCCCTTCGGGATAAAACAACGTATTAAACCATTGTGACGTTCATTAGTCCCTTTTTCAAATGAAGAATATGGATGAGTGAAATACACTTTTGTATCTGTTTCTGCTTCTAGGATGGATAAATCAGCAAATTCAGAGCCATTATCACTTGTGATGGTTTTGAAAATATCACTAAATTTATCACCATATATGGTACGAATGCTGTTAAGTGCTTCCGTAACTGCTTCAGCAGTCTTAGATGCAATTTTATGAATAATAGCATTCCTGGTTTTACGTTCTACAATAGTTAGAAGAACAGAATCATATTTAGATTTTTCTCCAACAACAGTGTCTATTTCCCAATGACCAAATTCTTCACGATTATTGATATTACTTGGACGTTCAGTAATGCTTTTTCCTAGCTTTTTCTTATGCTTTCTTACCTGTGAAGACTTAGTATTTCTATGTAATTTCATTGGTAAATCTGCATTAATTACTGCTAGTAATCCTAAATCAATATAATTGTATAGAGTTTTATTGGAAACTATTTGATCTCGTTTAAACTTGCCTTTGGCAAGGGCGTTACCTACACATGCATCTGGTGACCATGAATGATTTTTTATCATATCAACAGCATAATTTATAAAAGAACTGCATTCTATGCGTTTAAATTTACGACAAGAATTTTGGCGATTAGCTTTGTATATAGCTTCACCAGTATCCGCTAGATATATTTCAACGTATTTACCTTGCTTAATTTGTTTAGTTGTGCCACGACGTATCTAATTTAAAATAGTATTTATTGGGCGTTGCAATTCTTTAGCTATTTTATATGCTGAAAATCCATCATTAAGACGAAGCTCAATAATCATGCGTTCCTTAAAATTCAAGTGTTTATTTTTACGTGATTGTGTGTTATGATTTTGATGATCCATAGTGATTATCCTCCGTATTGATTTTGTTTGGCGATTAAATCATAACACAGATAATCTACTGTGGATTTTTATTTAGTTCAATTTCATTTTATAATTAGTCATTAAATTATTTTTTAAATATACTACACTAATTCTTAAATGAATGGATAGGTGCTGGAATTCTTCCACCTCTCTTAGCAAAAGCCTCACTTGATTTATCATTCACCTTCATAACTGGAGCTCTTCCAAGAAGTCCTCCAAATTCAACCATATCTCCAACTTTGCATCCTGGTGCTGGAATTATTCTAATAGCAGTTGTCTTATTGTTAATAACTCCAATTGCTGCTTCATCTGCTATCATTCCTGAAATAGTTGATGCTGATGTGTCTCCTGGAATTGCAATCATGTCAAGTCCAACTGAGCATACACATGTCATTCCTTCAAGTTTTTCCATATTTAATATACCATTTACTACTGCATCTATCATTCCATGATCTTCTGATACTGGTATAAAAGCACCACTAAGTCCTCCAACATGACTACATGCCATAACTCCGCCTTTTTTAACTGCATCATTAAGCATAGCAAGAGCTGCTATAGTACCGTGTGTTCCTACTTGTTCTAAACCTATTTCTTCAAGAATTTCCGCAACAGAATCCCCAACTGCTGGTGTAGGAGCCAATGACAAATCTACTATTCCAAATGGCACTTCAAGTCTCTTAGACGCTTCTTTAGCAACTAACTGCCCCATTCTTGTAACCTTGAATGCTGTCTGCTTTATTATTTCTGCAACAACATCAAAAGATTCTCCTCTTACTTTTTCAAGTGCTCTCTTAACAACACCTGGTCCACTTACTCCAACGTTAATTACCTTATCAGCTTCCCCAACACCGTGAAATGCTCCAGCCATAAATGGATTGTCTTCAACAGCATTTGCAAAGACAACTAATTTCGCACATCCAAATCCATGCGTATCTTTAGTTAATTCTGCTGTTCTTTTTATAACTTCCCCCATATCTCTTACTGCATTCATATTAATTCCTGTTCTTGTTGATCCAACATTTACAGATGAACAAACAAGCTTTGTTGTAGCTAATGCCTCTGGAATTGAATTTATTAATATTTTATCTCCTTTTGTACAACCCTTATGTACTAATGCCGAAAATCCACCTAAAAAATCTATTCCTAAAGTAGCTGCTGCTTTATCAAGAGTCTGTGCAAATTTAACATAACTTGTTTCATTAGTTGCTCCACCAATCATAGATATTGGTGTAACAGATACTCTTTTATTTACTATTGGAATGCCAAATTCTGATTCTATTGTTCTACCTACTTCAACTAATCTTTCTGCTGATTTTGTAATCTTATCATATATTTTAATTCTTGCTTTTTCCCCATCTGAATCTATGCAATCTAATAAAGAAATCCCCATTGTTATTGTTCTTACATCGAGTTTTTCTTCTTCTATCATCTTAATTGTCTCTAGTATATTATTACTGTTCATTGATATAGCCCCCTAAATTATAGTGAATGCATTGATTTAAAAATTTCTTCTCTTTGAATCTTTATATCAACCCCAAGTTTTTTACCTTCTTCTATTAATGCAGCCCTGACATCATCAAAATTACCTTTCATGTTTTTACAATCTAACATCATCATCATAGTAAAAAAATCCTGCATTATAGTTTGGTTAACATCTAAAATATTAATATTAAATTCCAACATTTTAGCACTTACCCCTGCTATTATGCCTACTTTATCTTGCCCAATTACTGTTAATATTGCTTTCATGCTTATCTACTCCTATCATTTATATTGCTATTATTATTCTATTATCCTCCTTATTATTTGTCAAATTATTACTTAAAATCAATTTTTTATTAAATCGTGTGATTTCAAGATTGTAGAACTCTAAATATAAAAGTTCAAAATTTAGAGTTCTATAAAACTTATAATATCTTACTATTAAAATATTCTATATTATTAATTTCCACTTGTTTTTTCAAATTGAGAATTATAAAGATTAGTATAAAATCCATTAAGTTTCATAAGTTCTTCATGATTGCCCTGTTCTATAACATCTCCATCTTTTAATACAAGAATTATATCTGCATTTTTTATTGTAGATAATCTATGGGCTATTATAAAACTTGTTCTTCCTTCCATAAGCCTATCCATAGCTTTTTGAATCTTCTGCTCTGTTCTCGTATCCACAGAACTTGTTGCTTCATCAAGTATAAGTATTTTGGGATCTTTTAGTATAGCTCTAGCTATTGTTAAAAGCTGTTTCTGTCCTTGAGAAATATTTGTTACCTCTTCATTCACAACCATATCGTATCCTTCTGAAAAACTCTCTACAAATTCATCTACTTCTGCGCTTTCAGCTGCTTTCTTTACTTCCTCATCAGTTGCCTCAAGCTTACCATACTTAATATTTTCTTTTATGGTTCCATTAAATAACCATGTTTCTTGAAGTACCATACCAAATAGTTTTCTTAAATCTCCTCTATTAAAATCCTTAATATTATAGCCATCTATTAAAATCTTACCCTTGTTAATATCATAAAACCTCATTAAAAGTTTAATAATAGTAGTTTTCCCAGCTCCTGTAGGTCCTACAATTGCAACTTTCTCTCCCTTTTCTACATTAACACTAAAATCATTTATTATTATCTTATCTGGATTGTATCCAAACTTCACATGTTCAAATTTAACATTACCTTTTAATCCTTCAATAGATACTGGATTTTTAGCATATAATTCTTCTTCCTCTTCATCTAAGAATTCAAATATTCTTTCTGATGAAGCAGCTATAGCTTGAAGCATATTTGAAACCTGTGCCACCTGTGATATTGGTTGTATAAAACTTCTTGTATACTGTATAAACGATTGTATATCTCCCACAGTTATAGTACCTCTTATGGCATAATATCCCCCAAATATAGCTACAACTACATAACTCAAGTTTCCTATAAACATCATTATTGGTTGCATAAGACCGGACAAAAACTGTGATTTCCATGCAGAATTATATAATATATCATTATCCTTACTGAATTCTTTAACAGCCTCATCTTCACCATTAAATACTTTAACTATATTATGGCCTCCATAAACTTCTTCAACCTGACCATTTACATGACCTAAATATTCTTGCTGGGCCATAAAATATTTTTGAGATGATTTCACTACAATGCCTATAAATATTAAAGCTACTGGCAGTATACATAATACTGCAAAAGTCATAATAATATTTATAGTGAACATCATAACTGTTATTCCTATTATAGTACTTATAGCTGTTATTATCTGAGTCATACTTTGATTTAAGCTTTGATTAAGAGTATCTATATCATTTGTTATTCTAGATAAAACTTCACCATGAGTCCTTGTATCAAAATAATTCATAGGCATTCTGTTTAACTTTTCCGCCATTTCTTTTCTTAATTCATATGTAAGTTTTTGTGATATTCCACTCATTATATATCCTTGCATGAATGAAAATATCATACTTATAAAATATATTGCTATTAATTTTGTAAGTATATTTCTTATCTTAGAAAAATCTATTCCAGAACCTCCTGTAAGTTTACTTACAAGACCATTAAATATTTCTGTTGTAGCATTACCTAGAATCTTAGGACCTACTATAGAAAACACCGTGCTGCCTATTGCAAATATAATTACAAGCAATATATAAAACTTATATTCACTAAGATGTTTCAATAAAGTCTTCATTGTTCCTTTAAAATTCTTTGCTTTTACAACTGGTCCTTTACCTCTTCCCATAGTTCCCATTCCACCCATAGATTTAGTTCCTGATTTTTTTCCATTTGGACTGCTCATAATTTACTTTCCTCCTTGTGCTTTTATAAATCTAGTTCGCTCTTAGAAAGCTGAGACAAAGCAATCTGCTTATATACTTCACAATTTTTCATAAGTTCCTTATGAGTACCTTTGCCTACTATTTTTCCTTTATCTAGAACTATTATTTCATAAGCATCCAAAACTGTACTTATTCTTTGAGCTACAACAATTCTTGTACTATCTTTTCTTTCTTCTCTAAGTGTTTTTCTTAAAGCTATATCTGTTTTATAATCAAGGGCTGAAAAGCTATCATCAAACACCAATATTTCTGGTTTTTTAACTAATGCCCTTGCTATTGCAAGTCTTTGTTTCTGTCCACCTGATACATTTGTACCACCTTGAGATATTTCTGTATCATATTTTTGAGGTTTTGATTCAACAAATTCCTCAGCTTGTGCAATTCTAGCAGCTTCTTTAATTTCATTCATGCTAGCATTTCTTTTACCATACCTTATATTAGATTCTATAGTACCAGAAAACAATATTCCTTTTTGTGGTACAAAACCTATTTTTTCTCTAAGAGTATGCTGGTCTATATTCTTTACATTTACCCCATCAACAAGTATTTCACCACTTGATACATCAAATAAGCGAGGTATTAAATTTACAAGAGTAGATTTTCCACTTCCTGTGCTTCCTATAATTGCTGTAACCTTTCCTGGCTTTGCAGTAAATGAAATATCCTCTAATATGTACTCATCTGAATCTGGATATTTAAAAGATACATCCTTATATTCCACATATCCCTTCTTACTAGGTATAAATTGTTCAGGCTTTTCTGGATCTGCAACCAAAAGTTCTGTATTTAATACATCTTGAATACGATTTGCAGAAACCATAGCACGTGGAAGTATTATTGACATCATTGAAAGCATTAAAAATGACATTACTATTTGCATAGTATACTGAATAAATGCCATAAGATTACCTACTTGCATATTTCCATCATTAATTTGATGAGCACCAACCCATACTATTAATATGCTTATTGCATTCATAATAAACATAAGTGCAGGCATCATGCATGTCATAACTCTGTTTACAAAAAGATTAGTTCGTGTTAGTTCACTATTTGCTCTATCAAATCTTTCTTCTTCATACCTTTCGGTTGTAAATGCTCTTATTACAGGTATTCCCGTAAGAATTTCTCTAGCTACTCCATTTACTTTATCAACCTGGCTTTGAATCTTTTTAAATTTAGGCATTGTTGTTCCAAATAAAATACTTAGTATAACTATTATTGAAAGTATTGCAACACCAATTATCCATGTCATAGACCTATCTGTTCCAAGTACTTTAATCAAGCCACCTATGCCTAGTATTGGAGCATAAAATATCATTCTAAGCACCATAACCGTAAAAGTTTGAATCTGCTGTATATCGTTTGTAGTTCTAGTAATAAGTGATGCAGTTGAAAATTTCTCAAATTCCCTATTTGAGAAGCTTACTACCTTTGCAAATACATCTCTTCTAAGATTTTTAGCTAATAGTGCAGCAACTCTTGATGCAAAGAATGATACAAGTACTGTTGCTGTGCCTCCTAAAAGTGCAAGTAAAATCATTCTTATACCTGTTGAAATTATATATCTATTTTGATTTCTGCTTACATCAATTCCGATCTTCTCATATTCACCTTTTACATATGAAATTCCAGATTGAGAAATAAGAGATTCTGGAACCATCTTAAGACTATCATATATATTTACTCTTATAGCTGAAAGCTGTTCTTGTGGAAGTACACTTAATATTTGAAAAATATCAGCATTTTGCGGAACTCTATCTGCCGGAAAAAATCTAAGTATTTCATTCTGCATATTTTTTATCTGTGTGTTACCACTTTCAAAACTTGATACTACTGCTATTGGTTCATTAAATATATCATCAAGTTTTTCTCTTGTTTCCTTCGATAGATCCTCCTTCTGCATATATAAAGGCTCATTTGATAATTCAGGATAAAAATCTAAGTATTTATCATATTCATATGGTGATAATGTATTTTTATCTAATAATTCATAATTCTCATTAACAAATTCCTTATCATTGTCATCCATAAAAAGTATAAGTTTATTATATTCACTTTGACGTATTATTCTTGGTTATACATCTTCTATACCACTCTGCTGGATACCTACATTTACAATTTTAGAAGTATACTCTGGTAGTGCCAAATCACACAATGCTTGTATTATTAGTAATCCTATAATCAATAAAATAACCATTGCAGAACCTTTTAAATATTTAATTATTGTACTCATTCTATTTTTCCTTTCTTTAAGATTATATTTATATTTAGTCTGTCAATAATGCTAATAGTTAATACAATGGTACCGTTGGTTATATTGCTAAATATTTAATATATTTCATACAATATACATTTAATATTCATAAATTCCAAATAGTCTTACCATAACTCTTATTGTATAATCTCTACTAATTCTACATACATTAAAATACGTATAGGACAATTAATAGGCTATATATTATCAATTTTAGAAAGGAGTTGATACAGTGGATTCTGATAAGGAAATAATTGAACTTTTAAACAAGCTTTCATATGAAATGTGTAGTAAGATAGATGGTATACATTTTGAAATAAACTCAATGAAATCTGCTATATCAACTTTAAATAGTAAGATAGAAAACAATTCAAAAACTATGGATGTCTTAAGTAAAAGTATAGATGCACTATATAAATCAAAAGAAAATATAATAAAATCACTAGAGTCAATCAACAGCATGAATCCTTCTATCATTGCTGATTTAATCAGTAAATTAAGTAACATAGATAAAGTTATTTCAAATACAAGTGAAAAAATATATAATTCTAATAATTCTACATATAATAAACTCGACTCTTTAAATCAAGATTTAAGTTTTTTAACTCATAAAATAATTCAATCTGAAAAAGATTTATTCACAATTCAAGAAAAGTTGAAGAATCTTATCCAAAATAATAATATATAGCTACCTTATTTTAAATTAACCTAACGAAAAAAGAAGTCATTTGTAATATCACAAATAACTTCTTTTCTGATAATTTATTTAGACTTGTTTACTTTTTAATACATTTTAATACATATAATATATTTTTACCACTATAAGTGTTGTCAACGCACACTCTGTTAAGTTTATAAAAATCATCTTCTCTATCAGCATATCCTCTATCTATAGTAAAGCCAGTTTTATATCCTGCTTCTGCAACTGCTCTTAATGTATCATCATTATATAATCCTTCTGGATATGCAATAGCTGTAACTTCTTTTCCTGTAAGATCACTTAATGCTTTTTTTGATGATACAAGTTCATTAAGTTGTTCATCATATGAAAGTTCATTTAATCTTTTATGCGAGTAAGTATGTGATTCAATATCTATTAATCCAGAATCACTCATTTCTTTCACTTGCTCTCTCGAAAGATATACACCTCCATCAAGATATCCTGGAATTACAAATATAGTTGCATTCATATTAAATTCCTTCAATATAGGAAAGGCATTTGTATAGTTATCCTCATATCCATCATCAAAAGTTAAAAGGACACTTTTAGCTGGTACAGGCTCATCATTAATAAGATAATTCTCAACTTGCTCCATTGTAAGAGTTGTATAACCCTTTTCTACTAGTTTTTGTAGTTGTTCTTTAAATTTTTCAGGTGAAACAACAAGGGGATTTTTACCTGTAGGGTCATATCCTACAGAATGATATCCTATCACTGGAATCCCTCTATTATCATTGACAACTTGACCATCTTCTTTATCAAAGCCTCCCATGAAGTTTAAATCTAAAAGTTCAGCTTCTACTCTTGATTTCACTTTTTCAAAAACACTCATATGAATATTATTAGTTGTTGCATATCTTCCATATAATTTATCATAAGCAAAATACCCTACAGCCCCAATGCACAGTAATACAACTATGTATATTACAATATTAAGTTTTTTAATTTTCATGTTTAGTTCCTTCCTAATTTTAATAGCAGATTTATGTCTTTTGGGACATATTTAATTATTAAAATAACAATACAATCGAGTAGGAGGTAGACAATTATTTTGTCTACCGACCTCTCACACCACCGTACTTACCGTTCGGTATACGGCGGTTCATTAGAATTTAATGCATCATTTGATATGTTTGTGTTAGACTAACAAAACCTAGA
>NZ_JABAGC010000026.1 GCF_012843905.1 Clostridium sp. SM-530-WT-3G
CCCTTATTAAAATTACTATACTAAAATTCTAGCAAGGGGAGCCTGCTTCCGCTAGGCGTAAAATCTTTTACGCTTACGTTTTATTAATATTATATTAACTCACCCTTCATTATTCCATATCCAAAGTATTTGAATTCTCCCATATTGGTGCAGATAGATGGTAGAACAGATCTTAATGTTGTAACATTTAGATTAGGATTCTGCTGTTTTAATAGAGTGCATATTCCGCCAACTATTCCGAATTGAGCTTTAAATTCTAGTTTAGTACTTAGAGAAAAATAACTGTCTTTATCGTATACAGGGAAGCCTTCTTCGTAGCAGGTAACGTCTATATAACCTACATCAGTAGATTTTTTTTGTTTAGAAAGTCTGCACATAATGCATTTGGGATAGAACCAGAAGAGAATTTTAGATAATCACCTGAAAGCTGATTTACAATAGTTATTATATTAGCATCATTCATATGCTTGAATAAGTTATCTTTATTTGTATATGATCCAAGCTGTAGATTTCTTGCTATAACTATATCCATCTTATTATTTATACACCATTGAAGGGCTTGAAGCTGTAGTGATTCATTAGTGTATGAGTATGCTGCATTGCTTTGTTTTTTTACTGAATATAGAGTACAGTTTGGTGCTATAGATTTTACTATGCTTGCAGTAACAATACCTTGTCTATATACGTCCGAAGTGCTTGATGTTGGCTGGAAAGCTATATAGTTTGGCCCATAATTTACTGAATCAATGTTGCCTACTTTATTTATTCTTGAATCAAGTATTGCAACCGTTATATTATTTCATGTAAAACCGTTTTTATGAAGAGTGGTTACATTAACATTTCAAAGTTGATAGTATATTTAGTGATATATTCTTCTTTATATTTCTTTTTAGTATCCATACATATGCTTAGAGTAGTCTTTCCGTTTTTTATGTTTTAATAGAATTAGAAAAAATAATTGATAGATAGGATAGATTCATTAGAGGCTGTTACAAGTATATCTTGATTATTATACATCATTTTATAGATTTCTTTATTCATGAAGGTATCTTATTTGACTTGGAAACGCCTACATTAATTATTGCTTTATATAAATTACAAGCAGGAGCTACTCCAGAATTAGTTCTGGTGATTAAGGAAGCTAATTTTAAATATTCATTTATATTATCTTTATTCATTTTTATACCTCATATATTTAAATGATATATTGCAGTATATTAAATTCAATTTTATTCGAATCTTATTAACATAAAATTCCATTAAAAACTTTTTAAAGATTTTTTATTTTTTCTTATTGAAAAAATTGGAAATATAAGTTACAATATATATAAGAAATGACAAATAATCGAAATGGAGGAATAAAATGAAAAAGAGTTTAAGGGTTTGTCATTCTAAGGATATTGATGCAACAGACTTAGATGGTGAAAAAGTAATGATGAATTTAGAATTAGGTAGATATTTTGCTTTAAATCCTGTGGGAAGTAGAATATGGGAACTAATGAATAATGAAATTAGTGTTGAAGACATAATTAAAATATTATTAAGTGAATACAATGTTGAAGAACAGACTTGTGAAAAAAGTGTTCTTGAATATTTAGAAAAATTGAAAAATGCTGATCTTATCAAAATTGTATAGAAAGCTGAAAAAATTTAATTCATTTACTTTTGTGAACAAGATATTTCATATTAAAGTCTATATTATCACTGGTGTATTTAGAGCTTGTATTCTTTATTTTCCTTTTAATAAGCTTAAGAATTATATGGGAAACAAAAATGAAGAATCAAAAAGAAATATAACTAAAAATGAATATAATGAAGCTGTTAGAATAGCTATGACAATTAAGCGAGTTGTAAAATATACTCCATGGGAAAGTAAATGCCTTGTTCAGTCTCTTACTGCTCAATATTTTCTTAATAAAAAGCATATTTCGAGTACTTTATATTTAGGATTATCAAGAGAAGAAATACTTAATCCAGATCGAAAATCAACAGAGTTAATTGCGCATTCGTGGATAAGATGTGGTGATTATTTCGTTACAGGAGGGAATGGACAAGGTTTTGCAGTAGTTGCGAAATTTTGTAAGTGAAAAAAATTATGCAATCTTGGCTATAAAGGCCTTGATATATAAGGGTAATAAATATAATTAACCCTACTATTTATAATGAAAGGTGGAATTATACAATGAAAGAATGGGAAAATCCAGAAATTAATGAATTAGGAGTTGAATCAACTGAGTTTGGTCCAGAACCAGGAACACATGTTGATGCTCACTTTGTTGATGAAAATGGAAATAGCTTATGGAGTTATGTAAGCTAGTATAAAAGAAAACCCAAAAATGATTTTTGTATATCATTTTTGGGACTTCTTAATTTTAGACGGTATAAATGGAGGAGAGTGTATGAGTGGCTTAATTAGTGGAGCTATAAATTTTGATAAGGATACATTTGATTTTATAAAAAAAGTTAATTTAAATACATTTAATACATATAAAATAGATAACTTAAGAATGTTTGATGATGAGAAAATATTTATGCTTTGTGGGCAACAGTATATAACTAAGGAAGATACATATGAAAAAATGCCTTTTTATGATGAGAATTCTAAGTTGCTTATTAATGGCGATATTATTTTAGATAATAGAAAAGATCTTTGTGAAATTTTTGGGATTTCTAAAGAAGATAGTTTTTTTGTACCAGATAGTATTCTTATATTAGAAGCATATAAAAAATGGAATTATAACTGTCCTAACCACCTTTTGGGAAATTTTGCATTTGTTATTGTAGATAAAAATAATAATGAAATTTTTTGCGCAAGAGATCATATGGGGTGTAGACCTCTATATTATTATTATGATAAAGAAAAATTTGCATTTTCTACAATTAGTAACGTACTTCTTCCGTTTACACATAGAGGATTAAATGAGCGATGGATAACTGATTTTATGGCAATATTAGGACCACTAAATAATTCAGAACCATTGGAAACTATATATAATGATATATTTCAGCTTCCACCAGCTCACATTATGATTATTAAGAATAATAAAATGGTAAAAAAGAAATATTGGGATCCAATCAAGGAAGTTAAACCACTAAAATTGAAATCTCATGAAGAATATGTTGAAAAATTCTTAGATATATTTAAAGAAGCAATTAATTGTAGATTGAGAACATCTTATGATGTTGGAATAATGATTAGTGGAGGATTAGATTCCAGTTCAGTGGCTGCTTTAGCAAGTAGAAAATTAGAAGAAGAAGGAAAAAGACTAAAGGGATATAGTTTTGTACCAATGAAAGGGTATGCTGAAAAATCTAAATCTAGGAGAATGGTTGATGAAAGTGAATATGTTAAATTAATAGAAAATTTTTGTGGAAATATCGATGTGGAATTTTGTATGAATGAAGGATTAAATTCTATATCAAATATAGATGAACTTATAAATATGTATGAGCAGCCAATAAAAACACTTGAGAATAGTTATTGGATTACTGAAATTGTTAAAAAGTGTTCTGAAAATAATATTAAAATTCTTTTATCAGGACAATTTGGAAATGGAACAATTTCATTTGGAGACTTTTTTATTCACATGGATAGCTTATTAAAAGATCATAAAATTTCAGAAATAATAAAGGAAGTTAACTGTGCAGCAGAAAAATACAGTGTATCTAAAAAGGATATTTATAAGTTGATTTTAAAAAATGAAATACCATATAATATTAAGAAGTTAATTTATAAGAAATATAATACGGTAGAGGCTAGATTCGGATATACTCCAGTTAATCCTAAGTTAATAGATAAGTGGAATGTTGTAGAGAGGTTTGACGAATCTGAATATAATTTAATTATTCCAATATTTAGTGGAATAGATAAGTATAGAAAGAAGTTATTAAGTGAAACTTCATTATCTCATATTGCAATAATGGAAGTGAAGGATTCATTGAAATATGGAGTGATAAAAAGGGATCCAACTAGGGATAAGAGGATTGTTGAGTTTTGTTTAAGTTTACCGAGTGAGGTTTTTGTTCATAATGGTGAAGAAAGATATTTGATTAGGAGTTCTATGAAAGGCATACTACCTGAAAAAATTAGAACAAATTGGAAAAATAGAGGGATTCAGAGTGCAGATTGGGTTGAAAGATTAATACCAGAGTGGAATAACATATATGCCCAAATTAAAGAAGCTTTACAAGATGATGAGATTGTAAAGTATATAGATGTTCCAAAGGTTAATAAGTATCTGGATAAATATAAGGGAATTACTGATACTTGTGATAAGCAAGAAATAAAGTGTTTACTAATAGTATTAGTGTTATATAAATTTTTTATACAGTATAGAGAAAAAATAGAATTGTCTTTAGGACAAAATTAAAAATAAATAATAATTTATTAGTATAAATAGTAAAGGGGAAGTATATGCAGAAAAAGTGGTATTATTATAGAGTTTATGGGTTGAATATTAAATCTGATATTGAGATAAAAGAATTTGTAGAAATAAATAATCATGATTCTATTCAAGTTACTATATGTTATAGTGAAATACCAGATAGAATTATTAATAAATTTAGAGAAGGAAATGTGTGTGACATAAATGATAATGATATATGGTTTAATATTGAAAATATAGCAGTATATCATGTTAAAGACGGTAATTTGATTAATTATAACCCTTATGAAAATGTAGATTTTTATTATTTAAAAACTTTTATAGAATGTACTTGTTTAGGATTTATAATGTTACAGAGAAATAAAATAGCTATTCATGGAGGGACATCAGTAATAAATTACCAAGCTATTATTATTACAGGAGAAAAAGGTGCAGGAAAGTCTTCTTTGACAACAGCATTAAGAGAAAAAGGATATAAATTTATTTCAGATGATATTGCTCCGATTGAGTTTGGGGATAGTATAGAAGTTAATCCTGGGTTTCCATATCAAAAATTATGCTATGATACAGCAAAAAAAATGGAATATAATCCAGATGAATTTTTCTCATTTATGAGTGATTCAGAAATTAAGTATTTAATACCTGTATTTAATGACTTTCAATCTAAAGATACTGAGTTAGCTTCTATATTTGAGATAGTTAAAGGTAATGTTGATACTGTAATTATTGAAGAAGTTAAGTCGTCTGATAAATTAGCCAATATAATTAAAAATATATATAGAGGCGAATTCATAGGAATATTAGGTGGAATGAAGCCAGAATATTTTAAAAAGTGTTTGAATATTGCTCAAAAAGTTAAAATGTATAAAATAATTAGACCATATAAAGGATTTACTGTAGATGATCAGATAAGATTAATTGAAGAAAAAGTATTTACTAGAGGAAAAAATGAAATTATTTATAAATGCTAATATTTTGATATATGAAAGGTATTAGTTGGTAAGTTTACTAATAAGAATGGGGCTGTTGCACTAAAGTGCACAGCTCCGTTTTTAGTGTGCCCAGCATGGGCACGTGCTAATCGGTGAAAGTCCGTTGCGGGGGCTGATAGTGCCAACCGCTTAGCTAATGGCAAGGGTGTCCATCGCGAGGTGGAATCTGAAGGAAGCCTAAGGCAAAACCTTGGTCTGAGGTACACGAATCACATTTGAGGCTTAATGCTATGGGTAAGCTTGCTAAACAAAGTAAAACCCTATAACTATCCGAAATAGCAAGAGTAAATGTGGCAGATATATGAGGTGAAAGTACGTGTTCTTACCTGGGGAGATCTGATAGATATGTACCAAATGAATAAAAATTCTAGGTTACAACCCACATAGTGATATGTGACTGAACTATCAGAAGTCAGCAGATGTCATAGTAACTCCGCTAATTGGATTGTCAACACTTTTTAATACATTTTTTATTCGGTCATATTTGCAAGTCTATACTCAACTGGAGTCATATAGTTTAAAGAACTATGAATGCGTTTATTATTATACCATAATACATAACTTCTTAATTCTAACTTAAGTTCTTCTAAACTATTAAAAATTCTATTGAATGCAAATTCTGTTTTTATTATTTTATATCCAGCTTCCGCTACGGCGTTGTCATAAGGACAGCCTTTCTTACTTAAAGATCTTTGTATTTCAAATGTTTCTAGAATTTCATCAATAATTTTATTTTTAAATTCATTTCCTCTATCTGTGTGAAATATCTTCACTTTCTTCAAATTAATCGTAGAATTCATAAATGCTTCATATACTAGCTTGGCATCTTTATTAGGACCAGCAGAATAGCCAACAATTTCTCTATTAAACAGGTTAATCAATAAGCAGATATAATGCCATTTCCCTGAAACATTAACATATGTTAAATCGCTTACTACTATTTCTAAGTCTTCTCTATCATTAAATTCTCTATGTACAATATTATCAATTTTTTCTTCATTACATTTAGATTTATGGACTTTATACTGTTTTACAGTATAATTTGAAACCAACCTATATTTATTCATTATTTCACGTATTTTTCTTCTTGAAGCTATCATACCTTGCTTTGCTAGTTCTATTTTTATTTTTCTTGTTCCATAGTTATTTTTACTTTCTCTAAATATTGAAATAATTGCATTTTCAAGTTTAGTATTGCATACTCTAATTTTTCTTTTATAATATACTAAACTTCTAGGAATATTTAAAACTCTGCACATTGCGCTGATACTGTACTTTTCTTTATTAGACAATATTATTTCTATTTTCGTGTCATTATCAGCGCTGCCTGCTTTAAAATATCATTTTCCATTAGTAATTGTTTATTTTCCTTGCGGAGACGTAGTAATTCATTTTCTTCATCAGTGCGATTATCTTTGGCCTTGAATGACCCAGAATTGCTATAATCTTTCACCCACTTATTTATTGTAGATTTTGCTATATCATATTCTTTTGAGATGTCTGCTGTAGATTTGCCATTTTGCTTTAACGCAACTATTTGCTTTTTAAAATCATCAGTGTAATTCGTTGATTTTCTAGCCATAATATTCTTCTCCTTTTTCACAATTTTTTATATTATATCATGACCGAATAATTACTGTCTAATTAATTATAACCAATCCAATTATTGTAATATAGCTGTAGCTGAAGTAATGGGAGTATTAGCATTAATAAAACAACAGGATTCTTCTATTAATAATGCCAAAAAAGTAAGAGCATTGCTTCCTAAATTATGTGAAGTACTTTATGGTGGGAAAAATGATAAAACTGGATATGGATTATTAAAAGCAGGATTTATAAATAAGTAAATTTTTTTGAATTTAAAGAAGCATAAATTTAAAAATAATAGTTTTGATAAAATAATCCATATATTAAAATAAATGTATAAAACTGTGATGTAAGGGGAGGAGAGTTGTTATGAAAGAATGGGTAGAGCCTCAAATAATTAACTTGGTTTTGAAGGAGACTAAAGGAAAAGGGAATGATAATTGGATGAATGGAAATGGTCATGGTCCAAATTGTCCTTGCATACATTGCCGTATTCCTAAATCTTAATAGATAATAGTTTTGAAGGGAGTGCATCAGATGATTAAAAATCATTCTGCATACAGATCCCTTTTTTGTATTTAACTAGTATCAAACTTGTTTTGATATAACCCCTTTGTTTGTGTTAGTTATATGTTTATTTTCTAACCTATAGACTTTATCGCATATTTCAAGAGCAGAAGGCCTATGAGTAATTATTATACAAGTTGGCTTTGGAGTTAGATTTTTTATTTGATTTAATACCTGTAATTCTGTTTCAGGATCTAGTGAAGAGGTTGCTTCATCTAAGATTAAAATAGGTCTTTTTCTAAGTAGTGCTCTTGCTATAGTAAGTCTTTGAGCCTGTCCTTCGGAAATTCCTACTCCTTTTTCTCCAATAACTGTATTTATATTGTTTTCTAGTGTATTTACAAAATCATAAGAACGTGACATTTTTAATGCATTATCTATCTGTTCATCAGTTGCATCAGGGTTTCCAAATTTTAGATTTTCTAGAATTGTTCCAGAAAATAAGGTATTACCTTGTGGTACATATGATATTAGATTTCTATCTTTGACTGTAAGAGGAATACCATTAATTTTTATTGAACCATTTTCAGGTGATATTAGCGACAATAAGAGACGGATAATAGTTGTCTTACCTTCTCCTGATGGCCCTATTAACCCTATGGTTTCGCCATTATCTATATTTAATGAAATATCCTGAAGTATAGGAGTTCCTTTAATATAGCTATATGATACATTATCAAATGAAATATTATTTAAAACTGTAGCTGCTATTTCATCATAGTTATTATAAGAAACTGGATATGAATTTTTATTTTTTATAGCTCTAGGCTTTAAAAATTGAACATCTTCAACTTTCATATTTTCAACTTCCATTAATCTTTCAGCAGCTGCACATGCTGATATAAATTGAGGAAAAGCAGAAGCTAAACTATATATAGGAGCTTGTATATTTCCAAAGAGCTGGAACATGGCTGTAAGGTTACCAAAGCTAGACGCAATATTATTGGCTGAAATTGTAAGAGAACCCCATACAAATACAACGAAATATCCAAGCATTGAACTTAATGATAATAATCCATTTGAAATACAACTTAAATAGCTTTTCTTTATGGATAAATTTAATTTTTCATTTTGAAGAGTATTTAATGTATTTATTCGTGAGTTTTCAAGACAAAAGCTTTTTACAATTAAAATATTATTAAAGCTTTCTTGAATAAATCTATTATATTCTGTCTGCTTTTTTTGAATATTTATATAAAACTGCTTAAGTTTTCGTCCATAAATCTTACTTGCCAATATAAGAAATGGAAAGACTGCTAAAGCCACAAAGGCCATTAGTGGCGAGATGTATAAAAGTGCTGTAAATGAAGATACAAACATTACGAGTAAGGAAATAATATTTGGTATTACTGATACTAATAAATTAGTAATTGTATCTGTATCATTAGTCATACGAGTTAGAAGTTCTATGCTATGATATTTTTTATGATTTAACCATGTACTATAAAGTATATGATTATATAATTGTTCCTGTAATCTGTTTTTTGTTTTTTCAGAACTGTATGTTGAAACAATACTTTGTATTGAATTGATTGCTATTCTTAATAATAATAGCAGTGCAAACAGAGTAATCCATTTTATTACCTCATCCATATTATTTGAACTGGCAGAGTCAATAAGCTTTTTTGTAATGAGGGCAGTTCCAACACTTAAGAGAGAACCTAAAGAACCTAGAATAATTAAGAGTACTATTAAAGGAAAGGTTTTTTTGCATCTTTTGTATATCCATATCAAATTGTGTATTATATTTTTCATGATACCTCCTAGTTTTTAATATGTTATTTGAAATAAATGTTTTTTTATAACAAATAAACAAATTTGTTAAAATATTCAAAGTGTGATATAATACATTATACTACAATATTTTTATAATTAAAAGATTTTATATTAGAAGGTGATATAGTAATGGGAAAGAGAATAAGAAAGGCAGTAATTCCAGCAGCAGGTTTAGGGACAAGATTCTTACCAGCTACTAAGGCTCAGCCAAAGGAAATGCTTCCAATTGTAGATAAGCCAACAATTCAATATATTATTGAAGAAGCAGTTGCATCTGGGATAGAAGAAATATTAATTATTACAGGAAGAAATAAAAAATGCATAGAAGATCATTTCGATAAATCTGTTGAGCTTGAAATGGAACTTGAAAGTGCTCAAAAATATGAAATGCTTGAAACCGTAAAAGATATTTCAAACATGGTTGATATGTATTATATAAGACAAAAGGAACCATTAGGACTTGGTCATGCAATAGGATGTGCTCAGGCATTTGTAGGAGATGAGCCTTTTGCTATACTTCTTGGTGATGATATAGTTTATAGTCCAGAAAAGCCATGTCTAAAACAACTTATTGAATGTTATGATGAATATCAAACAAGTATTTTAGGAGTACAGACAGTTGCTGATGACAAGGTAAGTAAGTATGGAATAGTTGATGGTATACAGATTGATAATAAAGTATGTAAGGTAAAGGGAATGGTAGAAAAGCCAGCCATAGGAGAAGCGCCTTCAAATACTGCAATACTTGGCAGATATATAGTTACACCAAGAATATTTGATATTATCAAGAATACAAAGCCTGGAAAAGGAAATGAAATTCAGCTTACAGATGCACTTCTTTCTCTTATAAATGAAGAGGCTATATATGCTTATAATTTTGATGGAAAGAGATATGATGTTGGAGATAAGTTAGGCTTCTTACAAGCTACCGTTGAATATGCATTAAGAAGACCAGAATTAAGAGATTCATTTGAAGAATATTTAAAAGATATCACTAATAGTTTTAGTGATAAATAAGGATATTACTAAGAGATTATTAAATGAAGAAGATTATTTTTGCAGTTTTATCTTTAGCATGGATAATATTTATATTTTTTAACTCATCTCAAAGTGGAAGTGTATCGCATGGTATAAGTTTGAAGATTGCTAACAAGATTTCATATATTATATCTAGATTCATAAATATCAAAATAGGAAGTATGGATTTTTTTGTTCGGAAATGTGCTCATGGTTTTGAGTTCATGATGCTTGCTATTATAATAATGATCAGCCTTAATGCATTACTAGGAGATAAAAAGAATATCTTATTTCTAACACTTTTATCTATATTAATTATTGCAGGCTTAGATGAAACACTACAGATTTTTATATCAGGAAGAACTTCCAAGGTTACAGATGTATTAATAGATTTCCTTGGAGGAGTAGTGGGATGTATTATAACATATAAGTTTCTTTTATTTAAAATAAACTTATTTTGAATTCGTAATAATAGACTAATAATTAAGAATATTATGATAACCACAACGTACTGTAATAGTATGCTGTGGTTATTTTACTAATTTAATATTATGTTTCGTTATATTAATTTTCATAAATAAATTGTTTGATTTTTGATTTTGTAGTTTCTTCATCAAATACGTAATAATATATATTATTAATCATTGTACCAGTAGAATCATCATCTTCTGGGAATCTAGACTGGCTTATGCCCTTATCTTTTAATGAGTTAATCTTCATTTCAAGTGAGATTATTTCCAAATTACTTAAATTAGTATTTATATGTGGAAGAATAGTATTTAAAACTTCTGGATAGTCAGTTATAGGAATATTCTTTAGGTTGTCAAATAACTTTTTAAATATAGTCCTTTGTCTTTCAGTTCTTTTAAAATCACCACCATCAGTATAACGGATTCTTGAATATGCCAACGCTTCAGTTCCATCTACTTCTTGCTCTCCAGTATTTGATATTTCAGAAGAGGAAGTTTCATTAAGTGAATTTATATGGTGTATATAGTTGTTTATATATTGAAGTTCATCATCACTTATATCTAGTGTTAATCCACCTAATTTATCTATAACTTTAGGAAAAGAGGAAAAGTTTAAAGAAACAAACTTACTTATATTTAGATTAAAGTTTTTATTAAGTGTTTCTACAGCAAGTGAAGGCCCACCAAATGCATAGGCGTGGTTTATTTTATCTTTAGTTTCTCTTCCAGGTATGTCCACATAAGAATCACGTATAATTGAAGTAAGCTTTAATTTTCCATGTATATTATCAATAGTAAAAATCATTATACAATCTGCTCTGCCTTGTTCACCTTCTGTAGCATCTATACCGAATATTGCTATATTTTCTATGTCTTTATTACTAGCAACATTTTCTGAAGAATTATTAAGTTGAGTAGTTTCAGTATCATTGTTTATAGTATCTTCATTTAAAGGTACTTTATTAATCTTACTTAAATAAACGTTTGCAGCAATAGCGGAAAAAGCAAAGAGATTTAACATTATTAAAACTGTAACAAATAGTATTTTCCTTATCTTATGCACTAATTTAGCCTTTGTACTATTATTCTCTTTGTTATTTGAATTATTAATACACATACAATCACTTCTTTCCATTTTGTAAAAATATAAGATTGATATCGATTAGATATAATAAATCATAAATGATTTAAATTACAAATATTGGATATAATTATATTATACATTGAATTTTATAAAATTAAATCCTTGAAATGGAAAATTTTTTGCTAGATATATTATGATGGTATATTTATTTGTTTATTTTTGAATAATATTATTTAGTTAAACAATAAAGTATAAAATCAGACTAATATTGACATTGAATATTAACAAATAGAAAAGTATAATTAGAATAATGTCAAAAAAATTAATTTTATATATTAATAATGGTAAAGGAGAATATTGAAAAAACTATGATGAGGTTTATGGTTGTTTATTTTATTATAGTAATATTTATTCTATTATTTTTTCATTCAGCTCATAGAAAGTGGTAAATTTCATTAGACATATATTATCTATAAAAAACATATATATTAATTGTAGAAATAATTTAATTTTATAGTATTAATATATGGGAGGACATTTGTTGTGGTTGAAAGATCAGTATTAAAAACCAATGCAAAGAACCAGTTGAGAGGAAAGTGGGGGATTGCAGTATTATCGTTCCTTATAGGAATAATTGTGATTAGTATTTTTAGTGGAATAGGTAATTTTGTAGATTCTAATGGATTAAAGATTGTTTTAGGACTTATACCATTACTTATAACTGGTGCTATATGTTATGGATTATGTAATATTTCTTTAAATTTTGCTAATAACAATGAAGTTCAGATTAGTGATGTATTTGCTGGGTTCAATAGCAGAGTTTACTTAAAAACATTAGGTTTAAATATTTTAATAGGAATCTTAGTATGTATTGGTACATGTATTTTGATTATTCCAGGAATAATTTTAGCATTAATGTATTCACAAGCATTTTTTATTCTATGTGAGGATAATGATAAGGGAGTTATTGAATGCATGAAAGAAAGTTCAGCTATGATGAAAGGTCATAAGTGTGAATTATTTGTTCTTGAGTTAAGTTTTATATTATGGGGGCTAGTATGTATGATTACCTTTGGAATTGCATCCCTTTGGGTAACTCCTTATATGTATGTTACTTATGCTAATTATTATAAAGCATTAGTGGGTGTTGTTCAGTAATATTAGTATCAAATAAATAATTTAAATAGAAATTAAGTATTTTTGGTGGATTATAGCTTAGTGCTAAATCCACCTTTAATTTTGTTGTTTTATTTATCTATAATAACTATAGATAGATTTTAGGTGTAAATTATTTATTATTGTGAATTTATTAACAAAATATATTTACAAAAATAGAAAAAATATATAAAATGAAAATATATTACATTAATATAAAGTGGAGGAGTAAAATGGAAAGAGGGATTTTAAAAAGCAATGCAAAAAGCCAGTTGAAGGGAAAGTGGTTTCTTACAATTGCTGTAATGTTACTTTCAGGAGTGATTACAAGTATTATTTCTAGCATATTAAACTTAGTTGCAAATGGATTAGGTGCAATTGTATCATTTTGTATTTCAGGAATTTTTACTTTTGGAGTAACTACTTATACATTAAATGTGGCAAAAAATAGAGATGCAGCATTTACTGATTTATTTGATGGCTTTAATGGAAATGTAATATTAAAGGCAATAATATTAGGAATTATAGTTACAATATCAACTGCAGCAGGATTATTCTTATTTGTAGTACCAGGAATAATAATAAGTATTATGTTTTCACAATCATTTTATATATTAATTGAAAATAATGAAATGTCTCCAATTGACTGTATTAAAAAAAGTACTGAAATGATGAAAGGACATAAAAAGGAATATTTCATGCTTTATTTAAGTATAATTGGATGGGTTATTCTTATGGTACTAATTTTAGCTGGATTGATAATAAATTTAGCAGTGACTGAATCGATAGTTTCTATATTATTAATTGTTATAGGAGGAATTGCCACAGCTATTTTATCTTTTGTTTTAAGTGCATATTTATCAGTAGCATTAGCTAATTTCTATTTGGAATTAAAAGCAAAAAAAGAAAATTGATTATTCAGAATTTTAATAATAAAAGCACTTTCAGTTAGTTTTGAAAGTGCTTTTGTTATTATATGAAGCAATTACAATTTTTGTTTTCAAATAAGATGAAATTTAAAATTAAAAAGATTTACTAATTTATAGATTAATTCTGCTATTAAGTTTAATGTTTGGTAATTTGATAACAATTATTATATGATAATTTAAATGAATACGATATATATATATTAATCCTGCAACCAATGGAGAAAAGGCCATATTTACAGAAAGTATATTGTTATGTACAATATGAGTGCATCGAGTTACTATTTTACGAAAGAAGGAGACGTATTATGGAAAGACGTGAATTAAAAAGTAGTGCGAAAGAACAATTGGGAGGAAGATGGTGCCTAACAATAGCTGCTCTAGTAATATCAGGAATGATAGGTAGTGTAATATCAGCTGTGATTGGATTATTAACACCAGGCTTAGGAATTATAGTTTCCCTTTGTATTCAAGGAATTGTGGAATTTGGAATAGTTACTTATTCATTAAATGTTGTAAGAGATAATGATGCTAGATTCACTGACATTTTTGATGGATTCAGTTCTCATATTATTCTAAAAGCAATAGTATTAGGAATTATAGTAACAGTTTCAGTTGCAGCAGGATTAATGATATTTATAATACCAGGAATAATAATAGGACTTATGTTTTCACAATCATTCTTTATTTTGTTTGATAATCCAGAATTAACACCAATTGAATGTATTAAAGCAAGTGCAGAAATGATGAGAGGACATAAATGGGAATGCTTTGTTCTTTACTTAAGTTTTATAGGATGGGCAATTCTTATAGTTATTATTTCAACAGCATTTATTTGGGGTTCATTTGTCGTTATTAGTCCAACACTTACAACAATACTATTTGTTTTAGGTGTAGTAGTATCTACAGTAATGGGCTTATTCTTATCAGCATATATGCTAATAACTTTTGCTAATTATTATGTAGAACTAAGAGCCATAAATGATATTATAATGTAAAAAAGTTATAATAATTTTTAGTATGAAAGACACTTTCGAGATTTTTTGAAAGTGTCTTTTATTATGTGTAAAATTATCAAATTAATAAAGTTTTTGAAAAATATAGCAAAAATTAATAATTAGAATTATAATTAAATATGAATACTATTATTTTATAGTATATTTAAGGGGGGCAAAACATGAAGAAGATAAGGATAGCACTACTGGGATTGGGGAATGTTGGCCGTGGTGTCTGGATGATATTAAATTCTAACAAAGAAGAAGTAAGCAAGAGATGTGGATATGAAGTTGAAATAGCTAAAGTCCTTGTAAGAAACAAAAATAAAAAAAGAGCAGTTGAAATTCCAGATAATATAATTACTACTGATTTTAATGAAATTCTTAATGATGACAGCATTAAAATAGTTGTTGAGGTTATGGGAGGAATGGAGCCTGCCAGGGAATATATGCTTAAGTGTATGGATAAGAAAAAACATATAGTTACTGCAAATAAGATGCTTCTTGCTACAGAAGGAGATGAATTATTTCAAAAAGCAGATGAGATGGGAATAATGTTCCAATATGAAGCAAGTGTAGCTGGAGGAATTCCTATAATAAAAGGAATAGATGAAAGTCTTACTGCAAATAAAATTGAAACTTTATATGGAATTGTTAATGGAACTACAAATTATATATTGAGTAAGATGGAGACTGAAGGAGCAGCTTTTGATGATGTATTAAAGGAAGCTCAAGAAAAGGGGTATGCAGAAGCTGACCCTACTTCTGATATTGAAAGCTATGATGCTCAATATAAGATTGCAATACTTGCATCATTAGCTTTTGGTACTAAAATTGATGTTAATAATGTATATAGAGAAGGTATAACTAAAATTGAAGCTGTAGATATGAAATATGCCAGTGATTTTAATATGGCTATAAAGCTTCTTGCTATAGCAAAAGAAGTTGATGGAAAAGTTCAGCTTAGAGTACATCCAACAATGATTCCTAAAAAGCATCCTTTAGCCAATGTATATGATTCGTATAATGCTGTATTTATTAAAGGAAATGCAGTAGGAGATTTAATGTTCTATGGAAGAGGAGCAGGAGACCTTCCTACAGGAAGTGCAGTTGTAAGTGATATAATATCTATTGTAAGAAGTAATGTTAATACAGAAAATGAAAATCCAGTAGTTAAGAATAACTTATGGGAAAAAGAAATAAATGATATAAGCACTATTGAAAGTAAATATTATATTAGAGCTACAGTCTTAGATGAGCCTGGAGTGCTTAGCCAGATAACAGCTCTTTTTGGAAAGAATAGTGTAAGCTTACGTTCTGTAATTCAAAAGGGTGATGAAGAAGATGGACTTGTTACAATTGTACTTATAACTCATAAGACTTATGAAAAGAAGTTTATGGATGCTATGAAAGAAATAAGGCTGCTTAGAGGAGTAAAAAATATAGATAACATAATAAGAATTGAAGATTTTAAAGAAAAATAACATGTTTACTAATTATAAAAATAGGGTCATACTGAATTTGTATGGCCTATTTATAGTGTTTATGGAAAGAGAGGATTATAGTGAAAGTATTAAATATAGCACATAGAGGATATAGTGGAAAGTTTGATGAAAATACAATGATAGCTTTTAAGAAAGCAGTAGAATATGGAGCAGATGGTATAGAAACAGATATACAGCTTTCAAAGGATGGAGTTCCAGTTATAATGCATGATGAAACATTAGAAAGAACAACTAATGGTTGCGGTTTCTTGAAGGATTATGCTTTTGAAGAACTTAAGAAGTTTAGGACTAAAAGTGTAGGAAGTGTAGTGATTAGAAAAGAAAAGTGTGAAAAAAATTATAATGCTGAGGAAGTTAAATACTTTAAAAATAATTGTGGTGAAGAAATACCATCTTTAAGAGAACTGCTAGAATTTGTAGCTTCATCAGATTTAAAGATTCTTAATTTAGAATTAAAAAATAGTATCTTAGAATATGAAGGCATGGAAGAAAAAGTTTTAGACATGATAAATGAATTTAAATTAAAAAACAGGGTAATAATATCTTCCTTTAATCATATGAGTCTTGTAAAAATAAGAAAACTAGATAAAGATATAGTTTTAGGGGCATTAACTGATTCAACTTTAGCCAATGTGCCTAAATATTTGAATGATATTCAGGTACAATGCTATCATCCATATTTTCCAAGTATATTCAATAAAGAATATAGTACTGAAATAAGGAATGCAGGTATAAAGATAAATCCTTATACAGTAAATGCTGAAGAGGATATGAAAAAAGTTATAGAAGCAGGTGTAGACAGCATAATTACTAATGAGGTTGAAATACTTAATAATTGCTATAAAATATTGTAGAGTAATTGACAATGATTATTATATATGACATAATAGTTTTTGGAAAATGATTACACTTGTTATTAAAATCTATTATTGCATGTGTATTAATTGATAATAAAGAAGAAGTTATACAAGTTCTTAAAGCAGGGTATCATGTGTATAAATATCTAAAAAAGAGAATTGGAATATATAAGGGATTTTGAGTTGTTTATCATTAATATGAAAAATATAATTAAAAGAATGGTAAGATAAAATTATATTTAATGTATTTGTAAATAAATAAGAGAGAATTAGAGTCAAGCAGAAACAATGATAGTTTATATATGCTATCTTGGTTTAGTTTGGCTTTTTTATATGAAAATATTTAATATAATATATAATTAGATGTAATTAACGAGTATTTTTTGTATAGGCAGTTATTTAATATAAAAAATAGTGTGAAATAAATTAAAGGATGTGTTTATTATGAAAAAATATATTATAGCATTAGATCAAGGAACTACCAGTTCAAGAGCAATAATCTTTGATAAAGATAAGAATATATTAGATATATGTCAAAAAGAATATACCCAATTATATCCTCAGCAAGGATGGGTAGAACATAATCCTTTAGAAATATGGTCAAGTCAGTATGGAGTTTTACAGGAAGTAATAGCCAAAACTAATATTACTCCAGAGGAAGTAGCTGCTATAGGTATTACTAATCAAAGAGAAACAACTATTATATGGGATAAGAATACTGGTGAACCAGTTTACAATGCAATAGTATGGCAATGTAGAAGAACTGCTCATATTGTAGAAGAATTAAAGAAAGATAAAGAATTTTCAGATTATGTAAAAGAAAATACAGGACTTTTATTAGATGCTTATTTTTCAGCAACTAAGATTAAATGGATTTTAGATAATGTTGAGGGAGTGCGTGAAAGAGCTGAAAAAGGTGAATTATTATTTGGAACAGTAGATTCATGGCTTGTTTGGAAGCTTACTAATGGAAAGGTTCATGTGACTGATTATACTAATGCTTCTAGAACAATGTTATTTAATATTAAGGAATTAAAATGGGATGATAAAATTCTTGAAAAACTTCAAATTCCAAAATTAATGCTTCCAGAAGTAAAGAATTCTTCGGAAATATATGGATATACTAACCTTGGAGGTACTGGAGGAATAAGGGTACCTATAGCTGGAATTGTTGGAGATCAACAAGGTGCTTTGTTCGGACAAACATGCTTTGAAGCTGGAAGTATTAAGAATACTTATGGAACTGGATGCTTTTTATTAATGAATACAGGAGATAAATTAATAAATAGTAAAAATGGATTAGTTACTACCATAGCAATAGGTATAGATAATAAGATTCAATATGCATTAGAAGGTTCAGTATTTGTAGGTGGAGCTATAATTCAATGGATTAGAGATGAACTTAAACTAGTTAATGATGCAGCTGATACAGATTATTTTGCTAGAAAAGTAGATGATAACGGAGGAGTGTATATAGTACCAGCATTTACTGGTCTTGGAGCACCTTACTGGGATATGTATGCTAGAGGAGCTATATTTGGTCTTACTAGAGGTGTAAATAAAAATCATATTATCAGAGCTGCTCTTGAATCAATTGCTTATCAATCAAGAGATTTAATTGAAGTAATGAAAGAGGATTCAGGTTATGAAATAACTAGCATAAAAGTAGATGGGGGAGCTAGTAAAAATGAGTTGATGATGCAGTTTCAAGCAGATATTACTGGAATTGAAGTAGTAAGGCCAATTGTTACTGAAACTTCTGCCTTAGGTGCAGCATATTTAGCAGGACTTGCAGTAGGATTTTGGAAGTCTAAAGAAGAAATTGCTCAAAAATGGGAGATTGGCGAAAAGTATGAACCATCAATAGATGAAGAGAAAAAAGAAAAGTTTTATAAAGGCTGGAAGAAAGCTGTTGAAAGAACAAAAGGATGGGCAGAAGAGGATGAGTAATTGATTTTAAAATAATATATAAATTTAAAATTAAATATAAGTGATTAAGAGATTTAGAGTCAAGCATATAATTATAGTGTATATATTTTTATACACTTAGTTTGTGCTTGGCTCTTTTTATATTAAAGGGGGAAATGATATGTATGATGTGGTAATAATAGGAGCAGGAGTAATAGGAACTTCCGTATTCAGAGAACTGACTAAATATAACTTAAAAGTAGTTATATTAGAGAAAGAAAAAGATGTATCTATGGGAACTAGTAAAGCTAACTCAGCTATAGTACATGCTGGTTATGATCCGAAACATGGAACACTTATGGCAAAATATAATGTAAAAGGTAATGAGATGTTTCAAGATATGTGCAAGGAATTAAGTGTTCCTTTTAAGAAAAATGGTTCTCTTGTAATTGGATTTGATGATGAAGATATGCACATAATTAGGAATTTGCATGAAAATGGAAAGAGAAACGGTGTTAAAGGTTTAAGAATTTTAAATAGAGATCAAGTATTAGCAATAGAATCTAATTTAAATAAAGAAGTATCAGGAGCATTATTTGCACCAACTGGAGGTATAGTAGGACCATTTGAATTTACAATTGCTTTGGCTGAAAATGGTGTACAGAATGGTGGAGAAATAAAACTTAATAAGGAAGTAATTAAAATTGAAAAAGATGATAAATTCAAGATAAATTCTAAAGATGGTGAAATTATTGAAAGTAGATTTGTAATAAATGCAGCTGGTATTTATGCAGATAAGATTCATAATATGATTTGCCAAGAGAATTTTAAGATAAATCCACGAAGTGGTGAATATTTTGTACTAGATAAAAGTCAGGGAAAAGTAGTAAGTCATACAATATTTCAATGCCCATCTAAAAAAGGTAAAGGAGTTTTAATAACTCCAACAGTACATGGAAATCTTCTTGTGGGTCCAGATGCTATTGATGTTATGGATAAAGAGGATGTAGGAACTACGGGAGAAGGTTTGGAGGCATTAAGAAAAGCGTCATTAAAAACTACAGATAAGGTTAATTTTAGAGATACTATTAGAAATTTTGCAGGTCTTAGAGCAGAACCTAGTACAGGTGATTTTATAGTAGAAGAAAATGATAAAATTAAAGGATTTATAGATGTAGCCGGAATAAAATCACCAGGATTATCTTCAGCGCCAGCTATTGCTATAGAGGTTGTTGAAATTCTTAGGAATGCAGGATGTAAATTAGATAAGAATCCTAACTTTAATGGAAAAAGAGAGCAAATTAATTTTATGAAATTATCAAGTAGTGAAAAAGGAGAATTAATAAAGAAAAATTCTCAGTATGGAAGAATAATATGCAGATGTGAAAGTATAACAGAAGGAGAAATAGTAGATGCAATCCATAGAAGTTTTGGGATACTTTCTATAGATGGAATAAAGAGAAGGTGCAGACCTGGAATGGGAAGATGTCAAGGTGGCTTCTGTGGGCCAAGAGTTCAAGAAATAATTGCAAGAGAATATAATATTCCTCTTGAGAATGTAGTGCTTGAAAAAAACGGATCTTATATATTGGTAGGAAAAACAAAGTAAGAAATAGGATTATATTAAAACATGTCAGTAGAGGGGAGGAAATAGGTTGCAGTTAAGAGTTGAAAGTTGAGAGTGTATAGCTTAACTTAAAAGTCAGCTTTAACTGATAAAATAAGATATGGATATGAATAGTTATGAATTAATAGTAGTAGGTGGAGGCCCAGCAGGGATGGCATCTGCATACACAGCATATGAAAATGGAGTTAAGAAAATATTAATCATAGAAAGAGATAAGGAATTAGGTGGAATACTAAATCAATGTATTCATAATGGATTTGGACTTCATACTTTTAAAGAAGAGCTTACAGGCCCAGAATATGCAGATAGATTTATAAAAATGATAAACGATACAAATATTGAAGTTAAATTAGACACTATGGTATTAGATATAAAAAAGGATAAAACTGTACATGCTATCAATAGCAATGATGGTTATATGGAATTGAAGGCACAAGCTATAATATTAGCAATGGGATGTAGGGAAAGAACAAGAGGTGCTATAAATATTCCAGGGGATAGACCAGCAGGGATATTTACAGCTGGAACTGCTCAAAGATATATAAATGTAGAAGGATATATGCCTGGAAAGAAGGTTCTTATATTGGGTTCTGGTGATATTGGACTTATAATGGCAAGAAGAATGACCTTGGAAGGTGCTGAAGTAAAGGCTGTAGTTGAATTATGTCCTTATTCTAATGGATTAAACAGAAATATAGTTCAATGTCTTAATGATTATGATATCCCATTATATTTGTCACATACAGTAGTTGATATTGTAGGTAAAGAAAGAGTAGAAAAGGTGGTTATAGCTAAAGTTGATGAAAATAGACGTCCTATAAAAGGTACAGAAATTGAATTTGATGTTGATACATTATTATTATCAGTAGGTCTTATTCCAGAAAATGAGCTTTCATATAGTGCTGGTCTTGAACCAGATAGGAGGACGAATGGAATAAAAGTAAGTGAAAGTATGGAAACATCATCAGAAGGAATATTTGCATGTGGTAATGTAGTTCATGTGCATGATCTTGTAGATTTTGTTACTGAAGAATCTAAACATTCAGGTAAATGTGCAGCTAAATATATTAAAGGAAAGCTTAATAGAGAACACTATATAAATATAGTAAATGGAATAAATATAAATTATACTGTGCCTCAAAGATTAAATATAGATGCAGTAGATGATAAGTTAACAATATTTATGAGAGTAAATAACATTTATCATGATAAATCATTAGTAGTAAGATGTAATGATGAAATAATAGCTAAATTTAAGAGACAGCATTTAGCACCATCTGAAATGGAAAAGATAATATTACCAAAAGCCATATTAAGTAAAATTAACGGAGATATTACAATATCGTTAGAAGAAGAGAATTCTTTCATTTTCAATTAATTTAAAAATCCTAGTTTAGATATAGAAGTGGAGTTGTTTAGTATGAAAAAAGAATTAATTTGCATATGCTGCCCCAATGGGTGTCATTTAACAGTAGATATGGATAGTAGTACGGTGTATGGTAATAAGTGCAGAAGAGGTATAGAATATGGTATTAATGAAGTAACATATCCAGTAAGAGTAATCACATCAACTGTAAAAGTTATAAATGGATCACTTCCAGTAGTTCCTGTAAAGACAAGAGAGCCTATTCCAAAGAAATTAAATTTTAAGTGTATGGATGAAATTAATAAAGCTATAGTAAAAGCACCTATTGAGATTGGAGCTGTAATAATAAAGAATGTATTAGATACAGGAGTAGATGTTGTAGCAACTAAGAATATTGATTTAATAGAATAATACAAGGATGGAGATAAATTTATAAAAGAGATAACAGGACTAGAAAAATTTGAATGTCTGTTATCTTTTTTATATTTGTGATGTTAATTCATACATGAAATGTATAATAAATAAATTTTGGAATATGTAGGGTTATAATGTGGTATATAAAAACTTTTTATGATATAATAAAAACCATAAAAGGAGGAGAGATAAGAATGAATGGAAACACAAAAACTAATTTTAATTTTAGAAATAATTCAAGTAAATTTATGAAAGCTTTATTTGGTGTTTATATCATTGTGGCATTAATTATGTTCTTGGATGGAAGTTTAATACTAGATTTAAGCCTTAATGCATCGTTACTTTGTGTTTTGTTTACTGTTACTTTAGTAGGATATGGCATAATTACACGTTCTAAAAAGTATATTATATCGGGAGGAGTGGTTGTACTTATATATTTTGCTTTATCAGTTATATATAGTCCTGTTATAAAATATAATGCCCATAGAAATTTAATTGGAAATGTTGAAGAAGTGGAATTTTCAAATGAAATAGAATATATAGACTTGAATCAGCTACCAATAATTGATAAAGAACTGGCAGGAAAACTTGCAGATAAAAAGCTAGGGGAGATACCTAGTCTTGGAAGTCAGGTTACTATAGGAGAATTACATCTTCAGAGTGTAAACGGCTCATTATATTATGTAGCACCACTAGAACATTCATCATTTTTAAAATGGCTTACAAATAGAGAAGGTACTTCGGGATATATTAAAGTAAGTGCTACAAATCAAAATGATGTTGAGTTGATAACAGAATTAAATGAATCAAAACTTCATATTAAATATCTTGATTCATCATATATGTTGAGTGATTTAAAAAGAGCAGCATATTTAAGAGATTTTAGTGCAGGGCATACAGATTTTACATTTGAATTAGATGATGATGGTAGACCATATTGGGTAATTACAAGATATGATAATGCTGTGGGGATTACAGAAGAAAAAGCTATAGGTGTTCTTATAATGGATGCTCAAAGTGGAGAAGTTCATGTGTACGATATAGGAGATATACCTTCGTGGGTAGATAGGATTCAACCTAAAAAATTTATAAATAGATATATAAATAAATGGGGAAAATTGATACATGGTGTGTTTAATTTTACAGACAAAGATAAGTTACAAACAACTGATGGGATGAATATGATTTATAACAATGATACATGCTACTATTATACAGGCATAACTTCTGTTGGTAGTGATGAGTCGCTTGTGGGATTTACATTGACTGATACAAGAACAGGTGAAACAAAAATGTATAAAACTGCTGGAGCAACAGAAAGTGCTGGGATGAAATCAGCTGAAGGTAAAGTGCAGCAATACGGATATCAAGCTACATTCCCATACCTTATAAATATACAAAATGAACCTACTTATTTTATGACACTTAAGGATTCAAATGGACTAGTAAAACAGTATGCAATGGTTAATGTAAAGAATTATAATATAGTAGGGGTTGGAGATACCCTTCAAAGTAGTCTTAATAAATATCTTGAAGGATTAACTAATACTAATATGTCACTTGAAGGTGAAAATAAAGAAGAAATTATAACTGGTGAGGTAGAGAGAATCGGTCTGGTTATTAAAGATGGGACAAGTGTTTATGATATAAAAATCAAGGGAATTGATAATGTATTTTCAGTATCAACAGAAACATCAAGAGAAGTGGCATTAACAACAGTAAATGATATAGTTGAAATAAGATATATAAAGATAGGTTCTGGCAGATATATAATAACAAATTCATTTATAAATAAAAGTGCTGGAAATGTAGAAGAGCAGGAAAAAGAACAGGAGGAAAATCATAAAGAGAAACAAAATGAAGAATCTTCTGAAAATTCTTAAGAAAATGAAAATAAAGTATTGTAATTGTGTTAAATTAGTGATATACTAAGATTGTTCTTAAGGAACGAAAAAAATATAAAAACAAGATTTAATTATATTAAGATTTCTCCTTATGGGAAAGTATTAGTTAACTAAGTCTTTGTATTTGGAGGAATTGTAAAATGGAAGATAAGACTATTGTATGTAAAGATTGTGGAAAAGAATTCATATTCACAGTAGGAGAACAAGAATTCTACAAAGAAAAAGGATTCGAAAACGATCCAGTTAGATGCCCAGAATGCAGAAAAGCAAGAAAGGCTCAAAGAAACAACAATAGATAATTTAAATTGTTAGTTAAAGCTATAAGAGTTTACTCTTATAGCTTTTATTTTTTACAGGAAATTATAGAATTAAAAAGATACTAAATTATGTTATACCAATATTTTAATATATGAAAGTTTAGAAGTTGTATTCTGTAAAACAGTATGACTTAGCTGTTTGTTATTATTATTTTTAAGAATATAAATTTAACTTGATATAGATTAAAGTAAATTAAAAATTTAATGGATTTTTAATTTATATGATCACTTTGGAAACCTTGTCTTTTGACAGAATGTTTCTTTAAGTTTGGATTATGGTTATGATTTTCCTCTGTTATAGGTGTCTGATAATTACACTTTTCCATTCTTGCATATTTATTATCTGGTTGGCTGTCTTTTGTCATAATAATCTCTCCTTTCGAATCTAATAGATTCATAGTTAATTTGTCCTAAAACCACATAATTATTCTGAAAAAGAATATGAAAAATTACCAAAATTACAACCAAAATAAAGAGTAAAAGAGACAAAATAATAAAATAATTGATATACAAATATTGCACTTCAAATTGAAGTTTAAATTAATATGAGGAAAAACATAAATATATAACAAAATAGAAACGTTGATAATAAACAGCATTAGATGTAAAATAAAGTAAATAATTACAAAAAGAGGAGGTTGAAAGATGAAAAAAAACCTTGTGAAAAAACTTATAAAAAAGGTTAGTAGAGATAAGGATAAGAGTATTAACAGGCAGAATAAAAAGTTAATGATGGATAAAATATTTTCATATAGTCCAGAATTATTAGACGGCATTGAAAAATACAAAGATGCAAATCGTAATTTTATGTTATTGATGTTTCTAAGTGTGATATTAATAAATTTTCCAGTTATATCTATGCTATGCTGTATAGTTTCAGTAGTGTTCTTGGTTAAAATGCTTCAATTTATTAAATACAGAAACATAAATTCAATAGTTAATATTTTAGGAAAAGATCTTGCTTATAAAGGTATTTATGATAAGGGAAAAATACAGGGTTTAGTTGAAGAATTTAAAGAAAGATACGGAGAAGATATAATGGAATACGAAAAGTTAATATACATGATAGAAAAATACGAGGTATTTATAACAAAAATTGAATACGTAATAAGTAAAATGAAAACAACTAAGACAGTAAGCACTAAAGAAAAATGTACAGATAATATTACAGTAGAGGAGAATAATATTGAAGAAGATTTAAATTTAAAGAAAAAAGTAAAGGATTACTGTAAGGATATAAATGGTGAATTTTCATTGGTATGTAAAAATGAAGAGGGGGAAATAAAAAAAGTTAATAGAGCTATTGAATTTTTTGATGAAGAAAATAATGATGGAGAAAAAACAGATACAGTTGTATTAAAGAGTAATAGAAGAGGAAATGAGGACAAGCTAACTGTATATTTATATAAGAAATCATCAGATTTACAAAATAATGTTTTATAAACTTAATACAAATATATAAATAATTTGTTAAAAACTTCTATTAAAGTCAAGTATTTTATTAGACTAATAATTAATAGGAGTTGTTTTTTTGCACAATATATAATAAAATCATATAAGTGTATTTTTTTATAAGAAGAATCTGTTATAGAATTTACATGTTTATACATACTAAATATTTGTATTTATACATTTGAGATAAATATATTTAAATATAATATTAATTAATATGGAGGAAATTATGGAAGATGTAATGATAATAGGTATAGCTGGAGGAAGTGGTTCGGGTAAAACTACAATAGCTCAAAAGATTAAAGATGTTTTTGGTGAAGAAGTTGTTATTCTTTGTCATGATTATTACTATAAGGCTAATAATCAAATTCCTTTAGAAGAACGTAAAAAACTTAATTATGACCATCCAGACTCATTTGATACAGATCTTTTAATAGAGCAGCTTATAAGTTTAAAACAAGGAAAATCAATAAATCATCCAGTTTATTCTTTTGTCGAACATACAAGATTAGAAGAAACAGTTGAAGTAAAACCTGCAAAAGTAATTATTGTTGAAGGTATATTAATATTTGAAAACAAGCAATTATGTGATTTAATGGATATTAAAGTATTTGTAGATACTGATGCTGATGTAAGAATAATAAGAAGATTATTAAGAGACGTTAAAGAAAGAGGCAGAGATCTTGATTCTGTAGTTACTCAATATTTAGGTACAGTAAAACCTATGCATGAAGAATTTGTTGATCCAAGCAAGAAGAGAGCAGATATAATCATTCCAGAAGGTGGAGCTAATAATGTAGCATTAAATATGCTTCTTGAAAAAATAAAGAACTTCATAGTAGAACACTAAAATATTAGTACATATTTAAATCGGCTTATGAAAAAATCGTAGCCGATTTTTAATTTTTATATTTATTAGTTAATATGGATTTGATGATAAATTTAAATTATATTTAACATGTTAATAAATAATTTTCTCTAAAAGTGAATAAAAGAATTATAACTGTCAATTTTAATAAATAAGTAATAAAAAAGTAATATATTCGTACATAAAATATTGGTAATTTATTCATTAATAAATTATAATAAGAACAGAAATGATTTATAAAAATACAATATAAAAAATATGTTAAAAGAGGGTGTTTTATGAAAATTGAATGGAATAATAAATACACTACTATTGCTGCTTATGTGTTTATAGTGGCCTGTGCAGTAATATTATTTTATTTATCGCTATCTCAGCTTGGCATAGTTTTAAGTAAAATAAGTGGTGCAATAGGTATTTTTGAACCATTTATTATGGGATTTTCTATTGCATATATATTAAATTTTGTACTAAAATTTTTTGAGAATAAAGTAATAAGTGATTCTGTATGTAAAAAACTTGGATTAAAAAGTAAGAGTAGAAGAATAATCTCATTACTTATTACATATGTTACTACATTTTTTGTGATATATTTATTCATAATGTTTGTCTTGCCACAACTTATGGAAAGTTTAATAGGGCTGGCTAACGATATACCTATGTATATAAATGAAACTACTAGATTTATAAACGAAACATTGACTAATTTAAATCTAGGAAAAGAAAATATGGAGCTAATAAATGAAAATTTCAATAAGTATATAGAATATATGATTAAGTTTGCTTCAAATTTATTACCTGTTTTAGGAACAGTTGTTACACGTATAGCATCAAGTATATGGAATATAGTATTAGGAATTATTATTTCTATGTATTTATTGCTAGATAAAGAGAAGTTCTGCGCATTAACTAAGAAGTTAGTATATGCTATTCTACCAGGCTATGCGGCAGAAAAAACAATTGAAATAACTGATAGAAGTAATATGACTTTTGGTAAATTCCTTGTAGGAAAAATAGTTGATTCATTCATAATAGGTGTTTTAACCTTCTTTATATTAACTATATGTAAGATGCCTTATACAATACTTATTTCTGTAATTGTAGGTATAACAAATATAATTCCATTCTTTGGACCATTTATTGGAGCTATACCTTCATTCATAATTATATTATTCTTATCGCCTATTAAAGCTGTTTGGTTCCTAGTGATAATACTTGTTATACAACAGCTTGATGGAAATGTTATAGGACCAAAGATTTTAGGAGATTCAATAGGAATTTCAGCATTCTGGATTCTTTTTGCAATACTTGTAGCTGGAAAGTTCCTTGGTCTTGTAGGAATGATAATAGGAGTGCCTTTATTTGCAGTAATTTATTCACTTCTTAAAGAAATTGTAGAAGCGAGATTAAAGAAAAAGGGACTTAAAACAGATACTAAAGATTATTATTAATTATAAAAGATAATATAGAAATGATTTTAAATACTTAAGAGGAGTAAATTTCAATTGTTATGGAAGTTTACTCCTCTTAACATTTGTAAGGTATTTTTTATAAAAATTTAAATATAACCTTTAGTGGTTTATATACATAAAGTAATAATAAATAATTTTCTTTATTTACTGTTGTTGGAAATAAACTTATTAAATGATAAAATATATATATAAATAATAAATTTATTTATATTAGTAATTAGAAAATAATAAGTACAATATAATTAAGTAGAGAAAAGGAGAGGATACTAATGAAAAGTATTAAAGGAATAATATTTGATATGGATGGTATTTTAATAGATACTGAAAGGATATCGTTTAATTCGTATAAGAAGGTATTTGAAGATTATGATTATGAAATAAATGAAGAATTTTATCTTAAACTTATAGGTCATAATGTTAAAAGTATTAAAGAAATCATGATTAATGAATATGGAAAAGATTTTCCCTTTGATGAAATATATGAACACAAAGTAAAATTATCTATAGATACTATAAAAAGGGATGGATTAATAGTAAAAAAAGGTGTACAAGAGCTTGTAGATTATTTAAAAAAGAATAACTATAAGATAGCAGTAGCTACATCAACAGGGAGAGAAAGGGCTCATTCACATTTAAATGAAATAGGGATATTAGGTAAGATAGATTATGTAATTTGTGGAGACCAGGTTGCAAATTCTAAGCCGGATCCAGAAATATTTTTAAAGGCAGCTAAAGGTATAGATCTATCTGAAGAAGAGTGTATAGTAATTGAAGATTCTGAAGCAGGTATAAGAGCAGCACATAATGCAGGAATTAAAAGTATTAATGTACCTGATATGATAAGGCCTAATGATGTGATAAAGCAATTATCATATAAAATATGCAACAATCTTCTTGAAGTAAAATCAATGTTTGAAAGTAAATAGAAAAATATATTATATTTTTGATTAAAAAAATGGTATAGGGAAGTATTAAAATAAATTTAGGAGATGAAGCAGGAGGAATAAAAAATGAGTATTTTAATTTTATCATTAATTGAAGCTTTAGGACTTTGTATATTAGGTCTTATAGTTTTTGCACTATTTTTAATAATACCTGCAGAGGGAGTTCATATTGAAAAGGAATTTAGGCTTGGTGAAGAGGGATTTTGTATAAGATTAGAGAGAATTAGAGGGGAAAATAAGGAAAATAAATAATATAAGTTACATTAAAGAAATAAGAGGAGACAATTAAGATGAAACTTATAAAAAATACAATTATATCATTTCTTTTAATATTATTATTTATTCAGCCAGTATTTGCAGTTGAAATAAATATACCAGGTGCCAAAGATAGTATATTTGAACATTTGAATAATTGGGATTCAGAATTCAAAATAGATTACTATAACAAAGATGTAATTGATGTAATAAGGCAAAAGTCTAAAGCAGATGATTATTTATATATTTCACTTGTAGGTCTTGTTTATAAAAAGACTGGAAGGGATGCCCAAGTTGAAGCAAAATATAGAACAACTAAAGAGCAAGAAGTTTACATACAAAATGAAGTAAATAATATTATTAATACAATTATTAAGGATAACATGAGTGATTATGATAAGGTGTATGCTATAAATCAATATTTAGTTAATAGATTTACATATGATACTACTTTGACAAATAATAATGCATATTTGGCATTAGTAAATGGAAGCACAACATGTCAGGGATATTGTATGACTGCATACAAACTATTTAAAGCTGCTGGAATCGATACAAGGATAGCATTAGGTAAGCTTAATGATATAAATCATGGATGGAATTTGGTTAAAATAAATAATATTTGGTATCATGTAGATGTTACTAATAATGATTATGTTGGGGAAAATAAGTATTTTTTAAGAAGCGATAATTTCTTTAGAAGCCAAGGATTTGTATGGAATGAATCTGATTATAATCAAGCACCATATGATTATCATTAAGTAATTTGAGAATTTAATTATTTTTACAGGCTATAAATATTACTGTTATAGCCTGTAAAATATTAAATTATTCTTCAGAATGTTTATCTAATTTATCTTCATCTTTTTGTTCTTCTGCTGAATATTCATATTGTAATAACATTTCATTTGAACAATCATCCGTAATGTTTTCTGAAGAAAGATCTGAATTTAAAATAGGAGAATTTACTTCTAAATCCTTTTCGGTGTTAGTTTCAAATCTTAAATTATTGAATTTGTTTTGGTATTTTTCTGTCATTATATCATGCCGTCCTTAATTTAATATTATTTTTATATTTAATTAATAATTATTAATTAATAATTATTAAATCATATACTTGTATTATATAATATTAGTATCCCTTAATACTAGTATTTAATTCAATATTAAGTTAAAATTATGTTTATAGGAAAGGTGGAAAGTGAATTGAGCGAAAAAGAAGAAGTTATATGTCCTATTTGTGGAGAAAAAATGGAAGAGTATAGTTATGACTACAATACAGATACAAATGAAAAGATAGATTATAAATGTCCTAACTGTGGTCATAGATTATGTATACTTGTAGAATAATAATGTACATAAAAACACCTGTTATATTAGCTTAAATATAGCAGGTGTTTTATTGTATTATTCTAATTATTTACAGTAGACTGTTTTAGTGAATTATTATCTGAGCCAACAGGAAGTAAAAGTCCTGTTCTTAATAATATAGGTCTCAATGCAGTATATAAAACTGTTACTAATACAACTGAAACTATTGCATTAATTAAAGTAGTAGCTGCACTAAGTTTTGCTAAAGCTTTAGCAAATTCTTGAGGTTGTCCTAATATATATTGTTTGTAGAAATATCCGACAATTGGGTCTGCTATTACATTAAAACCTAAACCACATGCTGAAGATATTACAGTCCATTTAAATATATATTTCTTATCATTTGATTCATTTATTTTTGCAATTCTATGAGCTACAAAGCCAGTAATAAATCCTATACAAAATTTTAAAACAAATGTTTTTGGTGCACCTATATAATAAACTGGATCCATTAAATCAGCTATAGTCATTCCTATTGCACCAGAAAGTCCTCCATATACGCCTCCAAGAAGAAGTGCGGCAAGTACACAGAATGCATTACCTATATGAAGAGAAGTAGCATCTCCACCTCCTACAGGTATTTTTATCTGCAAATATGTAAATGATACAAAACATAATGCTGCAAGTAGTGCTGTCTGCATTAATTTTCTTAATTTTAAATTTTTATTATCCATAATGATTCCCCTTTGCTTAGAATAAATTATATTGCTTATTTTGGTAATTAAATTATTCCGGATTATATTTAATTTAAATACTGCAAATTTATAGGATAATTATAGCATTAATAAGATATGAGTCAAATGTATGGGTACAATATTTAAAGGGAGAATATTAAAAAAGTGGTCTTATATTAAGTAGTAGTATCATTGTAGAAAGAAATTGATTTTTTGAGTAAGTTCTTTTAATATTAAATATATTTATTGTCTAGAAGATAGATATTTCAAAAAAGTAGAATAAAGAGAAATGAGCTAAATTTAGTAGAAGTACATTATAGATTTAGCAGATGAGTGAGGAAACATGAGATTAGATAAATTTTTAGCAGAGTCAGGAATTGGTGGAAGAAAAGAATGTAGAATATTTATAAAAGAGGGACTTGTACAGGTAAATAAGAAAACTGTAACAGAACCTGCACAAGAAATAGATGAATTAAATGACAATATTGAATATAAAAATAAAGCTGTAATATATAGGGGAAAGGTATATTATATGTTTAATAAGCCTAAAGGATGTGTAACAGCACGTAAAGATGAAGAAAATAGAACAGTATTTGATTATTTTAAAGATGAAAATATGAATGGTGTTACTCATGTGGGTAGACTAGATAAGGATACAGAAGGCTTTTTGATTTTAACTAATGATGGAGATTTTAATCATGCACTAATGAACCCGGATAAGCATATTGATAAAAAGTATTATTTCATAGCATTAGGGAATATTGATGAAAATAAGAAAAGTCATATGGAAAATGGGATGAATATAGGAGAGCATGATCCTATTACTAAAAATGCAAAGCTTGAAATATTAAAGAGTGGTGATTATAGTGAGCTTGAAGAAGAATTAAATTTACAAGAACATTACAGTATAAACAAAAATTATTACAACCAGCCTATAGTAAGTGGATATTTAACCCTTGTAGAGGGGAGAAAACATCAAGTGAAGAGAATGTTAAAGCTTATGGGATGTTATGTTATATATCTTAAGAGAGTTTCTATAGGAAAAATAGAACTTGATAAATCTTTGGAAAAAGGAAAGTATCGTCACTTAACAAAAGATGAAGTAAATATATTACTTAATAATGAACAAAATAAATAGTTATTAAATAATTTTATACATTGTTTAGATAGAAAAATATATTTACTAGGATAAGGTGTGGAAAATAAGAACAGAAATAGATTGCTATTAAAAGCAATCTATTTCTGTATGATATATGTTATTTAAATTATAATACCATTACAGTGGTCTATTTCATGTTGTATTATTTGAGCTGTATATCCTGTGAAAGTGCCTTTTTGTTTTTTAAAGTTCTTATCTAAATATTCTACCTCAATAGTTTTATATCTTGTGGTTTTTCTAAATCCAGTAAGAGACAAGCAACATTCTTCAGCTTCGTAGCTGTTCATTTTCTTTTTTATAACAGGATTAACCATAGGTACTATAATATCTCCAACAGTAAATACTATAATACATTTTTTTATACCTATCATATTTGCTGCCATGCCTACACAATTATCTAAATTTGCTCTTAATGTATCTGTAAGATCTGTAATTATATAAGCATCAGCCTTAGTAGCTGGTTCAGATTTTTGACCTAAGAATAACACATCCTTCATAATTGGTTTTATCATTTTAGTCAACCTTTCTTCTTAAATAATTAATTTCTTTGAATATTTAATTATTATAGCATAATAGAATTTTAAATTGTAATCTTACTATATACTTTAATTTAAAATTGCAGATGATAATATATAATATAGTAAATACTATAATAAAAAAATAAACAAGGATAGTAATTGGTACAAACAATAATTATCCTTGTTTAAATAAAAGTTTATAAAAAGTAGGTTAATTCGCTTAATATTGCGATAAATTTACTAATGAAAAATTCTTTGATTAAATGCATGTGATTTTGTTACATACATCAATAGTTTTTTTTGCAGTCTCTGTTACATTTTCAAATATTGAGTTAAGATTATTTATAGAAGTAGCTTGGTTGTTTACTACTTCTTGTGAACTATCAATATGTTTCTTTGCTTCTCGTAAAGATTTTGTTATTTCATTTAAACTATTGCTTATATTATCAGAAGCTTCTTGACTTGCTTTTGAGAATTTACGCATTTCGTCTGAAACAACAGCAAAACCTTTACCTGCTTCACCAGCTCTAGCTGATTCAATAGAAGCATTTAATGCAAGGATATTTGATAATTTTGCATTTTGTTGTATTGAAGTAACTATTTCGATAGCATCGTTAACTTTATCAACTATAGAATCTGTAATAGTTTTTATTTCATTCATATTGGATGATAAAGTTATACTATTTTCAGATATGGAGTTAATTGATACATTTGTATTTGTTATAGATTCATCTAAAGCATTTGCATTATTAATTATTCCATCTCTAACTTCAGAAGAATAAATATAAGTAACAACACCAACGATTTCACCATTATCATATATAGGTGTAGCAGTGCCTTCAAATGCTTGTCCAAAAGCTTCTTTTGGGATTTTTGAATATGAAGGTTTACCAGTTCTTAAAACTCGGTGAATATTGCTGTTTTTATCGGTATCTTTATAACCAACATCAAAATTAATATTTACCTTATTAGATTTAAAATAGGCTATTACCTCTCCCTCAGTATTCCATACAGCTATTGCTGCATCTAAACCAGTCATTTGTTTTATCAGTGGAGCACAATTGGCTACCTCAGTTAATTTTTGATTTATCATATGTATTACCCCTTTATTTTAAATATAATTCTATTTTATCATAATATTTGGTAAAATTAAATATATATTGTCGAAGAAATATTAAACTATTAATTATTAAACTAAGAAAGTGTTACATATATTAAGCATTATGTTTCCAGTAGGAATAATATTGATTAACTGCTGTGATATTAAAAAATAGCTATTACTAATAGATTAAAAATCTATTAATAACAGCTATTTATATTATGTATAATATACTTATACTATTTTAGTAGTCCATTCTTCACAATTCCATATTTCAGTTGCTACATCTCTATAGAATTCAGGTTCATGGGATACTAAAAGAATAGTTCCTTTATATTCTTTTAAAGCTCTTTTCAATTCTTCTTTTGCATCTACATCTAAATGGTTAGTAGGTTCGTCTAGGATTAGTATATTAGTTTCGTTATTTAATATCTTACATAATCTAACCTTAGCAGCTTCTCCTCCAGATAATACTCTGATTTGAGATTCTAATTGCTTAGTAGTAAGTCCACATTTTGCAAGAGCAGCTCTTACTTGATATTGAGTATATCCAGGGAATTCTTGCCATACTTCTTCTATACAAGTATTCTTATTATCAGTTCTATCTTCTTGTTCAAAGTATCCAATATGTTGATAATCTCCAAGATGAACTTCGCCACTTAATGGCTTAACTACTCCAAGTAAGCTTTTTAATAATGTAGATTTTCCAAGACCATTAGCTCCAACTAAAGCTATTTTTTGTCCTCTTTCCATTGAAAGATTTAATGGTTTAGTAAGTGGAGAAGTGTATCCTATTACTAAATCCTTTGTTTCGAAAATAACTTTTCCAGAAGTTCTAGCTGGTTTAAAGTTGAATTCTGGCTTTGGTTTTTCAGCCATTAATTCAATTTTTTCCATTTTATCTAATTTCTTTTGTCTAGATTTAGCCATATTAGCAGTAGCAACATTAGCTTTATTTCTAGCAACGAAATCTTCAAGTCTTGCTATTTCTTTTTGTTGTTTTTCATATGCAGCTTCTAACTTCTTTTTATTTTCTGCATATATTCTTTGGAATTCATCATAATCCCCAACGTATCTAGTAAGTTTTCTTTCTTCAACATGATAAATTAAATTTACAACTGAATTTAAGAATGGAATATCATGGGAGATTAAGATAAATGCATTTTCATATGATTGCAAATATCTCTTAAGCCATTCTATATGTTCTTCATCTAAGTAATTAGTAGGCTCGTCAAGAAGTAGTATATCTGGATTTTCAAGAAGAAGCTTACCTAAAAGAATTTTAGTTCTTTGACCACCAGATAAATCATCTACGTCTCTATCAAGTCCTAAATCTAAAAGTCCAAGTCCCTTTGCAACTTCCTCAACCTTCGGATCTATAACGTAAAATCCGTTGTTATCAAGTAAATCTTGAATTACTGCAGTTCTATCTAACATTTTTGTTAACTCGTCTTCAGTGCAGTCACCCATTTTTTCATATAATGAATTCATTTCAGCTTCAAGATCAAAAAGATATTTAAAAGCACCTCTTAATGCTTCTCTTATGCTTTGTCCCTTTGTAAGTGCAGCATGCTGGTCCATATATCCAACTCTCACGTTATTTGACCATGTTACTTTACCTTCATCTGGTTGAAGTTTTCCTGTAACTATATTCATAAATGTTGATTTACCTTCACCATTAGCGCCAATAAGACCAACATGTTCCCCTTTTAATAATCTAAATGAAACATCTTCGAATATGGCTCTGTCACCAAAACCATGGTTAATATCTTTAACAAGTAATACGCTCATTAATTTCCTCCCTAAAACAATTTGTTTTCAGTAATAAAGTTATGATAATAGTTTATATGATACAAACCTTATATGTCAAAGTAAATTTCTGATGTTTTTACCTTTAAAGAATAATATATATATAATTTTTTAGCATTAAGAATATATTTTATTTTTAGAGTTAAAATATATTAAGTGATAATAAGGAATAATAAATGATATACAGATTATATTGTAAAAAGTTAAAGAATTTCTAAATACAAAAACTTAACAATATAATATATTAGTGTATAATAAATCATAATATTAACAAAATTAAATTTATATTAATCATAGGAATTATATGAGAAATAACATTAAAGAAAGGACGATATTATGAATTATATTTTATTATTAGTTGGATTTGTTCTTCTGATTAAAGGAGCAGATGTATTTGTTGATGGTGCATCATCTATAGCAAAAAAGCTTGGTATACCATCAGTTATAGTAGGACTTACTATTGTTTCAATTGGAACAAGTGCACCAGAATTAGCAGTAAGTTTAATATCAGCACTTAAGGGCAGTAATGATATTGCTATTGGTAATGTATTAGGATCAAACTTATTTAATTCACTTGTAGTTTTAGGTGTAACTACAATAGTATTTCCAATAATCATAATTAAAAAGAAAGTTAAAACTGATTTTCTAATAAATTTATTTGCTACTATATTATTATTTATATTAGCATTTGACTCTTTATGGGGAGGAAAAGGTAACACTATATCAAGATTTGATGGAATAATTTTGCTAGTTATATGTATAGCATATATTACTTATTTAGTAATAAAGGCAAAAAAGACTGATATGCCTGAACCTTCAGAAGAAGAAAAAAATATAAATGTATTCATAAAAGTATTATTAATAATTATAGGAGCAGTTGGAATAGTAATTGGTGGACAATTAGTTGTAAATAGTGCTACTAATATAGCAACATCTCTTGGCATGAGTGAAAAACTTGTCGGTCTTACTATAGTAGCAATGGGAACATCACTTCCTGAACTTGTAACATCAGTTGTAGCAGCTCTTAAGGGAGAAAATGATATTGCTCTTGGGAATGTATTAGGATCTAATATTTTTAATATATTATTAATTCTTGGTGCATCAGCAGCAATAAGTCCAATAACAGTAGAATCAAGTCTTATGATTGATTTCTTATATCTTATAGCTATAACAATTATTATGTATATATTAATCTTTGCTAATAAAAAAGAAGAGAAAAGATTATCAAAACCAGAAGGCATATTTTTAGTCATATTATATATTGCATATGCGGTTTATATAATTATGAGAAATTAATATATTAGAACTGTTTGAATTAATAATATTAGCTTTATTGGATAAACTTATATATAGGTTATTATTTATATTAAAGGAGATGTAACTATGAGTGATTTTACAGATAGAATGAAAGAAGAAGGCAGAAAATTAGGAGAAGAAATGAAGGAATCAAGTCATAGAATAAGTGGTGAAATGAAAGGAATGGCACATTCTATTGGTTCTGAAATGAATGAAATGAAAGATGTAATGATGGATAAAGCTGATGATTTAGGCGAAAATATAAAAGAAAAAACAAATAAGATGAATGATAGTATTAAAAATGCAATCAATAAGTTTAAAGATGGTGGTACACATAATAAATAGAAAAGTTCATATTTAATAATATTGTATTAAAAGCTGACATTTATTTTTTTATGTCAGCTTTTATTATTTATGCAAATAATATATGAAAAAAGTGGAAAAAGTAGTATAATTAATTATACAAATATTTACATAGAAAAGAGGGTATCGACATAGATAAAATAGTTAAAATACTTATATTTAAATTAAAAAAGCTTAAAATCTACAAAAGAATAAAAAATATCTTTACAAAGCATAAATCAAAAATAAACCAAAATTCTGATTATTATGATGAAATGCAAAATCATGATAATAAAATTGAAATAATTAGAGATCAAACATTTAGTGAAGGTATAGAGAAATTAACAAGGCAAAATTCAAAAGAAAGGAATAATATCAGTAAAGAAGTTGAATATAATAATACCATGATGCAGTATTTTGAATGGTACTATCCAAATGATGGTTCTCTTTGGAATAAGTTAAAATCTGAAGCAAAAAATTTAGGAAATCTAGGAATTACTTCATTGTGGCTTCCACCAGCATATAAAGCTCATGGAGGAATAAATAATGTTGGATATGCTGTTTATGATTTATATGATTTAGGGGAATTTGAACAAAAAGGAACTATAAGGACAAAATATGGAACAAAACAAGAGTATTTAGATGCAATAAAAGAGGCACATAAATATAACATAGATATTTTAGGAGATGTAGTATTTAATCATAAAGCTGGTGCAGATGGTACAGAACTTGTTGATGCAAGACTTGTTGCTTGGAATGATAGAAACAGATTTATAGGAGAAAAAAGACAGATAAGAGCTCATACGGTATTTAATTTTCCAGGCAGGAATGGAAAGTATTCTGATTATAAATGGAGTTCAAAAGATTTTGATGGTGTAGATTATGATGATATTACAAAAGAGAAAGGCATATTCAAATTTGAAGGAAAAGAATGGGAAGAAGATGTAGATAAAGAAAATGGAAATTATGATTTTCTTATGTTTTCAGATTTAGATATGGATAGTGAAGATGTAGTAAACGAACTTAATAGATGGGCGAGCTGGTATGTAAAAGAGACTAATGTAGATGGATTTAGATTAGATGCAATTAAGCATATTAAGTTTGATTTCTTTAAAGATTGGCTTAAAGCAATAAGAGAAAGCAGTGGTAAAGAACTTTTTACTGTAGGAGAATATTGGACATGGAATATAGAGAGTCTTAAGTATTATTTAAAGCAGTGTGATTATTCAATGAGTTTATTTGATGCACCTCTTCATTTTAATTTTTTCAATGCAAGCAGTTCAGCAGGATATTATGATATGAGAAAAATATTGTATAATACTCTTTTAAAAGAGAATTCAAAGTATGCAGTTACATTTGTAGATAATCATGATACACAAATTGGACAATCCTTAGAGTCTTGGGTACAAACATGGTTTAAACCTTTAGCATATACATTTATATTGACAAGACAGGAAGGGTATCCATGTATATTTTTTGGTGATTATTATGGGATTCCGGAAAAAGGGTATGCTGGAATTAGAAAAGAGCTGGATATAATAATGAATGCTAGAAAGAACTATTCATATGGCATTCAGCATGATTATATAGACCATCATTCTGTTATAGGATGGACTAGAGAAGGGGATTGTAATCATAAAAACTCAGGATTGGCTGCAATAATAACAAATGGATTAGGAGGAGTAAAGAAGATGTATGTTGGAAAACAGCATATAGGAGAAAAGTGGTATGATATTACTGATAATATAAAAGATAGAGTTGTAATAGATGATAATGGTGAAGGAGTATTTAGAGTATTAGATGGTTCTTATTCTATATGGATAAAAGAAAATATAAAGTGATAATATATGAAATTTATAATGATTTAATGGAAATATATAAATAATATTGTGATTTTTTAATGTTTATATTGAATTTTGGGTGATTTTTTAGTATAACTTTATATTGATAGCTAAATATACTTACTGTCTGATTATTTCAGGCAGTAGTTTTTTTTCTAAAAGATAGCGATAAATTATGATTTTATTTTTATCCTATAATAATCATATTTAATTAAACTCATATAATTTTAGAATGATTATTTTATATTTAATGTTATAAAAATATGAAAGGAAAATTTAAGGGTATGAGGATAAATAAGCTTTTTAGCAATTACGGAATATGTTCAAGAAAAGATGTAAATAAACTTATAGATGATAAAAGGATTACAGTGAATGGAAAAGAATGTGTTCAAGGACAGTGGGTTGAGGAAGATGATGAAATACTTCTTGATGGGAAGAAAATTTCTATGCAGGAAAGAATTTATATAGCACTTAATAAACCAGCAGGTATAATAACTACTTCAGACAAAGAAGTTAAAGATAATATTATAGATTTCGTTAACTATCCTAAATATATATTTCCAGTAGGAAGATTAGATAAAGAATCAGAAGGGCTTATCATACTTACTAATGATGGAGAGCTTGCTAATGATATATTAGAAGCTGATAATAATCATGAAAAAGAATATATAGTTACTTTAAATAAAGAGTTTGATGATGAATTTATTAATCAAATAAGATGCGGAGTTAAGATACCAGGGACAAAAGGCACTGGAATCAAAAGAATATCAGATACTAAAGGAGTAGTATTTGATAATGGAGTTAAGAAAATAGTAGATTTAAATGATGCTAAATTAAAAAGTAATAATAATGATGGTATAGTAACAAGACCATGTAAAGCTGAAAGAGTAAATGAAAATACATTTAAAATAATTCTGACTCAAGGACTTAATAGGCAGATCAGAAAAATGTGTAAAACTCTTGGGTATGAAGTTATAAAGCTTAAAAGAATTAGAATACTAAATATTTCTTTAGATGATATCGATTATGGAAAATGGAGATATATAAATGAAGAAGAAATTCAAACGATAAAAAAGCTTGTAAAATAAATTAATTTATATATTTTAGGATAAAAGTAAAGATAATTTTAAATAATAAATTTAATATATATTATAATTAAGCAGGGTGCAGAACTAAGGAGGAAAAACAATTAATGAAAGAGCTACATGAAAAATTAAAATATAAGTTTATTGATAAGGAATCAGAATTATACCATTCGGCAATTGAACTTAGATATAGAGAATTTTATGAAACATCCAACCGTTCAAGAGAAAGTATATTTGATGAATTTGAAGATAAAAGTTTACGTGTTGTAGCTTATATGGACCATAATGATATGGATCATAAAGTAGTTGGTCATGCAAGATTATTTGTTGAAGGAAATGTTGGAGAAATAACTCAAGTAGTTGTGGATCACGAGTATAGAGGATATAAAATAGGAGCTGGAATCATAAAACAGCTTTTTATAAAGGCAGAAGAATTAAATTTGAAGAGTGTTGGACTGGATGCAAGAATTCCAGCTGTAGAATTTTATAAAAAGTTTGATTTTAAAATAGTAGGCGAAGAATACATTTCACCTAAGTCAGGTATGCCAATAATTAGAATGGAAAAGAGTTTTAGGGATTAATAATATAAATAACTACAAAATGTTATTATTTTAACATTTTGTAGTTATTTTGTTTTAGTTGAAACTATTTATTTATTATGAGATAATAGGCAGTGGTAAATATATAAATAGGCAACTTAAACTACTCATTATTATAAGATGAGGTGAAGAAATGAACTTAATACAAAAATATGAAGCATTAACGAAAAAGCAAGCTGCTGAGAATCCAGATAAAGCTTATAAGATGATTGAATTAGGATTATTTTTTGAAAAGCAAATAGTTAAATTTTCAGAAAAAGATATGCCAAAAGCATATAAAAAATTAAATCTAATTGCTCTTAATTCAGTTTTACGTGGATTAAAAAATCCAGAAAAGGCAGCTTGGGTAAATATATTCACTCCAGTAGAAATTCTTCAAGCATTTGATATAAATCCACTATCTATTGAATGCATTTCAAGTTTTCTATCTGGATTTGAAATAGAAGATTTTTTCAATGAATATGCAGAAAATTTAGGAGTTGCTGAAACATTATGTTCTTATCATAGGGGATTTATAGGTGCAGTAGAATCAGGGGTACTACCTACACCTAAATTTGCAATAACAACATCAACATGCTGCGATGGGAATGTGAATACTATAAGATATATTGCTAAGAAGAGAAAAGTAGATTCTTATATCATTGACATTCCATATGACTATTCAGAAGCTAATGAAAAGTATGTAGTAAACCAACTTAAAGAAATGATATCAATGTTAGAAGAAAAAACTAACAAAAAATTTGATATGGAAAAATTAAAGGAAATTCTTAGAAGAGAAAATGAATCTAAAAAGTACTTTAATGAATATTTAAAATACCAAAAAACAAAGTATTATCCAAGTTCATTAACTTTACATATGTTTATGCTTTTTGCATCGCATGTAGGTATAGGAACACAAGAAATACTTGATTTTTACAAGCTTCTTAGTGAGGATATACAAACTTATCCAGATAGCCATGGATTAAAGATATTCTGGGTGCATTTACTACCATACTATCAAGAAACAATGAAAAAATACTTTAACTTTAATGAAGGATATCAAATTCAATCTTATGATACTAATTTTGATTATATGGATGAATTAGATGTAGACCATCCTTTAGAAGCACTTGCTAAAAAACTTATTTTAAACATGTATAATGGTCCATATGAAAGAAAAATTGAAACTATAGAAAAAGCTATAGATGAATTAGGATCAGATGCGGTTATACATTTCTGCCATTTAGGATGTAAACAGTCTGCCGGTGGTGCAATGCAGCTTAAAGAAGCTATAAGAAAAAAAGGTATTCCAATGTTAGTATTAGATGGAGACTGTATGGATAGAAGAAACTGTCAAGATGGACAAATAAAAACACGTCTTGAAGCATTCTTAGAAATGATAAGAACACAAAAGGAGGCAAAATAGTATGATCGGTTATACATGTAAATATGCCCCAATGGAGATATTTGAAGCACTTGGAGTAGAGGTGGAAAAGATAGACACTAATGCTACAAGCTATGATAAAGCAGAATCAATGATGCATGCTAATTTATGTTCGTATGTTAAGGGAGTTCTTGAAGAAGTATCTAAAAAGGAATATGAAGGAGTAATATTAACAAATTGTTGTGATAGTACAAGAAGACTATATGACACTTTAAAAGCTAATTTTCCTAATATGTTTGTTTATATGCTTGAATTACCTAGAAAGGTAAATGAAAGTGCAGTTTCACTTTATGAAGAATCTATTATGAACATGGTGGATGCATATGAAGAATTCAAGAAGTGTAAATTTGAAAGAGAAAAATTAAAAGAAGTTGTATTAAGTAAAAAGTCAGAAATAAATAACTCTAATGGTGGAATTAACGTTGGAATTATGGGTGCGAGATGCAACGATGAAATAGTAAAGCTAGTAGAAAACAGTAATGGTAATATTGTATTTAATATTACATGTACTGGCGATGAAAGAGTTTATGATGACATTAATAATGATAATTTTTCTATAAACAAATATACAGAATGTTTATTAAACAAGCTTCCTTGTGTAAGAATGGAAGATGTGAATAAAAGAAGCGAATATATAGAAAAAATGAGAGATAAGGTTCAAGGTATAATCTATCATACAGTTAAATTCTGCGACATTTATTCATATGAATATGCTTTTTTAAAGGATGATATAGGTATTCCACTTCTAAAGGTTGAAACAGATTATACTAAGCAATGTGCAGGACAAATAAAGACAAGAGTTGAAGCTTTTATAGAATCACTTTCTGTAATGAATAGCGGAAAAGCTCAAAATAAATCAGCATCTCTAACATTAGATGGAGATAAGAATAATGAAGTATGTAGAGCATGCTATGATCAAGATGGTAAGGCAGATGCAGAATATAAGAAGAGAGTTCAAGGTCTAAGAGATGATTTAGAAAATGAAAGTAAAAGCGGAATAAAGGATGGTAAAGTAAAAATGAATAACGGAAAAGTATATGTTTTAGGTGTAGATAGTGGTTCAACTTCAACTAATGCAGTAATCATGGATGGAGACAGAAATATTGTAGTATCACATGTAGTTAGAACAGGAGCTAAAAGTAAGGAAAGTGCTAGAAAAGTACTAGACGAAGTATTAGAAAAGGCTAATCTAAAAAGAGAAGATTTATCTTTAATTATATCTACTGGATATGGAAGAGTAAGTATAGATTATGCTGATAAAGGTGTAACAGAAATAAGCTGCCACGGAAGAGGAGCACATTACTTAAATCCAGAAATTCGTACAATAATAGATATTGGTGGACAGGATAGTAAGGTAATAAAATTAAATGATAAAGGTGAAGTAACAGACTTTGCTATGAATGATAAATGTGCTGCAGGAACTGGACGTTTCCTTGAAATGATGGCAAGAACATTAGAAATAAACATAAAGGAAATGGGACCAGAAGCATTAAAGTGGAAGGAAGATATAAGCATAAGTAGTATGTGTTCAGTATTTGCTGAATCTGAAGTAATATCATTAATTGCTGAAAATAAAGAAAAATGTGATATTATCCATGCATTATGTGCATCTATAGCAAGTAAGACAAATTCATTACTTAACAGAGTAGGTAGAGAAAGCAAATTCATGATGACAGGTGGAGTTGCACAAAATATTGGTGTAGTAAAAGCTATTGAAGACAAGATAGGGGAAGAACTATTTATATCTAAAGAACCAGAAATAGTTGGAGCTATAGGGGCAGCATTATACGCATTAGATGAATTACAATAATAAAAAGTTGATTTTAAATGATTAAGAAACTAAATTTTTATTTATTATGCTATGATTTTTGGATATAATATAACTACTAATTTATTAAAAGGATGAAGATAGTTATGGAAGAAAATTTAAATATTAATGGTCTTGACGGACAAGAAATATGGCAGAAGATATATGGAAAAGAACTTAATAGCAAAAAGAATATTCTAGAATATATCGATATGACTAAAATATTAAAGAAAGATCCAGATGTTTTTCAAATTGAAAGCACTTATAACTTTATTTATAAAAAGATTGATGAAATGGCAGATAAGATAAAGCCTAATACTATAATGTATCTTAAAAATACATTAAAGTCACAGCTTGGCAAATATGTTTTTGATAAAGATCCAAAGATAGAAAATAATTTTATTAAATTTTTTAAAGAAGCTTATCCAGAAGGACATAGAAGAAAAGATTTTACTTGGGTTCTTATGGATTTAAATAAGATTGCTTTAGAGCAGATATGGACTACATTAACATATATTAATAGAGAATGCATTACAAATAATCTTATTTTGACTGATGATGATAAAAAGGATATAGTAGAAGTAACTAGAAAACTTGTTGATTCACAGAATATTAAGTATATAAATAACTTAAAGAGCTTGGATAAGTTGAATAGAATTTTAAATATAAAAATAGTTGAAAATAGAAATAAATTTATTATAAAAGAAATTTAAAGTTGTATAAGTTTTTAATTAAACAGCAGGAAATTATAGTATTATAAAATCCTGCTGTTTTTGGTGTGCCCAGCATGGGCATGTGCTAATCGGTGAAAGTCCGTTACGGGGGCTGATAGTGCCAACCGCACAGCCAACGGCAAGGGTGTCCATCGTGAGGTGGAATCTGAAGGAAGACTGAGGCAAAACCTTGGTCTGAGGTACACGAATCACATTTGAGGCTTAATGCTATGGGTAAGCTTGCCAAACAAAGT
>NZ_JABAGC010000027.1 GCF_012843905.1 Clostridium sp. SM-530-WT-3G
ATAAAAAAATTATAATGGTAAAACATGAATTAAAAACCAATGGTAAATTTTCTCAAATTAATGCACAAGTCAAGTAAATAACTCATTAAATTAATGAGTTATTAATTTAATGAGAAAAATATACAATATACTGAAAAAAGATTTACAATAGGAAATTAATTAATGAAAATATCATGCTAAAGTGTTATTATTATATATGAAATTATAGTGAAGGATTATGTGTAATTTAGATTATAAGAGATAGGTAAGTAAATGGTAAAAGTAAATAAGAGTAAAAAGAGAAAGAAAAAAGTAGTAAATAATAAGTTTATATTAAAGGCGCGGCGAAAAAGGCTTATTAGAAGACTTATTATTATGGCTATAATTTTATGCATTGGGATTGGGGTTTTTATTACTAGATCTGATGTATTTACAATAAAAAAAGTATCAGTACTTGGAAATCCAATTATGAGTGGAGAAGATGTCAAAGCTAATACTGAATATCTTTTAGGACAGAATATTTTTTTAATAAATGAAGGTGACATAATAAAAGAAGCAAAGAAAAATCCATATGTAGAAAATGTAACTGTAACAAGGGTATTTCCTAAACAAATAAATATAAAAATAACTGAAAAGCAAGGAATGTATGATGCTTCTTCAGAAGATGGGCAATATTATGTTTTAAGTGATGAAGGAGTTTTGCTTGAAAAAACAGATAATGTTGATAATAGAAAACTTATAAATATAGTAGGGCTTGATATGAATAATGTAAGTCTTGGAAATGAAATTTCAGATAATCATAGGGTTATGAAAGTATTAAAGATTTTTTCGGAAATTGCAAAAGCCAATACGAGTAGTTTTAATATTGATTCAATTGATATGACTGATTTGATGAATATAAAAGTATATATTGGAGAGATTGAAGGTAAGCTAGGTAATGATGATAATATACCTGAAAAGATGAATAAACTAATTCATATTATAGAAAATCCTGAAATATCAATAAAAAAAGGATATGTAGATGTAGGATTTGATGGCTCCCCAATTTTTTATAAGGAATAAACAAATAGTTAACAGGAAGGAATATAGGTAAAATGAAAATATCTAAATCACAAATATTCGTTGCACTAGTTTGTGCCCTATTAGGATTTTTATTAGCATATCAGTTTAAAGTTCTGTCCAATAAAAATACAGGGAACATAAGTGGTTTTGATCAGAATAGTATAATTTCAGAAGTTGAAACGTTGCGAAAAGAAAAAGAAGAATTAAGTGCAACTAACTCAAAACTTTCAGAAGAATTAAAGAAACTTGAAGAAGTAGCTACTAAAGATGGTAATGTAAACAAAGAAATAAAAAGTCAACTTGATGATGCGAGAATGCATTTGGGTGTTGTAGATGTAAAGGGACCTGGTATAGTCATTACAATAACTCCTAAGACATCTATTTTTAATTCTAATTCTATAGATACAAGCAGAGACTTAGGTGAAGATGAAATAATTCATTTAGTTAATCTTTTATGGTATTCTGGTGCAGAAGCAATAAGTATTAATGATATAAGAATAACACCACAGACTGGAATAAAGACTGCGGGAAATGGGATATCAATTGGCTCTGTAGGACGTATATATCCTAAAGAAAAGATAGTAATAAAAGCTATTGGAGATAAAGGAAGACTTAATGTGGGAGTATCATTTCCAGGGTCGTTAGAATATCTAGCTCTTCCTAATTATAATATAGAAGTAAAAACAGAAGATGAAATAGCTATAGGAAAATCTACTCAATCACTTAAGAGTGAATATATAAAATCAGTTAAGGAATAGGAGCGAGATAAATTGATTGCAGTTATTGGATTGTTAATAGGAATTATATTAGGCTTTGTATTAGATATAAATATATCAGATAAATTTTCTCCATATATGTCTGTTGCAATTCTTGCGTGTTTAGATTCAGTTTTTGGAGCCATAAGGGCAAATCTTTCAAAGAATTTTCATCCGGATATCTTTATTTCGGGATTCTTTGGAAATTCACTACTTGCCGCACTTCTTGCGTATTTAGGCGATAAGCTTGGGATTCCAATATATATAGCTGCTGTTATTGTATTTGGTGGTAGAATTTTTAATAATTTTGCTATAATAAGAAGACAGCTTATAGAAATGTTTAAAAACAGAAAGAAAAGTGTGGAGAATGATGGACTTGGAGATAAAGAAAATTTAAATGATGCTTAAATGAGGTGAAGTAATGAAAAAAAATAAAGCAAATTTCTTTATCTTTATTGCAACATTATTATTGGGGATGTTGATTTCACTTAATTTTAATTTTAATGCAATAACCTCTCATAATGAACTTAATACTTCTGAATATCAAAATGCAGTAGAGGAAAGAACACGGCTTTATAAAGAGATAGGTGATTTAAAGGATAATAATATAGAAGTTACTGAAAAAATAAATCAATATAAATATGATGATGAAAAAAATAATAAAATATTGGAAGATATGAAGGAACAAATTAATGACTATAGTATGTTTACAGGGAGTAAGGAAGTTGAAGGACCTGGTATAATTCTTACGATAGATGATGGAACGACTAATGTAACGAAAGAAGATATATCTGATGTTATGAGTAAGCTTCTTCATGATAGTGATATGGCACTTATAATAAATGAGCTGAGACAGGCAGGGGCAGAAGCTATATGTGTGAATAATCATAGAATTGTACCATGGTCTGGAGCTGTATGTGCCTGGGCTTTTATTCAGTTTGATGATGGAAATCGTGAATCAGCACCATTTAAAATATATGCGATTGGCGATCCTGAAAAACTTAAGGCAGCATTACTTGCAGAAGGAAGTCATATAAGAGAACTTATGGTAAGAAAGTTACATGTAAATATAGAAGAAAGTGAAAAAATATCCATGCCTGCATCTTCACAAAATGGAAATGTATCCTTTATGGAACGAGATGAGAAATCAAATTCAAAATAAATTAAATTTTTTAAAGGAAATTAGAGTTTTATATAGAATATAAATTAAATGAACAAAAAAGAATAGTTGAAATAAGGTGTTAAACAATGGGAATAAAAGAAAATATTCAAGAACTTAAATCAACAATTCCAGATGGAGTTAAACTTTTAGCAGTATCTAAAACAAAACCATTGGAATACTTAGAAGAAGCATATAAATGTGGAATGAGAGATTTTGGTGAGAATAAGGTGCAGGAGCTTGTATATAAGTCTGAAAACTTTCATGATGATGTAAGATGGCATTTAATAGGTCACCTTCAAACAAATAAAGTTAAATATTTGGTTGATAAAGTGTATCTTATTCATTCACTTGATAGTATAAGTTTACTAAATCAGGTAGAAAAGGTATTTAAGAAAGCAGGTAAAACTGCAAATACACTTATTCAGATTAATATAGGCAGAGAAGATAGTAAAAGTGGAGTGTATGAAGAAGACCTTGAAGAATTTATACAGGAAATAGAAAAATGTAACCATGTTCTTGTAAAAGGAATTATGGTAATAATACCTCAAGGCGATGAAGAAAGTAACAGATTTTATTTTAAGAAAACAAAAGCAATATTCGATAGTCTTAAGGATAGAAAATTTAAGAATATCAGTATGGAAGTATTATCCATGGGTATGACTCATGATTATATAATAGCAATTGAAGAAGGTTCCAATCTTGTAAGAATAGGAACTGGGATTTTTGGGGAAAGAAATTATAATACAGGAGGAAATGAAAATGAGTAATAATGTTATTTCAAAAGTTAAAGCTTTTTTAGGGTTTGATGAGTACGAAGATTATGAAGATTACGAAGATGAAGAATATGAAAGTGAAACAGGTGAAGAAGAGGATTCAATAGAACCTGTTATTACAAGTAAAAAAAATATAAATAACAATAAGGTAGTTAATATTCATACATCTTCATCAATTAAGGTTACAATTACAAAGCCAGTTGATTATGAAGAAGCAACTGAAATCTGTGAAGCATTAAAAAATAGAAGAATAGTATTAGTAAATACTACTGCATTAGAACTAAAGATTGCTCAAAGATTATTAGATTTTATTAGTGGTTCATGTTATGCATTAGGAGGGGAATTACAACAAATAGAAAAAGGTGTATACCTTCTTTCACCTTCAAATGTTGAAGTAACTAATGAATTAAGAAATGAAATTAGTTCTAAGGCTTTATTTAACTGGTCTAAATAAGGTGGTTTTATGATATTATATAACGTTGTTGATAGTGTATTTAGAATATTTGAAATAGCAATACTTATTGAATGTATAGCTTCCTGGATACCACAAATTAGATACAACAAATTTATAGAAATTATACACATGATTACAGAACCAGTTTTAGAACCGTTTAGAAGACTTCAATACAGATTCTTATCCAATATGCCAATTGATTTCTCTCCAATTATTGCATTATTAGCTATGGATTTTATAAGAATGATATTAGTTGCGGTATTGTAATGAGTATAAAAGAAGTAATTAGCAAAACATTTAGTGATACTGATAAAGTTGAAGCTTTGAGCCTGTATGAAAAATATGAATTGGCTAGGAATAAAGATATACCTGTATTTGGAAGTGATTTTTATCCGCCGAATATATGGAAGTGGTTTGAAATAAATACTGGAAGCAAATCATTTAAAGTTGAATGTAACGGTATTTTTGAAGAAGCAGAAAGAAGAATGATAGCTTTTAATAATATTTATGATATTCCATATCCTATGTTTCTTATAAAAATATCTCATAATTCTAAATTCTCAAATTTATCTCATAGAGATTATTTAGGTGGAATATTAGCATTAGGGATAGAGAGAAATAAAATTGGTGATTTATTAGTTGAAGGTAATAACTGTTATGTACCTGTTCATGAAGACATAAAAGATTATCTTGTATATAATATTGATAAAATAGGAAAAACATCATGTAAAGTAGAAGTATTAAATGATTTTAATGAACTTCCACAATTTAAATTTAAAGAGGAAGTTATACTAGTTTCTTCATTAAGAGCTGATGGGCTGGTATCTAAAATATGTAATATATCGAGATCAAAAGCTCAAGAGTTCATAGATCAAGGGCAGGTACTTGTAGATTATTCAAAGATAAAAGATAAAAGTCAAGAACTTAAGGTTGGGCAGAGGATAACAATACGAGGAAGCGGTAAATTTATATTAGGCGAAGAGATTGGTAATAGTAAAAGTGGCAGGATTAAAATTATAATAAAAAAATACACATAGTAGAGGTGAAAAATATGAAGTTAACTCCAATGGATATCAATAATAAGGAATTTAAAAAAGGACTTAGAGGATATAACCCTGAAGAAGTAGATGAATTCCTAGATGAAGTTGTTGATAATTTTGAAGAATTATTTAAGGAAAACACACACTTAAAAGAAAAAATTCAAAGCTTAAATGAAAAAGTAGAACATTATTCACAAATTGAGTCAACTATTCAAAATACTTTATTATTAGCACAAAATGCTGCTGAGCAAGCAAAAAATTCTGCAAGAAAAGAAGCTGAATTAGTAATGAAAAATGCTAATGAAAGTGCGCAGAAGATTTTAGATAAAGCCCATAACGATGTTGTTGAAATTAATGATGAGTATGAAAGAGTTAAACAAGAGTTTATAAAATTTAGAGCAAAATATAGAAATTTCATGAATACTCAATTAGAAACTTTTGATGATTTAGAAAAAGATTTTATTAAAAATTATAATGTTTCAGAACCAGTAGATGAAGAAGATGTTCAAGAAAAGGCAGCTGATATTTCAGAAACTGTTCCAACAGTAGAAGAAATTGTTCCTCATGAGGAAGAAGTTAAAGATGAAATAAATGATTTAGAAGAAATTAAAAGCTTTTTTGTAGAGAATTAGTTTTTAAAACAAAGCCCCATTTTCAAAAGAAAGTGGGGTTTTATTATTGAGGGAAAAAATAATTGTTAATTGTCATTTAAAAAGTATTATATTATAATATTTAAAGAATATAAGAAGAAAGGGTTTAACTAATGGATAAAACTGTATTTATAGTTGAAGAAAAAGATAAAGGAACTAGAATAGATAAATACTTAAGTGATGCTATTGAAGGAAAATCTAGATCTTTTATTCAAGGACTAATTGAAAAGGATAGCATTAAGGTTAACGGAAAAATTCCTAAAAGCAATTATAAGTTGAAGGCCCTTGATGAAATTGAAGTTATACTTCCAGAACCAGAAGTTCTAAATGTGGAAGCAGAAAATATACCTATAGACATTATTTATGAAGATGATGATGTTGTAGTAGTAAACAAAGCGCAGGGAATGGTAGTACACCCTGCACCAGGAAATTATAATGGAACTCTTGTAAATGCATTATTATATCATTGTAAAAATTTATCTAGCATTAATGGAGTTATAAGACCAGGGATAGTACATAGAATAGATAAGGACACTTCAGGAGTTTTAGTTATTGCTAAAAATGATGAAGCTCATACTTTTTTATCAGAACAACTTAAAGATCACTCTATGAAAAGAGAATATTATGCTCTTATTGAAGGAAGATTAAAGAATGATAGCGGTACTATTGATAAACCTTTAGGTAGAAATAAAAAAGATAGACTTAAAATGGGCATTGTTGAAGATGGAAAAAGAGCTGTGACTCATTATGAAGTTATTGAAAGATTTAATGGATTTACACTTATAAAATGTGTTTTAGAAACTGGTAGAACCCATCAAATAAGAGTTCATATGGCATCAATTGGATTTCCTCTTGTAGGTGATCCCCTTTATGGATTTAAAAGACAAAAAATTAAAGTAGAAGGTCAGGTACTTCATGCAAAGACTTTAGGATTTATTCATCCAAGAACTAAAGAATATATGGAGTTTACTACAGATTTACCAGAGTACTTTACAAAAATATTGGATAAATTAAGAAATGAAATGTAATGATTAACTTATTATAAATGTACTTATGTAGTATTTTTTAAAAAATATTATAAGAATATTTTATGTGGAAAGTTTAGGAGGTAACTATGAATTTAAAAGCTATATTATTAGATGAAAAAGCTATAAATAGAACTTTAATAAGAATATCTCATGAAATAATTGAAAGAAATAAAGGTGTAGAGGATATTGTATTAATAGGAGTTAAGACAAGAGGTTATCCTTTAGCAGAAAGAATTGCAGAATATATAAAAGGGATAGAGGGTAATGAAGTTCCAGTAGGGTATGTTGATATAACTCTATACAGAGATGATCTTTCAACAACTGAAGAAGCTCCAGAAGTTAAAAGTGCTGATTTAGGTACAGATATTAAAAATAAGAAAGTAATAATAGTTGACGATGTTTTATATACATGTAGAACTGTAAGAGCAGCTATAGATGCAATTATAGATGTGGGCAGACCACAAGGAATTCAGCTTGCAGTATTAATAGATAGAGGACATAAAGAACTTCCTATAAGAGCGGATTATGTAGGAAAAAATATACCAACATCTAAGAATGAAATAATAGCTGTTGATTTAAAGGAAATTGATGGAAAGGATTCTGTTAAGATTTTTGAAAATAAAAGTAACTAATAGAAGGAGAATAAAAATATGATGTACGACTTAATTGCTACTAGTACTTTTGGTATAGAAAGTATAACAGCAAAGGAATTAAGAGCTTTAGGATATGAAGATTTAAAAATAGAAAATGGAAAAGTGACTTTTGAGGGTGATGAAATGGATATAGCTATTGCTAATGTTCATTTAAGAACTGCTGATAGAGTGCTTATAAAAATGGCAGAATTTGAAGCAAGATCATTCGAAGAACTATTCCAAGGAACTAAAAATGTAGACTGGAGCAAATTGATTCCAATTGATGGAGTTATGCACGTTACTGGTAAATCTATTAAGTCAACACTTCATAGTGTTCCAGATTGTCAATCTATAGTTAAAAGAGCTATAGTAAAAAGTATGAGTGAAAGTTATGGAATAGAACAGTTTAGTGAAACAGGTCCAGTCTATAAGATTGAAGTTGCAATACTTAAAGATGTTGTTACGTTAACAGTAGATACAACAGGACCAGGGTTACATAAAAGAGGATATAGAGAACTTGCTGGTATAGCTCCATTAAAAGAAACTTTAGCTGCATCTATGTTATTAATATCAAGATGGAGAGATGACTGCGAGCTTATTGATCCATTCTGTGGTTCAGGGACTATTTTAATAGAAGCAGCTATGATAGCGCTTAATATTGCTCCTGGAGTAAATAGAGATTTTGTCTGTGAAACATGGCCATCAATGCCTAAGCATATATTTGAAAGTGTGAGAGATGGTGCTAGAAATTCAGAAAAACATAAGGATTTAAAAATTATAGGATATGATATTGACTATAAAACTCTTAAGGTAGCTATGGAAAATGCAAAAAAAGCTGGAGTAGATAGATATATTCAATTCCAAAAGAGAGATTTTATGGAGTTTTCAACATCTAGAAAACATGGATTTATTGTATCAAATCCACCATACGGTGAAAGAATAGGTGAAGGAAAGAAGCTTATAGAGTTATATAAGCACATGGGAAGAGTTAAAAAGAAATTAGACACTTGGGATTTCAATATTTTAACTTCATTTGAACCATTTGAAAAAACATTTGGTATGAAGTCAACAAAAAATAGAAAATTATATAATGGTAAGATTAAGTGTTATTACTATCAATATTTCCATAATGACATAATTAAAAATGATGGGGATACACTACTTCATGAAATGATGAGATAATATCTCAGTAAAATATATTAAGTTTATATATATAAAAACATTCTTAAATAAAAAAATTTAAGAATAAGAGTTTACAAAATAAGAAAAAGTGAAAAGCTATGAAAATACATTTACAATAAAGTTTTTTAATGGTAAAGTATTTATAAAGATATTTAGCGACAAAGGTGTCAAAAACGTTAGTTTTTGATACCTTTTTATTTTTAGCCTATATAAAATAATTAATAAAATTTTAATGGTAATTAAATTGGAAAAGGGGGAATATAGTTATGGCTCAAGTATATCAAAAAATAGCAGAAAAGATGTCTTCAATGAGTAAAGCACAAGAGAAAATAGCAAAATATATTTTATCGCATCCAAACACCATACCTTTTTTGACTGTTGAAAAACTAGCAAACCTTTCTGAAGTAAGTATAGCTACAGTAACAAGGTTTGTAACTTTTTTAGGATATAAGGGATATCCAGATTTTTTAAAGGAAACACAGGAAACTATAAAGGAACAAGTAGAATCAATCGAGAGAATTAGAATTAGAGATGAATTAGAAAGTGATACAAACAGAAAATTATATGAAGTATTTGAAGATGATGTTAATAATATAAGGTATACTATGGAAGAACTTAATATATTTGAACTCAAGAAAGCAGTAAATTTTCTTGTGAATGCAGAAAGAATATATATTGTGGCCAGGAGAAGTGCAGCATCTCTTGCTATATTCTTTAAATATTATTTGGAATTGATGTTTAACAATGTTATTTTATTAGAGAATATTGAACAGATTCCTAAGCATATTAATAGAGATACTGGAGAGGATGTTATAATAGGAATAAGTTTTGATAGATATTCTAAAAGTACAGTAGATATATTTACTCATTTAAAGAACAGAGGAGCAAAAACTATAGCAATTACGGATAATATGTTATCACCATTAGTGCCTTATGCTGATATTACACTTAAGGCTTCAGCTGGTATCAGTAATTCAGTTTTCAAAGGGTCATTTGCTGGTCCCCTAAGTCTTATAAATGCAATAATAATATCTATTGAAAATGAGAAAAAAGATTGTTACGAAAATAATGTTAAAATTTTAGAAGAAGCTCTTAGTAAGTTTGAGCTTGTTATGTGATAATATATTTAAAAGCTCCTAATAATAAATTATAGAAAGTACCCATAAATAAGACATTCTTGATGTCTGGTATATTATAGGTACTTTTTTATGATTTTAATTGCTAAGTCATTAAATAAATTAGAAGAAATTATATTGATTTAAATATTATTCTGCACATGATAATTTTTTCATTACATTATCAAATTCACCAGGATTTATTAATACTGTTTTATTTGTATGGTATATTACCATTCCAGGTTTGGCTCCATTTGGCTTTTTAAGTTCTTTAACTTTTGTATAGTCAATATCAACCTTAGGAGAATTTTTACCTTTGCTGTAGTAACCAGCTATTATAGCTGCTTCTTCTAAAGTGGTATCTGGAACATCAAAAGAACATACTATTACGTGAGAACCAGGTATATCTTTGGCATGAAGCCATAAATAATTTTTATTTGCAAATTTTAAACTTAAATAATCATTTTGAAGATTATTTTTACCTACATAAATATCAATTCCATCACTTGAAATAAAGTGATGAGGCTTTGATGTTTTTTGTTTTTTAGGAGATTTACCATTTTTCTTGAATCTTATATATCCTGTTTCAATAAGTTCTTTTTTTATTTCGTCAATTTCATCATAGCTTTCAACATTTAATATATTAGTAAGAACTGAATTTAAATATTCTTCTTCTTCTAAATTTTTTTCAAGCTGAACTTTTGCATATTCTTCTGAGGTTTTAAGCTTGTTATATTTTTTATAGTATTTTTGAACATTTTCAGAAGGAGTTTTATTTGGATCTAAAGCAATAGTCATATATTCTTCTGCATTTTCATTATAGAAGTTAAGAAGAGTACATTCCTTGTCGCCTTTCTTTATTGTATATATAAATGATGTTAAAAGATCTCCTTTAATTCTTAATGATTCTTTTTCTTCACATTCTTTTAATGTTTCTCTTAATATTTTAGATTTTTTGTGACATCTTTCTATATTTGTATGAATAAGCTTTTGAAGGTCAGTTGACTTATTTTGAAGTCTATCTTGCTTATCCTTTTTACTATAGAAATCATCCATAAGTGTATTTGGATCATCATATGGAATCAAATTATAATCATCTTTTAATGTATTTAATTTTATACAATAGAAGTCTTTTAAAATACCTGATTTATTTGTATATATATTAAATGAAAGATTTGAATCTAAATTTTCTATAAAATTCTTAAGATTTTCATAAATTTCACTTCTTGTAGGTGAAGAATTTACATTAGTAATGTTATAATATAATTCACTTGATAAGAGCTTACTTACACCTGTAAAGGTATTAGAATAAAATTTTTCATCAAATTCGATAGAATTATTGCTTATGTATGAATTAAATTCATCATATTTTGTAGTAAATGGATTAAGCTTGGTTGATTTTGGAGGATAAACATATGTTACTCCAGGATAAAGAACTCTATAACTGTTTATATCTGGAGTAATATGTTTTATGGATTCCATAACTTTATTATCTCTATTTCTTACAAGAGTTATATTAGAGTGTCTTCCCATTATTTCAATTATTAATGAATAGATACTGTCAAAGCCAAGTTCATCCCTGTTTTCGATTTCTAATACTACAATTCTATCGTTATCTAATTGATTAATTTTTGTGATTCTTCCACCTAAAATATATTTTCTAAGAACCATTAAATACATAGGAGCCTTGATTGGGTTTTCCTTGACTGTATTTGTTAAATGGATTCTTGCAAATCTAGGAGAAGAAGAAATAAGGAGCTTTATATTTTTACGTTCTTTTCTTAAGGTTAAAATAATTTCATCCTTTTCAGGTTGATTTATTTTATCTATTTTTGAATTTACAATTGATTTTTCTAAATTATTAACTAAGCTATGTAAGTATATACCATCTAATGCCATTTTAAGTCATCCTTTCTTAGTGGAATTAAGAATAGTATAACATTTTAAAGTGCTTATTATCAATTATATGAAAATAGTCAAGAAAGTAATGTTTTAGAAAATAATTTACATTTAATGTATATAATATTAAAAAATGATAAAAAATTATATTAACCATTGTATTTTTGTCATAATACTTTTATTATTTAAGAGTGGCAAAATTAATAAATTATATTTAGTTTATTTTAAAATATAGATCTGGGGGAAGTAAGATGGATTTTTATAAGATGCAAGGTGCAGGAAACGATTTTATATTTGTTGAAGATTTTAATAATGAAATTAAAGAAGAATGTAAGTTAGCAGCTAAATTATGTGACAGGCACTTTGGAATAGGAGCAGACGGTCTTGTTTTAGTGCGTAAAAGTGAAGTTGCAAAGGCAAAAATGGTAATAATAAATGCAGATGGATCTAGAGCTAATATGTGTGGTAATGCCATAAGATGTTTTGGTAAATATGTATATGAACACAAAATAGTTACAGAAACTAAATTTCCTGTAGAAACTGGAGATGGAGTTAAAGTAATTGAGATAATATTAGATGGTGAAAAAGTTCAATATGTAAGAGTATATATGGGAGTTCCTTCATATGAAGCAAAAGATATACCATTAAATGAAGTTGACAGTCTAATAAATGCAGAAATAAATGTAAATGATAGAACATACAAAGTTACAACACTTCTTATGGGAGTACCTCATACAGTTATTTTTGAAGATAATCGAGAATATGATGTTATAAGTGAAGGTTCAGCACTTGAAAAGTATAAGTATTTTAAGGAAGGAAGCAATATTAACTTTGTAAAAATAATAGATGATACTCATATAAGAGTTAATACATGGGAAAGAGGTGCAGGATTTACTTTAGCTTGTGGTACAGGATGTTCAGCTTCTGTAGTAGCAGCAAAAAAATTAGGTCTTGTAGATAAGGATAAGGAAATACATGTTAAAGCGCCAGGAGGAGAGCTTATAATAGAAGTAATAGGTGATGATGTATACATGAAAGGACCAGCAGAAGTATCTTTTGAAGGTAAGACAGAATTAGATTCAAATATTTAATGGTAGTTTGATTTGAGTGGGCTTATACAAAGAAATAATTGATTATAAAGAAGAGGGATTTAAAATGGTACTAATAAAAAGAAAGTATTTGAGTATAATAGCCTTCATTGTTCTGCCTCTGTTCTTATTTGGATGTTCAACAGCTTCAAATAAAGCTGATGCAGCAAGTAATGTAACAGAGGAGATATCATTAAATCCAGGAGCTATGCTTAAGAGCGAAGAAGGGAAATATAATCTATATAATTATGATGATGGAAAATACTTAAAAATGGATGTGGATAAGGTTATATTAGCTTATGATAAGGAAAGTTCAAATTATATAGGTATAAATGATGATGGAAAATATTTTGTGTCTAAAGGAAATAAATATGATATAAAAGATAATGATATAAGTGGTTTGAAATTATCTAAGGAAGGGAAATATATATCATATTTTATACAGGATAATGGACTTAAACTAAAAATTTACAATACATTTAACAATACAGAGAAAAAAATAAATTCAAATGTAACTATATCGGGGACACTATATGATTGGTATAATAAAGATACTCTTATTTATTATGGAGTAAGTAATGATGGAATAAATGGATTATTTACATATGATTTAAAAGAAGATAAAGAAAAATTATTGTATAAGATTAATGAAGGGTTTTTAGCGTATTTAAAAGCAACAGAAAATGATATACTATTTCTTCAAATAACATTAGAAAATAAGAGAACTATTATGGTTATAGATAAAGATACAAAGAATGTAAAGAAATTAAGTTCTACTATGGATGAAATAAAAGATGTAGTGAAATCTAATGATAAATATTATGCCATTGGAAAGGGTAAGGATAATGTTGAATCACTTTATGAATTAAAAACAGATGGTATTAAGAGAGTTGTATATGATTTTCCGGCTATTATTGAAGTGGAAAAGGGATTAGCATTAGATGATAATGGAGATGTATTGTTTATTGGTTCCAAAAAAAGAGGAAGTACTGGGCAGCAGATTTATAAATACTCAAGTGATGGAACTATAAGCCGTATTGAAGATACAGGAACAGATTATACATTTGTAGAGTATATAAAATAGTATCATATTAATAAAGTCAGTTTTGAATTAAGGATATTCGGAACTGACTTTTTTGGTTAAATTTTCTGGGAAATATGAATAAAAGATTATGTAATTGGATATTATTAAGCTATAATTTTTTAAAATTGAGGTGATATAAATAAAAGAGTATGGAATAAATAATTTAGATTTAAAGGTTGCCAAAAGCCTGAATAAAGAGATATGCAGTAAATATAAGATACTTCCCTTTAGGGAAAATAAAGATAATATTTTTATTATGACTTATGCAGATGAAGATGTTTCGGATTATATAAGATTTTTATATGATAAAGAAGTCATAATTGAGAAAATTTCAGAAATTAATTATATGAAGCTTTTGAATTCTGTATTTGGCGAAGATGATAAAGAAATGGATGATTCTATAATTTTTAATGCCATTAAAAGAGGGGCTAGTGATATTCATTTTGAACCAATGGAGTCATATGTATCTATAAGATATAGAATTAATGGGACATTATGCATTGTAAACAAGATAGAAAATGATATATACACAAGATTATGTTCTAAAATTAAGATTAGGGCTGGAATGGACATAACAGATAAGAGAAAGCCTCAGGATGGAAAGATAATTTTAAAATATAAAGAAATAAAATATGATCTTAGAATTTCATCTATACCAGTAATATATGGAGAAAAGCTTGTTATAAGAATATTATATTGCAATAATTTTAATTATAGATTAGAAAATTTAGGTTTTGATGAAGAACAGATTAAAGTAATAAGAAAAATGGTTAATTTAAATACAGGTCTAGTAGTTATAAATGGGCCCACAGGTTCTGGAAAATCTACTACTTTATACGCAATTCTTAATGAACTCGATTCAGGGAGTATCAATATTACAACCCTAGAAGATCCGGTAGAAGTGTATTTATCCAATATAAATCAGGTAGCATTAAACAGGAAGGCAGATATGACCTTTGCAAGTGGTCTTAGAAGCATATTAAGACAGGATCCTGATGTAATTATGGTTGGAGAAATAAGAGATGAAGAAACTGCAGATATTACAGTAAGAGCTTCTATTACAGGTCATAAGGTTTTTACTACAATTCATGCCAATTCACCAAGAGAAGTTTATTTGAGATTAGAAAATATGGGAGTGAAAAATTACCTGCTTCAGGATGCTTTATGTGGAATAATATCTCAAAGATTAATTAAAGTATTATGTGAAAAATGTAAGAAAGAAGATAAGGAAAATTCTCTAAAGGAAAGAAAAATATATAAAAGATGTGGATGTAAAGAATGTAATTATACTGGATATGAGGGTAGGAAGATAGTAAGTTCCATATATTTTTTATCAAGAAATGAAAAGGAAAAGTTAAAGCATATTTATGAAGATGTATCTTGTTTTTCAAATGAAGGAATGCGAAAAAACCTTAATATGATGCTTTATGACGGAATTATATCCAAAGAAGACTATGATAAATTTATTGAAGGTGAACTTTCCTATGAATAATAAAAGAGTATCTATTAAACATCTTATTATTATTTCAAAAAATCTAGGACAGATTTATAATGATGGAATATCTATACATGATGGTATAGAACTGATTAGTGAAACCATAACTAATAAAGAATATAAGCAAAGTCTTCGAAAGGTAGCTTTATATATGAAGGAAGGATTAACATTAAGCGAAAGCTTTAAAAAGTTTGATAATTTATATCCTCAATTTTTTACTGGACTAATTTCAATAGGAGAAAATACAGGGAAGCTATATGAGGTTCTTTGTGGTATAAGTTTATTTTATGAAAAGTACTTGAATATAGCACAATCTATAAAAAATGCATGTATTTATCCGGTATTTGTACTCTTATCTATAATTGCTTTAATTATTATTCTTATAGAACAGATAAATCCTAGTTTTTATGAAATTTATAAATCAATAAATGTAAGCCCTCCTCCAAGTTGTACCTTTTTATATAATGTAAAAATATTTTTTGAACGTAATGTGTATATTACTATTTTTTCTATATTATGCTGGGGAACTGTATTATGTCTGATATTTAAATGCCTATATTCCAAAATTAATGTTGAAATGTTTATAAGAGTTAAAATAGTTAAAAAGATAATTGAATATATAACAGTATTATTATTTTCTATATTATTCAGTACAGGAATAAATATTTCCAAAGGTCTTATATTTTGTGAGGATAGTATAAGTCCACAATATTTAAATGGAAAATTAAAAGATATAAATAAGGATTTAATAAAGGGTAAAGGACTTACAGATGCACTTAAAAAAAGTAACATATTATCAAAGTATACATTAACAGTGATAAGTATTAGAGAAGAAAGTGGTACTATTTCAGAAGGGTTCAAAGAGATTGCAGAAAGTATGGAAGATGAAATTTCAAAGCAGATAAAAAAATACTTATCTCTTATAACGCCAGCATTTATTTTAATTATGGCAATAGGCATTGTGATTTTTCTTGGAGTGTTTGTACTTCCTTTATATGATAGTCTTCAATTGAGGTCTGTAAGATGAGTAAAAAAGGATTTACCCTCTTTGAAACTATAATAGTACTGTTTATTATATTGACTTTATTCTCAGGAGTAGCGGCTATGGGAAGATTCGAAAGTAAAATTTATAAAAATATTGAATATGAAGGATTCTTATATGAGGTACACAATTTTATAACATATGCAAAATTAAAAAGTGCAACTAGCAATAAGACTGGAAGTCTAATTATAACACCATCTAAAAAGAATATATATTATGCATATAATAATTCACAGGCTTCTAAGTTTGTAACAGTTCCAAGTGATATAAAAGTATTCAGTAAAGAAATATCATTTCCAATAGATTCATCTGGAAGGATAAATAAGGCTGGCTCTATTCAATTTGAAAATTACTTTAATGAAGTGAAAAGTATAAAGATAAGAGTTGGAGTTGACTATATTAATTTTGATGATTAATGAGGAGTTGATAAATTATAAATATTTATAGATGTAAGAGAATGAAAGGAAGTTTAGTAATCGAAGCGGCTATAGGAATTATGATATTAAGTATTGCAGCTGCGTTTGCTGTAAATTGCCACATTGAAAGCAGTAAATTTATAAAACAAAGAATTATAAATGAAGATGTTATGAGAAATATTGTGAATTTAGAGCGAGAGATAAAATACAATTTAAATAAAAATCAACTAGATGATTTATTTGAAAACGGTGAATTACATCTTAAATATGATGAGAATTTAGGAAGAAGCCTTACAGATAAAAAAATTTATGAACTTGAAAAGGGAAATGATATAGTTATTAAAATTATAAATCAAAGTGAAGAAAAAATAGAGTTTAGAGTATATTCAAATATTGAGAAAGATTGTATAAATATAAATATTGCTGATGAGTTTGATAAGAGCTGGTGGACGTGTGATGAATAAATATAAAAGGGGATTCAGCGTAATAGAATCATTACTCTATATTTTTATGACTATAATAATTTTAAGTGAAGGCTTGAATCTAACTATTATTATGTATAAAGCATATCTTGATAATGCAGAGTTAGTCAAAGAATATAATGATATTCAAAATTTTTATATTTCTTTACAGAATATTATAGGAGAAAGAAATATAAATTCAGTGAATTGTTCTGATGAGGAAATCAGATTTTCGAAATACATTGATAATGAAGTGAAGAATAAAGCAATAGTATATAAATCTCATAACAAATCCATAGTGGTAAGAACATATGATGAATGGGGAAGGTTTTTAAATGAAAATAAGATGCTTGGTAATATATCAAATATGAGTATTAAGAAAAAAGATAACCTTATTTATTTAATAATATGTGATAATTATGGAAAGGAGTTTATTTCGTGTATATAAAAAAGAATGGTTCTGCACTTATAAGCTCTGTAATAATACTTTCTTTAATAAGTTTGCTTGGATGTATGTATTATAAAATGACTAATTATAGTATTCAGCTTGAGGCTTTAAATTATATTCATAGTGATAGATATAATATAAGTAGAAGAGAAGAGGCGGTAATTTACAAGTTTATGAGGCTGATAAATAAAAAGATTCAAGAAAGTCAGACTGACGAAGAAAATTTTGATATAGAGGAGATTTTGAGAATCATTGAATTGCCTTCAGTTGATAAAAGTATAATAAGTTATAGTATTGAAACTCAGAGGTTTATATTAAAGTATTGTTCAGAAAATAAATCAGAAAGGTATAGAGATATAGATTATAAAATAAAAGATAATAAGGTGATACTTATACCAGGTTATGTTTTTGAAGAAAAGAATGTGAAATATGATTAGTTAATTGTAGAAATTATTAAAGGAGGACAAATGAATAAGGTTAAGATATTGTTAAAGCAACATTCATATTTATACAAAAATAATGAGTATGACTTTTATAATACAAGTAATGTGGTTGATACAAATAATTCAAAAATGCAAATTATCATTTTAGAGGAGCCTCTTTTCACAAAAATATTTCAAGTTGATAAAAGTATAGGGAAAATAGAAAATTTTATTGATGAAAAGATAAAAAACATATTCCCACAAAATGGGGATATATTATATGATTATGAAAGAATAAGAACAGAAGGATTGTTATCTATTTATTCAATAAAAGGTAAGAAAAAAGTTGAAAAACTTATAAAGGAAGCTAAAGATGTTCAAGTGATTCCAATACAATTTTTCATAAGAGAAGTGATGATTAAAAGAATGAAAAATAAAAAGCTTACATGTGGAGTAATTATTCAAATAGGTAAAAATTATTACTTTGTTTATATAAAAAGAGGACTTATTACTTGTAATTATATAAGCTCTAATTTAGATGAAATAATAAATAAAATAGAGCTTCAGCAAATAAAAGATGAAGTATATATAGATGAATCTATAAATTATGTAGATACTTATGAAAATAATATAAGATTTATAAAGTTAAATATAAAGGACCAAATATATGAAAAATTATATTAAGAATAAAGGATTTATCCCAGAAAACTTTATCACTAAAATTCACAATAATAATTTTAAAAATGAAAAGAAAATTTTATTGATTTTATTGTGCTTTAATTTGATTTATCTTCCCTTAAATATTGATTCAATATATAAAAATAACCATAAACCTGTGGAAAATTTGAATATAGAATCATATAGTGACAAAAGAGACAGTTATTCAAGAAATATTTATAATATTGCAGAAGTTTTATTTTCAGATGACGTTAAAGAATGTGATGTAACAAGTATTGGTGGAAGTGTAGTTGTACAGGGGATGTTGAATGTAGATAAAATTAGTGATAAGAAAGTGTTAAAAGTAAAAGAGATTGAGCTTAAGCATGATGGCTGTTTTGAGCTAAAGGTAGATAATTATGAATAAGATATTTATTAGGTTGGCCTGTATTATTATTGCTTTATTATCTTTTATACAAGTAGAAATAAACCACAAATTTTCTAAACAAAGAGAAGAAATAAATAATATTGAAGAGATGCATAAAGATTCGAGTATAAAATATAAAACTTTGAGTAAACTAAATGATGAAGTAAGTCGTTTAAAAATGTGTAGCCTTATAGGTGCTAGCAATGATACAGAAAAATGGAAGGTAGAAGTGATGGTGAATGGAGATAGTGAAAATATATTAAATCAGCTTACTAAATTGCAGAAATATGAAATAACATCGTATCACATAGTAAAAAATGATGAAGAAAAATTTATTGTTTTAGAAATGTATGGAACTGAGTGACACTTTAGACAATAAATCTGCAATTTTTTTAGTAGAAACTAAGCAGAAATAATTGCAATTATCACTGTCTTTTGATAAAATATCATTGTTATGTCAACGACTAAGTATTTAAATTAATATTTAAGTTTAAAATTTGCATTGTAATTATTTTATAAATTTGGAGGGATATTTTATGATATCAGCAGGAGACTTAAGAAAAGGAACTACTTTTGAGTTCGATGGACAAGTGTTTACGGTAACAGATTTCTTACACGTTAAACCAGGTAAAGGTGCAGCATTCGTAAGAACTAAACTTAGAAACGTAATTTCAGGAGGAGTTGTAGATAGAACTTTCAACCCAACTGAAAAATTACAAGAAGCAGTTATTGAAAGAAAAGAAATGCAATATTTATATAATGATGGTGAATTATACTACTTCATGGATCAAGAAACTTTTGAACAAATTCCTTTAAACCATGAAAAAGTTGAAGAAGCAATCAAATTCTTAAAAGAAAACATGTTTGCTACAATCAAATTCTTCAAGGGAGAAGCTTTCTCAGTAGAAGCTCCAAACTTTGTTGAATTACAAATCACTCACTCAGAACCAGGAGTAAAAGGAAATACAACTACTAATGCTTTAAAACCAGCTACAGTTGAAACAGGTGCTATAATCAGCGTACCAATGTTCGTTAACGAAGGAGACGTTATAAGAATAGATACTAGAACTGGCGAATACATGGAAAGAGTTTAGTATTATATTAGATGGGGTTGCTAGGCAGATATGCTTAGCAGCTTTATTTGTATATACAAAAAATTTAAAGTATAGGAAGTGAAAGATATGGAAGAGCTTAGAAAAGAAATTGATAATCTAAAAATATCTTTATCAAAAGTACAAGATAAAGAATATAAGGAATGCTTTGAAGGAATATTTTCAGTTTTAAATACAATGAGCGATAAAATTGAGGAGCTTTTTGTCAATCAAGAAGCCATGGAAGAAAAAATGCAGTATTTAGATGAGGATGTAAGTGGTATTCAGGATGAGCTATTTGAGGAAGTATCAATAGATGAATTAAATGATATTGAAGATGAATATACTGAAATAAATTGTGCACATTGTAATAAACCAATATTTATCGAAAAATCAGCTTTGGAAAACAATGCTCAAATTCCATGTCCTTATTGTAATAAAAATATAAAGGAAAAGTAAGAGGTTCTAATTATGGAATCCTTTGCTTTCTTAATATATACGAAAATATTATATAAGAATTTTATAAGATAGGAATTAATTATAATTAAATATACAGACTAAAAATTATTTGATTTTTTGATATCATACTAATCAATTATACATAACATTTATAATTTAATTAATAAATTTCCTTATAGAAAATTAAATAATTCAATTAAAATAAGAAAAATCCTATGATAAATTTCATTATTGGAGTTTATCATAGGATTTTTTGTTTTACATATTTTTATGAGAATTAGTAATAATCTGAAACATAAATAAATATTAATTTAATATATAAGCATGAGAGGAGGAAGTGATATTCATTGAAAAATTTAAAGGGAATTATGGATATATTTCCAATTAAGATAGGACAGCTTCTTAAGGAGAGGCTGGTTAATGAACATATATATGAAATTAGAATTAAAGCTGAAAGTCCAATTTTAATTTATTCCAAGTATGGTGAAAATATAATTAATTATTGTCCTACAAGAGAGGAATTAAAGAATATGATGCAAAAAATATCTAACTATTCATTGTATGCATATGAAGAAGATATACGTCAGGGATTTATAACTATTAAAGGTGGACATAGGATAGGGATTGCTGGGGAATGTGTTATGGAAAATGGGAAGGTTAAGACTATAAGAAATATATCATCTGTAAACATAAGAATTGCAAATGAAATAATAGGATGCTCAGATAAAATACTTCCCTATATAATTTCAAAAAACAGAGTATATAACACAATAATAATATCTCCTCCCAAATGTGGCAAAACTACAATCTTGAGAGATATTACAAGAAATATATCAAATGGTGTTGAATCTCTACACCTTTATGGTAAAAAGGTAACTGTAATTGATGAGAGAAGTGAAATTGGTGCATGTCATTTTGGAATACCACAAAATGATTTGGGAATGAGGACTGATATACTAGATAACTGCTTAAAAAGAGAAGGTATGATAATGGCTATAAGAAGTCTTTCACCAGAAGTTTTAATATGTGATGAAATTGGAACTAAAGGAGATATAGAAGCTCTTATGATGGCTTTTAATTCTGGTGTAAATATAATAGTGACAATTCATGGATTTACTATAGAAGATTTATATAAAAGGCTTGTATTTAAGGAACTTTTAGATAATAAAATTCTTGAAAGAGCAGTTATTTTGAGTTCAAGAAATGGAGTAGGCACAATTGAAGATGTCTATGATCTAAGAGGGGGAAAAAGCATATGCTTAAATTGAGCTTAGGGATAGTTATATTTATAGTATGCAGTTATGTTGGATTTCAGTATGGAGAAATATTTAGAAAAAGAACAGTATTTTTAAAAGAAATACTTAAAGGCTTTGTAATACTACAAAATGATATTTTATATGGATCGATGCCGCTTCCAGAAGCATTTAATAATCTAAGTAAAAAACTTACTAAACCCTTAAGTACTTTTTTATCAGGAGTATCAAAGAGGCTTATTGATGGAAGCGTAGATAGTGTTTTTCAGGGAATCTTATCAGAATATAAATATTATGAAAATGAATTTTACTTATGTGATGAAGATAAGAAAGTGTTAGAAGATTTTTTTAAATCTTTAGGGGAATCAGGAGTTTATGGTCAGGAAAAAATATTTACACTTGCGATTGAAGGCATAAAAGTTAACCTAAAAGATTCAGAAGAAATTGCAAAGAAAAATATAAAACTATACAGATATCTTGGTGCATGTATTGGAGGAATGATTGGGATATTTATTTTATAGATTTGTGATTTTTAAAAACTATAAAATTAAAAAATACAATCATAAACAGTAAATAAACGCAATATTTATAAAAGTAAAATTAATGAAATATATAGATGGAGGTATATACCATCAGAATATTAGGTTAAATTTAAGTTTGAAGGAGCGGGAGTGTATGAATGATATAAGTGTTTTACTTAAAATAGGTGGAGCAGGGATTATTTTACTGGTATTAGATAAGGTATTAACAAGTAGTGGTAAAGGTGAGATAGCAGCTATTACTAATATTGCAGGTGTTGTAATAATTCTTCTTATGATAGTTTCCATTATAGGAGATTTATTTAGTACATTAAAAACTATGTTTATTATGTAGTGGGTGATTATATTATGTTAATTATTAAGGTGGTAGGTATAGCTTTTATAGCATTATTCATAATGCTGCTTCTAAAAAATTCAAAGGGTGAACTCAATCCGTTAATAGCTCTTACTACAGGAGCAATAATATTCTTCATTGTGATTGATCCATTAAAAGAAATTATAACTTTTTTGCAGACAATAGCAGATAAGGCCAATATAGATACGGTTTATATTGGAATTGTATTAAAAATATTAGCTATTGCTTATATAGCTTCTTTCTCAAGTGCATTGTGTAAAGATGCAAATGTGGATAGCTTAGGAACTCAGATAGACTTTGCAGGAAGAATTATGATTCTTGTACTTGCAATTCCAATACTTATGGCTGTATTAAATTCTATTCTGCAGATAATGTAGGTGTTGTTATGAGGAAGATAAAAAGAATTACAGTTTTATTATTAAGTATTATTGTCATTTTTGCAACTGGATTTAATTTAGATAAAGTAGAAGCATATGGGGATATTTATTCAAACAGAGAAATAGGAGTATACAATACAGGCAATACTATTAATAATAAAAATAATACGGTTGAAAAAATTGGAAACAAAGATGAAAGCAACAGTATAAAAGATGAGATAAATATAGATGACTTAGATGGTAAGGCAAAAGGGCAGATAGAGAGTTTATATGAATATATAAACAAAATGAAAACTGATGTGGAACTTATGGAGTATCTTAATCCTAAAGAATATATACAATCATATATTTCTGAAGGTAAGGGAAATTTGTCCTTTGATGTGCTAGCTAAAGCAACTTTAAGTTTATGCTTTAAGGAAGTAAAAAGTGTGTTGGTACTTGTAGTATCCATAACTACAATAGCCATAATATGTGCACTTTTAAAAAATCTTCAAGACGCATTTGCTGATGAAAGTATATCAAAAATAGCATTTTATGCATGCTTTGTACTTGTAATAATGATACTTTCAAAAAGTTTTATAATATCTATTTCATTAGCAAAAAATGTGATAAATAATATATCAGAATTTATGAATGCTCTGTTACCAATATTGGTTACGATGATAGGACTTGCAGGAGGGGTTACTTCTGCTGTTGCATTAGATCCATTTGTTCTTGGAGCAGTAGTATTGATTCCTAAGATATATACAACAATAATAATTCCATTTATACTTATGGAATTTGTATTAGAATTTGCAAATAATTTATCGGAAGAACATAAGATAACTAATTTATGCGGACTATTAAAGCAGTGCATACTTTGGTTTCAAGGAATTATAGTTACAGTGTTTATAGCTCTTTTAACTATAAGAGGCATAACTTCAAAAACACTAGATGCAGTAACATTAAAAACAGCTAAATTTGCAATAGATAATTTTATACCTATAGTAGGAAAAACTTTTTCAGATGCTATAGCTTCAGTAGCTGGATATTCTCTGATTATAAAAAATGCTATAAGTTCAATTGGTCTTATAGTTATAGTATTTATATTATTATATCCAATAATAAAGCTTGTGATGATGACTTTTATATATAAGCTGGCAGCTGCACTTGTAGAACCCATAAGTGATTCGAGAATAACAAAATCTTTAGAAGCAGCAGGAAATTCAATGGTATTGATAATATCATGTGTTTTAACCATAAGCCTTATATTCTTTATATTAATTGCTATTATGGCTCAGGCTGGCAGTTTTGTAATAGGAGGGTAGGTTAAGTAGTATGGAAGCATTAAAAAGTTTAGTTGCTACACTTACAACAGTTCTTATATTTATAAGTGCAGTTGAGCTTATAGCACCTAAAAATAAAATTAAGAAGTATATAAGTTTTGTTCTTGGATTAATTCTTATAAGTGTAATTTTAAATCCTATAATAAAATTTATATCTAATGGTGAAAGAAGCATTCAAGCTGGTATTGAAAATTATACCTCAGTATTTTCAAAAAATGAAAATAGAATTAATAGTGAAGGTGATATTGATTCATCATTTGAGAATAACAGTACTAATAACAATTCAAGGAAATCAGCATTCATAAAAAATTTTAATAAGAATTGTGATAGTATGCTTAAAAATAAATTTCCCAATCTAACTTTTAAAAGTAATGTAGATTGTGATGTAGATTTTGTTAACATCAATATAAATATAAAGAAACTGCGAATAGGCATTAAGGATAAATCAATAAAGAAAATAGAACCTATTATGATAAATGATGATAAACAGGAGAAAAATGAGAATTTAAATAATGAGTATGGAGACATAATAACTTATGTGTCATCAGAATTAAAAATTCCAAAAGAAAAAATAGAAGTATATAGGTTAGATGAATAGGAGGGATTTATATGGGGAAAAGTAGGATAATAGATGAATTTGATAAAATGCTCAAAGACAAAAAGTTTAGAAACATAATTATACTATGTCTTGTAACAATATTTGTTTTAATTGCAATCAATGTGTTTCAAGATAGCCCAAGCCTAGGGAATAAACTTACTGCTATAACTAACAAAAATAATAGAAATACAAATGAAAGTACAACAACTACAACAAATAATACAGATACTTCAGGGGCAAAGGCAGTTACAGAAAATGAATATGAAGAACAGCAGAAAGCAAATCTTATAAACATACTAAAGAAAATGGACGGTGTTGGAGACGTAGATGTATTAATTCATTTTGAAAATGGAGAAAAGAAAGTGCCAGCTTATGATAATACAACTCAAAAATCTACTACAGAAGAAACTGATAATCAAGGGGGAAAAAGAGTAAATGATCAGAATACAGATAATTCTAAAGTTGTTATGACAACAAAGGATGGAGAAAATCAACCCTTTATAATAACTACTATAAAACCTAAAATTGTAGGAATTGTTGTTGTTGCAGAAGGTGCTCAGAACAGCAAAATAAAATATGAAATAGAACAGGCAGTTTCAAAATTATATAACTTAAGTTTAGATAAGGTTAATGTATATAGTATGAAGAAGTAGCATATAATTTTATAGAAAAGGAAGGGGAGGAATTTTATTATGACAAAAAAACAGTGTGGGATTATATTTACATTACTAGCATTAATATTATGTACAGGTATGCTAGCAGCCAAGCTTAATAATGGAGGACTTAATGATCCAACAGATTTAAGTCAGGTTATTTCATCATCAGATACATCTAATTCATCCGGTATTGATATAAATGCAAATGCTAATACATCTAATGAGAATACAGCAGCAGTTAGTCAACAAAACTATTTTTATGATTCTAGAAGTGCTAGGGAACAGCAAGATTCAGCTACAATTCAATCATTGAATGCTATTATAGCTGATAATAATACATCAAAAGAACAAAAAGATGCTGCAACTAAGGAATTAACTAAAAAAACTATGGTAAAAGATAATGAAGCAAGAATTGAATTGAATGTTAAAAATAAAGGATTTGAAGATGCATTCTGTATGTTGGAGGATAATAAAGCTACAGTAATAGTTAAATCATCAACTGGTATAGAAGATGCAGACAGTGTTGCAATTCAGGAAATTGTTCAGGATGTTTCTAATATAAAAGATGTTATTATTGAAGTTCAAAAGTAATATAGAAGGTATTAATATAGAATTTACAGTTTGCAGTTAATATTGTAATGTTAATTTTTATTTGATATAATAAACATAAGATTAGCATGTTTTGTCAATACAAAACCGAGGAGGCTTAGATAGCATGGAAGATTTTAATAAAGATGAAAATATCGGAGTTATAAAAATCTCTGATGAAGTAGTTAGTGTTATAGCTGGAATAGCAGCACAAGAAATCGATGGGATTATAGATTATCAAAGCAGTGTTGCAAGTAATTTAACAAATATACTCAAAGGTAAAAAAAATGCTCCTAAGGGAACAAAGGTTACGTTAGAAGATGATAAAGCTATTATAGATATGAACATAGCAGTAGAATATGGTAAAAAAATTATGGATTTAGTAGCACAGGTTCAAGATAACGTTAAAAAGACAGTTGAAGCAATGACAGGTTTAAGTGTATCAGCTGTAAATGTATGTGTTCAAAGCATCTATTTACCTAAGAAAGAAGAAAGTGAAACTAAATAGTTTGATTTTCACCCTCTGAAATTTCAGAGGGTGTTTCGTTTGGGTGGGGTTTAAAAGAATTAAAAAGTGTGTATAATGTTAATGTACATAATTAATAGTCGTTATATTTTAGGAGGATTAAATGAACAGAAAATTATCTAGGGAAAAAACAATGGAGTTATTATTTGGGATGACTTTAAGTAAAGATACAGTAGAAGAAGCAATAGAAAATTTTGTAGATAACTACGAAGGAAACATAAAAGAAATTGATTTAACATATGTTAAGCAAACTTTAATAGGTGTTGAAAATAATAAAGAAGCTATTGATGAAGTGATAGCAGCTAATTTACATAACTGGAAAATAGACAGAATTTCAAAGATTAACTTAACTATATTAAGATTAGCGGCTTATGAATTATTATATAATGAAGAAGTTCCAAAGGGTGTAGCAATAAATGAAGCATTAGAAATTACAAGAAAATATTCTGATGAAAAAAGTATATCATTTATAAATGGAGTTCTTGATAAGATAAAATAATTATTTTAGTATAGAATTTTATATTAATGTGAAATACTATAAGTAAAGGGGTAGTACTTATATATTCCACATTGGCAATATTAAAGGCTTGGGTAAAGTGACTGATATAAGGTGGCTGTATCTGAGTCCTTTTTCAATTTTAAGATGATATTGTTTTTGGTTGAAAAAATGGTAAAGTAAAGTTAAAATAAACACAGGATAAAACTTAAGAAAGTTGGGATAATTATGGGGCAAATAATCAATGGAAAAGAAATAGCATTAAAAGTAAAAGAAGATATAAAAAATTTTGTTAGCGAAAGACAAAAGAGCAATTTAAGAATACCTAAGATAGCATCTATTTTAGTTGGTGATGATGGGGGCTCTATTTATTATATGGAAAGTCAGGAGAAGAATTCAAAAGCTCTTGGAGTTGGTTTCGAAAAAATAATACTGTCAGAGCAGATTTCAGAATCAGAAATTATAGATAAGATTCATGAACTTAATGAAGACAAAAACATACAAGGGATAATATTACAGCTTCCACTTCCAAAGAAGTTTAATGAAAAAAAGATAGTAAGAGAGATATCACCTTCTAAAGATATTGACTGTCTTACATTTGAAAGTCAGGGAAAACTATATATGGGAGAACCAGAATTTCTTCCATGTACACCTAATAGTGTGATTACACTTATAAAGAGCCTGAATATAGATATTACAGGCAAGAAAGCAGTTGTTATTGGGAGAAGTAATATAGTTGGTAAGCCTGTGGCTCAGCTTTTGCTAAATGAAAATGCTACAGTTACAATATGTCATTCAAGAACACAGAATTTAAAAGAAATATGTAAGGAAGCAGATATATTAGTTGCAGCAATAGGAAAACCTAAATTTATAGACGATACTTATGTAAATGAGGATGCAGTTGTAATTGATGTAGGAACTTCACGCTTTAATGGGAAAATAACTGGGGATGTTGATTTTGATAAGGTTGTAGATAAATGCAAGGCTATAACTCCAGTACCAGGTGGTGTAGGAGCTCTTACAACAACTCTTCTAATTAAAAATGCATGTGAGGCTTTAAAGAAAAATGAAAATTAAAACATTAACAGTTTCAGAAGTGAATAGCTATATAAAAAGAATTCTGGATAATGATTTTATTTTAAGTAATCTCTCTGTAAAAGGAGAGATTTCAAACTTGAAATATCATAGCAGCGGTCATATATACTTTTCATTAAAAGATGATAATGGAAAGGTAAACTGTGTTATGTTTAAAGGAAATGCAGCCTATCTAGATTTTGAACTTGAAGAAGGTATGGAAGTAGTAATTACAGGAAGGGCATCTCTTTATCCTGCTACAGGATCTTTTCAACTTTATTGTGATGAAATAAAAAAAGAAGGGCAGGGAGAACTTTTTATTAAGTTTGAAAAGCTTAAAGAAAAACTTTCAAAGCAGGGATTTTTTGATGAAGACCATAAAAAAGAACTGCCAAGATATCCAAGAAGAATAGGAGTTGTAACTGCAGAAACAGGAGCAGCTATAAGGGATATAATAAATGTAGTAACAAGAAGAAATAAATATGTAGATATTGTTCTTTATCCAGCAAAGGTTCAAGGTGTAGGTGCATATAAAGAAATAATAGAAGGAATAAAATATTTCAATAAAAATAAAAGTGTTGACCTTATAATAGTAGGAAGAGGAGGAGGATCCATAGAAGAATTATGGAATTTCAATGAAGAAGAGCTTGCAAAAGCTGTATATTTATCTAGTCTTCCTGTAATATCTGCAGTAGGTCATGAAATAGACTTTACTATATGTGATTTTGTAGCAGATATGAGAGCTGCTACACCTTCGCAAGGAGCAGAAATAGCTGTACCTTTAGATAGTGAAATGATAAATAACATAAAAGATGCTTCAAAAATGCTGGATATGAATATTCAAAATAGAATAAAAAGTTGCAGACTAGAAGTAGAAAATGCACAAAGGATATTACGGATACATTCTCCAATTAGTAGTATAGCAAATTCTTATTTAGAAGTAGATAAATTAAGAGAAAGATTGAATTTTGTAATTAAAAATAAAATAAACAGAGAAAAAAATAAAATTGAAGGATTAAATAACCTACTTACTGCTTATAATCCTATAAAAGTAATAAGTAAAGGATATGCTATAATAGAAGATGATGAAAATCAATTGATTGTATCTAAGGAGCAATTAGCAGAAAATAAAAATATAAAAATTTCTCTAAGAGATGGAGAAGTCAGAGGAGAATTCATTCCTCAAAAGTAAGGAGTTTAATATGGCAAAAAAAGAAAGTTATGAAGAGATGTTATCTAAACTTCAGACTATACTAAATGATTTAGAAAATGACGAATTAAATCTTGAAGATTCTATGAAATCATATGAAGAAGGAGTAAAATTAGTTAATAAGATATATAAAACTCTTAATGCGTATGAAGGGAAAATTTCAGTTGTAAAAGATGAAAAAGAAGTGGAGTTTAATGAAAGAGATGGAGATTAGCATTTTACAGAAGGATATAAATGAATATCTTGATAATTACTTTAAGGATAAGGGACACCATAATAAGATAATATATGATGCATCTGCCTATAGTGTAAATGTAGGTGGAAAAAGAATACGACCTATATTATTTATATTGGGATATTATATTTATAAAAAAGGATATAAGAATATATTACAGATGGCATGTGCTATAGAAATGATACATACTTATTCTCTTATACATGATGATCTTCCTTGTATGGATAATGACGATTTAAGAAGAGGAAAGCCTACAAATCATAAGGTTTTTGGTGAAAATATAGCTGTACTTGCAGGTGACAACTTGTTAAATGAAGCTATGATTACTATGATGGATTATGCATTAAAAAATGGAGGATGTTCATTAAAGAGTGCATATGAAATAGCTTTTTCAGCAGGAGCTGAAGGAATGATAGGTGGCCAGGTTGTTGATATAATATCAGAAGGAAAGAGTATTTCTAAAGATGAACTTGAATATATGCATGCAAAGAAAACTGGTGCTCTTATAAGATCTTCAGTAGTAGCAGGAGCAATTTTAGCAGAAGCACCAGAAAAGGATATAGAGCTTCTTCGTGAATATGGAGAAAAGTTGGGATTAGTATTCCAGATAAAGGATGATATTTTAGATGTTATTGGAGATGCTAAATTATTAGGAAAAAATATTCATGTAGACCAAGAAAACAATAAAACTAATTTTATTACTGTTTATGGTTTAGAAAAATGCCAGAATCTATGTGAAATTTTAAGTGATGAGTGTGTAGAAATATTAAAAAGATTATCTGTGAATGCAGATGAATTAATTGAATTAACATACAGGCTTTTAAAACGAGAAAACTAATAGAGGGAATGGTATTATGAAATTATTAGATAAACTGAAATTTCCAGAAGATATAAAGAAATTGAATGATGAGGATCTAGAAGTTTTAAGTGAAGAAATAAGAAATTTTCTTATTGAAAGTGTATCAAAGACGGGAGGACATCTAGCATCAAATCTAGGAGTTGTTGATCTGACTGTTAGCTTATTTAAAGCTTTTGACTTTAATAAAGATAAAATAGTATGGGATGTAGGGCATCAGAGCTATGTATATAAGATTCTTACAGGAAGAAAAGATGAATTTAAAAATTTAAGAAAATTTAATGGAATAAGTGGTTTTCCTAAAAGAAGTGAAAGCAAGTATGATTTTTTTGATACGGGACACAGCAGTACATCAATTTCTGCAGCATTAGGAATAGCTCGTGCAAGAGATATTAAAAAGGAAAAATATAATGTTCTTGCAGTTATAGGAGATGGAGCACTTACAGGTGGAATGGCATTAGAAGCTCTTAATGATGTAGGATATAGAAAGACAAAAATGATTATAATACTAAATGATAATCAGATGTCTATTTCAACAAATGTAGGTGGAATGTCAAAATGTCTAAATAAGGTAAGAAGTAATCCTAAATATAATGAATTAAAAATGGAAATTAACGAATCATTAAACCAATTTAAAGTAGGAAAAAATATAGCAGGAAAAATATCAAAAGTAAAAGATAGCATAAAACATCTTGTTGTTCCATCAACGTTATTTGAAGATATGGGAATAAAATATATAGGACCTATAGATGGACATAATATAAGCAGTATGATAGAAGTGTTTAATCAAGTTAAAAATATTGATGGACCAGTATTATTACATATTCTTACACAAAAAGGAAAAGGCTATGCATTGGCAGAAGAAAGCCCTACAAAGTATCATGGAGTAGGACCATTTGACCTGGAAAGTGGGGAAATGAAGGTTTCTCCTAAAAATAGTTATTCTAAGGTGTTTGGAGAAGCACTTATTAATTGCGCAAAGAAAGATAGCAGTATAGTTGCTATATCAGCTGCAATGCCTGAAGGAACAGGACTTAGCTGTTTTGCACAGAAATTTAAGGAAAGATTCTTTGATGTAGGAATAGCTGAACAGCATGCAGTAACACTTGCTGCTGGAATGGCGAGTAACGGACTTAAGCCTGTATTTGCCGTGTATTCAACATTTCTTCAAAGAGGATTTGATCAGATTGTTCATGATGTATGCATTCAGAATCTTCCTGTAGTATTTGCCATAGACAGAGCTGGAATTGTTGGAAATGATGGTGAAACTCATCAGGGAATTATAGATTTATCATATCTTTCTATAATACCTAATATGACTATAGTTGCACCAAAATGTCTTGAAGAGGTTGAATTACTTCTTAAATGGTCATTTGAAAAAAATGCACCAGTAGCAATAAGATATCCTAGAGGTGGTGATATTGTAGATGATATTAAGCCACTAAAGGAAATCAAAGAAGGAAAATGGGAATTAATTCATAAAGGTTCAAAGGTATGCATAATAGCTACAGGAAAGATGGTTCAGCATGCTAAACTTGCTATGGACATGATGTATGAAAGAGGATTAAATCCTACACTTATAAATGCAACATTTATAAAACCTATAGATACAGAATTATTAGATGAAATAATAGAAAAGGGATATAATATTTTAACAATAGAAGATAATATTCTGCATGGAGGTCTAGGGTCTCTTGTTGAGAGTTATTTATTAGAAAATAATTTTAATGGGAAAATAAAAAGATTAGGCTACGATAATGTATTTGTACCTCAAGGAAGTGTAGATTTATTATATAAACAATATAAATTAGACTCTGAAAGCATAATGAATGAAATTTTAGAGCTTTACGATTAAAGGAGAAAAAAATGGCAGAAAAAAAAGAAAGACTTGATGTACTTTTAGTAGAGAAGGGAATAATTACATCTAGAGAAAAAGCTAAAGCCTGCATAATGGAAGGTAAAGTATATGTTAATGGGCAAAAACTTGATAAAGCAGGTGAAAAGGTAAGCGTAGATGCAGATATAGAATACAGAGGAGATAAATTACAATATGTAAGCCGAGGCGGATTAAAATTAGAAAAAGCTATGAAAATCTGGCCTATTACTCTAGAAAATAAAGTATGCATGGATATAGGAGCATCTACAGGTGGATTTACAGATTGTATGCTTCAAAATGGTGCATCTAAGGTATTTTCAGTAGACGTTGGATATGGACAGTTTGCATGGAAACTTAGAACTGATGAAAGAGTTGTATGTATGGAGAGAACAAATATAAGATATGTAACTCCAGATGATATTGGTGGAGAACTTTTAGACTTTGCATCAATAGATGTATCTTTCATATCATTAAAGAAAATTATGCCTGCAACTTTGGGACTTTTAAAGGATAATGGAGAAGTTGTTGCTCTTATAAAGCCTCAATTTGAAGCAGGAAGAGAAAAAGTAGGTAAAAAGGGCGTAGTAAGAGAAATGAGCACTCATAAGGAAGTTGTTTTTGATATAGTTGATTTCCTTATAGAACAAGATTTGAATGTTCTTGGAGTAGGGTACTCACCAATAAAAGGACCTGAAGGAAATAGAGAGTATTTAGTATACTTTACTAAAGATAAGAATAAAGAAAGTAATTTTAAAAGAGAAGATGTTGATACTGTTGTAGAAGCATCACATGTTGAAATTTAATTTCTTTTGGAGGGGCTATGAAAAAGATAGGTATTGCAATTAATCCGTCAAAGGATAATGATAATAAAATCTTAGATATGGTTGTAAAAAAAATTAGAGAAAAATTTGAACCTGATGACATATATGTATTTAATAGTTTTGATATAAGAAAGCAGGAGATTAAACATCTTAATCTTCTTGTTGTGCTTGGAGGAGATGGAACTCTCCTTGGAGTAGCAAGGAATCTTAAAGATGATTTTGAAGCATCTTTATTTGGAATAAACATTGGTAATTTGGGGTTCTTATCAAGCGTTGATATTTCAGAGATAGATTTTGCGCTTGATAAGATTAAAAATGGGGAGTACAGGATAGTTGAAAGAATGATGTTATCTTGTGATGTGGAAGAATCAAAAGACGGTACGATTTTATGCAATGATAATAAGGATCATGTTTTTCAAGGAGAAGAACTTAGGGCTTTAAATGATGTTGTGCTTGCTAGAGGAACATTATCTAGAATGGTGAAATTTAGAATATATGTTGATGGAAAGTTATATTCTAAATTTAAAGGTGATGGGCTTATTGTAGCCACACCTACAGGTTCTACAGCATATTCTTTTTCAGCAGGGGGACCATTTATATACCCTGATTTAGAACTTATAACCATTACTCCAATATGCCCACATACAAAAGCTATGCAGACTATTGTATTAAATGGAAATAGTAGCATAGAAATATATGCCGATAATGAAGAGGAAAATATTTATCTTACAGTAGATGGGCAGAAAGCTATTGAAGTAAATCAAAAAAAGCCAATAAAAGTAAGGAAATGTACTAAAAGTATTAAAGTACTTTTATGTGATAATTATGATTACTTTAAGGTGTTAAGGGGAAAGATTTTAAATAATTCTAGAGAATGTGATGGTGAAGAATTTTGAAATCAAAAAGACATACGAAAATTTTGGAAATTATAGGATCGAGGGAAATTGAAACTCAAGAAGAACTTGCAGAAGCATTAAGACAAGAAGGCTTTGATGTAACTCAAGCTACAGTTTCAAGAGATATTAAAAACTTAAAGCTTATAAAGATTCAGACTTCTGGTGGAAAGTCAAAATATGCAGTTTCAACAGGAGAACAGAAAAATATAATAGATAGATTAAGCAATATATTATCAAATACAGTTTTAAGTGCTGAAAATATAGATAAGATGGTTGTGATTAAGACAATAACTGGTTCTGCACCTATAACAGCGGAAGCTATAGATAATCTTGAAAGTGCTGATATTGCAGGAACAGTAGCTGGTGATAATACTATTTTCATTTTAGTAAGAACAATTGAAGGTGCTGAAGAACTTGTTGCTAAAATAAGAAAGAGAATGTCATCATAAGGTTAAGGATGGGATGAGATGTTAATTCAATTAAATATTAAAAATTTTGCGTTAATAGAAGAGATGACAATTAACTTTGATAAGGGGTTTAATATACTTTCAGGAGAAACTGGAGCAGGTAAATCTATAATGATTGATGCTATAGATTTTGTACTTGGAGGTAAATTTTCAAAGAGCCTTATAAGGACTGGTGAAGATAAAACATATGTTGAAGCAATCTTTACTTTTGAAGGTTCTAAAATTTATGATGTTCTTGATGAACTGGATATCGAGTATGAAGATGTACTTATTATTTCAAGAGAATCACATCAAAGTGGAAAAAATCTTATAAAAATTAACGGAAAAAGTTTAATTACTTCTCAACTGAGAAAAGTAAGGGCTAAACTTTTAGATATTCATGGACAACATCAGAACCAAGAATTACTACAGAGAAGTAGCCATATACTATATTTAGATGAATTTATTGATGAAGAATGCAAGGCTCCACTTGAAAAGTATACATATCTTAGACAAGAACTTTTAAAAATTCGTGATGATATTGCAAGAATTACAGGAAATCAGGATAGAGAAAAATTACTTGATTATTTAAAGTTCCAGATTGAAGATATAGAAAAAGCAAAATTGAAAGAAAATGAAGAAGAGAGTTTAAAAGAAGAATACAATATTTTGGCAAATGCCGAAAAAATAAACAATGCTCTTGTAAGCTCATATGGAATTTTAAGTGGTAATGAAGAAGTAAATGTTATTGATGGATTATCTAAAGTGCTTTCTGAACTTGGAAGCGTAGAAAAACATTTTGAAAAAATTAAAAAAAATAGAGAAGCTTTAGAAGAAGCTTTTTATACTATTGAAGAATGTAGCCGTGAAATACGTGATATGGGTGAAGAAATAGTATTTGATAATGATAGATTAGAAAAAATAAATTCAAGAATTTATGAAATAAATCAGTACAAAAAGAAATATGCACCAACTATAAAAGAAATTTTAGAATATCTTGAAAAAATTAAGATGGAATATAATGAAATAGTAAATTCAGAAAAGATTATAGAAGAACTTAAAAGTAAAGAAAAAGCTATTATTTCAAAAATGGAAGAAGCAGCAATGGTGCTTCATAATCTTAGAGTTAATAAAAGTAAAGCATTAGAAGAAAAAATATTAAATGAGCTTGCATTTGTAGGTCTTGAAAAATCAAGAATGGAGATAAGTGTAGAAAGAAGTGATAACTTCAACGAAAGAGGATTTGATGATGTATGCTTTATGATTTCTACAAATCCTGGAGAACCATTAATGCCTCTTGAAAAAGTATTATCTGGTGGAGAAATTTCAAGAATAATGCTTGCATTTAAATGTGTATTTGCAGAAAAAGATGAAATACCTACACTTATATTTGATGAAATTGATACAGGAATAAGTGGTGCAGTAGCACAGAGAGTTGGAGAAAAAATGTATCATTTATCATGTACTCACCAAGTATTATGTATTACTCACCTTCCTCAGATAGCAGTATTATCTGATCATCATTATTTTGTAATGAAGAGAGTTAAAGATAATAAAACATTCACAAGTATAAAAGTACTATCTAATGAAGAAAAACAGATGGAAATAAGTAAAATGCTGGCTGGTGATGATGTTACAGAAGCAACTATTAATAATGTAAAAGAAATGATATGTTCTGCTGAAAATAAAAAAGAAGAAATAAGAAGATAAGTATACATATACTTATTAAATTTGGAAAAGATAAAATTATAGGTAGCTATGGTTTTATCTTTTTTTAATTTATTATTTTTGTTAATAATAGGAATGAAATATGGATTTTAGAGGTAAGGAAAAATAAAAAAATAAGAAAAAATGAGAATTTAAAAGCTTTTGAAAGTCAATTATATAAGGGATTTGAAGAAATTAATTTTTATATTATAAAAATTTAGTATAGAGTAAATTTTTTGTCTTTAATAACAAGCATCTAATAGGATAAGATACTTGTCCAGTGGGGAAATTAAAATCAAGAAGTAAAGGAGGAGAGAAATATGAAGAAAAAATTTTCTTATATGATTAGTCTAATTATGACTCCAATCCTAATTCTAATTTTATTTACCACTGTTAATCTTATAGGAATACCAAGTAAGATTTACACTAAAAATGATGAAACTATGCCATCTATTGCTCCTATAGGAAATACCATAAGAAAGGTAGGAAATAAAGATGAGTATGAAATAAGATTTTTAGGAATGATTCCAGTAAAATCAGTTCAAGTACAGAATATAAATGAATTGGAAGTATATCCAGGAGGAATTCCAATTGGTGTAAGAGTTAATTCGGAAGGTGTATTAATAGTAGGATATTCAGATATATCTATAAATAATGAAAAGCAAGAGAGTCCAGGAAAAGCTGGAGGGCTTGAAATAGGCGATGTAATATTGAAAGTTAATGGAATAGAAATGGATAATGCACAAGATTTATTAAAGACATTAAAGAACTTAGATAAAGATGTTATAAAGGTTGATATATTAAGAAATGGTCAGACTATGACCAAAGTAATTAAACTTCAAAAAGAAAATGAAAAAGATTACAAAATAGGTTTATGGATACGTGATTCAACAGCAGGTGTTGGAACATTAACATTCTATGATAAAGTAACAGGAAAGTTTGGTGCATTAGGTCATCCGATTACAGACTGTGACACAAACGAAACATTTTTAATAAAAGATGGTGATGTGGTAGAATCAAGCATAATAAGTGTAAGAAAAGGTGAAAAGGGATGTCCTGGTGAGTTAAAAGGAATATTTATAAATGAGAATAACCCAAATGGAAAGATTGAAAAAAATACTCAAAGTGGAATTTTTGGTGAAATAAATAATTGTAGTAATATATTAAAAAATTCTTCACCTATGAAAATAGGACTTAGAAATGAAATAACTGAAGGAAGTGCAAAAATAATAACTACAATAGATGAAAAAGGACCACAAGAATTTAATATAGAAATAGAAAAATTGCTCAATCAAAGTACTCCAGGTTCAAAAAGTATGGTGATAAAGATAACAGATCCAAGACTTATAGAGAAAACAGGTGGAATAGTACAGGGAATGAGTGGAAGCCCAATAATTCAAAATAATAAGATAGTAGGTGCTGTAACACATGTTTTAATAAATAAACCTGATACTGGATACGGCATATATATTGAATGGATGCTTGAAGATGCAGGAATAATTAAATAATATAACAAAAAGTTGCTTTGAAATATAAATTATAATATTTTGAAGCAGCTTTTTATAATATGAAATATATTGAGAATATTTGATAACATAAATAATAGAACGAACTTGAAATCAGAAGATTGATTCTTGAATTTTAATAAGTAAGTATGTTTATGTATTATAACGTTAAGAATTGATTTTGTATCTTATTAAAAATAGTATTATATAATTTTATATATAAAATTAACCTAAAAAGTAATTTTCAACCTAAAATTGATTGTAGAAAATACGATAATATAATATAATGTAAGTAGTAAAGTGTTAATAATTGAAAATATTTTTAGTATCATATTAGTATAATAAATGAATTAAAGGTATAACTTTTGTGTTAAGTATTTACTTATAGCAAAAAAAAGTGTATAATTTACAAATAGTGGAAGATAATTGAAGATTACTGTATTATCTATAATGAGAATTATATACTGATATCTTAATGAAATATACATACCCTTAAGAAATAAAATATATTGTTTTGTAGAATTTATATTATTATAAAAATAAAAACATCTGCAGAAAGATATTTGTGGGGTAAAATATTATAAACATAATGCAATAATAGATAAAGGAGAGAATAAAATGGAAGATTCAAAAATATCAGTACTTATTGCGGATGATAATAAAGAATTCTGCAGTATATTAAATGACTACTTATTAAATCAAAGAGATATAGTTGTTACTGGAATAGCTAAAGATGGTAGAGAGGCATTAGAACAGATTGTAGAAAAGAAACCAGATTTAGTTATACTTGATATTATTATGCCACATCTTGATGGATTAGGTGTATTAGAAAAATTAAATACAATGAGTTTAGAAAAAACACCAAGAATAATTATATTATCAGCAGTAGGACAAGATAAGATAACTCAACAAGCTATAACATTAGGAGATGATTATTATACTGTAAAACCATTTGATATGGAAGTGTTCACAAAGAGAATCAGAGAAATGTTTAACAGTGCACCTACTCCAGCAAAGAAAGTAAATACAGGAAGAATAACTTTCCCAGCTCAAACACCAGTATTCAGTAGCTTAACACAAGAAACAAAATCACCAGTTGATCTTGAAACTGAAATTACAAACATAATCCATGAAATCGGTGTACCTGCACATATTAAAGGATATATGTATTTAAGAGAAGCTATTACAATGGTAGTAAACGATATGGAGCTTCTTTCAGCAGTAACAAAGGAATTATATCCTTCAATAGCTAAGAAGTACAACACAACAGCTTCAAGAGTAGAAAGAGCAATAAGACATGCTATCGAAGTAGCTTGGGGTAGAGGACAAATAGAAGCAATAAACAAGTTATTTGGATACACTGTTCATAACGATAAGGGTAAACCAACTAATAGTGAATTTATTGCAATTATTGCAGACAAGCTTAGATTGAAAAATAAAGTATCATAGTATATTTTACTAGATTTATAAATGTATGAAGATTTAATAAGATACTGAATAATCAGTTGAAATCACTGATTGTTTAGTATCTTATTTTTTCCTATATGTATATTTATTATATTGAACTCGAACACAAAAAATGGTATTTTATAATTGGAATTATTTGGGGAAGTTATGAGGGGTGAATTATAATGGGGAATAAAGCATTGTTAATAATAGACATACAAGAAGACTACACAGGTATTAATTCAGATAAGAAGACACGATATAGTGGGGCTGATGAATTAGTCATGAGAGTTAATAAAATTATTGAGGAAAGCAAAAGAAATGGTATGGATATAATCTATATAAAGCAGGAATTTGCAGGTGTTATTCCAGTATTATTAACTAAATTATTTTCTCATGGTACTGCTATAAAGGGAAAGCCTGGAACAGAATTTGATAAGAGGCTGAATATAATTTCTAATAACTGTTTTTCAAAATCAGTACCAAGTGCATTTTCTAATGATGAGTTAAAAAAGTATCTTAAGGAAAATAAAATAGAAGAATTAGATGTTGTAGGGTTAGATGGGCAGTTCTGTGTTAAAGAAACTATAAAAGCAGCTATAAAAGAAAATTATCATGTTAATCTTATCAGTAATGCTGTTTTATTTAAGAATGAAAATAAAAGACAAGATGTTTTTGAAAATCTTAAGAAACTAGGCGTTCAGATAATCTGATTAAAATTTATGTATTAATATATTATATAGTAGTAATATTCTTCTTTTTCAAGAGTATATTTATAGAAAAGGAGTGATATTATGTATTCTGAAAAGCAAGTAGTTAACTTAATACAAAATGAGTATAGGAACTTAAATGATAATAATCTATTTGATGAATGTATAAGAAAGAGCAAGAATATACTAATAAACAATTTGTATGATGAATTTGTATCTACAGAAGTTAATTGTGACCCAGATAAGTTTATCAAGACTATAAACTGCTGGTACAGAGATAGCGTAAGTGAAGATGATCTTAATATATTTTTATTAGACAATGAAGTGAATTCGTTTATAAAGAATTTAATCGTATGGAGACGTAATTTAGAGATTAATAATTTGAGTTTTGATAAGTGTATAAGCAGTATTATAAGATAAATCTGTCATTTATTATTAATTAGATTACCTGGTTCGGGTAGTCTTTTTTTATTATATAAAGAAATATGAAAGTCTGATAATCTAATGACATATATACATAATGATTATTGTAAAAATATAGCAAAAATATATAATAATATTATAGACTATAAATTGGAGATAACATTTACAAAAGGAGTTATACCATATGGATTTAAGAAGAAATATTGAAAAAAAGTTATGGCTGAATATTAGTGAAAACTATGAAGAAGCCAATTATTCAAATGCTATTTTAGATTCAATACATATGTTGACACAAATTATAAAAAGTAAAACAGGATTAGAATTAGATGGTAGTCGATTGGTAGAGAAAGCTTTTAGTGGAGATATACCTAAGATTAGAATAAATAAATTACAAACTAAATATGAAAAAAGTATTCAAAAAGGTATACAGGAAATATTAAGAGGTATATATATAGCTATAAGAGATCCAAGAAATCATAATAAATTCAGCGATAGAAAAGAAGATGCTGACGCAATTATATATTTTGTTAATTACTTATTTAAAATTATTGATTCATCTGAATCAGCATTTGAGGAAGAAGCTTATTTAAATAGAGTATTTGATAAATATTATGTTAAAAGTGAAGAATATTCAAAGCTATTGGTAAAACAAATTCCTGATAAAGAGAAAATCAATATAGCTATAAAGATTGTTTTAAAAATAGATAAAGGAGACATATATGCTCTTCAATATTTTATGAAAGCTTTATTAGAGGAGTTGGATACTGATGATAAAAAGCAGTTATTTAATTTAATTAGTGACTTATTAAAGCTGACAGATAATTATCCAGTTATACGAAGTTTATTATATATAATTCCAGGAGAGTATTGGGTTAATATTGATAGAGTTGTTGGAATTAGGTTAGATAATATATTACAATCAGATGTTAAGATGGGGATGTATGATTTAAAAAATGATATACTTTGTGATGATTCCTATGGAGCATTAGGAACATGGATTACTAAAGAACATTTAAAAAGTTTCTGTAATATAGAAGAATGGACAAATCTCCTTGTTGATAAGCTTGAAAGTAATAATGAATATGAAATACAGTATGTATTAAAATATTTTTGGGATATATTATGTGATATTAATTATGAAATTATAAATAAAAGATTAATAAAATATTTTAAAAATCAGCTAAGGGCAGATAATAAGGAAATTATAGAAAGATTTTTATATAATATTATGTTTAATAATATTCATCCTTGGTGGGATGTTTTCAAAGAAGAATTAGATGGATATTCTGATATATTATATGTAGATAGAATAGAAGAGTAGATTATTAATCAAATAATCATTTAGAAATACAAATGATTATTTGATTTTTATTCCTACAATATCAGTGATCTTATTAATTACATCTTTTGCCTCTGGTATAGGATAAACCATAAATATATGATTCATATTTGGATAAACATAAGTGGTTATATCTACATTTTGTGAATTTAATAGTTCATCGAATTTTACCGTTGAAGGATATAAAATATCATGTGTTCCAATAAATGAAGTTATTTTAGTTGTGTTTCTAAAATCCCCGTAAATAGGACTTAGTATAGGATTATCTAATGGAGTATTGCCTTGATAATATTTAACTGGGATTAAAGCTCTTTTTACTATAAGAAGTGGGTCTTGTTTTTCAGCAGCGTACATTTCTGGAGTGTCAAAATTCATATCTGTACATGGAGATAAAATAATAGCATTAGAGGGTTGGGGTAGATTATACTGTTTAATTAATTGTATTAAGCCTAATGTAATATTGCCACCACAAGAATCACCCATAATAGTTAGCTTGTTGGGAGTAGTATCTTCTAATATTTTTGTATATAGATTTATTAGTTTATTATAAGCTACTTTGTAGCTGTTTGGTGTCTTTGGATAAATAGGAACTATTATTTTTGCATCAAGTTTCTCTGCAAGTTTGTCTAAAAATTTCCAATGGAGTGACAGAGGTTGAAGAGTCCATCCACCACCATGAATATAGAATATATTTTTTTGTGATTCGCTTTTCTTATCATTAATAGTAAATAATTGCATACTTGAATAAGTTGATTCAGTTATTGTGTTTATAAATTTAGAGGAATTGATAATAACAGGTTCAAGTTCATTTTTATAGCGGTTTTCTATTAAATTTACTAAATCATCTGTACCTTTTTGTCTTACTTTCTTTCTAAAGGCAGATATAAGTATCTCTATTAACCTGCTTGATAATGAACGTTTTAATTGTACTATTTGTGTACTCATTAATTTCTCCTAAAAAAGTAATATGTATATTTTTAATGTTTATTATATATAAATATGATAGATATGAAGCTAATAAAAATAGCAAGTAAAGTCATTATATATTATATGCAAATATTGTAAAATAAGAACAACCTCCTAAAAAGGAAGCTGTTAAAAATTTATTATAATAATTCTTTTCTTAATTCAGCTGGTGATTTTTGTGAAAGATATGCAGGTGGAATATCAAATACTGTACATGCACCAGTTCTTCCTTCTTTAGCCATTTTATTTATAGCTCTTGCATAAGCAGTTAAAACATTTGCTGTGAATTCTGGATTGCTGTCTAAATCAAGAGAGAATTCTATTTTTTCTTTATTTCCATCACCAGTTACTCCAGTTCTAATTACAAATCCTCCGTGAGGCATACCTGAATGATTTTCCTTTAATTCTTCTTCACTGATAAAATTTACTTCTGTATCATAGTCAGAGAAATAATTTGGCATAGTTTTGATTGCTTCTTCAACTTTACTACTATCTGCACCTTCTTCTAATACTACATAGCATACTCTAAGGTGTTTGTCCCTAGTAGTAAGTTCAGGATTTTCTCCATTTCTAACTTTGCTTAAAGCTTCTTCCTTTGGCACTGTATATTGTTTAGCATCTTTAACCCATTCTATTCTTCTTATGGCATCTGAGTGACCTTGACTTACACCTTTTCCCCAGAAAGTATAATCATTTCCTTGTGGTAAGATTGCATTAGCATATAATCTGTTTAATGAGAATAATCCTGGATCCCAACCTACTGAAATGATACTTAATGTACCGGCATTTTTTGCTACTTTATCAACATTTTCAAAGTATTCAGGAATTTTTGCATGAGTATCAAAGCTATCTACAGTATTAAACATTTCAGCTATTTTTGGAGTTTGTTTAGGAAGATCAGTAGCAGAACCACCACAAAGTATCATGACATCAATTTTATCTTTATATTCTTCAATCTTTGATATATGTATAGCTTTTGATCCATCTTCCATTATAAGACCATCTCTTCTTGTAAATACAGCTACAAGTTCCATATCATCATTTTGCTTTAGTGAGTTTATAACTCCTTTACCTAAGTTTCCATAACCTAGTATACCTATTCTAGTTTTTGTATTCATATTTTTATCCCCCATTTTGAAATATATATTTTATTAAATATATAATATTTTAACATATTTAAATTAAGTTGTGTATTTTATTATGCTTTTTTTGATTTTTGTTGAATTTAAATTGATAAAATGATATTTTGCCAATCGTTTAGTTATAATAAAAAATTAATACTTATTAATTTACAAATTGGTATTTTATTACAAAATTAAAGGTTGTATAATAAATATAAATAAATATTAAGAAAAAGAGATGATCAATATGGTTTTGTGTGATGAAATTTTTGCGCTTAATAATTCAATTGATTTTCTCAAAATATATGATGGAAAAAGACCTTACTATGGAGGTACTCAGTCATGGTTTCAAAATCATGCCTTAAGAAAAGTAGGATGTAGCATAGTTGCAGCAGCAAATATAACAGCATATATTGCAAAAAAAATTAAAAATCAAATATTGTATAATTATGAGGATATGAGTAAGGAAAATTTTCTTGACCATATGGAGAGTGTAGCAAAATTTATTCATCCTGATGTAAAAAAAGGTGTAACTTCAGTATCTTATTTCAATAATGAAGTTATAAAATTTGCTAAGGATAAAGGAGTCACTATACAGGCACGTATGATTACTACTGAAGATGATTTTGATAATATACGATTATTTGTAGAGGAGGGTTTAAGCAAGGACCAGCCTATAGCTTTACTTATGTTGGAAAACGATATACTTAAGGAGTTTGATTGGCATTGGATGACTGTAACTAAGCTTTTTAAAAATATGGACAAGTATTATGTTGATTTTTCAACATGGGGAGAGAGAAGGATTTTTACTTTAGAAGATTTTTATAAGTACAGCAGTTTTGGGGCATTAACATATTTTGAAGTTGTTAAATAGCAATCATTGTTGTTTGCTTTTAGAATCTACAAGAATTAAACAAATCATCAAGAACTTTAATTAAGATTCTTGATGATTTGTTTTTTAAGAGTGATAATTTTACATAAAACTATAATGCCAATATAGTTTTAAAATTTGTAAGCATTTATATCTATAAATTAAATTTATTAATCTATGTGCATATTTATTATAAATATATTTTATAAATAATTTACTAGACTTGTGCAGTAAATAGGAAAAATTTAAGCTACTAGTCCTAATTTGGAAATGGTAGACTCTAGACTAATCCCGTTATCTGCACATTCATGTGCAAATGCAACTATTTTTACCAAATAATTGTTTCGGAAGTGTATTATTACATCTCCAATATTCTTTAATTTATACAATTTACCATATTTAACTCTGAAAAGTTC
>NZ_JABAGC010000028.1 GCF_012843905.1 Clostridium sp. SM-530-WT-3G
TTACAGGATTTTAAGTGCATTTTTTATCTGTAAATATTGGTAATTTAGTTGTCAAGCGCAGTTTTTAGTGTTGAGCCAAAATAATAGTATTTAAGTTTATATTATAAAATTAAAAGGCTGAAAATATAGGATAAAATCTATGTTTTCAGTCTTTTATGCTACTTTAAAATTTATAATAATAAAAGTTTATACAGTATTATGAGAAATGTAATTTGATTTTGGAAATTTCAATAAGTAAATTCATATAGAAGAGGCAATGCAAAAATAAAATACTTAAGCTTCCTGTATAGTTGGAGGACTTGCTTCAATACTGTTTCTAGGAGCTTGAGCTGATGGATTATTTTGAGTAAATAATAGGAATAAATTATAAAATATCAAGCAGATTAAAATAATAACTAAAAGATAGATTATAGTATCTATAATTTTATTTATAATTTTATCATTCATTAAACAATGCCTTTCACAATATATTAATTGTTATATTTTAAATATAGTAGCTATATCATATAAATATGTATTTTATGATTTACAAGGAATTAATAATATTATTATAAATAACTTGTTGTAAATAATGTGAAAAAAAGTTAAGCTAAATATATAAAAAGAAAAGGGGTTGAAATAATGCGTGAAGTAAATGTTGAAAAAATAATAGAAACAGTTAAAAATCTTTCTATTGAAGCAAATTATTTTTTAGGAAATGATATTAAAGAATCATTAGAAAAATCCAGAAAAGAAGAAACTTATGAATTAGCAGGACAAGTATTAGATAAGATAATATTAAATTCCGAAGTAGCTAAAAATGAGCAAATGCCTATGTGCCAAGATACTGGAATGGCATGTGTGTTTGTAGAAATTGGACAAGATGTACATATTGTAGGTGGAAAACTCGAAGATGCTATTAATGAAGGAGTTAGAAGAGGGTATTATGAAGGATTTTTAAGAAAATCTGTTGTTGGAGACCCTATAAAAAGAATAAATACTGGTGATAATACTCCAGCTGTCATATATTATGATATTGTTGATGGTGATAAAATTAAAATTACACTTGCGCCTAAAGGATTTGGATCAGAAAATATGAGTAAAATAGGTATGCTTAAACCATCTGATGGGCTTGATGGAGTTAAGAAATTTATATTAGATACTGTTAAATCTGCAGGACCTAATCCATGTCCACCTATGGTTATTGGAGTTGGGATAGGAGGAACATTTGATAAAGCAGCTTATTTAGCTAAAAAGGCACTTATAAGACCTATAGATACATGGAACAAGAATGAATTTTACAAAGATTTGGAAAAAGAACTTTTAGAAAAAATAAATGAGCTTGGAATTGGACCACAAGGCTTTGGAGGAAGAACTACAGCACTTGGTCTAAATATAGAAGTGTATCCTACACATATTGCAGGACTTCCTGTAGCAGTAAATATAAACTGTCATGCAACAAGACATAAAGAAGCATTTATATAGAATTAGGAGGAATATGGAATGGAGATTAAAATAAATACACCACTTACAAGTGAACAGATTTCTAACTTAAAAGCTGGAGATTCTGTATTATTAAGTGGGACAATATATTCTGCTAGAGATGCAGCACATAAAAGGCTTATTGAGCTTTTGGATGAAGGAAAAGAGCTTCCATTAGATATAGAAAATGAAATAATATATTATGTTGGACCATCTCCAGCTAAACCAGGAAAGGCAATTGGGTCAGCAGGTCCTACAACTAGCTATAGAATGGATGCATATGCTCCTAAGTTAATGGATTTAGGGCTTAAAGGCATGATAGGAAAAGGTGCAAGAAATAAGGACATTATAGATTCTATAGTAAAGAATAAATGTATATATTTTGGTGCAATTGGAGGTGCAGCAGCTCTTATAGCTAAAAGTATAATAAAATCTGAAATAATTGCATATGAAGATTTAGGTGCAGAAGCTATAAGAAAAATGGAAGTGAAGGACATGCCTTTGGTTGTAATAATTGATTCACAAGGAAATAATTTATATGAATTAGGGCAAAAAGAATATTTAAATTCTACAAATAAGTAAACTTCAGATTTAAATATTATATTAAGTCGTAGTAAATAATAATAAATTATGAATAAAAAAGAATGTATTGCTTAGCCATAATACATTCTTTTTATCATTGTATGTAATTTATATTTTTAATTATATACTTACAAACCCTTTTCCTCTTACTTCAGAAATATCTACTACAGTTATGAAAGCAGAAGGATCTATATTTAGAACTGCATTTTTTAATGTTACCATTTGTCTACTTGTTACGATACAGTATAACATTTTCTTTCTATCATGAGTATATTCACCTTCAGCAACTAAAGATGTAATTCCACGATGGAGGTCTTTAAGAACATAATTTATAATATCTTCTTCTTTTTTTGTAAGTATGAGAAGAAGTTTTTTACTGTTAAATCCTAAAAGTACCCTATCTAATACAATATTTTGAATAAATAGAGATATAAAAGTATATAGAGCTTGTGGAAGTCCAAATAGGTATGCTCCAATAAGAATTATAATTATGTTAATAGAAAAACTTAATGATCCAATATTAAAATTTGAATATTTTTTTCTTATAAGCATTGTAATAATATCTGTTCCACCAGTTGAACCATTTTTTAAAAACACTAATCCATATCCTATACCACATAATGCACCACCATAAATACAATATATAAGAGTATCAAGTCCTCCCATAGGCACATATGATGATAATGGTTTTGTTATCACAAGTGCAAGTGATAAACATAACATACCTATTGTAGTGTATATAGTAAATGATTTATTTAACTTTTTATAGCTTATTAGTAATAGAGGAATATTTACTAATAATACAGTTAAACCTGTTGGAATATTCAGTGTGTATTGAAATAAAAGTGCTATACCTGTAGCTCCACCACTAAGAAGTTTAGCATGTGATAAAAAGATATTGACACCTAATGATGCTATAATACATCCTATAAAAATAATTACTAGATCTTGTATGTTGGCTTTATATTTGTAGTATGTATTCATAAGAATACTCCTTTTAAGTTAATACTCTATATATTAATGCACGTTATAATTTAAAAAGCAAGGAAAATAACACTAAATAAGATTTATTGAAAAAATACTTTTAATGAGAGATAATATGTTTGGTAAATTTGTTAAAAAAACTATTTAGATTTTAAGGGATTACACTTACAATAGAGTGAAAAATATGAATTTGATAATTTGTATCAATCTAAAATTGTTAGATATATTTAATTATGATACAGTTTAATTATAGAGTTGCTTTATAAACAGGAGTTGAAGATTTTATGAATATAAAACTACCAGGAAGTTTACGAGTTAAGAAAATTATACTTATAATCCTAGTGATAATATCAGTATATGTAATATCTTATGAATTAATTCAAAATAAGAATAGTAAAAAAGACAATATAAATATTATTCAAGAACAAATCATTGGAGAAGACAATTCTAATAATACAAATAAAGATAATTCGGAAGTATTAAATGATAATACTTCTGATAAGAATGAAGAAAATTTATATTCAGAAAAAGAAGAAGGATTATATACTGAGGCATATAATTTATTTTTTTCAAATAAATATGAAGAGGCAATAAAAAAAGCAGATATATTATTAGAGGAATTTCCTCAAAATCCAAAAGGATATAATATACGAGGAATAGCTAAAGCGTATAATGGAGATTATGATGGTGGTATAAAAGATATAGATAAATCACTACAAATATCACCGGATTATGGTTATGCACTTTTCAATAAGGGGCTTACATATGAACTATATGGTAATATGGAAGAAGCATTGAATTGGTATAATAAGGATTTAGAAGTAGAAGAATATGAATGGACATATTATGGAATCGCATCTATATATGGTAGAAGAGGCGATGTAGATAATACAGTAAAATATTTGAAAAAAGCAATAGAAATAAATCCAGAAGTTAAGGAAGAGGCTAAAACAGAAAAAGATTTTAACCCAGTAAAATCATCTAAGGATTTTGAAAATTTAATTAATAGTTAGTAAAAAACTATTTTAGGAGGGATGAAAACATGTTTAATGTATTAGTAGTAGATGATGAGAAAGAAATAAGAGATGCAATTGAAATATATTTAAGAGGGGAACATCTTAATGTTTTTAAAGCAGAAGACGGGATAGAAGCGCTTGAAATACTTGAAGAGCAAAAAATTCATTTAATTATATTAGATGTAATGATGCCTAGATTAGATGGTATAAGAACGTGTTTGAAGATAAGAGAAAATCAAAATCTACCTATAATTATGCTTTCAGCTAAGGGAGAGGATTCAGATAAAATATTAGGATTAAATGTAGGAGCAGATGATTATATAACAAAGCCTTTTAATCATTTAGAACTTGTGGCAAGAGTGAAATCACAGCTTAGGAGATATGAAAAACCTTTGAATGTTGAATCCGGAAAAGATATTATTAAAGTTAAAGATCTTGTAATAGATACTATTGCGAAAAAGATTACTGTAAGAGGAGAAGAAGTAAAAGTTACAGCCACAGAATATAAGATTCTTTATTTATTAGCATCTAATTTAGGAAAAGTATTTTCGATTAAAGAAATATATGAAAAAGTATGGGAAGAAAATTTTTATAAGAGCGAAAATACTGTTACAGTTCACATAAGAAGAATAAGAGAAAAAATTGAAATAAATACAAAAGAACCTGAATATATTAAGGTGGTGTGGGGTATTGGATACAAAATTGAAAAAGATAATTAAAGTATATTGGAATAGTATATATCTTATAGATATCCTAATAATTACATTAATAACTTTAGTGTTATTTTCTATATTCGGAGACTATGCTCAAGCAAATAGGATACAGCATGAAATTGCAGTAAAAGAAATACAAAAAAATATATTAGAATTAATTATTTTATTTGTAATAGATGCATTATTCATAATTAAAATAGCATTGATAATTAAGAGGAATCCTAAATCTCCTAATATTAAATCTAAGGTTATAAATAATGTGATTTTTGTACTTAAAAATGGATTTAGATATAAGCAGACACGAAAAACTTTACTTGTATCAATAACTCTTGGAATAATAGTTCTTATAACATATCTATATTTTTTAGCAACAGGAGGATATGAGAACAATATTTTTGTGAGGTTTTTTCAAACATATCCATTCAAGGGAAGCCTTATAATGATGGTATGCTTATTTTTAGCACTCATATATGGAATAAAAAAGACTCTTGATATATGTGTAGTAAATGAAGCGCTTAGAAAAGTAAGTGAAGGAAAGGTACAAGATGAAATAAAGCTGAAAGGTTCGCAAACTATAAGAGAATTAGCTGAAAATATTAACTTAATTAAAGCAGGATATAAGGAAATACTTGAAGAGGGGGTAAGAAATGAGAAATTAAAGACTGAGCTTATATCAAATGTATCTCATGATTTAAAAACTCCTCTTACTTCAATAATAAATTATGTAAATATATTAAAGAGTGATGATATAACAGAAGAGGAACGTAAAAATTATGTTGATATCTTAGAAAAAAAATCGTTGAAGCTTAAAGCATTAATAGAAGATTTATTTGAAATGTCTAAAATAAATAGTGGTAAGATGGAACTTAATAAGGAAAAGATTGATTTTTTATCCTTAATTCATCAGGGGGTAGGAGAATATAGCAATCTATATTATGATAAGAATATTTCATTTAAAGTTGATTGTAATGAAGAAGCAATATATATTGATTTAGATGGTAGACTTATGTCCAGGGCTATTGAGAATTTGATAATTAATTCATTAAAATATTCTTTAGATAATACTAGAGTCTATATTAATATATATAAAAATGAGCGTTATGTAACAATTGCTATGAAAAATATAGCTAATTATGAAATGGACTTTAATGAGGATGAAATTTTTGAAAGATTTGCAAGAGGAGATAAATCTAGAAATTCAAAAATAGAAGGTTCAGGATTAGGTCTTGCAATAACTAAAAGTATAATTGAACTTCATGGTGGAACAGTAAAAATAAAGAGAGAAGGAGATATGTTTAAGATATATATAAATATCCCTATAATCAATAAAGATAATTAGTGAATAAAAATTATTAATAAAGTAGTTAATCTGTAGAAATAAGGAGATTAACTACTTTTATTTTGTTTATTTTAGAAATTTACAGTTTTACTTTTATTAGTTGAAAAACTATAATATACAATATATTGTACAGGATAATGAGAAAATAAGAGTGAAAATACAACATATAGTGGAGGTAATAATGATGTCAATTTTGAATGATTTATGTATGGAGGCATTATCGGGAATTGAAGATGATGGAGTTTATACTGAAAAAAAACTATTAGAAGCGTTAGGACGTGTAGTAAGAGAAGGTATGTGTGAAAATGAAATAAGAAAATCACTTATTCAGATTTGTTTAGAATTAACTACGGATATGGAGCCTAACTGGCAGTATGCAGCATCTAAAATATATACATATGAACTTTATGATGAGGTAAGGAAAAATAGAAATTTAGACGGTAATAAGGAGTTATATGCTAATTACTATGAATTTATTAGAGAATTAACTGATAAAGGTCTATATGGAAAATATATTTTGGAGAATTATTCAAAAGAGGATATTAAGGAATTAGAAAAAGAAATAAAGCCTGAAAGAGATTTTTTATTTAACTATAGTGGAATAAGCCTTGTAAGCAAGAGATATCTTGTTCAGGATTACAATAGAAGACCAGTTGAACTTCCACAGCAGATGTTTATGGGAATAGCTATGCATCTTGCTATACCAGAAGATAAAGCAAAGAGAGTGTATTGGGCAAAAAGGTTTTATGATGTATTAAGTTCTTTGAAAGCTACTATGGCAACTCCGACTATGTCTAATGCCAGAAAGCCATTTTATCAATTGAGTTCATGCTTTATTGATACTGTAGATGATAGTTTGGAAGGAATCTATAAATCAATAGATAACTTTGCACAGGTTTCTAAGTTTGGTGGTGGAATGGGAACATATTTAGGAAAAGTAAGAGCACTTGGTTCACCTATAAGAGGATTTAAAGGTGCATCTGGTGGAATAATACCATGGATAAAGCTTTTTAATGATACTGCTGTAGCAGTTGACCAGCTTGGAGTTAGAAATGGATCAGTTGCTATATGGCTTGATGTATGGCATAAAGATATACCAGAATTTCTTCAGATAAGAACTAATAATGGTGATGATAGAAAGAAGGCTCATGATGTGTTTCCAGGATTGTGCTATCCAGATTTATTTTGGAGGCTTGCAGAAAATGATATAGATGCAAAATGGTATATGATGTGTCCTCATGAGATTAAAGAAGTTAAAGGATATAGTCTAGAAGATTTTTATGGAGTGGAATGGGAAGAAAAATATTATGAATGCGTTAATGATGACAGAATTGATAAGAGAGTAATGTCTGTTAAGGATATAGTAAGGCTTATTATTAAAAGTGCTGTTGAAACAGGTACACCATTTGCATTTTATAGAGATACAGTAAATAAAATGAATCCTAATAAACATAAGGGAATGATTTATTCATCAAATCTTTGTACTGAAATTATGCAGAATATGAGTCCAATGCAGATTCAAGACAGCCAGATTATAGATGAGAATGGCGACAGTGTTGTGGTTCAAAAAATAATACCAGGAGATTTTGTTGTGTGTAATCTTTCATCTATAGTTCTTGGAAATGTTGATGTATGTGATGAAAAAGAAATTGAATATGTAGTTGAAACACAGATAAGGGCAATGGATAATGTTATTGATTTAAATTACTATTCAGTACCTTTTGCTGAAATTACTAATAAGAAATATAGGGCTATAGGTCTTGGAACAAGTGGATATCATCATATGCTTGCAAACAATAGGATTCATTGGACAGAAGATAAACATAAGAATTTTGCTGATGAAGTTTATGAAAGAATAAATTATTATGCTATAAGAGCAAGTATGAATATAGCAAAAGAAAAGGGATCATATAAATTATTTGAAGGATCAGACTGGTATACAGGAGAATATTTTGATTTAAGGGAATATAATAGTGAAAAATGGTGTGACTTAAAAAGAGAAGTAAGGAAGTTTGGAATGAGAAACGGTTACTTGTTTGCAATAGCACCAAATGGTTCAACAGCAACTATTGCTGGAACTTCTGAGGGGATAGACCCGATTATGGCCAGATTTTATTTAGAAGAAAAGAAAGGAAGTATAATCCCTAAAACTGCACCAAATTTAAATGATGAAAATTACTGGTATTATAATTCTGCATATAATATAGATCAGGCATGGTCTGTGCAGATTAATGGTATACGTCAAAGACATATAGATCAAGGACAATCATTTAATTTATATATAACTAATAATTACACTATGAGACAGATAATGAATTTATATATAGAGGCTTGTAAATGTGGAGTTAAATCTATATATTATGTTAGATCTAAATCATTAGAAGTAACTGAATGTGAAAGTTGTTCAGCATAAAAGTATTAAAAGGAAAATATTTCTATTTAGATAAATCTAATGTGATTAAAAAATGTGCGATTAAAGTATTAGGCAGATAGGAGAATTTTTTATGAGTATAAATAAGAAACCTCTTTTTAATGAATTTGGAGATAGAGAAATAAGTAGAAAGAGGCTTATAAATGGTAATACAACTAATTTAAATGACTTTAACAATATGAAATATACATGGGTTTCGGATTGGTATAGGCAGGGGATGAATAACTTCTGGATACCTGAAGAAATAAATTTATCACAAGATTTAAAGGATTATAAAAATCTTTCAGAAGATGAGAGAACTGCTTATGATAAGATTCTTTCATTTTTAATATTCCTAGATTCTATTCAGACAGCAAATTTGAGTAATATAAATAATTATATAACTGCTAGTGAAATTAATTTATGTCTTACAATTCAAAGTTTTCAAGAAGCTGTTCATTCACAAAGCTACAGTTATATGCTTGATAGTATTTGTTCTCCAGAAAAGAGAGATGAGATTTTATATCAATGGAAAGATGATGAGAACTTGCTCAATAGAAATAAATTTATAGGAGATTTATATAATGAATTTATAAATAATCCAACTGAAAAGAATCTTTTGAAGACGCTTATGGCAAATTATATATTAGAAGGGATATATTTTTATTCTGGATTTATGTTTTTCTACAATCTAGAAAGAAACGGGAAAATGCCTGGTTCAGCTCAAGAAATAAGATATATAAACAGAGATGAAAATACTCATTTATGGCTATTCAGAAATATAATTAAAGAATTACAAAAAGAAAATCCTGAATTATTTACTGATGAAATTAAAAATGAGTTGAGAGAAATGATGAAAGTCGGAGTAGATCAGGAAATTATGTGGGGGCATTATGTTATTGGAGATAAGATTCAGGGTATAAATAAAAGACTTATAGAAGATTATATAAAATATTTAGCCAATAAGAGGTTAAAAGAAATAGGATTAGAAAAATTATATGATGGATATGGAAAAAATCCAGCAACATGGGTAGATATTCAATCAAATGCTAATTCAGTAAAAACTGACTTTTTTGAAGCAAGATCTACTGCGTATGCTAAAGTTACTACATTAGTTGATGATTTATAGATTATTAACTGATAGTAAATAATGTAAAAATATGATATACTATTTTTAGAGTTATGTTATAATTTCAAAGATAAGGATATTAATTATTGGTTTAAGTAAGAAAAAACGTTTTAATTAAGTCATATTTAGAGAAATTATGGTATAATTAAAGTTGTTTAGACTTAAATACTAACTCATTATTACACTGATGAGCTGAAAGAAAAATATATTTTTATAAAATTTACAATCAAGGAGGAATTCCGTATTATGAAAAAAGGTATTGCTGCTTCTAAGGGATATGCAATTGGTAAAGTATTTTTACAGGAGCATGAAGAAATCGTTGTAACTGATGCTAAAATTTCTGATATAGCTGCAGAAAAGGAAAAATTACAAAAGGCATTAGATGAATCAAAGAGTCAATTAGAGACTATAAAAGCAAAAGCATTAGAAGAAATGGGAGCTGAAAAAGCTGAAGTATTTGAAGCTCACATTACTCTATTAGATGACCCAGAATTTACTGGAGCTATGATGAGTGAAATAGAATCAAACAGCGTTAATGGTTTAAAAGCTATTCAAAGCGTTGCAGACAGTTTTGTTGCTATATTCGAATCTATGGATAACGAATATATGAGAGAAAGAGCAGCAGATATTAAAGATGTATCAAAGAGAATATTAGCAAACTTTGCAGGTAAGGGTGGAGATGGATTTGCTATTACTGAAAACAATACAGTAGTAGTTGCTCACGATTTAACACCATCTGATACAGCAGGATTAGATAGAACTAAAGTTGTTGGATTTATTACAGATATAGGTGGAAGAACTTCTCATGCTGCTATAATGGCTAGAACATTAGAAATTCCAGCTGTACTTGGATTAGGAGACATAACTAAATGTGTTAAAAATGGAGACATGGTTATAGTTGATGGTATAACAGGTGATGTTATAATAAATCCTTCAGAAGAAGTATTAGCTGAATATCAAGCTAAGAAAGAAAAATTCCAAGCTGAACAAGAAGAATTAAAGAAATTAATAAATGTTAAGACTACTACTAAATCAGGTAGAAGAATAGAAGTTTGTGGAAACATAGGTAAGCCAGAAGACGTACTTGGTGTTATAGCAAACGGTGGAGATGGTGTAGGATTATTCAGAACTGAATTCTTATACATGGATAGAGATAGTGCTCCAACAGAAGAAGAACAATTCGAAGCATACAAATTTGTTCTTGAAAAAATGGAAGGTAAGCAAGTTGTTATCAGAACATTAGATATCGGTGGAGATAAAACTCTTCCATACTTACCATTACCAAAAGAAATGAACCCATTCTTAGGATATAGAGCTATTAGACTTTGCTTAGATAGAAAAGAAATATTTAAGGTTCAATTAAGAGCATTACTTAGAGCTTCAGTTTATGGTAAACTTGCTGTAATGTTCCCAATGATTTCAGGATTAGAAGAATTTGAACAAGCAAAAGAAGTTGTTGAAGAATGTAAGGCTGAATTAAGAGCAGAAGGAAAAGAATATTCAGATGATATCCAATGGGGTATCATGGTTGAAATTCCAGCTGCAGCAGTTTATGCTGATGAATTAGCTAAACATGTTGATTTCTTCTCAATAGGAACTAATGATTTAATACAATATACATTAGCTGCTGACAGAATGAGTGAAAAAGTATCATATCTTTACAATCCAATGCACCCAGCTGTACTTAGATTAATAAAAATGACTATAGATGGAGCTCATAAACATGGTAAATGGGTTGGAATGTGTGGAGAAATGGCAGGAGATGAAGCTGCTATCCCAACATTAGTTGAATATGGTTTAGATGAATTCTCAATGAGTGCTACATCAATCTTAAATGCTAAAAAGATAATGTTAGAACAAGAATAATCATAATTTTTAATATGTAAAAGCCATCGTAATTTAATTATGATGGTTTTTATTTTTGAGTTAAAAGTGATTTAATTGTTAATAGTTAATAAATATGCCTATAATAGAAATATTAAGGTAAATGATATAAGAGGATTATTGAGGAGAACTATGGATAATAAAAATAGAAAAATATATAATAAAGCATTAGATTTCCATGAAAAAGGTGAAATAAATAAGGCTTTAGATCTATGCGAGTCTATTTTAGCTGAAAACCTAGGTGAATCAGAAGTATTAAATTTTAAGGGACTTATGCTTTATGAAAAAGGATTGCTTAAGGAAGCAGTTACAGTCTGGAAAATTAATTTTGATTTAAATAATGATTCAATAGCGAAAAGTTATATAAAAGATGTTGAGTATGATGAAGAGAGAATAAAAATTTATAAGGAAGCTGAACAGGCTCTAAAGAAATCAGATATAAACACTGCTTTAAAATTATTTATAGAATGTGCTAAGAGTGATTTTAATTGCATTAAGGTTAATACAGGTATTGCATGGTGTTATCAAGAAAATGGTGACTATTACAGGGCAAAAGAATATGTAGATAAGGCACTTAAAATAGATAAACATGCAGTTACAGCAAATGAGATAAAAAAACAGCTGGAAAATATGGAACTATATTATGGAGAAATTAAGAGTAGAAGAGGAATTGGGAAAATATTTATTATTATTTCAGTAGTCAGTATATTATCTATTGGAGGATATTATTTTTGGAAAAGTAATATGAAAAATAATGAGAAATTAGTGAATAATGTTGAAGTTATAAATGAAAGTATAGGAAATGAAGAGGAATTAGCAAATAAAGAAGAGATAGAAAAGCAAGAAGAAAATATTGTGAATAAATTCGATATTGAATCATTAGAACAAGATATTAAGAATAAGGATTATAAATCAATTTATGAGAAAGTCCATGATGTACAAACTTCTGAATTAAGTGTTAATGAAAAGAAGATATATAATAAAGCTGTTTCAATATTGAAAAAAGATGGAGTAACTGGTTTTTATGAAGATGGATTACGATATTTTAATCAAAAAGATTTTGATAATGCAAAGAATCAGTTTGATAAAGCTTATGAATATTGTGACGGAGATAATCTTGAGCAGCATATTATATTTTATAGAGGAAGTACTGCATCAGAACAAGGCAATAGGGATTTAGCGCTGGAAATGTATAAAAATTACGATAAATTATATCCAGAAGGGTCATATATAGAAGGAGTTCTATATGAACTTGCACTTTTTAATTGGGATATTAATAAGGAAGAATCAAAAATATACGCACAAAGATTGATTAATAATTATCCATATTCTATATATGTTAACGATAAAATTAAGAATATATTAAATGTGAGCAATTAATTTACATAAAATAATTATGAGAATGTTTATTTGAAATATTCTTATAATTATTTTTTTATATTTTGTTCATATACTTAAATTAATAATAACAATCTCACCTGGAAAAGATATTTATAAGAATGTTTTTTGAGAGGTGAAATAAATATGATAACAATAATTAAAGAATGTAATGTATATGCACCAGAAAATTTAGGAGTAAAAGATGTTGTGATTGCAGGCGGGAAGATAGAAGGTGTATATGATAATGTTGATTTTGACAGCAAAACAATAGAGTATGAAGTGATTAATGGAAAGGATAAGTTATTGTTCCCAGGGTTTATAGATTGTCATGTTCACGTTATGGGTGGAGGAGGAGAGGGTGGGTTTCATACGAGAATACCAGAAATGCAGATGTCACAATTAACAAAAGCAGGAATAACAACTGTTGTTGGGTGTATTGGGACAGATGGAATATGCAGAGATATGAAATCTTTAATAGCAAAAATTAAAGCATTAAGAGAAGAGGGAATTTCAGCATATGCTTATACTGGTTCATATGAAGTTCCAGTAATAACACTTACTGATTCTATAAAAAGTGATTTAATGATTGTAGAAGAGATAATTGGAGTTGGAGAGATTGCTATATCTGATCATAGAAGTTCACAACCAAGCTTTGGAGAATTTGCAAATGTAGTAGCTCAGAGTAGAGTTGGAGGATTATTATCAGGGAAATGTGGAATAGTTAATATACATTTAGGAGATGGAGAAAATAAACTTGAATATCTTTTTGACTTAATTGATAATACAGAAATACCAACTACTCAATTGTTGCCAACTCATATTAATAGAAATAGTGAATTATTTAAAGTAGGATTGGAATATGTTCAGAGAGGTGGTTATATAGATTTAACTACAAGCTGTGATTTAGACCACATGGAAAATGGTGAACTAAGAGCTGGAGATGGATTGAAGGAATTTATTGATAAAAAACTTCCTATTGAACATATAACTTTTACTTCAGATGGAAACGGAAGTATGCCTAGATTTGATGCAAATGGACGTCTGGATGGAGTAGGAATTTGTGAAGTATCAACATTATATAGAGAAGTAAAGCATGCAATAAAAGAAAATAAAATTCCAATAAATGAAGCCATAAAAGTAATTACATCTAATGTAGCAAAAATTTTAAAATTAAAAAATAAAGGAGCTATAGAGTGTGGAAAAGATGCTGATTTAGTAATTGTTGATAAAGAATCACTTGATATTAGTATGGTTTTTGCAAAAGGTAGGAAAATGGTTGAAAATAATCAAGTGCTAATAAAAGGGACTTTTGAGTAATATCTTTATAAATGAAAAGCTATTTAAGAATACACTATATTCTCAAATAGCTTAATTTTATGCCTTTAATTTAAAAAATGTATGATGGCCAATTGTTTTTTCGTTTACTTTTTTAGTTGTTTTCATCCAGTTGCATGTTGCAGTGGCTGGATTATAGAAAAACAAAGCGTCATTCGAGGGGTCATACCCCTTTATTGCATCGTATACTGCATTGTAACAATCTTGGTTTGCCACAGATTTTATTTTTCCATTTTTTACACAAGAAAAGGCATTCTTTTGAAATATTACTTCTTTAATTGTGTTTGGAAAGCTTGAACTTACTGTACGATTAAGTACAACAGAGGCAACTGCAACCTTTCCTTCATAAGGTTCACCTATGCTTTCGGCTGCAACTAACTTTGCCATTAAGTCTATATCTTCTCCCGTTATATATAACTGTTTTGAATTATGATTAAAAACTTCAACAACTTGATTAGTTTCTTCATTATTTTGAGTTATATTTGATGTATTTTTAATTGAATATTCGGTATTATTTATATATTTTATATTCTTTATAGATTTATTTGCTTTGCAATCAGTACCTAAAACCTCAGCTGCAACTGGATTTATATTCATAACGGAAAAAAATAGTATCAATGCAGTTACAAAAATACTAAATGTTCTTTTCATAAAAAAACCTCCTTCGGTATAGTGCAACAAATAATATTATTACCAAAGAAAGTAATTATATTCACATAATAATTTTTTATAGTCTATATATTATATGATTAAGTAGGATATTATAATTTTTATAGTTTACTATTTTAATTAATTAATGTTAATACTATTACTGATAAGTTATAAGTCAAATTTTTATATTTAAATAATATTAATACAGTAGTAATAAAAAAGTAATTCTCTTTAGTATTAAGGAGAAAAAAATTGTTGTATAATTTTAATATGATGAAAAGAGGTGAGTATTATGCAGGAAGTATTATCTATGATTATAAAGAGTTTTTCCAATATATCAATATGGTCAGTTTTAGATATTTTGGTTGTATCATATATATTTTATAAAGGGTATATGCTTATAAAAGAAACACGAGCTGAGCAGTTACTTAAGGGAATAGTATTGATAATAGCATTAATTCCTATAAGCTATTTATTAAAATTAGATATGCTTTATTTTATATTAAATAAAACGTTAACTATAGGTGTATTATCAGTAGTTATTATTTTTCAGCCAGAAATAAGAAGAGCATTAGAGCATTTAGGAAGGACTGCATTTGATGATATGCATGGGTTACGAGATGAAGAGTTGGTACATAAGGTTATAGAAGAAATATCTATTGCTGCTGAAAATCTTTCTGAGAGCAAGACTGGTGCACTTATTGTAATAGAACAAACTACAGGATTAAACGAAGTTATGGGAGCAGGAACATTGCTTGATGCAGTTGTAAGCTCAAGCCTTTTGGAGAATATTTTTGTTGTTAATACTCCACTTCATGATGGGGCCACTATAATAAGAAATAATAGAATTTGGTCATCAGGATGTGTTTTGCCTCTTACTAATAATGCTAATATAAATAAAAAATTAGGAACACGACATAGAGCTGCAATAGGATTATCTGAAATATCAGATGCACTCGTAATTGTTGTGTCTGAAGAAACAGGAACTATTTCTTTAGCCGTAAATGGAAAAATAACTAGGGGATATGACAAGGAAAGATTACAAAAAGTTCTTACAAGAATAATTGATAATAGAAGTAAGAAAAATGTTAAGACAGCTAGGGAGAAGGTGAAGTCATGGATAAAATTAAAAAGCAAAATTTAATGGTTAAAATTATTTGTGTATTATTATCCTTTGGCTTATGGTTGTATGTAACTAATGTTGAAAATCCCGCTAGAAGCTATGAAGTAAAAGACATACCTGTAGAATTAGTCAATACAGATGCAATTGAGAATGCTAAATTTGCAATTGTAGATGGTCAGAAATTTACTGTAGATTTAAAAGTAGAGGGACCATCAACTGAAGTAAGTAAAGTTACTCCGGAAGATTTCAAGGTAGTTGCAGATATGTCCAAGTATGCTCTTAAAGCTGGAGAAAATACCATTCCAGTTCAAATAATGAGTTATCCTCCAAATATAACTATAAAAAATACAGGTTTTTTAGGTATAAAGATAGATTTAGAGGAAATTGTAACAAAGGAATTTCCAATAACATCAAATGTAAAGGTAAGCTATAAAGAGGGAGTTTACGAATTGGATAAAAAGATAACTCCTACGACAGTTAAGGCAACAGGGGGAAAAAGTAAAATTGATAAAATAGATAGAGCGGTAATTAGTGGAGAAGAAAAGGATGTTAGTAAAAATACTGAGAACAATTATAAAGTAATATTTTTAGATTCTGATGGAAATGAGGTTACTGGAATTCAGTCTGATGTATCTACTGCAAAATTATCTATTAATGTAGTTACAGGTAAAAAAGTTGCTGTGAATTTAAAAACTAGTGGTCAGGTTCCAGAAGGCTATGAATTAAGTGGCTATGATTTACAGACTAAGTATGTTGAAATTTCAGGTGATGGTTCACAAAATATAGAATCAGTAGATACAGAGCCTTTAGATATATCTTCATTTACTCAAGATACAGAGCAAACTGTAAAATTGAATTTACCACAAGGTATTACTGTAATCGGTGGAGATAGTACTGTAAAAGTTAAGCTTAATATAAAAAAGAGTGATATAGTTACTAAAATATTAAGTTGTGCAGTTAAGTATAATAATTTAAATGATCAATTTATTATTGATTCACCAACTGAAAAAGTAAATGTAACATTAAGTGGAACACAGAGTAACTTAGATAAGATATCAGAAAATGAAATATCTGCATCAATAGATTTAAGTAATATAACTGAAGAGGGAACATATACTTATAAACCAGATATAGTTATTAATAATGACAATAAAAATTTAACGATAAGCAGTGTAGATAGTGTTACAATAGTGGTAAAGAAAAAAGCAGAATAGTTATAAAAATGTGTATAAGGAAATTATCCTAATACACATTTTTATTTTTATGGATAATATATAAATAAAATTAGTTTAATTCAGCTAAAGAGTATTTTTATGATATAATCTTTTTGATTTGAGAGATACAACTAGAAAAAATAACTATAGATTTATAAAAAATAATTTTACTTAAATATAGGTATTTAATTATTTTTATATTTGAAAGGAAAACGGTGATAATATGGCCATAAGAATAAATAATATACATTTATCATTAGATGAAGATGAAAAATTACTAAAGAATAAAGTTTGTAAGAAGTTAAAAATATCTGAAAATGATATTAAGAAGTTAGATATACTAAAAAGAAGTTTAGATGCTAGAAAGAAGAATGATATTAAAGTTAATTACTGTGTTGAGGTAATATGTGATAAAGAAAAGAAAATTCTTTCTAGAATTCATGATAAAGATGTAAAACATGAAATAATAGAAGAAAAGGAACCATTAGAAAGAGGAAATGATGAATTAAAATCAAGACCAGTAGTAGTAGGATTTGGTCCAGCGGGGATTTTTGCTGCACTTACACTTGCTAGAGAAGGATATAAGCCAGTTGTGTATGAACGTGGAGAAGATGTGGATAGTAGAACTGAAACTGTAGAAAACTTTTGGAAAACTGGCAAGCTTAATCTTGAATCAAATGTTCAGTTTGGTGAAGGTGGAGCGGGAGCATTCTCTGATGGAAAGCTTACAACAAGAATAAAAGATCATAGATGTGCATTTGTATTAGATGAACTTATAAAAGGTGGGGCACCTAGTGAAATAAAGTATGAAAGTAAGGCACACGTAGGAACAGACCTTTTAAAAGGTGTAGTTAAAAATATAAGAGAGGAAATAAAGAGACTTGGTGGAGAAGTAAAATTTAATTCTAAAGTTGAACAAATTGATTACGAGAATGGTGAACTAAAAAGTATTGTAGTTAATGGTGAAAGAATTCCATGTCAGGCTTTAGTTCTTGCAATAGGCCATAGTTCAAGGGATACATATGAAATGCTTCATGAAAAAGGAGTATCTATGGAAGCAAAACCATTTGCTATAGGAGTAAGAATTGAACATCCACAAGAACTTATTAATGTGAGCCAATATGGTGAAAGTCATAATCATCCTAAATTAGGAGCTGCTGATTATAGACTTACATATCAAAGTGAAAGACTAAAAAGAGGAGTATATTCATTCTGTATGTGTCCAGGTGGGGTAGTAGTTGCGGCAGCATCAGAAGAGGGAAGACTTGTCTCAAATGGAATGAGTTATCATGCTAGAGATTTAGCTAATGCAAATTCTGCTTTAGTAGTAACTGTTTCTCCAGAGGATTTTGAAGGAGATTCTCCACTTAGAGGAATGGAATTCCAAAGACATTATGAAGAACTTGCATTCAATTTAGGTGGTGGTGACTATAAGGCACCTGTTCAATTACTTGGAGATTTTATGTGTGATAGAATATCTACTAAATTAGGAAGTGTGACTCCAAGTTATACAGCAGGATATGTATTTGAAGATTTGAGAAAGTGCCTTCCTAGTTATGTAATTGAAGCTCTTAAAGAAGGAATACAAAACTTTGATAAAAAGATAAAAGGATATGGAAACGAAGATGCAGTATTAACAGGAATAGAAACAAGAACTTCTGCACCAGTTAGAATGCATAGAAATGAAACTTTAGAAAGCACAAATGTAAGAGGACTTTATCCAACAGGAGAAGGTGCAGGATTTGCTGGAGGAATTATTTCTGCAGCAGTAGATGGAATAAAAGTTGCAGAACATATAATACATAGATTTAAGCAACCTGAATAAAATTTAATTGTTAAAAAGATTACATTTTAGAATATGAAATTTTAAAATTAATATTTTTTAAAAAGTCTGATATCTCTATAGATATCAGCTTTTTTTATTCTTGAAACTAAAAAAATAAATAGATTTCTTATAAAAATTTTTCTCATTTTTGCAAATATAAGTTAATTTTTGATATAATATACTTATTAAGTTTATATTTACATAAATATAATTGATATAAAATTAACAAGGTTTAATAAAAAATGTATTATTTGCAAAATTATATAGGTAAGAGGTGCATAAGAAATGAGTAAAAATTTTGATGATTTATTCTCAAGATTAAAAGAAATTCCAACTAAAAAGGTTGCAGTAGCAGTTGCACAGGATGAACCTGTACTAGAAGCTATAAAGAAAGCTGCAGAACTTAATGTGGCTAAAGCAATATTAGTAGGAGATAAGGAAAAAATACAAGAAATAGCAAAGAAGATAGATTTGGATTTATCTGGTTATGAAATTATGGATGTTAAAGATCCAAAGAAAGCTACTCTTGAAGCTGTTAAATTAGTATCTAGTGGACATGCTGATATGTTAATGAAAGGGTTAATAGATACAGCAACTTTCTTAAGAAGTGTTCTAAATAAAGAAGTAGGACTTAGAACAGGAAAACAAATGTCTCACGTTGCTGTTTTTGAAATAGAAGGATGGTACAGATTATTCTTCTTAACAGATGTAGCATTTAATACTTATCCAGAATTAAAAGAAAAAGTTGCAATAATAAATAATGCAGCAGCAGTTGCCCATGCATGTGGAATAGAACAACCAAAGGTTGGAGTTGTTTGTCCAGTTGAAGTTGTAAATCCTAATATGCAATCTACTGTAGATGCAGCATTACTTGCTAAGATGAGTGATAGAGGACAATTTAAGGGATGTACTGTTGATGGGCCATTTGCTTTAGATAATGCAATATCATTAGAAGCAGCTGAACATAAAGGTGTTAAGGGTGAAGTTGCAGGTCAATCTGACATATTAATGCTTCCTAATATAGAAACAGGTAATGTTATGTATAAAACATTAACATATTTTGCACCATGTAAAAATGGATGTCTTTTAGTTGGAACATCAGCACCAGTTATATTAACTTCAAGAGCTGATACTTTTGAAACAAAGGTAAATTCAATAGCATTAGCAGCATTAGTTGCAGATAGAAATAAATAATTAATTAATAATATAAAAACTGTATTGAAATTAATAGAGTTCTTATAGTTAGAAATTATATGCTTATGAAACTTAATATTGGGGGAATAAAAAATGGCTTATAAGTTATTAATAATAAATCCAGGATCAACATCAACAAAAATTGGTGTATATGAAGGTGAAAAAGAGTTATTTGAAGAAACATTAAGACATACAAATGAAGAATTAAAGCAATTTGATACAATTTTTGATCAATTACAATTTAGAAAAGATGTTATTCTCAAAGTATTGGGAGAAAAGAATTTTGATATAAAAACATTAAGTGCAGTTGTTGGTAGAGGTGGTATGCTTAAACCAGTTGAAGGCGGTACTTATGCTGTTAATGATGCTATGGTTGAAGATTTAAAAGTAGGGGTACAAGGTCCTCATGCATCTAATTTAGGTGGTATATTAGCTAGATCAATAGCTGATGAAATAGGAGTGCCTTCATTTATAGTTGACCCAGTTGTTACTGATGAACTTGCAGATGTTGCAAGATTCTCTGGTACACCTGATATTCCAAGAAGGAGTAAATTCCATGCATTAAATCAAAAAGCAGTTGCAAAGAGATATGGTAAGGAATCAGGAAAAGGATATGAAAATTTAAATCTAGTTGTAGTTCATATGGGCGGAGGAGTTTCAGTAGGAGCTCATAAACAAGGTAAAGTTGTAGATGTTAATAATGCACTTGATGGAGATGGTCCATTTTCACCAGAAAGAGCAGGAGCAGTTCCAGCTGGAGATTTAATAAAAATGTGCTTTAGTGGAGAATACACTCAAGCAGAAGTATACAGCAAAATAGTTGGTAAAGGTGGATTTGTTGGATACTTAAATACTAACGATGTTAAGGGAACTATTGATAAGATGGAAACTGGAGATAAGAAATGTGAAAAAATATATAAAGCATTCTTATACCAAATCACAAAAGCAATCGGAGAAATGGCTGCAGTATTAAATGGTAAAGTAGATCAAATAATCTTAACTGGTGGTATCGCATATTCACCAACACTTGTACCAGATTTAAAGGCAAATGTTGAATGGATTGCTCCAGTTACAGTATATCCAGGAGAAGATGAATTATTAGCATTAGCTCAAGGTGCAATAAGAGTTCTTGATGGAGAAGAAAAAGCAAAATTATATTAAAATTATTTATATATAATTTTGTACAAGCATTGTATAAAACATTAATTTAAAATATATGTTTTGTGGTAGTAATACTACAAAGCATATATTTTTTATTTTTAATCAAACAAATGAGTTGATTTAGAGATTATATAAATTTTGTATTTATAAAAAGCATAAAATTAATGGATTAATAATATTAACATATAAGAATTATTATTAATTCTATAAATTGTGTGACTATACGAAGAAAGTATCCGTTGACAAAAAACGCCAGTATTGATATACTAAAACCAATGACAAATTGGTGATGATTTGTTAAAAAAATATAATAAAACTTAATAAAATAATATAGGTTTGATTAAAAACATTAATATTTAAGCAATTATTTTAAAAAGCATAATTTATGAAAAGCTAAATTAAATACTTATAGATTATGTGAATTTAAGACAATATATATTTGGGGGTTGTATAAATATGAAGGAACCAAGAATTTTTTATCAACAAGACTGTGATTTATCACTATTAAAAGGTAAAAAAATAGCTGTTATTGGTTATGGTAGCCAAGGACATGCACATGCATTAAATGCAAAAGAATCAGGATGTGATGTAATCATAGGTCTATATGAAGGCAGTAAGTCATGGGCAAAAGCAGAAGCACAAGGATTTAAGGTTTATACTGCAGCAGAAGCAGCAAAACAAGCTGATATTATCATGATACTTATCAATGATGAATTACAAGCTGCAATGTATAAAAAAGATATAGAACCAAACTTAGAAGCAGGGAATATGTTAATGTTCGCACACGGATTTAACATTCACTTCAATCAAATCGTTGCACCTAAGGATGTTGATGTTACAATGATCGCTCCAAAAGGACCTGGTCATACAGTAAGAAGCGAATACCAAGAAGGAAAAGGAGTTCCTTGTTTAGTAGCTGTACATCAAGATGCAACTGGTAAGGCATTACAAATGGCTTTAGCATATGCTGCTGCAATTGGTGGGGCAAACGCTGGTGTTCTTGAAACTACATTCAGAACTGAAACTGAAACAGACTTATTTGGTGAACAAGCAGTACTTTGTGGTGGTGTTTGTGCATTAATGCAGGCTGGTTTTGAAACATTAGTAGAAGCAGGATATGATCCAAGAAATGCATATTTTGAATGTATTCACGAAATGAAATTAATAGTTGACCTTATTTATCAATCAGGTTTTGCTGGAATGAGATACTCAATTTCTAATACAGCAGAATATGGTGATTATGTAACTGGACCAAAATTAATTACTGAAGAAACTAAGAAGACTATGAAGAAGATTCTTAAAGATATCCAAGACGGATCATTCGCTAAAGAATTCTTATTAGATATGTCAGCAGCTGGCGGACAAGCTCACTTTAAAGCTATGAGAAAACTAGCTTCAGAACATCAATCAGAAAAGGTTGGAGAAGAAATACGTAAACTTTACAGCTGGAATAATGAAAATGATAAGTTAATCAATAACTAATATATTTAAAAAGCTATTGAAATCTGATATATTTGATTTCAATAGCTTTTATTATAAAGCAGTAAATAAATACAAAAGAAGAGTATTTTTTAGTGGAGGATAATATGAATAAATGTTTATATTGTAAAAAAGAACTTAAAGATGAATATGTTTTAAATAAAGCAGGATATTTTTGCAATGATGATCATTATACAAAATACTTAACTTCTTTAAGCAAAGAAGAATATATAGAATTGCAGCATTCTTTTTGCGTGTGCAGTGATGATTAATTGTTACATTAAAAATAAATTATGTGTTCATTATCATTATTTAATACAGATAACTATCAAGATAATATAGCAAAAGAATTTATTAATTCTAAAACTATAGATTAGATATATTTTGAATATTAAAGTTAGAAAACTAAACCTACAGGAGTATAATATGCTTAGTAGGTTTAGTTTTTTTATTTTAGTTAAGAATGTTTAAAGTAATAATTAATATACTTTAGAGTACTCTGATAAAAATAGTTGAAAAAGTATTAGGAGGAATAGAAAATTGAGAAGTTCATTAAATTTTACTAATAAATTAAAAATGCTTTGTGAAATGGAAGGTGATTCAAAGTTTCAAATATTACAGTATGAAAGCTTGGAAGGTGCATCAGATGTAGAAACAGCTTTTGGTTTAAATATTATCAGAGAAAATGGCATTAAATTAAAGCAGATAAGAATAGCATTAGACGATAGTTCTGTAATTCTAGAACCAGGTGCATTAAGTTACATGAAAGGTGATATAGAAATTAAAAGCAAAACTGGAGGGGTATTTGGTTTTGGTAAGAAATTATTAACTAGCAAGCTTACTGGGGAAACTGTATTTAAGCCAACATATAGTGGTAGTGGAGAAATATTTTTAGAACCATCCTTTGGAAACTTTGCGCTAATAGAGCTTGAAGATGATGAGATAATAGTGGATGATGGAATGTTTTTTGCGTGTGAAGATAGTGTTGAGGTTGGAGTATCAATTCAGAAAAATGTATCATCAGCTCTTCTTGGAAATGAAGGATTATGCCAGACTAAAATTTCTGGAAGTGGAATAGTAGCATTAGAAGTTCCTGTACCTGAAAATGAAATATTTAAATGTGTTTTAGTAAATGATACATTAAAAGTTGATGGTAATTTTGCAATATTAAGAACAGGTAACATTGAGTTTACTGTTGAAAAGTCTTCTAAGTCAATTGTTGGCAGTGCAACTAGTGGAGAAGGACTTGTTAATGTTTATAGGGGTTCTGGAGAAGTTTGGTTGGTACCAACTAAAAGCGCATATAATGATTTAAAAATTAAAAGTTTGGCTGAAATGCAAAAGCCACAGAGAAAAATGAATACTAATGAAGATTAATAAAAAAGCGATATCTTGTAATTAAGATAATCGCTTTTTTGCAAAGATTTTATAAATAATCTATTTGCTGCATTATTGTAATTTTACAGATTTTAAATATTGTTACTTTGATATATTAAAGTTGTAAAGTAAGATAGACATAGTTATAATTAATATTAATGATGATAAATGAGGTGATATGATGAACTCTCTAGAATCTAAGATAAAAAGTAAGGAATTAGATTTGTTTTTTGAAGGAATTTTAAAGCTTGAAAATATAGAAGAATGTTATATGTTTTTTGAAGATGTTGCAACAATAACTGAAGTAAAAGCTTTAGCACAAAGATTTCATGTGGCACAGCTTCTTAAGGGAAAAAAGACATATTCTGAAATAGCTGAAATAACAGGAGCAAGTACAGCTACAATAAGTAGAGTTAATAGATGTTTAAATTACGGAAGTGACGGCTATAATTTAATATTAGATAGATTGGATAAAGAACAAAAAGAATAATGTGTTTTGAAGTCACATTACGGCATATAAGATAAGATTGTAAATCTTTAAAAAAGATATTATACTATTTAAGGTAAATAGATGTAAATAAAAACAGTTATTTTTTATATTATAGTATTTAGAAGAACATATTTGCATCATGATCGGTGCTTATTATAATGAAAAAAGTGAGGTAAAATTTATGGGTAGAATGTTTGGAACTGATGGAGTTAGAGGAGTTGCCAACACAGAATTAACAGCACAGATTGCGTACAATTTAGGAAGAGCAGGAGCGTACGTATTAACAGAAGGAGCTCATAAACCTAAAATATTAGTAGCAAAAGATACAAGAATATCAGGAGATATGCTTGAAGCAGCTTTAATTTCAGGAATACTATCTGTAGGAGCTGAAGCAGTAGTTCTTGGAGTTGTACCAACACCAGCAGTTGCATATTTAACAAGAAAATACGGTGCAGATGCAGGGGTTATGATTTCAGCATCTCATAATCCAGTAGAATATAATGGAATTAAATTCTTTAATGATAAGGGATATAAGCTTTCAGATGAATTAGAGGATGAAATTCAAAGAGTTATAGAGAATGGATTTGAGGGAGTTCCAAGTCCTACAGGAACAGATATAGGAAGAGAAACTATTGAAGTATCTGCTTTAGATGATTATATTGAATTTGCAAAAAATACAATTCCTTATAGCTTAAAAGGATTAAGAATAGCTTTAGATTGTGCAAATGGAGCTTCTTATAAATCATCAGTAAAAGCATTTAGAGATTTAGGCGCAGATGTATTTGTTATAAATGATAATCCAGATGGAACAAATATAAATGAAAACTGCGGTTCAACACATCCAGAAGAATTAATGGAATATGTAATTAAAAAGAAATGTGATTTAGGATTTGCTTTTGATGGAGATGCAGATAGATGTTTAGCTGTTGATGAAAAAGGAAATCTAATAAATGGAGACTTTATACTAATGCTTTGTGCTAAGTATTTAAAGGAAATCGGAAAATTAAGAGATAATACTTTAGTAGTTACTGTAATGAGTAATTTAGGACTAGATATTGCATGTAAAAAAGAAGGTATAAATGTAGTAAAAACAAGTGTTGGTGATAGATATGTTCTTGAAGAAATGGTTAAGGATAAATATGTTATAGGTGGAGAACAATCAGGACACGTTATATTCTTAGATCATAATACAACTGGTGATGGATTAGTTACTGCACTTCAAATTGCAGCAATTGTTAAAAAGAAAGAAACACCATTATCAGAACTATGTACAATAATGAAAGAACTTCCACAAGTTTTAGCAAATGCAACAGTTCCAAATGATAAGAAAAACTTATATTTAACTGATGATGAAATTCAAGGTGAAATTAAGAAAATAGAAGATGCTTTAAATGGTGTTGGAAGAGTATTAATAAGACCATCTGGTACTGAACCATTAGTAAGAGTTATGCTTGAAGGTGAAGACCAAGGAGAAATAGATAAGATGGCTCATGGATTAGCTGAGTTAATAGAAAAGAAATATTCATGCTAATTGATTAAAATATTGAAATAAATACGAAAATATTATAAGAATACTACTTTGTAATAACTATGAGGGTTACTGCAAAGTAGTATTTTTTATTTTGTGAATAACAAATACCTTAGGAGGGGATAAATAAATTAGAAAAATAAACTTTTAGGAGGTAAGCGATGGATAATATACCATGTAATGAATTTTTATTAGTTATGCCTAATGGAGATTGCAAAGGATTTAATGATTTAAAAGAAGCTAAAGCTTACATAAATATATATTATGAGAGAAAAATTGATGAAGATGTTGATGAACATGGCTATAATGACTTTACCGATATTGGTGGTGGAGATGCTAGACACAATATTTGCACACAACTAGGTGTTGAAGAAGGAAAGTGTGAAGTATATAACATGGATGAATTTATAAAGAAGTTGGAAGGTGAGTTGGTATTTGATAATGAAAAGAATGAAATTATATCTAAACTTATGGAGGATCATCTAGACATAAATTTATATAATTATAATCTTGATATGATTTTAGCTGATATGGATTCTATTGATATGATGGAACCTTATGGTGAAATGAGCTAATGAATAAATTTAAAGTTAAGATAATAAATATAAATAAGTAAGAATTAATAAACATATATTAAATAAATAGCAATGATATTATAATTTAAATAAAATATTAAATAAAAAGAAAATAAATTAATAAAATATCAAAAAAATAACTATTTTTATAATAAAAAGATAAAATGATATGATAAAATGTAAGAGTAAAAATTAATGTGGTAAAAAATAGAATTAATTGTTGACAATGGTAATTAAGCGGAGTAAAATTTATTTCAACAGGAAAAGTTAATAGGTCCTTAAGTAAAGTAAATGCAATGATGGAGACAGTTATTAAGCATATTAAAGTTTAAGAGAGTCGATGGTTGGTGTGAATCGATACTTTAGCTTTTTAATTATCACTCCTGAGCAGAATCCAGAAAGAGAATGAAATATTCTTGAGTAAACGATATCCGGTGGCATCCGTTATATGCAAGGGTTTGGTAGAACCTAGTGATATTTGTAAGGCGGAGTATATAATCCCACTTCTTATGATTTGTATCATTAAGGGTGGACTTTTTTTAACTATTTTTAGGAGGGGAGCTAATGGAAAAGCATGTTTTATCTGCTTTAGTTAGAAATTCATCAGGAGTACTAAGCCGGGTAAGTGGATTATTTTCAAGAAGAGGATACAATATTGACAGTTTTACTGCAGGTATTACAGATGATCCTTCATTTTCAAGAATGACTATAACTCTTACAACTGATGATGATGGGTTAGAACAAGTAAAAAAACAGTTTGAAAAACTTGAAGATGTAATACGAGTTATTAGTTTTAAAGCTAATGAATGTGTATATAGAGAACTTGTACTAATAAAAGTAAGAGCCAATGCTGAAAACAGAGCTGCAATTAATGAAATAGTAAGTATATTTAGAAGTAAAATAATAGATTTATCGCCAGATACATTAACTATTGAACTTACTGGAGATGAAGAAAAAATTACAGCATTAATTAAGCTTATGGAGGAGTATGGCATAGAAGAATTAGTTAGAACTGGGGTTACTGCACTTCAAAGAGGGGGAAAAACAATTAATAATTCAGTTGATAATTTTAATTTGTAGTGCAGAGTAAAAGTAATAGCAATAAAGAATAGGGGTAATTAATTATAAATATAGAATAGCAATAACAATAATAAAAAGGGGGATAAGTATATATGGCTGGGAATCAGGTTCAAATATTTGATTCAACTCTTAGAGATGGAGTACAAGGTCAGGGAATTTCATTTTCTTTAGAAGATAAGCTTAAAATAGTAAAAGCACTTGATGATATTCAAGTTGATTTTATTGAAGCTGGCAATCCAGGATCTAATCCTAAGGATATGGAGTTTTTTAAGAGATTAAAAGATATTGAATTAAAGCATTCGAAAATTGCAGCATTTGGATCAACAAGACGACCTAACATAAAGGTTGAAGAAGATAAAAATATAAAAGATTTATTGTCCTCAGAAGCTGATGTAGTAGTTATATTCGGGAAGTCTTGGGATTTTCAAGTTACAGACATTATAAGAACATCACTAGAAGAAAATATTCAAATGATAAAAGATACTATTAAATATTTGTGTAGTAAAAATAAAAAAGTAATATTTGATGCTGAACATTTTTATGATGGATACAAAGCAAATAGAGACTATGCTATTAAGACAATTAAGGCAGCAAAAGAATCAGGGGCAGATACAGCAGTCTTATGTGATACTAATGGCGGAACTTTACCACATGAAATATTTGAAATAACAAAAGATGTTTCAGAAAAGGTAGATATAAATCTTGGAATTCATGGTCATGATGATATGGGGATGGCGGTTGCAAATTCAATAATGGCAGTTAAAGCTGGGGTAAAGCATGTACAAGGAACCTTTATAGGAATTGGGGAAAGGTGTGGAAATGCTAATTTAAGTGCCATTATACCTACATTAAAATTAAAAATGGGATATAAGATTTTAAATAACAATGAGCTTACTAATTTAACTAAAACAGCTAGATATATTGCAGAAATATGTAATATAACTCTTGAAGAACATAGTCCATTTGTAGGTGCTTCATCATTTGCACATAAAGGTGGAATGCATATTGATGCAGTAACTAAATGCACAAAATCGTATGAGCATATAGAGCCAGAATTAGTTGGAAATAAGAGAAGATTTTTAGTATCAGAAGTAAGTGGAAAAAGCACAATACTTCAAGAGATAAGAAAAGTTTTTCCAAACATTTCAAAGGATGATGAGGCTGTTCAAAGGATAACTGATAAGCTCAAAGAATTAGAGTATGAAGGATATCAATTTGAAGGGGCAGAAGGAACTGTTGAATTAGTTATAAGAAAGATAATAGGAAAATATAAACCGTTTTTTAAATTGAATCATTTTAAAATAATAGGGGAACAGCCTTATGGTAGTGAAAAATTTAGTTCTACAGCAGTAATAAATATTACAGTTGATGGGCAGAATGAAATGACAGCAGCAGAAGGAGAAGGACCTGTAAATGCACTAGATAAGGCTATAAGAAAAGCACTTGAAGTATTTTATCCAGAACTTAAAGAAGCAAGACTTGTGGATTATAAAGTAAGAGTTCTTGATTCTGAAAGTGCTACTGAAGCAAAAGTAAGAGTATTAATTGAATCAACAGATGGAATTGAAAACTGGAGTACAGTAGGAGTTTCAAGGGATGTAGTTCAGGCAAGCTGGATAGCATTAGTAGATTCAATAGAATATAAATTAATAAAAGATATAGAAAGAAAAGTAAAAGCATATTTTTAAGGGGGATAATTACACTATGGGAATGACAATGACGCAGAAGATTTTAGCAGCACATGCTGGTTTAGAATCTGTTAAAGCAGGACAATTAATTGAAGCAAAACTTGATTTGGTATTAGGAAATGATATTACAACACCAGTTGCAGTAAATGAATTTAAAAAATTTGGAGTAGATAAAGTGTTTTGCAAAAGCCAAATTGCTATAGTGCCAGACCACTTTACTCCAAATAAAGATATAAAAGCAGCAGAGCAAGTTAAATATATAAGAGGTTTTGCTAATAAAATGGAAATAGAAAACTTCTTTGAAGTTGGGGAAATGGGAATTGAACATTGCTTAATTCCTGAAAAAGGACTAGCTGTAGCAGGAGATGCTGTTATAGGGGCTGACTCACATACTTGTACTTATGGGGCTCTAGGTGCATTTTCTACAGGTATTGGTTCAACAGATATGGCTGCTGGTATGGCAACAGGAAAAGCATGGTTTAAAGTTCCAGGAGCATTAAAGTTTGTATTAAAGAATAAACCTGCTAAATGGGTAAGTGGTAAAGATATTATCCTGCATATCATAGGAATGATAGGTGTTGATGGAGCACTATATAAATCAATGGAATTTGCAGGTGATGGAATTCAATATTTATCTATGGATGATAGATTTACAATCTGTAATATGGCTATCGAAGCAGGTGGAAAGAATGGTATATTCCCAGTAGATGATAAAACTGTTGAATATTTAAAAGAACATGCTTCAAGAGAATGGAAAGCATATGATGCTGATGAAGATGCTGAATATGAAGAAGTATATGAAATAGATTTAAGTACTTTAAGACCAACAGTAGCTTTCCCACACCTACCAGACAATACAAGAACTATAGATAACGTAGGTGATGTAGAACTTGATCAAGTTGTAATTGGTTCATGTACTAATGGAAGAATTTCAGATTTGAGAATCGCTAGAGATATTCTTAAAGGAAGAAAAGTTAAAAAAGGAATTAGATGCATTGTTATTCCTGGAACTCAAAAAATATATCTACAAGCTTTAGATGAAGGTATCGTTAAAGACTTAATTGAAGCTGGAGCAGTTGTTTCTACACCAACATGTGGACCTTGCTTAGGTGGACATATGGGTATTTTAGCAAAAGGTGAAAGAGCTTTATCAACAACAAATAGAAATTTTGTAGGAAGAATGGGGCATGTTGAATCAGAAGTTTATCTTGCAAGTCCAGCTGTAGCAGCTGCATCTGCTATAACAGGAAAAATCACTGACCCAGAAACAGTCTAGGAGGTATTAATCAATGAGCGTAAAAGGTAGAGTATTCAAATATGGAGATAATGTAGATACAGATGTAATTATCCCAGCAAGATATTTAAACACATCAGATGCAAAAGAACTTGCTGCACACTGTATGGAGGATATTGATATTAACTTTGTGAAGAATGTTAAAGATGGAGATATTATTGTTGCAAATAAGAACTTTGGATGTGGATCTTCAAGAGAACATGCTCCACTTGCAATTAAAACTGCTGGAGTAAGTTGTGTTATAGCATCAACATTTGCAAGAATTTTTTATAGAAATGCAATTAATATAGGGCTTCCAATTTTAGAATGTGATGAAGCTGTAAAAAATATTGATGCTGGTGATGAATTAGAAGTTGATTTTAAAACTGGTTTAATAAAGAACCTAACTAAAAATCAACAATATCAAGGTGAAGGTTTCCCAGAATTCATGCAAAAAATAATAGATAGTGATGGATTAATTGGATACATTAAGAATAGTTAGCAGTTAACAGTTTACAGTTAACAGTTGTGGATGAAATTCCTGAGGGAATTTCTGAGATTTAAATTTGAATGTTAAAAATATTAAAATAATAAGTTAGTAGTTAACAAGTAATATTATCATTACTTGTTAACTATTAATTGAAGAAAGTTGGGGTATAAAAATGAAATGTAATATAGCAGTAATAGGCGGAGATGGAATAGGACCAGATATAGTTACAGAAGCAGTTAAAGTACTAAAAGTAATTGGAGAAAAATTCGGACATAGATTCGAGTATGAATATGCAATGGCAGGTGGATGTGCAATTGATAAATATGGAGTAGCACTTCCAGATGAAACTTTAGAAGTTTGTAAGAAAAATGATGCTGTACTTTTAGGTGCAGTTGGGGGGCCAAAGTGGGATGATCCTAATGCAAAAGTAAGACCTGAACAAGCTCTTATGGGATTAAGATCAGGGCTAGGTTTATATTGTAATTTAAGACCAGCTACTTTATATCAACCATTAAAAAATGCATCACCACTTAAAGAAAGTCTAGTTGATAAGGGAATTGATATTGCTATAGTTAGAGAATTAACTGGTGGTATTTATTTTGGACAAAGAGGTAGAGAAGTTGTTGATGGAGTAGAATCAGCATATGATACTGAAAGATATAATGTAAATGAAATTAAGAGAATTGCTAAAATTGGTTTTGATACTGCAATGAAGAGAAAGAAAAAATTAACTTGTGTAGATAAAGCCAATATACTTGAAAGCTCAAGACTTTGGAGAGTTGTTTTAAATGAAATGGCAAAAGAATATCCAGAGGTAGAACTAAGTTACATGTATGTTGATAATGCAGCAATGCAGATAGTAAAAGATCCATCTCAATTTGATGTAATTGTAACTTCAAACATATTTGGTGATATTTTATCAGATGAAGCAAGCATGGTTACTGGATCAATAGGAATGCTTCCATCTGCTTCACTTGGAGAAGGAACAAGAGGAATGTATGAACCAATTCACGGTAGTGCTCCTGATATTGCAGGAATGGGAATTGCAAATCCTTTAGCTACAATTTTATCAGCAGCATTAATGCTTAGATATAGTTTTAACCTTGAAGAAGAAGCAAGAGCTATTGAAACTTCTGTTCTTCGCGTATTAGAAGAAGGTTATAGAACAGGAGATATAATGAGTGAAGGCAAGAAAAAAGTTGGAACTGTTGAAATGGGCGATTTAGTTTGTGAAAAGTTAATGGAAATGAAATAGAATAATTCTTATATTAGGGAGTGACGGAATATGAAGAGTGATGTAATTAAAATTGGTCCTGACAAAGCTGCACAGAGATCGTTACTTAAGGCATTGGGACTTACTGAAGAAGAATATTCAAAACCATTAGTAGGAATAGTTTCAGCACAAAATGATATTATTCCAGGTCATATGAATCTTGACAAAATAACTGAAGCAGTAAAGAAAGGTGTATTAATGTCAGGCGGTACACCATTGGTATTCCCTGCAATTGGAGTATGTGATGGTATAGCTATGGGACATGAAGGAATGAAATATTCTTTAGTTACAAGAGAACTTATTGCAGATTCTATTGAATGTATGGCTAAGGCACATGCATTAGATGCATTAGTATTCATACCAAACTGCGATAAGATTGTACCAGGTATGGTTATGGCAGCATTAAGAGTAAATGTACCTTCAGTAATGGTAAGTGGAGGACCAATGCTTGCAGGAAACTTTAAGAAAAAAGCAGTATCTCTTTCATCTATGTTTGAAGCAGTGGGTTCTTTTGAAGATGGAAAAATTACTGAAAAGGAACTTTGCGATTTAGAAAATTGTGCATGTCCAACATGTGGATCATGTTCAGGTATGTTCACTGCAAATTCTATGAACTGTTTATGTGAAGTTTTAGGTTTAGCTTTACCTGGAAATGGTACTATTCCAGCAGTATTCTCAGAAAGAATAAGACTTGCTAAAAAAGCAGGTATGGCTGTAATGGATATGTTTAATAAAAATATAAAGCCAAAAGATATAGTAACAAAAGCAGCTATTGATAATGCACTTAAAGTAGATATGGCACTTGGATGCTCAACTAATAGTGTACTTCATATAACGGCTATTGCTCATGAAGCAAAACTAGATATTAATTTAGATACTATAAATGATATGTCTTCAAAAACACCAGATTTATGTAAGCTAGCACCAGCATCTAATGTTCATATCCAAGATTTATATGCTGTTGGTGGAGTTGCAGCAGTTATGAGTGAATTATCTAAGAAAAATATTTTAGATTTAGATTGTATGACTGTAACTGGTAAGACTCAAAGAGAAAATATTAAGGGAATTGAAGATACTGAACATGAGGTTGTAAGGTCTATTGATAATCCATTTAGTGAAACTGGTGGAATTGCAATTTTAAGAGGAAATTTAGCACCAGATGGAGCTGTAGTTAAGAAAGCAGCTGTACTTCCATCAATGTTAAAGCATGAAGGTCCAGCGAGAGTATTTAATTCTGAAGAAGAAGCTAACGCAGCAATCTTTGCAAAGAAGATTAAAGCAGGAGATGTTGTTGTTATAAGATATGAAGGGCCAAAAGGTGGACCTGGTATGAGAGAAATGCTTCAAGCTACAGCAGCAATTGCTGGAATGGGGTTAGATGATTCAGTTGCTTTAATTACGGATGGTAGATTTAGTGGTGCTACAAGAGGAGCTTCTATAGGTCACGTATCTCCAGAAGCAGCTTCAGGTGGAATGATTGGATTAATAAAAGATGGGGATATTATTTCAATAGATATTGACGAGTGTAAGCTTGAAGTAAAATTAAGCGATGAAGAAATTGCAGAAAGAAGAAAGAACTTTATACCACTTGAACCAAAGATTAAAGAAGGATATTTAGCTAGATATGCTAAATTAGTAAGTTCAGCAGCTGAAGGAGCAATTCTTAAGTAATTTTTTATAAGCAAAGGAGTGAATAAAGTGTTGTTAACGGGGGCAGAAATTCTAATCAAATCCTTATTAGACGAAGGTGTTGATACTATATTTGGATATCCAGGAGGGGCAGTTCTGAATATTTACGATGAGTTATACAAATATAAGTCAAAAATACACCATGTTTTAACATGCCATGAGCAGGCAGCTGCTCATGCAGCAGATGGATATGCAAGAGCTACAGGAAAGGTTGGTGTCTGTTTAGCAACATCAGGTCCAGGAGCTACTAATTTAGTTACAGGAATAGCAACAGCATATATGGATTCTGTACCTATGGTAGCTATAACAGGAAATGTAACAACTCCATTACTAGGCAGAGATAGTTTTCAGGAAGTTGATATTAAAGGAATAACTATGCCTATAACAAAACATAATTATCTAGTAAAGGATGTAAAAGAACTTCAAAGTGTTATTAAAGAAGCATTTTATATTGCTGCATCTGGAAGACCAGGACCTGTACTTATAGATATTCCTAAAGATATTACATCAGATAAAGCTGAATATGAAAAAATTATTCCTAAGGAAATAGTCAGAAAATCTAAACATATTACAGATGAATCCCTTAGAAATGCTATTAAATTAATAAATAATAGTGAAAGACCTTTTATATATGCTGGAGGAGGAGTAGGAATTTCAGAAGCAACTGAAGAGTTAATATCATTTGCAGAAAAAATAAATGCTCCTGTATCCACATCACTTATGGGAATATCATTTTTCCCTAATAACCATGAACTATATACTGGAATGATTGGAATGCATGGGACAAAAGCATCTAATATAGGAGCTACTAAATGTGATTTACTTATAACACTTGGAGCTAGATTTAGTGATAGAGTTATAAGTAATCAGAGCCATATAAAAAATGCAAAGATTCTTCATATTGATGTGGATCCAGCTGAAATTAACAAAAACATAAAGGTGGATGCATGTATTGTAGGAGATTTGAAAATTGCACTTCAAAAACTTACTCCATTAGTTGAAAGAAAGAATAATAGTGAATGGATTCAATCAATTAATGAAATTACTGTAAAAGATATTTCTATACCTAAAAATATAACTACTCCAGAATTATTATTTAAGAAATTAAATGATTTAAATAAAGATGGAAAGTTTATAATATCAACTGAAGTTGGACAACACCAAATGTGGGCTGCTCAATATTTTAAATTTGTAAAGCCTAGAACTTTTATTACTTCAGGAGGATTAGGTACTATGGGATATGGTCTTGGTGCCGCCATAGGAGCTCAGATTGGAAGAAGGGATAGAAAAGTTATTAATATTGCTGGTGATGGTAGTTTTGGTATGAACTGCAATGAGCTTGTTACTGCTGTGAAAAATAAGCTTCCTTTAATAGAAATAGTAATTAATAATAATTGTTTAGGTATGGTAAGACAATGGCAGACTTTATTTTATGAAGAAAGATATTCAGAAACAACATTAAATAGACCTACTAATTATGTAAAGCTTGCTGAAGCCTTTGGAGCAAAGGGATTTAAAGTGACAAAATCTGAAGAACTTGATGATGTATTAGAAAGAGCCTTAGAAGCAGAGGGGCCTGTTTTAATTGATTATTTAATTGATACAGATAAAAAAGCATATCCTATGGTTGCACCAGGAGCTCCAATTGATCAGATTATAACAGAATAATTAATGAAACTGCTGTGGTTTTAATTTATGTATAATTTCTTATAATAAATTAGGACACAGCAGTTTTGTAATTAGTAATAATTTTGTTATACAAATAAACTTAGTATTATATACTTATTAAAAATAATATTGGAAAGGAAAATGTAGAGTGAATTATGTGTATATATTAGAATGTTCAGATGGTACATTTTATACAGGCTGGACTAATGATTTAGAAAAAAGAATAAGGATGCATTCTGAAGGAAAGGGTGCTAAATATACTAAAGGAAGAGGACCCTTAAAGCTTGTTCATTGTGAAGAGTTTGAAAGTAGAAGCGATGCAATGAGAAGGGAATATGAAATAAAACAGTTAAAGAGAAGTGAGAAAATATTATTGATAAAAAATTATATGGAATAAAAGGGAATATATTAATAAAATATTAGAAAAAGTTAATTTGATTATAACTTTTTCTAATATTTTTATGTTAGTTTATATTTATAGATTTAGTTTTTTGAAAATATCAGTAATATCTTTAAGTGATTTATCTATTTTAATTAAATCATCATCACATAAACAACTGATTTTATCTGAAATTACATTCATTGCCATTTTATATATATAATCTAGTAAATTTTTTGATTTAGGTGTTAAATCTATTCTAAGAACTCTTCTGTCATTTGGATCTGGATATCTAGTTACTAAATCTTCTTCTATCAACTTATCTATTATTGGAGTCATGTTAGATTTAGATATTTTTAAACTTTTAGCTATTTCAGATATTGAAGGAGATTTATATTTTGTTAAGTAGAAAATTACTTTTATATGTGATGGCGGTAAATTTGGACAGCTACAGTTGCTTTTATCAGAAAGTTTTTTTAAGAAATCACTTTCAGTAAAAACACATTGTATATTGAATATAAAATTAATTATATTATTACTTACTTCGTTTAAATTTGAGTAGCTCATTTATGATTGTCCTTTCGTTATATTTTCGTATAAATATACTGGATATTATAAACTAAAAATAACCTTAAAACAAGAAAAAGGTTATTGACTAAGAATAGTTATAAAATTATAATTAAAGCATTAATTTTAAGTTTAAAATAAATTAATATAATGTTAAAGAAAGAATGATAGAAAGCATGGTATTATATAAGATTATGTGAATTTTTTAATTTTTAGGCTTAAATACATAAAGAAGTTAAGGAGGCATTATGAAAAAGTTTTTAATCATAGCTTTGACATTTACATCACTTTTAATAACAGGATGTGGTAGTAAGCCGGTTGAAGAGGAAAAGTCTATAGCAGTAACAGTACAAGCTGCTAAAAATCAGGGAATAGAAAATGCTAATATATTTTCTGGGACGACTAAAGTTAAGGATAAAGTATCAGTAACTACTGAAATGAGTGGGGTAATTGAAGAAATGTATGTAAACTTAGGTGACAAAGTTACAGCAGGACAGCCTTTACTTAGATTAAAAGGAACAGATACTGAAAATAGCATAAAGTCAGCTGAGGCTGCTTTAAATTCAGCAAAAGCAGCATATGAAGATAGTAATATAACAGTGGAAAATGCACAAAATCAATTAGACAGTTCTTTAAATAATGCAAAGATAGCTTATGATAAGGCACAAGCAGGTTATGAAGAAGTCCAAAGGCAATTCAGCAATACTGAGCAGCTTTATCAAGCAGGTGCAATTTCTGAAAATGATTATAAACAAGCTAAAGCTAATTTAGATCAAACTAAATTGGGGGTAGATCAAGCTAAGGCAGCTGTTGATGCTGCACAAAAAGCTTATGATACCGGTGTTAGTAGTAGACAACAAGCAAAAGCAGCTATAGAACAAGCACAAGTAACATATGATAATGCATTAAGTGCAAAAAATAAGCTTGTATTAGTTTCGCCAGTTGATGGAATTATAACAAGTAAGACATATAATGTTGATGAAATGGCAACACCGTCTCAGCCAGCGTTTACAATATCAAGTTTAAATACTTTACAAGTAGATATAAGTGTAACACAAGCAGATATTGATAAATTTAAAGCTGATCAAAAAGTAAATGTAATAATAGATGGTGAAACTGTAGAAGGTACTGTAAGATACGTTCCAGAAATTACTGATGCTAAAAGTTCGCTATATGTGGTTGAAGTACTTATAGATAATTCAAATGGTGAATTTAATGCAGGAATGTCAGCTGAAGTAGAAGTAATTACAGAACAAGAAAATAATGCATTGACTATACCTAAAAAAGCTGTTTTTGATGAAGAAGGACAAAGCTTTGTATATGTAGTTGGAGATGATAATAGAGCTGTAAAAACAGAGATTGTTAAGGGTATAGAAACAGACAGTGAGGTAGAAGTTACAAGTGGAGTAAATGCAGATGATACTATTGTTATTGGAGGATTATCTCTAATTAAAGATAATTCAAAATTATTCCCAGTAGAAAAGAAGGAGGACTAATATTATGAATTTAACTAAAACATCAGTTAAACGTCCTCTTACTATTTTAATGGTATTTCTAATTGTTCTTATGTTTGGTGCAATTGGATATAAGAAAATGCCACAGAACTTAATGCCTGATATAGATGTACCAGTTGTATTAGTTCAAACTATGTGGCCAGGGGCTGGACCAGAGGATGTTGATGATCAGATTAGTAAAAAGATAGAAGAACAGCTATCTTCAGTTTCAAATGTAAAAATGACCATGTCCCAGTCTGGAGAAGGATTCTCCATGGTTGCTGCTCAGTTTGAGTATGGGACGGATTTAGATGAAATATTAAATGATGTTAGATCTAAGGTAGACTCAGTTCAGTCAAGTCTTCCTGATGATGTAAAAAAATCAACAGTATCAAAAATGGATATGAACCAGCAAGCAATTGCTTCAATTGTAGTTAGTGGAAATACTAATCCTGATGCTGTAATGAAATATGCAGAAGATGTAGTACAGCCAAAGGTAGAATCGGTTGATGGGATTACTTCAGCAGAAATAAGTGGTGGAGATAAATCTCAAGTAAATATAACTGCAGATCCAGTTGTTCTTTCAAGTTATGGTGTTACTCTTGATACAATAAAAAATATTTTATCTGCATCAAATAAAACAATGCCATATGGAACAATAACTCAAGGTGAAGATAAGATAACATTAAGAGGAATAGATAAACTTGAATCCTTAGAAGATGTTAAAAGTATTCAAATACCAGTTGGGCAAACTGGACAGACGATTAGCTTGGATAAAATATGTGATGTTGAATATGGAAAAGTAGAGAAAACTTCTATTTATAGATATAACGGACAAGAAACTTTAGTAATGGATATCCAAAAACAACAGGATGCTAATGTAGTTCAAGTTATGAAAAAGGTTAAGAAGACAGTTGATGAGTTAAATAAAGAAAACCCAGCATTTAAGCTTGAGGTAATAAATGACCAAAGTACTTATATTGTAAACTCAATTAATGACGTTATAAAAAACTTGGCTATTAGTTCTTTAATCGCGTTTGTTGTTATTTTTGCATTTTTAAAGAGTTTTAGAGCATCGTTTGTTGTAGCTGTAGCTATTCCAACATCGATAATTGGTGCAATAGCATTATTATATTTTACTGGTGAAACTATAAATATTGTAACATTAAGTTCTCTTGTTATTGCCGTAGGTATGGTTGTAGATAACGCAACAGTTGTTATTGAAAATATATTTAAATATAGACAGGATCCTAATTTAAGTTTAGATGATGCTGCGGTAATTGGAACTAAAACAGTTACAACTGCAATTGTGGCATCAACACTTACAACAGTTGCAATATTCCTTCCAATATTATTTACAGAAGGATTTACAAAGATAATGTTTGGAGCATTAGCTAAAACACTTATTTTTGCATTATCATTATCTTTAATAGTTGCAATAACTCTTGTTCCAAGTGTATTTGCTAAATTAAGTGGTGGAAAGAATGGTAGTAAGCTTGTAGAAAAACCTTCACCTATATTTGATAAAGTAAGTGAAGCATATCAGAAACTTATAAGTGTAGCATTAAAGCATAAAATAATTGTTATTGTGACAAGTATTGCATTGCTTGTTGGATCTTTAGTTGTTGTAGCAACAGGTATGATAGGTATGGATTTCATGAGCTCTGGTGATGAAGGAAAAATAAATATATCTATAAAGTTACCAGAGGGACTTGATTTACAACCAAGTGATTACTATGTTTCAATGGTTGAGGAAAAAATTTCAGATATACCAGAAATAAAATCACAAATGACTAGTTTCTCTTCTGGAAATAGAAATGCTAGTATAGCACTAGAATTGGTAGATGCAGATGATAGAAAGAAAAGTACAGAAGATATACAAAAAGAAATTACTGAGTTAGTGCAGACAGTACCAGACTGTGAAATAACAGTTTCTGCAACTGATAGCACAATGGGAGGAGCTTCTGGTGGAGATGTTTCCATAAAGCTTCATGGTGAGGATTTAGATGTTCTTGAAGAAATAAGCAATCAAGCACAAGATAAATTAAAATCATTAGATGGATTTACTAATGTAAAAAGTTCATTAGCAGATTCAAGTAAAGAAGCACAATTTAAAATAGACAAGAGAAAAGCTCAACAATACGGAGTTAATACAGCAGGTATTGCAGGAATGTTACGTTTAGCTATTAATGGGGATAATGTCACAACTGCTACAATAAATGATTATAACTTAGATGTTAACTTAAGATTAAAAGAGACTAGTGTTGATAATTTAGAAGATATAAAACAATTAAAAGTTCAATCAACAACAGGTCAACAAGTTCCAATAGGAGCATTTGCAGATATAAAAATAGCTGATGGATTAAAATCAATTACTAAGAGTGATGGTAAATATTCAATCACAATATCAGCAGATGTTGATGGAAAAGATTTGAATACTGCTAACAAGGAAGCTATGGCTGCAATAAGTACAATTGATATGCCTAAAGACTATGGTGAAGAGGTTAGCGGTCAGGCTGAGATGATGAATGAAGCAATGGGAGGATTGATATTCTCCATGATTATTGCAATCATATTAGTCTATATGGTAATGGTTGCTCAATTTGAATCGTTCAGTCAGCCATTTATAATAATGTTTAGTATTCCATTTGCATTTGTGGGTGTAGTGGCGGCATTAGCTATATCGCGTATTTCACTAAATGTTGTAGGAATGCTAGGAGCAATATTGCTTGTTGGTATAGTTGTTAATAATGGTATAGTTCTTATAGACTATATAGGTCAGCTAAGAAAATCAAAATTAGCAGACCAAATGAGTTTAGAAGATTTAGTTGCTAAGGGTTGTGCTGCAAGATTAAGACCAGTTCTTATGACTACTGCAACAACTGTTGTTGGTACAATTCCAACAGCTCTTGCATTTGGAGATAGTGGAGCAATGATGCAACCACTTGGAGTTGTTATTATTGGAGGACTTACTGTATCTACATTAGTTACATTAGTATTAATTCCAACAGTATACTTAATCTTTGACAAAATCGGAAAGAAGCTTTCAGGAAGATTTAAAAAGACTTTTAAAGGGCTAGCAAGTAAATTTTCTAGAAATAGAAATAAAATAGAAGAAAAAACTATTTCAGAAACTAGTTCTAATAATGAAAATAATAAAATAGAGGATAAACAAGATTAGTTTTATTATTTGATAAAAGAAATAAGGGTTATATAAGATTTATAACCCTTATTTTTTGATAAATAGTAATAACGTATAATTATAGAGAGGTGAAGTAAATGCGTAAAAATTTAAATAAAATAATTGCTTTTGCAATAGGGGTAAGTGTAGTGTCAGGTAGTGCGTTGCCAGTAATGGCAACGGAGGTTAAAAATACAACTAATACCTCTTCAAATAGTCAGTCAGAAATCAACAGTGGAGTGTATAAAGTTGAAAATGCAGTTGAGGATGCAATTGCTAATAGTGATAAATTAGCTATATTAAATAGTAGTTTATCTGTTTTTAATGCTCAAAAAGATGTATATGAAAAGTATGATGATATGGGACAGGATATGGATGATAAAATTGATAAAGTAGATATCCAAATTTCTCAAACTAAACAAAAAAGAGATTATGTACAAGACTATATTAAATATACTGTAACTAATGATTATAATGCCATTGTATTAGCTAATGAAAAAATTGCATTAGCAGAAGAAAATATAAAGATAAAATCAGACTCAATTAATCAATCAAAACTAAAACAACAGTTAGGGCTTAGCACTGAATTAAATTTAAGAAGTGAAGAAGCAGAATTAACAAAACTTAAAGATGATTTAGAAGCACAAAAAAAATCAGTAAATGATTTAATATATAAGCTTGGATTAACAACAGGAAAAGATTTATCAAAAGCAACATTTTCTAATAATATAGAATACAAGAAATTCATTGTAGATGGTTCGTTTGACAAATACATGGAAAAAGTAATTAAAGATATGGTTAGATATGATAAAGATTTAATAGAAATAACTAAGGACGATTTATCAGATAGAAAAGATGAAAAAGAAAATAAACTACCTAAAGAACCAGATAAAAATGATTCAAAGTACTATAGTACTATTACAGATGAAACCACTGGTGAAGAAAAAGTTGTGTTTGATAAAAATACATACGAAAAGGATTTAGAGGAATATCCTAAGAAATTAACTGCATATATTACTTATTACTCAGATAAATTTGCTAATGAACAAAGTATTCATACATTAAATATGACAGAAGATGCCTATAGAACTACTATGAAAACTAATTATACAAAGCTTCAAGGAATGGAAGATACTATAGCACAAGCTCAAACAGGAATTGAAATACTAAATCAAAATATAAAAAATACTAAATTACAATATGATTTAGGATTAGTAACTAAAAATGTATATGACCAAATGGTTTATAAACAAAAAGAAGCTCAAATGAATTTAGAAACTGCAATTGATGGATATAATAAATTAAAAGGTATGTTAGAACAGCCTTGGATGATGGCAGTAGCTAATGGCTAATTATAAAGCAGATAAGATATTGATGTCTTATCTGCTTTAATATTATCAATGTTCAATAAAAATATTTTGTATTATAATGTACTTAAGGAATAAATGTTTATATGGAGGTAAATTATTGTGAAAATAATTAATAAGATATTAGTTATTTCAATGGCTTTGGCAATAAATACAAATATATGTGTATTTGCGGCTTCAGACAATTATAATAGTAATCTTGAAGAGCAAATATATAATCATATGGAAAATTGGGAGAATAAATTTAATTTTATATATGATCAAAATAGTGCATTAGACTTATTACAATCAGCAGCTAAAAAAGATGATTATTTAGAAAGATCAATTTCATTATATAAAACTATAAGAGTTGGAAATTTATTTGAAGCAGATATAGAGTATAGAACTACTAAAGATCAAGAAGTATTTATTGATTATGAGCTATTAAAAATAGTGAATAATTTGATTGACCCTAGAATGAGTAAAGTTGAAATGGTAAAGGCCGTCAATGATTATTTAGTTAAAATGTATAAATATGATTATACATATAAATCTGATAATGTTTATAGTGCACTTACAACAGGGACAACTATTTGTCAGGGATATGCAATGACAGCATTTAAAATGTTTAAAATATTAGGAATTGATTGTAGAATAATAAATGGTGAAAAAAATGGTATAAGTCATGCTTGGAATTTAGTTAAGATAGATGATAATTGGTATCATCTTGATCCTACTAATAATGATAATATTGTTAGAGATAGATATTTGCTTAAATCAGATGAATTTATGAAAGAGAATAATTACGTTTGGAACCCTAATGATTATCCTGCATGTGTTAAGAATTTCTATGATACACCTACTGAATTTATTGATTATAACTATGATAATGATACATATTATAAAGAGTATTATAGTGGAGGCGCATGGTATATAGATAATAATAAATGGCATTATCTAAGATTAAGTGGATATATGGCTTCAGGATGGATAGCTTATAAGGACAAATTGTATTATTTAAATAAAGATGGAGAAATGCAGACAGGATGGGTTAAAATTAACGATAAATGGTATTATTTTTGGTCAGATGGGTCATTAGCAACTGATACTGTAATTGATGGATATACTGTTGATAAAAATGGAGTTTGTTTATAATTTTATCAACGAAATTTAACAATACATAATTCATAATGTGGATAAGTAATGAGTTTACTATCTTAATTGTGGATTATGTATTTTTTTATTTGTTACTATTTATTCTTTTTACAAAATTATAATGGCTTTTAGGAAAAATTATCATAAAAATAAATGTTTATAAAAATATTTTGTTGTAGAATTTTAAGAAAAATGAAATATTATATATTATAGACAAATAAAAATTATATGATAAAATATATCCTAGGGTATGAAGTATGGAAGTGAAAGGTGGTAATAGTCATAAATAGAAAAATTGAATAAATTATTTTAAGCGCCAGAACTTGAGTGAAGAATAGAGAGTAATTTAATGATAAAGATTAAATTAGAAAAGGAAACTCAGCGCATATGCATTTGCTGAGTAAGTTCGCCTTAGCCAAATCAAAGATTTGAAAAGGGAAACTCAGCGCAT
>NZ_JABAGC010000029.1 GCF_012843905.1 Clostridium sp. SM-530-WT-3G
CAATAAGATTATATCATAAATAGAAATATATTTTTATATATTTTTATAGATTATTTTTAACAGTTAAAAGCCCCCTTAGTCTTTATTTCTTATTGCTCATTAACATGAATTATAATATGTATATAATATTATAATTTGTTAATATTTTCAATAGTTTTTTGCATTTTTGTTACATTCAACCCCATATTTTTAATATTTTATATTTATAATTATATTTTCATTGTCAATCTAACATTTAACCCCTCTATTTATAAGTATCCTATTTACATTCTCATATTGGTTAGACACAAAAGACTACATTATATAATTTATTGATTATTTTTCTTAATAACCAGAAATTGACAACAACAAAAAAAAATCGCAAATCCAATATATTGAATAATACGATTTTTATACTTTACTATTTAGTTTTTTTATAACTATTTATTTCCTTATAACATACAAACTTAATTTACTTAATTACGTGCAATAAAAATAAATATACTTTTTTTAATTCATATAAATTTCAGTAAATCTAAAACTAAACTCTACATCACTATTACATGTACCTTATTCTTATCTACGCCCATAATAGTCCTTCCATTATTGGCATAATCCTTAATAATTTCAATAACTTCATGAGTTATAACCTCACCTGGGCATACTAAAGGAATTCCTGGTGGATATGGTATTATGCTTTCCTTAGCTATTTTTCCCTCGCTTACTTCAACATCAACAAATTCACTTTTTGCATCAAATGCTTCATAAGGTTCTAACATTTTTTTCGGAATAATACTGCTGTATGATGGATTTTTTTCACATGCAAGTGTACTCATATCTAACTGTTTTATTGCTTCATAAATCTTTAAGAAATCCTCTTCCTTATTTACTGGAGATAATATAAGTACTACACCTCTTGCAAAACTCATCTCACATTGTATTTTCATTTCACTCATGAAATCTTGAAGTTTATGGCCACTATATCCATCTGGAACAATTAAAACATATCTGCTTAAATCAATTTCATATTTTTGTTTATCTTCAGCTTCAAGCATTTCTTTAGATAATACTTTTACTTTTCCAAGACTATTTATTCTTTCCTTCCAAACTTCAGCATTATTTATAAGTCTTTCATATTCATCATGACCATACTCATCTAAATAATGCCTTGCATAATCAAGTGATGCCATTATCAAATATGATGGAGATGTGCTCATAAACGCTCTTATATAAAATTCTGCATGTTCACTATCATCATTAACCATAAGATATGACCCTTGAGTCAATGATGGCAATGTTTTATGTGCACTTAAAACAACATAATCAGCCATACTTGAAACACTTTTAGGCAGTCTGTCACTTGCTCCATAATGAGCACCATGAGCACTATCTATGATTACCTTTAATCCTCTATTTTTCAAATCTTCTAGTATATATTCTATATCATATGTAATTCCAAAATAATTTGGATAAGTAAGTATTATTCCTTTAGGATTATTAGCTTTATTTATAGCTTCATATATTTTATTTTTATCTGGTGGAAGAAATACTCCATTCTTTTCATCTATAACAGGTTCTATATATGTTATCTTAAGCCTTCTAAGAATTAATCCATTATAGATAGATTTGTGACAGTTTCTCTCAACAACAACTTCATCACCGTCATTAAATGCTGAAAAAATAGCTGCAAGATTTCCACCTGAACTTCCATTAACTAAAAAGTAAGCCTTTTTAGCATTATAAGTCTTTGCAAGCATTTCCTGTGCTTCTTTTATTACACCTTCTGGCGCATGAAGATTGTCTAGGTTATCAACTTCTGTTATATCCATTCTCCCCATATTATTCATAAATTCTTTACCAAGCTCATCAATATAATATGTACGCCCACTTTTATTTCCTGGCATTGATAATAATAATCTTTGTTTATTATGATACTTAATAAGTTCCTCTAATAATGGTGCTTTCATTTTTTCTCCTTTACTTATAGTTTATTGTATTACTTGTATAGAACACTTTGATAATACCTTTTCTGCTGTTTCAAAAATTTCTTCTATAGTTATTACATCTAAATCATCTATTTCATCTAAATATAACTGTCCACTGTTAAACATAGTATCGTGAGTAGATAATTCCTTTGCCATGACTATACTTTGTTCTTCTCTAAACAATCTCTTAAGCTTAAAACTCTTAATAAGCTTGCTTTTGAGTTCTTCATTAAATTGTTTTTTATATTCTTCAAGGCAAGTTATACATTTCTTCAATACATCTAATGTTTGATCTGTTTTTTCCTTTGAAGTTGTAAAGGTGATCTTGTATAGCTTAATATAATTTTCATAAACCACTCTAGTAAGTACATCATACACTAATCCATTTTTAGTTCTAAGATTGTCATATAATACACTGTTTACTCCTTCTCCAAAAAATTGATTAAAGATTCTTAGACTTTTCATTTCTCTTTCATTTAATTCATCTATTGGAAATATAGCTTGTATCTTGCATGTTTTTGAATCTTTCTTTTCATCATAGAATATTTTATTTTTAGGAAGTTCATATTTATCTAAAACATTATTCTCAATATTATTTTCAGACTTCCATTCACCAAAGTGCTTTTCGCATATTTCCATTACTTTATCATAAGCTAAAGAAGTAACTGCTGTAATCACTCCATTTTCCGGGAAATAATTTTCTTTATAGAACTTTTTAATATCCTCTAAAGTCATACTATCTAAGTCTTTATGAACACCTATTATTGGATACTTAATTCTTCTTTCATTAAATGCATTCATAAATAACTTATCTTCACAATACTGTTCTAAGTCTTCATCCCATTCATTTAGTTCTTCTTTTATTACACTCATTTCCTCTTTAAATCCATTTTCATCAAAGGATGGATTTATTAATATATCAGAAAAGATTTCAAGTCCTTTTTCAAAATCTTCACTTAGTAATGTTCCATAATATATAGCATATGGATAATTAGTCATAGCATTTTGAAACCCAAAAATATTGCTAAGTTCTTCATTTATCTCAGCTTCACTTCTCTTTTTAGTACCTTTGTACACCATATGTTCAACTGCATGGGCAGTCCCCATCTTGTCATCTTCTTTTTCAGCCCCTGCTCCAGCATTAAAGCTTATACATATAGAAGAAAGAGCTCCTTCTCTATGCTCATATATAACTTTTAAATTATTTTTTAAAAATCCTTCTTTCAAATTAAAACTCCTTATCTTAAATATCAATCTCTTTATACTACTAAATTATATTACTTAATTTTAGACTATAAAATTATAGACCATATTTACTCCAATTATAATCTTATCACAAAAAAGCATTCTATTTATATTCATAATAATTTATGAATATAGATAGAATACTGATTTTAAGTACATTTCAAAAATTCCTCTTTCTTTTTTTAATTAAATCATACTATTTCCATGAAACAAAAAGACGGTAACATAATTTCTTACATTACCGTCTTATATATTTCAACTAATATCTTATTCTTCTACAGCCTTTAATGCTATTGCACATTCGATTCTCTTCTTTTGCATCTTACATCCAATTTCATATGGTATGTTCATATCTCCATTGAAGTTTACGTTGTTAGCTTGGCATCCACCACTACAGTAGAATCTTGCCCAACATTCTCTACATTTAGGCTTGTTATATATATGAGCCTTCTTGAATGTCTTAGCTAATTCACTATTATAAGTATCTTCATAAATATCACCTAATTTATATTCTTCTTTACCAACAAATTGGTGACATGGATATACTTCACCTTGTGGAGTTATTGCAACATATTCAAATCCTGCTCCACATCCTGAAATTCTCTTATAAACACATGGTCCACCTTGAAGATCTATATTGAAGTGATAGAATTTGAATTCATCTCCTTCTTTCTTTCTTCTAGCCATTTCTTCATATAATTTATCATAGTTATCAAAAATAGTTTCAAGATCTTCTTCTCTTAATGAAAGTGGGCTTTCATCTGGTAATACAACTGGTTCAATTGATAATTCTCTGAATCCTTCATCTACCATAGCCATTACGTCATTGTAGAAGTCTGTATTATCTCTAGTAAATGTTCCTCTTACATAGTAAGTCTTACCTGGAGTTCTTCTCTTTATCATTTCCTTTATGTTTGGAACTATATCATCGTAAGAACCAGTCTTATCGATTTTAATTCTTACGTTATCATTAACATCTTTTCTTCCATCAAGAGATAAAATTATATTTCCCATTTCTTTATCCATATAATCCATCATTTCTGGAGTTAAAAGAGTAGCATTTGTAGTCATTGTAAATCTTACATTCTTACCCCATTTTTCTTCGTTATCTCTTGCGTATTGAATTATTTCTTTAATCTTATCCATTATTAAAGTTGGTTCTCCACCAAATAAATCAATTTCAATATTCTTTCTAGGACCACTTCTCTTTATAACGTAGTCAATTGCCCTTTTAGCAGTTTCAACGCTCATAACTCCGCCATGACCATGGTATTCACCTTCATCTGCAAAACAGTACTTGCATCTTAAGTTACATCCGTGAATTACATTTAAGCATATTGCTTTTATGTAATCTCTATCATCCATAGAACTATGTGCTATTTCTTCATATTGATCTTCTGAATAAAGAATTCCATCTTCAGCTAATTCTTGAATTTCATCATAAGCTTCTGAAAGTTCTTCCTCATCATATTTACCCTTAAGTCTATCTAAAACTTCTACTTTAGATTCTAACTTATTATCATCTAATATATCATAAACTAATTCATCTACAACGTGTACCGCACCAGTATTAACATCTAAAACAAAAAAGTTTCCGCCTTGTTTAAATTTATGTATTAACGCCATTTTAAACTCCTCCTAATAAATATAACAATTGTAAATATACAATTGACAATAGACAATTATATACACCATATTTAAATTGTCCATTGCCAATTATACATTAAATTAAAGCAGTAACGCTTAGTTACTGCTTCAAATTTTACTAGTTATTTTCGCATTCTAAGTTTGCAACTGTGCAAGATGTCTTACAAGCTGATTGACAAGAGTTTGCGCATTCTTTGCATCCTGGTTTGCATAAGCTGTTTTTTATGTTTGTTTTGTTGATTGTTTTTATATGCTTCATTAATAAAAGCCCTCCATTCAATTTTTCTCTGACAATTATACCATTGTTAGTACAAATTCTCAATGGTTATTATTAATTGTTATATTATAACAATTATATATATAAATATATATATTAGAATCTGTTCCTTTTATTACTAATAAATTTAATATTACCAGATTCTACATTTTAATTTTTACTTTATTATATTTTTCTGTATAATATTAATTCAAAATACTGCAAATTCAATTATTTTGAAAAATTAAGCTTTTAAAATAATAAATATTTAAATAGAAACAGATGAGCTCTATATCTATCTGTTTCTATTTTTAAAATTTAAGTATTATTTAACAACAGAAGTTACGTAGCTTATTTTTCCATCTCTAACTACTCTAACTACACCTTTTACAACAGTATTTTGACCTTTTTCAGGTGTTATAATGAAAGTATCACCATTTTTATCAACTTTTTCAGCTCCAATAACATAGATATCTCTAGTTACATAATCTGATGAGTTATCGGCTATTTTTAATGGACTCTTTTTAAACTTATAAGTGTTATCAGCTACTTTTTCTAATTCAGCATAATCTGCATAAAACTCATTTATACTTGGTACAGTTGATAATACTATATCTTCACCACCTCTACCACTATTTTGCGCATGGTGAGTACTTTTACTAGTTGATGATGATCCTGTATGTGAATTACTTGAGCTTCCACCTTTATCTTTGGAATTATTTCCATTATTATTTGTTGAATTACTTCCTTGATTATTTGTTGAACCTTGATTTATAACTGTTCCATTTGAGTTAAATTCTTTATCTACTTTTGGAGTATCCCCTATGCATTCTCCAGATGCACTAAATGTATATTTAGATCCATTTATTTCTACATTTCCAGTTGCCATAGATCCTGATGGTTGTAAACAATAAACTTTTCCACCAACTTTTACAATCCCTGTTTGCATTGATCCTTTTGTTCCATCTGATACTGGATTCATGTAATACCATTTTCCATTATCTTGTATCCAACCTGTTTTCATTGATCCCTTTGTTCCATCTGATACTGGATTTGTGTAATACCACTTTCCTCCATCTTGTATCCAACCTGTTTTCATTGATCCTTTTATTCCATCTGATACTGGATTCATATAATACCATGATTCCCCATCTTGTATCCAGCCTGTTTTCATTGATCCTTTTGTTCCATCTGATACTGGATTCATGTAGTACCAATTTCCATTATCTTGTATCCAACCTGTTTTCATTGATCCTTTTGTTCCATCTGATACTGGATTCATATAATACCATGATTCTCCATCTTGAACCCATCCAGTCTTCATATATCCAACTGAATCAAAATGATACCAATTTCCATCTAATTGTCTCCAACCAATAGAATATGAATTTCCTTCAGTATTCCACCATCCTTTGCTATCATTTCTCCAAGCAGCTGAAGCTCCCATTGACGTTACAACTGATATAGTAGCTACAGCTAATGCTGCTGCGACTAACTTTTTTAACTTTAAACTCTTCATTATACTTACCTCCTAGTCAATCTCTTCTTTATCACTAAAATATCCATAATTAATCCAACTATAAAAATCCCTATCGATGCTATAAATAAAACTCTACAAAAATATTCTGAAGATGCTAAAATCATAGGTTGAAAATATGACTTATTTACAATTCCACCAAACTTTATATAAACTTTAGATAAATATATAAATCCAAAAGCAATTGTTGATAACATTCCAGATATCATAATTGACTTAGATAAATAATTAATTACCTTTATAAAACTAAAATTATTGTTAATCATTAATGCTATAATAAGAATTATCAATATTAATAGATCAATATAAAATGATTTATAGACAATTGATGTTGCTTTTACTGCATACATAAATACACAAGAATTAATTAATTGAGAAAAATTTAGATTACTCATCTCTTTATTTATGATAATTTCAGATTCATCCATCAATTCTGAATATATTTTGTCCATCTTTTCATCAAAGCTCATACTCTCATCTAAGATTATAGACATAACTATATTTTGTATCTTTGTTTTAGAAATTTTACCATCATCAATATTTCCACTTTGTGAATTTACTTTTTGAGAATTATCTGATAAATTAATATTATTTTCTTTAGTATTATTTTGTTTTTCATTTTCATATACATTTTGTTCATTAGAATCACTTACATTATCCTCAACTTTATTAGAATTCGTTGATGTCTGTGAGTTTTCATTTGGTTCATCTTCTTCATCAAGATATCCATGATCTTTTGCGTATTGCCAAAGCTGTTCTTCAGTTATGCCTCTTTGAGCCATTTTAGCTCTAGCCTCAGCCTCTGTTATGCCTTTTTCTTTAAGTATAGCTCTAGCTCTCGCTTCTAATTCTGCTCTTGTAGCTAACTTTTCAAAAAATACATCATTATTTATATTATTATAATTATCTACTTTTAAATTTAAGTTATTAGAGCTGCTACCAATCTCTATGATTAAATTCATAGGTTGTATAGTATATTTATTTATTGCTTGGTAGCTAGTTAAATCCTTTTTCTTATTAATATAAGCATCATAACCAGTTAAAGAATTTAAAGCTTCAGCTATTCTTTCTTTGTATATATTAACATCAATCTCAGGTACATTAGTTTGTCCATTAATAATATTACTAATCATATAATCAAGAACCACATTTGCTTCTTTTCTCACATCATCTTCAGTTATTATAGATTTTTTAAAATCTTCACTTATATCATCACCTAAAATAGCACTCATTTTTCCATAAAGTGCATCAGTAACAACAGAATATGTATTAGTAGAATCTAATAAATTTAAATAAATCTTCTTATTAGTAAGAGAAAACCTTACAAAAGCAGATAACATAGTAACTAATATAGTACAGATTAATAAAACAGTAAGAACTACATTAATATACTTTGTTGTTTTTTTCATTATAAATTAACTCCAAACTAGCTTATTTTTTTGAATTCTTTATATAATTATAATAAGTTCAATAAATCCGCCCATGTATTGATTTTTCCCAATTCATTTTGTAATGAATTTACATTTTCTGAACTTACTTGAAGAACTACTTGTTCATCTCTTTCTAAGGTAACTACAAGTTTATTATTTGAATTTTTACCATAAGTTAATTTTCCATTTAATTTTTGAACATTAAAATATTTGTTTATAGTGTCTTCTAATTTTTTAGTTCCATCAGTATGGTAATCATACTTAAATTCTTCTACCACATCATTCACAACTTTTTTCATTTGTTGTAAAGTTTCATCAGAATTTTTACTAACATACATAATAGAAGTCAATATTTCTTTGAAAGTTTTTCCTTCATTATATTCTTTTTCAATATTACTTTTTATTTGTTCTTTAATATTAGTATCAGTTATATCTTGATCAATATATTTTTTAATATCTTCTATAAAATCATGTGTCACATAATTTTTACTAATACTAGCCTTATTAATATTTAAACTTTCAGCTATATTTTGTCCTTTAATAACATTCATGATTATTTGATTTTTGGCATTCTCTCTATTTCCAGCTGATTCAGCTGCAAATACATTCATTGACGTACATGTAGTAATTGTTAATGCTAGTGCACCAATTGATAGAAGTTTCTTAATTTTCATTATCTTGTTTCCCTCCAACTATAAATTAGAATTTTAACTCATTTGTATTTTAAAATAAGTCACTCATATCTATATGATAACACATTTACAGCTACTCTTCTACATTTTTTTCACAGATTTTCTAATTAAATTATATTATAAGAAAAATTTATTAATAATTTTGATGTTTTTGTCGAAAACAATATATTATAATAAGTATAATTATATTTAATCTTAGTAGAGTTTAATCTGTTATCAAAATAATATGCATCATAAAATACCATAAAAAAATAAGCCATATGACTACTTTCATATGACTTATTAAAATTCTTATATTTCTATATTTTTCATTAAATTCTTTTCAAATTCTATTATCATTTCTTCAATAAACTTAATCACTATAAGCATATTAACTTAATGTCAGTTATTAATTTATTTTTTCTTTTATTCTCCATCATTTCCATAGTAATAGTAGTACTTACCCTTTAAATTGTCTACTCCCTGTAATACACATCCAATAATATTGGCACCTACTTTTTTCAAAGAATCCTCTGCTTCCAGTACAGTATCTCTTTTAGTTCTTTGGGCTCTAGCTACTAATATAGTACCATCAACTTTAGTTGAAAGAATTTGAGCATCTGTAACAGCACCAACTGGCGCACTATCAAGTATAATCACATCATACTCTTCTTTAAGTTTATCTAACAAATTAGTCATAGCTGAAGATGCAAGCATTTCTGCTGGATTTGGTGGAAGCTTTCCAGACGTTAATACAAATAAATTATCACTATGCTTTTGAACAGCTTCTTGTAAATTTACTTTACCTAATAATAGCTCAGATAATCCAACCATGTTCGATATTTTAAACTTCTTATGTAAAGATGGTTTTCTTAAATCACAATCAATTAAAATAACTTTATTATTATTTTCAGCAAAAGTTAATGCTAAATTTCCAGATACAGTTGATTTTCCTTCTGCTACTTCTGCGCTTGTAACAAGTATAGTCTGTATTTTTTTATCGAAAGAAGAATATTGTATATTTGTTCTTAATGTCCTATAAGCTTCAGATATTACAGACTTAGGATTTCTTTCAACCTCAAATCCAAGGTACTTTTGATTTTCTACTGCTTTCTCTAATTTACTTTTAAAAAACATTTTTATTTTCTCCCCTATTTAAACTCATCCTCATTAGGAATTACTCCTATTACAGGTAATCCAAGTTGGCTTTCCAATTGTTCCTTTGTTTTAAACGTATTATTCATAAATTCAATTAAAAAACTAAATCCTACACTTACCATTAATCCTAATAAAAATGCAATTGCTATATTTAATTTTTTATTTGGGCTAACTGGATTTTCTGGCACTCTTACTTCTTCAATTACTTGTACATTTCCATTTGGTATAAGCTCTGTAGAATAATTAATAAATTCATTTGTTACTGATTCTACTACTTCTTTAGCCAACTCTGGATCAGTATTAATATAACTTATCTCCAAAATCTCTGTATCTGCTCTTGGAGTTACAGTTAGATTTCCTAAAACATCTAATGAATTTAAATTTAAATTAGCCTCATCAAGTGCTCGTCCGACCAAATCATTTGTTGCAATAACTTCTGCATACGTTTTTAATAGTTTTTGATACATCTGAACATCATTATTGCTATATGACTGATCAGCATTTTGACTTTGTTCCTTACCAATAAATAATTTAGTACTTGCTTCATATTTAGGTGAAATAACAAAAAAACTTATAATTGCTGAAACAACTGTAGCTATAATAGTTATTGAGGCTATTATTTTCCATCTTTTTTTAAGTACATCAATAATGTCTTCAATTCTTATAACTTCTTCATTCATCCTATAATTCTCCATAATATATATTTTTTCGACTATATTCTATTTTAACATCAAAAAATGATTATGTTAATAATAAATCATTATATTTTTTAATATTATTTCATATAACTCATAAAAACATTTCCAAATTTTACACAAAATATAAAAGAATTAAATACAATTGCATTTAACCCTTTTATATAAAAATTAAGCCATCTATATTTTTATATAGATGGCTATTTTCAACACAGAATTTTTTATAGTTCTGTAATCATATTTAATATTTTATTATTTCTCTTTATGAATTTATCCATTTCATCAGCATCTAGCTCTTTGTTCGCAATCTTAGCTAAATCAAATATATGCTCGCATACAAGTTTAACTTCATCTTTTTTGCTTTCATCCTTAGAGATTCCAACAAGCTTTTTAACTAAAGGATTATTGTTATTTACAACTAAAGTTTCCTCTTCTTTAAACATACCCATAGCTCCCATACCAGCTTGAGCATACATCTTACTCATTTCTGCCATTCTTCTTGATTCTTCTGAGATTAAGATTATAGCTGAAGTATCTGTATTCTTTAATCCTTCAACAGATATCTTAGAAACTTTTTCTCCTAAAGCTCCCTTAAACATATCTTCTATTTCTTTGTTTAGATTCTTAACTTCTTCATTATTTTCATCAGTCTTTGTTCCTAATGTATCAGAAATATCTGAATCTATTCTCTTGAACTTAACTCCATTTTCATGCATTTCTAAGAATGTAATAAAGTGATCATCTAATGAGCAGTCTAGTATAAGTGCATCAAGATCATATTCCTTAAACATCTTTATATATTGAGACTGTTGTTTTTCATCATTAGCATAATATACTTTATTTTCATGCTTTTCTTTATTAGCTTCAAGGTAATCTTTTAATGTTACATATTCGCCTTTTAAATTCTTGAATATGATTATATCTTTAATCTTTTCATAGAACTTTTCATCTCTTAAACATCCATATTTAATGAATATTTGAATATCTGGCCAGAATTTATTGAACTCTTCTCTGCTGTTCTTGAATAAGTCATTTAACTTATCCGCAACCTTTTTAATAATATGGTTAGATATCTTAGTTACATCTTTATCATTTTGTAAGAAGCTTCTTGAAACATTTAAAGGTAAATCTGGACAATCAATTGTACCCTTAAGTAATAATAAGAATTCAGGAATTACTTCTTTAATGTTGTCAGCAACGAATACTTGGTTATTATAAAGTTTAACCTGTCCTTCTCTGATTTCAACTTCATGAGTTAGCTTAGGGAAGTATAGTATACCCTTTAAGTTAAATGGATAATCCACATTTAAGTGAATCCAAAATAAAGGTTCATTAAAGTCCATAAATACTTTTCTATAAAAGTCTTTATATTCTTCATCTGTACATTCGCTTGGCTTCTTCATCCATAATGGGTGAGTATCATTTAATGGCTTTGGAGCTTCAGGTTCAACTAATTCCTGATATTCTGTTCCATCTTCTTTTTTCTTTGTAACATACTTAGGTTCTTCCTTTGGTTTATTTTCATCTTCTAAGTATATTTCAGTTGGTAAGAACGAGCAATATTTTTCTATTATCTGTCTTACCTTATATTCTTCTAAAAATTCACTACTTTCATCATCAATATATAATGTTACAGTTGTACCTCTTGTAGTTCTTTCATCACTTGATGAAATTTCATATTCAGTACCACCAGTACATTCCCACTTAACTGGTTCTGCATCTTTTTTATAAGATAATGTATCTATTTGAACTTTAGTAGACACCATGAATGTTGAGTAAAATCCTAGACCAAAGTGGCCTATTATATCCTTACCTTCATCCATTTTATCTTTATATTTTTCCATAAAATCTGTAGCACCTGAAAAAGCAACTTGATTTATGTACTTTTTAACTTCTTCTTCAGTCATTCCGATACCATTATCAGAAAACTTTAATGTCTTCTTTTCTTTATTTACAGAAACAACTACTTTGTATTTTTCATCCTTTGAAGCTTCAGCTTCTCCTAATGAAACAAGTCTTTGAAACTTACTTATTGCATCACATGCGTTACTTATAACTTCTCTTATAAATATATCCTTATCAGAGTATAGCCATTTCTTAATAATAGGAAATATGTTCTCTGTATCAATTGATATATTACCATTTTCTTTTATCATTACATAACCACTCCTCTATATTTTTCTAAGATTATTTTAGCCTTATTAGTATATATTGTCAAATAAATACATATATAAAAGTTAAAAACTACATTTAATAAATTGTTCAAATTCCTTGACTATTTCAGGATCAAACTGTGTTCCAGAACATCTTTTAATTTCTTTTAGTGCCTCTTCATGACTTAATGCTTCTTTGTATGCTCTTTTACTTGTAATAGCATCATATGAATCTGCTACACTTATTATCCTTGAAATAAGTGGAATCTCTTCCCCCTTTAATCCTAGAGGATAGCCCTTTCCATCCCATCTTTCATGATGACTTAAAACATACTTAGCAATATCATTAAACTCAGTAGCTGCATTAATTAATCTATATCCCTTTGCACAATGTGTTTTTACAATCTCATATTCTTCTTCTGTAAGTTTGGTTGGTTTGTTAATTATGCTCTTATCTATTCCTACTTTACCTATATCATGAAGCTGAGCTGCAGTTATTAATTCATTCATTTCAGACACTTTTAAATGTAATACTTCACCTATTCCCTTTGCATACTCCGTCACATGTTTTGAATGCTCATTAATCCCTCCATAATTTTCCTCAAGACACTTTTTAAACGAATAAATTATAGAACTTCTAATACTCTTTTTTTCAACTATTTTTTTTCTATATACTTTTTCTTCTACTCTTTTTATGCACTCATTTATATCTTCATCTTTAGATTTTTTTATGATTTGTCCAAGTGCCATACTTACCTGTATATAGTTATGTTCTACTTTGTTGCACATTTTCTTTATTGTTCTAATTATACTGTTACAGTTATTTTCAGTAACATTAGGAAGTAAGACTATAAATTCATCTCCTCCCCATCTATATACATATGGCCCACATACTTCTTTCAAAATATTTGCTGCATGTATTATAAGCTTATCACCCTCTAAATGCCCAAAAGTATCATTAACAATTTTAAGACCATTTAGGTCTGCCATAATTATCCCAAGTGGAAAATATTCTTCATTGTCAAATTCTTCAATCTTTTGTTCAAAGCTATATCTATTATACAAACCTGTAAGAGTGTCAATTTCAGTTAAATATATGAGTCTTTTTTCATTAGCATTTCTTTCAGTAACATCCCTTGCAACAGCAACTATTCCACAAACATCTCCATCATCATCTGTAACATAATTCTTTATATATTCATAAATTAAATCATTACCTTCTTTATCCTTAACACTCTGCTCATAGCGCTTTACTTCTTTATTGGCTATTATTTCTTTATCAATATCATTGATCTTTTTTGCTTTTTCTTCATCAAAACCAATTTCAATAGCCGTTTTGTCTAATATCTCTGAGACACCCATACTATTGTATATCTCTTTAAATGCTTTATTATAATTTTTAATTCTTCCTTGCTTATCTTTATAGAATATTGCTTCTGGAATTCCATCTATTATTTTTCTTAACATAGATGCCTGCTTTTCTAACTTATATTCTCTATCTGTTCTTTCACCTGCGTCAACTATAATATTGCAGATAGCATATACATTGTCCTCATTATTTCTTAATAATATCTTATAAATGTCATATATATTACTTCCAATTTTAATTCTATTTATTGTTAAATTTTTATCACTGATATCGCCAACAAATTTCTCTAATACTTCAAAGTCTACAATTTCATCAAAATGTTTGTTATTTGCTTCTTCAAAGCTAATATTAAATATATTTTCAAAAATTTCATTAACATAGAAGATTCTGTCCCCAGCATCCCCTATACAAATTGCCCATGGTAAATAATTTGATAATATTTCATATGCTTCAACAAAATTTTTATATTTCATAGCAATTCTCCTTTGTTTATATAAACACCTTTATATATTAATATCTAGTAAAGCATTATTTTCCACCAAAAGTTTAAATTCTCTTACTATATTAGGATCAAATTGACTTCCTGCACATCTTTCAAGTTCTTTCATAGCTTCTTCATGCTTTAATGGTTTGTTGTAAGGTCTATTACTTGTCATAACATCATAAGAATCTGCTACACTTATTATTCTCGAAATAAGTGGTATTTCTTCTCCAGTTAATCCAAAAGGATATCCATTCCCATCCCATCTTTCATGATGACTTAAAACACATTTAGCAACTGTTTCAAGGCCGCTAGATGCATTAATTATTCTATATCCATTCTCACAATGAGTTTTTATAATTTCATATTCTTCGTCAGTAAGCTTACTTGGTTTTTTAAGTATATATTCATCTATTGCTATTTTACCTATATCATGTAGCTGAGCTGAAGCAATTAATTCATCCATTTCTGATACTCTAAAATTTAATCTTTTACCTATTTCTATTGCATAATTTGCCACCCTATTAGCATGTTCACTAGTTTCATAACTCTTATTTTCAAGATTCTTTTTAAGAGAATTAATTATAGAATCTTTAACACTCTTATTTTCCACTAACTTTTGAGAATATACCTTTTTCTCCACATTTTTAATACATTCATATATGTCTTCATCTATAGATTTTTTTACTATATTCCCCAAAGCAATATTTACCTGTATATAATCATGCTTTACTTCCTTACATCTTTTTTGTATATCCCTAATTATATCTTCACATTTACTCTCATCAAAATTAGGAAGTAAAACTATAAATTCATCTCCGCCCCATCTAAATATATATTCTCCACATATTTCTTTTAAAATATCTGCTGCTTTAAAGAATACTATTTCTGGAAGCGAATCTACCATTGTTCTCAGAAGTGATGTCTACATACTTAATTGGTCTTCTTTATTAACTTTTTCAGTTATATCAATAAAAATATCACATATAGCATATACATCATCATTATCTTTTAGAGGAATACGGTAGATATCATATATATTACTTTCAATTTTTATTTTATTAGCCGTTAATTTCTTATCCTTTACCTTATCATTAAATTCTCTAAGACCTTCAATTTTTAAATCTTCATAAAAATTTTTACTAATTATTTTTTCATAACTAATATGAAATATATTTTCAAAGACTTCATTTATATATAAAATATTACCATTAACTTCTTGTATACAAACTGGCCATGGTAAATCTTTCATAAATCCTTTGTATAATTCAACAAAATTCTTACATTTCATAATAGTTCTCCTTCTTTTTTAATAGCTTTTATTAAATCATATCAAATTTATTCAAATAAAAAAAGTACTAGATTTACCAGTACTTTCTCAAAATTCATATAAATAATGTTAACAACACACTTTTTATGCAATATAATATAAAATAATTAATACCCATAACCCATTTTTTAAGCTCCCTTTTAATTAAATTCATTATCTATAACATTTTTATATGATATATATGTGCCATACAAATATCCACCATGTATTACAGACACTCCTATAGACAATATAGAAATAAGCTTATTCATAATTTCAACATACTGTCTCTGACTTTCATTCATCTGCCCTACTACAGTCTGATTATTTATAGAATTAAAACTATAAAATATACATACAGCAAAGGTTATAGTTAAAAAGTAAATAGTATAATCTTTAAAACTTCTCTTCACATTGTTAAAGGCCATTTTAAAATACATCTTTTGAGTCACCTCCAAGCATTGTCACTACATCAATTATCCTATTAAAAAATTCTTTTCTAGTATCATTTCCTTTTATAATCTCGTTAAAGATTTTTCCGTCTTTAATAAATAAAATTCTATTGGCATAACTTGCAGTAAATGCATCATGAGTAACCATAAGTATTGTTGCTTCTAATTCTTTATTCAATTTTTCCATTGAATTTAATAACAGTTTTGCAGCCTTAGAATCTAATGCGCCAGTTGGTTCATCAGCTAGTATAATCTTAGGATTATTAACTATAGCCCTTGCAGCTGCCACCCTCTGTTTCTGCCCGCCTGAAGGCCCCATAATCCCAACGAACTCACCCTTTTCAACTTTAAAGCTTATATTATTGATTGCCTTTGTAATATTGTCCTTATTTCCATAATATTTTTCTATATTTTCAACGTTTAATATGCTTTCCATAGTTGTTTCCTCCTCATTTATCTTATGAATTTATTTTATACCCGCACTTAATTAGTTCATATTAAACAATCTTTCAATTATATTACAATTGTGTAAGATAAGAAATAAGTATTTATAAATCTTAATTCTCATATTCACCTTATGTACTCATAAATAAAAATGCAGATATCACAGTTCTTATGTCCTGCAATACCTACACTTTATCTTGTCAAAATGAAATTATAACCTTTGTTCCGTATTCTTTCTTTGATTTTATATTTATATCAAGCTGAAGTTTACAACATAGCTTTTTACACAAGTAAAGTCCTATGCCTGTAGATTTTCCATATACTCTTCCATTTTCCCCAGTAAAGCCTTTATCAAAAACTCTATTAATATCTCTTTCTGATATTCCAATTCCATTATCCTCTATTATTAAATTGAGTTTTCTATCCTTCACATAATATTCAGATGACTTATCATTTTCTTCAGTATATATTTTTGTTTGTGCTCCACTTTCTCTACAGTACTTAATTGAATTTATTATTATTTGATTTAAAATAAATTTAAGCCACTTACTGTCGCATATAACATTAATATTAACTCTATCTATTTTTAATGAAATCCTCTTATTTATAAAATCACGCCTGTTTTCCCTTATGCATTCGTTGACTACATCCTCAAGATTAAATTCCTTTACTATATAATCCTTACTTACATCTGTACTTCTTGAATAATAAAGTGCTTGAGTTATATACTTCTCTATTTTTTCTATCTCTCTTATAAGTTCATTCTTCTCATTTAACCTACTGTTCTCAAGGGTGAGCTTTAATGATGATATAGGTGTTTTAATTTCATGTACCCATGTTTCTATATATTCTCTATACTCCCTTTGAAGAAATTTATGAACATTTACCTCTTCATGCATATTTCTATTACACTCCCTAAGGCAGTCATAGAATATTTTTCCCTCATAATAATTTGGTCTCTTTATAAGCTCTGCTACAAGATATTTCTTATCAAGCTTTTCAATAATATTAATAATTTCACCGTAAAATTTTAATTCCTTACGATAATTTAATATCATATAAATAACAACTGGAGCAAACCATATAAAGAAAATAGAAAATAGTATTATATTAGGCATATCTGCTATTTTCATAATCACAAATATAAGCATATACACCATAAAATTTAATATTAAAAACGGAGAATTTGATTTTAAATAATCTCTTATATTCATAGTAAGATATATCCAAGCTCTCTCTTAGTTTCTATGGCATTTTCAAATCCTATATCATCTAATTTTTTTCTAAGCCTTGTAACATTAACAGATAGTGTATTATCATCTATAAATAAATCAGAACTCCATAAATAATCCATTAAATCCTTACGACTTACTATTGATTCTTTATTTTTCATAAGGCAGGCTAGTATTTTAAATTCATTCTTACTTAAATAAGCTGTGTTATCCTTATAAATTACTTCTCCTTTATTTATGTTAAGTTTAAGTCCTCTATGCTCCATATATTCTTTCACTATATTATTTCCACTTCTTCTTAAAACAGCTCCAATTCTTGCAAGAAGAATTTGAGTATTATATGGCTTTGTTATAAAATCATCTGCACCTATATTCATACTCATAATTTCATCCATATCACTATCTCGACTTGTTACTATTATTATAGGTATATTTCTATTCTTTCTAACCTCACTGCATATAAAGTATCCATCACAATAAGGAAGATTTATATCAAGAAGAACAAGATCAGGCTCATTATCAAGTATGCACTTTACTGCATTTTTAAAATCCTCTATTCCAACAGCCTCATATCCATAGGCCCCCTAAAAATTCAATCAACTCATTTTTTATATTTTCATTATCTTCAACAATAACTATCTTTGCCATATTCCCCTCCACTTAAAACGCTATATTTTTATTTTACCATATAAATACATTATTTAAATAATACCCCATACAACAACTATTTATTCTAGACAATAATCGCTGGTTTATGTAGTATATTTTATATATTTAATTTGTTTGGTAAAAAATAAATGAGGTGTGATTATGAGAAATAATTTACTAATTCCAATTAACACTGTTGAATTCAAAACAAATGTTAATATAAAATTCAACAATATACTTTCTGGCTTTGATAATTTTCTAAACTTCACTATAGATGCTAAAAATATTAAAGATGGTGAAATCAAATTAATAACTTTAATAGAAAAAATCTTTGAAGAAAATAATAATGAATGTTACATTGACCTTTATTTAAACAATCTGTCTGAAGAAGATAAAGAAAATCTTCTTAACTTAATTTCTGATACTTATGATAATGAATTACTTAAAGAAATAATAAATTTAAAACACAATACACCTTACTACAAGCTTAAAGATAAATCACTCATCCCACTTCTAACTAAATTAAATACAAGAGAAATATTTTTCGTTACATTTTATTTTGTAAAAAAAACTATCACAATCTGGGGAAATTATAATCTTAATTTTCCATGCTTCTTTAATACCAAAAATACTTTAGAAGAATATTTAAATTTAGTTAATACATTTGATTTTAATATACAAAACATAAATCTTAATATTTAATAAAATTAAAAAGTAGTATAATACTCAAAAATCTTATACTACTTTTTTATAATCTTATATTAATTTTACCCCTGCGAATTTTCGCAACATGTTGCGAAAGATATTTTCCTTACTATCTTAAATATGTTCAATATAATTTATTTCTATGTATTATTCACCTAAATGGCTTTCTTCAAATTTATGACTAAAATTAGATATAACCTTACTGAAAGGCTTCTTTAAAAATGTTCCTATTAAAATAAATAATCCTCCAAAGAAAGCAAGTGCAGTCAAATCTGTACTTACTACTTTAACTACTGTACCTCCTACACTTTCCCTCAATAATGAAACTGCATAAGTAAATGGTAAGAATGGATGAATACTTTGGAAAAACTTTGGTGTAAGTTCTATAGGAAATGTTCCTCCACTTCCTCCTATTTGAATTACAAGAAGTACAATCCCAATTACCTTTCCTGCATTACCAAATACAGAGCATACAGTATATACAATTACTGCAAATACACAGCTGATAAACATAGAAAATAGTACAAAATATACAGGGTGTACAGAATAAATCTTCAAATAAAATAAATCTCCAAGTGCAACTATAACACTTTGAATTAAGCATATTGAAATAAACAAAAGAAGTTTTCCAAAATAACTTTCTATAGAATTAAATTTAATCTTTTCACCATTTTCATCTACCATTCCATGTGGGTCTACCCCTAAAACAGATGTTAATAGAAGAACTCCTACCCATAAAGATAACGTAGTATAAAATGGTGTCATTGCTGTACCATAGTTACCCATTGGGAATAACTGCTGCTCAATTAAGTTTACAGGGTTTGCAAGAAAATTACTTCTCAGCTCAATATCACTCTTAAGCAAATCTATAAGCTCCTGAAGGCTTTCATCATTATTTACTTTTTCCATCTTTTCTACTAATAAATTAATTGTTTCTTCAGCTTTAGGAAGCTTTTCCTTTACAAATTCTATTCCTTCAATCCCCTTATCAGCTCCATTATAAGCTGTATTCAAAAGATTGCTTACATCAGGTAGTTTAGCTTCAGCTTCATTTAAAACAGATAATACATTATCACTAGTCTTATTTATACTATCTGTAATGTTATTTATCTTAGGTACAATTTCTGAATCATAATTTGAATATAAGTCAGTAGTTATTGAATTTATACTATCAGAAAATGTCTTTAAATTATCAAGAAGAGATGTATCCACAGTACTTCCAGAATCAATTTCATTCTTTATAACTGTCAATGTTGATTTCAAACTTGAAATATTAGACTGTACATTATTAAGTCTGCTTACTACATTATCAAGTCTTGGCGAAATATTATTTAAAGCATTAAATACATTCAATGCTGCTGAATTTATTTTATCTAAGGTATTTACTCTATTTAATAAATTATTTACTGTTTCAGGAGCCTTCTCTCCTCCACTATTTACAAGATTTGTAAGTGTTGTAGAATAATCCGAAACCTGTGAACTTATTTCAGATAATATTCTTATATCTTCTTTTATGGTTGGTGATAATTCATCTAATGCAGTTTTAGAAGCCGAAGTAAAGTCCTTAAGCTGATTAGTAAGATTTCTGCTATTATTAATAGTTTCCTTAACTAAAGGAATATCTTTTTGCAGACTACTAGTAATATCTTTTAATTTAACTACACCATTTGCTGCAAGATCTACTGTTTCATTAACATCTGTAAATCTCGATTGCACATCTAAAAGCATATTATATACATTAGTTATTTTAGGCTTTACATCTTCAATCTTAAGGCCAATTTCCTTAGTTGCCGATAATATTGTACTTCCAACTGTTTCAATAAATGTTTTACTTATATTTTCTTGAATTCCAGTTGCCCCTTTAGATGTAAGCTTAGGTGCTATAGCATTAATCTTTTCATTCACTTTATATATGATATCTCCCCTTTGAATGTCTTGAGTAATTACTGAGGCTATCTGCTCAGAAAACTTTGTTGGTATAGTAATTGTTGCATACAGTTCTCCATTTTTAAGCATTTCATCAGCCTCATCTTCATTTAGAAATGTCCATCCCATAAGATCATTTTCTTTAAGGCTATCTACTATTGAATTTCCTAAATTAATTTCCTTTCCTCTTACTTCAGAACCTGAATCCTGATTTATAACCCCAATCTTTATCTGACTTGTAGCCTCCTTAGCATATGGATCCCAGGAAGCTGCAATATTGAACCATGCATAAAGTGATGGAAGAACACATAATGCACCTACCGTTATAATTGCTGCATAATTTTTAAATAAATTTCTTAAATCAGTTGTAAAGATTCTAAATATATTTTTCAACATAGTCACCTCATCTTTCTGTTTTTATTTTTTTACAGATATGATTTCAAATAATATTTTCATAACTATATTCCGTAGTTTTTAATTAATTATTCCATTTTAAAAAAACAAAAGGTTTCAATAACAAAGTATTTTCTGTTATTGAAACCTAGATAATTTTAATATATACAATTATCCTAATGTTCTAAATTCATATCCATGCCCTTTAAAATATTCAATAATCTTTGGAAGTGAATTTGCAGTTTCTTCTTTACCATAAGTATCATGCATAAGAAGTACTACCATTTCCTGATTCATTGAACTTTCTACTGCATATTTCAAAAGCTGGCTTGCATCTTTTTTTTCGCCCTCAGCATCTCCACTAAGTGCACTCCAGTCTATAGATGCCATGTTATTTTCCTTTAAATATTCATCTAGTTTGTCCATGTCCTTCCATGACATATACCCTCCAGGACATCTTATGACCCTTGTAGAAAAATCATCACCCAATATCTTTTTTAATTCATTTTCATTCTTACTGTAATCATTTTTGAAAGCCTCTAAATCAAGATGTCTTCCTGGATAAAGCACGCTATAATCATGGCAGTATGAATGATTTCCTATAGCATGTCCCTTATTATATTCTTCTTTAACTAGCTTTTTTGCATTTTCTCCGCCATCTTCAAGTACCGAACCCATTATAAAAAATGTAGCTTTTACATTATAATCATCTAATATCTTTAATATTTTAGGAGTTACTGTATTAGAAGCACCATCATCAAAAGTTAAAAATACAATCTTTTTTCCTCCATTTTGATAATCACCCTTTTTAAGTTTTTGGGCTACTTCTACTGCATCATAGATAAATTTCTGCCCTTCATCACTAGTATTTTTATATTTATTATCAGACTTATTATTCTCTTTATTTGAAGAATTTGTTTTATTACCTTTTTTCTTACTAGTATTTATATCATTCTTTTCAGTATTATTTTTAGTATTACTCTCATCATTATTGTCTGAGTTCTCATTGCTATAATTTAAATTTAATGATATCTTATTATCATTAAATGATATAGCTCCTGCTTTGCCTATTGCTGCTCCAAACAAAAATATGCTCATAACAATAAAACTCATAGCACGCATATATATATTTGGAACTTTTAATTTTCTCTCTTCTCTTCTTACTTTTCTATTGTTGGTTTTATCTCTTTCAAAATCATTAATATTATTATTTTCTTTTATATCTTCTTTTACAATACTGTTATCTTGTTCTCCTATCACTTGTTCTATAATGTTGCTATCTTCTTCTATTTCTTTCTCTACAACATTAACATCTTGTAACTTTTCTACCTCTCTTTTTGTAAGGCTATCTTCTTCTACAATACCATCTTCCTCTATCTCTTTTTCTGCGACAGGAATATTTTCTGTTTTTTCTATATCTCTTTCTGAAATAATATTATCTTTTATTTCTTCTACTTCTTGTTCACAATCTGATTCTATTTTTTCTTTTTCTACAATAGTATTATCTTCTACTTCTATATCCTTTTCTATTATCTCTACATCTTCCTCTTCCATATTTACATTATTATTTGCTTCATCATTTAATTTATCCATAGCTGATCTCCTTTTCAAATCCAAATAATTATTCCATATAAATTAAAACTTAACTTGTTTTGTTTACATATTATATTAATATTAACAATGGCATCAGCATATGAATAATAATTATAAATTTAGCAAATAAAATAAGACACCATAATATTTATGATGTCTCACCTTATAATATATTCTATTTGAAATATTCTAATCCAATTGCGTTACGTACTTCACTTAAAGTCTGAGCAGCTACTTCTCTAGCCTTATCGCTTCCATCTTTAAGCATCTTATAAACTGAATCCATATCCTTAGCAAATTCTTCTCTTCTCTTTCTGATTGGTTCAAGTTCAGCTTGCATTACTTCATTTAAATATCTCTTAACTTTAACATCACCAAGACCACCTCTTTGATAATGTTCTTTCATTTCTTGAACAGCTTCCTTATCTTTAGCAAAAACATCTAAGTAAGTGAATACTGTATTTCCTTCAATTTGACCTGGATCTTCTACTCTTATATGGTTTGGATCAGTGTACATTGACATAACTTTTTTCTTTATAGTATCAGCATCATCTGATAAATAAATACAGTTACCTATAGATTTACTCATCTTAGCTTTTCCGTCTGTACCAGGTAATCTTCCGCAAGTATCTTTTGGAATTATAGCTTCTGGTTCAACTAATACATCACCATATATACTGTTGAAGCTTCTTACTATTTCCCTAGTTTGTTCTATCATAGGTAATTGGTCTTCCCCTACTGGAACTGTTGTAGCCTTAAATGCAGTTATATCAGCTGCTTGGCTTACTGGATATATTAAGAATCCAGCTGGAATACTATTTTCGTAATTTTTTTGTTTTATTTCAGTTTTAACTGTAGGGTTTCTTTCTAATCTTGAAAGTGTTACAAGGTTTAAGTAGTGCATTGTAAGTTCATGTAATTCTGGTAATTGAGATTGAACAAATATAGTTGATTTTGTTGGGTCTAATCCAACTGCTAAATAATCTAAAGCAACTTCAGTTAAGCTCTTTCTTATTTTTTCAGGATCTCTTGCATTATCAGTAAGAGCTTGTTGGTCAGCTATCATTATGAAGCTTTCATAATCTCCTGTATTTTGTAATTCAACTCTGTTCTTTAATGAACCAATATAGTGACCTATATGTAATTTCCCTGTTGGTCTATCTCCTGTTAATATTATTTTTTTACTCATTAAAAATTCACTCCTTAATCTATTTCATCTATTATTTATTTTAGCCTAAAATATCTATAAAAAACAAAACTCCGTCCTAAATTTAGGACGGAGATAATATCCGCTATACCACCTATTATAGTGTATATATAATCAAAACTTATATATAAAAACTTCAAACACAATTCATGTTCTATCTGCTTTAAGGTGCAGCACTCCATATCATATACTCTCAAAAAATTCTTTTGATTTCCCTTCATTCCTACAAGGCCCATTCATAAAACTCTTTCATGCCAGGCTTCCACCATCCCCAGCTCTCTTATACGAACCTAAGTTAAATTACTCTTCCTCTTCAAAGGATTATTACTATTCACTTTATTACTATCTTAATTGTTCTAATAAAAATTGTCAACTTATTCAATAAAGCTATTTGTTGCTGTTTACAACTTCATCAATTATATTTACTCTTTCTTCACCTAAGATATTGGCAATTTTAACTGACATTGCTTTTTCCTTATATACTGCATCTTTGTTTGCATTTACAATTTTCATTATCTTATCTGACATAGTATCATATGTTATTAAATCCTCATAATAATTATCTACGATGTCCTTTAAGCATGTTGCTAATTCTCTTGGATTTTTATAAACTGCTCTCATTTTGTACTCCTTATTGTGTATATATTAGTTTAAAGTAATTTTTAAATTCTTACCCAAACATAGGATTTTGAATAAGTTTTATATATTATATCACCATAACTATAAAAATTCCATGTTCTTAATCAAATAAAATACTATTATACACATTTATCTACTTTATACTTATAGAAAAGTCACTTGGTACAATCATTACTATACATTTTGCTCGTCTTACAACACTTGTAGTGACTGAACCAATTAACCTGTTTAAGCCTCTTTTAGTAGACTTAGTCATGACTATTACTCCTATGTTTTCCTCAATTGATTTTCTAATTATTTCATAACTTGCATATCCAAATGTAAAATAAGTATTAGTTATATAACCTTTCATTTTTTCCTTTGCTGCTGACAATATATCTTTAGATAATTCCTGGGCTATTCTTATTTCATCTGCTACCATCATTTCATTAATGGCTACTAATTCTTTTACATGCATTATTGTAATTTCAACAGATCCCTTTGGGAATATTTCTTTAACAAAATCCAAAGAATGCATACTTCTTTCAGTTCCATCAATTGGTATTAAGACCTTTTTCTTGTCCATATAGATCAACCCCTTAAATATCTATTAATATACAAATTCTATGAAAACAATTAAACACCTTTTAAAATTATAATCTTTTTTTACTCTTTATCTTGAATATATGCCAAGTTAATTGTTTACACAAAATTCATTTTTAATGCAGAAATTTATTTATCATAGTACCTACAGCCACGAACAGTATAACACCAACAATTACAGTTATATATACTAATGACATCCATTTACCCATTTTATTCCCCATACTTCCATAAGACTTATTTAAAGGTAGTGATATTGGTTTGCCCTCTTTATCAAACATCATTGACATCCTTTTATCACTGGCAATATAACCTTTATCGCTTTTTGTGACCTTTAGATTCTTAACATCCATCTTCCCTTTCTCACAAAATAATCTAATCTTTTTTTTAACCATATCTGTCATAAATTCTCCCATCACTTTCATTTAAACTTATATAAAATAAAAGGAAGACATATAAATTTTTTATACTGCCTTCTCCTATAGTCCCTCTAATATTGTATAATTTTATATTAAATAAAACAATTACCATTTTAAGTAATTTTTTTAAGTTTAAAATTATTTCTTCAGAAAACTTATTATAATAATTTATATGTTTAATTGAAAAATCAAATAAAGTTCTAGTAATTTTAATAAAATAAATAATTTTTATCTTTAAATAAATCTGATACATATATAAAAATAAATACTTAAAGTAAAATTAATAAAAATACACCTTATATAAAATCAAAAACTAAATTAGCTTTAATAGACTTATTCAAAATAACAGTGTAGAATGACGCGCGGGGTTATTTCCCTTAATTATTTATAAATTATATAGAAAGGATAATTTTACTATGGAAAATGAAAAATCAAAAGCAGGAAAACTAGGGTTAATAGGACTTGTTGCACTTTGTATTAGTGCTATGGTTGGTACAGGTGTCTTTGATTTACCTAAAAATATGTCTGCTGGATCTGGGGTTACCGGTCAACTTATTGCTTGGGGTATTACTGGTATTGGCATCTGGTTTATTGTAAAAATGTTTGTTATCCTTAGTGATGTTAAATCAAATTTGACTGCTGGATTATATAAATATGCGGAGGTTGGTTTTGGACCATTTAGTGGCTTCTTTACTTCCTGGGCTTACTTTGTTTGCCAATGTGCTACAAATGCTGCATATGCAGTTTTAGTTATGAGTACATTGAATTACTTTTTCCCAGGAGTTTTTACTGGAGGAAATAACTGGCCCTCAGTTATTGGTGCTTCTATAATTACATGGTTAATCACCGCTTTAGTTCTTCAAGGAGTAAAAGTTTCAAGTGTAATTCAAAAAGTTGCTACAGCTTTCATGCTTTCAGTTATATTTGTGTTCTTAGCAACTGTTTTAATGCACTTCAACCTACATACTTTCACTGATAATTCAGCTGCTTATATAGCTATTCCAGCTTTAGATGATAAGCCTATGGGTAGTCTTATCCATCAAGTTATGAATACTATAGTTATTACATTATGGTTATTTGGAGGTGTCGAAGGTGCTGTTGTTATGTCTGATAAGGCAAAAGATGTAAAGCTAGTACCTAAAGCAACAGTTCTAGGTTTTATTATTTGTTTAGTCATGTATGCTAGTGTAGGAATATTTTCACTTGGCGTATATTCATATGGTGAATTAGCTAATATGACTTCACCATCTACTGCATATATTCTTATGAACTTATGGCATAGTACTATTGGACGTGATGTAATAACTATTGCACTATTATTTGCTGTTTTCTCAAGCTGGATTTCATGGATTGAAATGTTAGCTGAACTTCCTCAACATGCGGCCGCAGATGACGGATCATTTCCTAAGTCTTTTGCTAAAGTTTCTAAAAAAGGAGTTCCTGTGGTTTCAATTATTGTAGCAACTATTGTAATTGAAATAATTATTTTAATTTCTCATTTTGATAATAATGCATATCAAATGCTTTTAACTATTGTTGCTGTTATGACTATTCCGCCATATTTATTTTCTGCAATGTATCTCATTAAAATTAGCAAAAATAAGGATAGTAGTGACTTTACTGGAAATAAAAAGCACAGCAGAAATAAAGCATTAATAATTGGTATTCTTGCATTCATATATATTCTCTTTATGGCGTATTCAGCACAGATTAAATATACACTTATTTCGTTTATTTTCTATGCAATTGGAATTCCACTTTATATGATAGCTAGAAAACAAAATGGTAAAAAAATATTTAGTAAAGGCGAAGCTATATTTGCAGTTATAATTGTACTTGTTGCTCTTTATGGAATTTATTCTCTAGTTATGAGCTAAGTCTTCTTAACATATAGTAAATACCAACATTAAAATCATAATTCGAAAATAAATTCATATAAAATTATTAAATATAAAAAGCTCACTAGAAATTTATTCTAGTGAGCTTTTTATAAATACTATCTACTTCTATTTTTATTTACAAACATTTCCCGCTACATTTAATACATCCCATGTTCTTGCAAATGGAGGTGCATAACATAAATCAAGCATTCCAAGTTGTTTTGTAGTAAGTTTTCCAAATATACATGCAGCTAATACATTTACCCTTTGAACTGCTCCCTTATATCCTGCCACTTGACCACCTAATATTTCATAAGTATCTGCATTATAAATTAATTTTACATATATCTTATTTTGACCTGGATAATAATCTGTTTGATTCATATCAGTAATAAATGCTGTCTTATAGTTAACTCCAAGTGCTTTAGCCTTTTCTTCAGTGATTCCAGTTCTACCAGCTTCCATATCCATTACTTTTATACAGCTTGATGCTAATGAACCTTGGAATTCAGTATCCATTCCTGCTAAATTTTCACCTACTATACGTCCAAGTTTGTTAGCTCCTGTAGCTAGTGGAACATAACTTTGTTCATCCTGTACTATTTGATAAATAGTTGCACAGTCTCCTGCTGCATAAACATCTTCTATAGAAGTTCTTCCGTGATTATCTACAACTATAGCTCCATTTCTAAGCATTTCAATTCCTGAATCCTTTAAGAATTCTGTGTTAGGTCTAACTCCTGTAGCTATAATTACAACATCAGCTTCAACTTCACGATTATTTGTAACAACCTTTTCTACTTTACCGTCTCCAATTAATTCAGTTACAGTTTCTTGTACATAAAGATTAACATCATGTTTTCTTAATTCTTCTTCTAAAAGATCTGTAATTTCCTTATCAAAAACATCTTGAAGTATTCTATCCCCTAATTGGAATACTGATACTTCCTTACCATACTTCTTAGCTGCTTCAACTGCTTCAAGACCTATAAATCCTGCACCAATTATAGCAACCTTCTTGTTTTTTTCATTTTTCATAAGAGCTTTTAATGCATATCCATCTTGTAAGCTTTTTAATGTATGAACATTTTCTAAGTTTACATTCTTAATTGGTGGTATTATACTTCTAGCTCCTGTAGCTATCATTATTTTATCAAAGGAATCTTCAAAAACAGTATCTTCTTTTAAGTTCTTTACTGTAACCTTCTTGTTTTTAAAATCTACATTTGTTACCTCATGAAGAGTCTTAACGTCTACTCCTGATTTTATAAATGCTTCTGGAGTCCTTGCTATCATTCTTTCTGTATCTTCAAAGAAATCTCCTACAAAATAAGGAAGTCCACATGCACCAAATGATACTATATCTCCTTTTTCATATATAACAATTTCAGCATCCTTATGAAGTCTTCTAAGTTTAGCTGCAGCACTAGTACCAGCTGCAATTCCTCCAACTATTACTACTCTCATTATTTATCCTCCAATATTGTTCTTCTATTAAAATATGATTATTTATTTAATTTTTATCATTAGCTCTATTTATATTCTATGTTTATCCTAATACTAATTATTTTATTACCTTTTGTCAACATATCCTATCGTTTTAGTTGCATATAAATTTTTGTATAATTACCGAAAAACTATATAATCTTTAAATTTTTCATGCTTAAATCTAATATTTTTGCAGAATGAGTAAGTGCTCCTACAGAAATATAATCAACACCAATTTCAGCTATTGATTTTATATTTTTCAGTTCAACATTTCCTGAGAATTCAGTAAGTGCTCTATCACCAATCATTTCTACTGCTTTTTTTGCAGTTTCAAGATCCATATTATCAAGCATTATAATATCAGCTTTAGCCTCTAATGCTTCTTCAACCATTTCAAGGCTTTCTGTTTCAACTTCAATTTTTCTTACAAATGACGAATTTTCTTTTGCTAATTTTACTGCATTTTTTATTCCGCCAGCTGCACTTATATGATTATCCTTAAGCATAACACCATCTGATAAATTAATTCTATGATTACAGCCTCCCCCTACTTTTACACTATACTTTTCAAGTATTCTTAGATTAGGAGTAGTCTTTCTTGTATCTAAAAGCTTAGCCTTTGTATGGCTTATTTCATTTACAAATTTATTAGTTAAAGTAGCAATTCCACTCATTCTTTGAAGCAGATTAAGAGCTACCCTTTCCCCAATAAGGACATTTCTAGTGCTTCCTTTTAATTCACCTATTTTTTCTTTAGCACAAACTTTTTGCCCATCTTGTTTAAATAGCCTTACTTCAACATCTCCCAGTATTTCAAAAACTCTTTTAAACACATCTAACCCAGCTATTATTCCATCTTCTTTGCATAATAATTCAACTGTACATGTACTTTTTTCATCAATAATACATTCTGTTGAAATATCTCCATTAGGTATATCTTCAATAAGTGCATTTTTTATTATATTATCTACAACTAAGCAATTCATTATCAAGTTTCCCCCCAAGCTTCTCAATTGTATTTCTTGCTATATCTTCATTTTCTTTAACTAATTCTTCTAAAGATTTATTAATTTCATCTACTACTATTACTTTATTCTCTATATTATCAATTTTAGAATTTATTAAATTTGCACCTCTTCTTGAAAAAACAAGCCCTTCAAGAAGTGAATTACTTGCAAGTCTATTAGCTCCATGAATTCCTGTACAGCTTGCTTCTCCAACAGCATATAAATTTCTCATAGAAGTCTCCGCGTCTATATTTACTTTTATTCCACCCATAAAGAAATGCTGTGCTGGTGAAACTTTTATCTTTTCCTTAGTTATATCAGTTCCTCTTTCTAAGCAAGCTTGATATATAGAAGAAAATCTATTTTTTATATACTCTTCTCCTAAAAATCTTATATCTAAATAAACATAAGGTGTATTTGTCTCTTTAATCTGCTCATAAACTGCTTTTGAAACAACATCCCTTGGAAGAAGTTCATTAATAAATCTTTCACCATTTACATTAGTGAGCTTTCCACCTTCTCCTCTTAATGATTCAGATATTAAAAGTCTTCTGTTATCACTATTTTCTTCATAAAAAGCAGTAGGATGAATCTGAATATAATTTACATCCTTAAGCTCTACATCATGCTTTGCGCAAATAGCAAGTCCATCTCCTTTTAATATTCTCTGATTTGTAGAGTTATTAAATAATCCACCAATACCACCTGTGGCAAGTACTACAGATTTAGCATACACATTAATCTGAGTATTATCCTTAATAATTACGGCACCAATACACTCATTATCTTTTTCTATTAAATCTACAAAAAATGTATTTTCAAAAACAGTTATATTTTCAGCCTTTCTAACATTATTTATTAATGTTTTGGCTACACTTTCACCTGTATTATCCTTTGTATGAACTATTCTATTAATTCTGTGAGCCCCTTCTTTTGTATAGTTCCATGTACCATCTTCATTTTTATCAAGGTTTAAGCCTAATTTTTCTAAGTTTTTCACATTTTCTATTGATTCTTCAGCCAATACTGTTACAGCTTTTACATCATTTTTATACTGTCCAGCCTTTAATGTATCTTCTATAAAACCTGGAATATCTTCTTTATTTCTTGCTACTGAAATACCACCTTGAGCTAAATAAGTATTTGTAGTAGATATTTTATCTTTACATACTACAAGTACATTTAAGTCTTTTCTTAAATTTAATGCACAATAAAGGCCTGATATTCCAGACCCTACTATAATTATATCAACAAATTTATTCATTACTTATCACTTCCTAATTTATGCATGTTTTCTAAAGATCTTAATGCTTTCTTTCTAATTTCTTCATCCAATACAATTTCATATTCCATATTTAATAAGCAGTTATATAAATTTTCTAAAGTTGTCTTTTTCATATCCTGACAGCATACTCCATCTCCTGGAATTATAAATTTCTTATTTGGATTTCTTTTATTTAATTCATATAATATTCCTTCTTCAGTTGCCACTATATAAACTTGTCCATCATCCTTTGTTGCATAATCAATTATTCCGCTTGTACTTCCAATATAATCTGCCATATTACGTATTTCTTTAGTGCATTCAGGATGAACAAGAATCTTTGCATTTTTATACTCTTCTTTTGCCTTTAAAATATCTTCTGCACTGACTTTATTATGGCATCTACAAAATCCATCCCATAATATAAATTCTTTTTCTGGGAAAAATTCTGATATATATCCTCCTAAATTTTTATCAGGTAAGAATAAGATTTGTTTATTAGGTATATTCTTCATTATATTCATGGCACTTGATGAAGTTACAGCAACATCACAGCAAGCTTTTACTTCATAAGTTGAATTAATATAACATACAACAAATGCTTCTGGATATTTTTCCTTCATTTCTATTAATGCTTTTTTACTTGCCATATCAGCCATCGCACATCCAGCTGTGTTACAAGGCATAAGTACTGTTTTTTCTGGAGATAAGATTTTTGCACTTTCTGCCATAAATCTAACACCACAGAATACTATTACTTGTTCCTTACAATCTCTAGCTTTTTCACTTAGATAATAAGAATCTCCTACATAATCAGCTAACTCTTGAATTTCTCCTGGCTGATAATAATGTGCTAAAATTACAGCATTTTTTTCTTTCTTAATCTTAAGTATTTCTTCTTTTAAATTCATATTCATCTTTACATAGCACCCCACATCTTTTACAGGTGTATATACACCTTGTGGCTTATTATATCATCACTTACCTTTTTATTCAATAAAATATATTTTTTAACTCAAATAAAATATTTCAGTTTTTCCCTTGACTGTTATTTACAAAGACTGTATTATTGTATTAAAGACTTAATACAATAATACAAAGTAAAGGAGTGATATTATGTCATGGAATTTTACTGATGACAAACCTATATATCTACAGCTTATGGAACAAATTCAGCTGAGAATTATATGTGGCACCTATAAAGCTGGGGAAAAACTTCCTTCTGTGCGAGAGATTGCAAGCGAAGCTTCAGTAAATCCTAATACAATGCAAAAAGCTCTTACTGAATTAGAAAGAACCGGTCTTGTTTTTAGTCAAAGAACAAGTGGTAGATTCATTACGGAGGACACAAAAATGATTAAAAATATTAGAAATGATTTAGCCAAAGATACAATAAACTCTTTTTTTAAAAGCATGAAAAAGATGGGATACACTCAAGATGAAATACTTGAACTTGTTAAAAATATTTCTAAGGAGATGAAATAATGAATAATGATAATAATCAAATTTCTAGTAATGATAATTCAAAACCTGATTTCCCTATTTCTGATTGTTTGAATAATACCCCAATACTAGAATGTAAAAACTTAGTTAAACATTTTTCCAAAAAGCAAGCCTTAAAAGGAATTGATTTAAAAATTAATAGAGGTAGAATTGTAGGGCTTCTAGGACCTAATGGAAGTGGAAAAAGTACCTTGATAAAACTTGCAAATGGCCTTTTAACCCCTACAAGTGGTGAAATATTAATTGATGGTAAAGCTCCTGGTATACACTCTAAAGAAATAGTTTCTTACTTACCTGAGAGAACATATTTAAATAACTGGATGAAAGTTTCTGACATAATCAACTTCTTTAACGATTTCTATAAAAACTTCAATCCTAAGAAAGCATATGACATGTTAAGCAAATTAAATATAAATCCACAAGATAAGTTAAAAACAATGTCTAAAGGTACAAAAGAAAAAGTACAGCTTATACTGGTAATGAGCCGTGAAGCTGATTTATACCTTTTAGATGAACCTATTGCAGGGGTTGATCCTGCTGCCAGAGATTATATATTAAATACTATTTTAACTAATTATAATCCAAATGCCACAATAGTAATATCAACACATCTTATTTCAGATATAGAAAGAATTTTAGATGATGTTGTATTCATATCTTATGGTGAAATATTCTTAACTAAAAGCGTTGATGAAATACGTGAAGTTGAAGGAAAAAGTGTTGATGCTTTATTTAGGGAGGTATTTAAATGTTAAGAAAATTAATTAAATATGAATTCAAAGCAACAGGGAGAAACATTCTGCCTCTTTATGGTGGATTACTAATTCTTTCTGTAATATTAAGAATCTTCCATGATAATCCTAACTCTTTAGATGGCACCTTTAGTAGATTAGCTCTTATGTTGAGCATATTTGTATACGGATTCATTATGGCAGCTGTATTTATAGCTACCTTCTTTATAATAGTTCAGAGATATCACAAAAATCTTCTTGGCGATGAAGGATACTTAATGCATACATTACCTATTATGCCTTATAAGAATATTATCAGCAAATTAATTACATCTGGTGTATGGAGTATAGTAAGTTGCATTATTGCTGTACTTTCTATTTTCATATTGTTTGTAGATAAAAATTTTATTAATGCACTCTTTAACTTTTTTCTTCCAAATCTAAAAAATGCATTTAATGAATTAGGTGGAATAGCATATATAATTTTCTTAGAAATGATAATTTTAGGACTATTAGAATTAATACAGTTTATTCTTAAATTATATGCTTCAATATCACTTGGTCATTTATTCAATAATGCAAAAATTCTTTTATCTGTAGTAGCCTTTATAGCTCTTTGTATTTTAGAAGGATTTATTTCAAGTAACTTCTTTATTAGATTAAATGATGCTATGAATATTCCTTCACTAGTATTTATGTATGATTCTTTAAATAATTTAAGCTGGTTGCTTATAGCATGTATTGTAATCAAATTTATTTATTCATGTGTTTATTTCTTTATAACAAATTATTTATTAAAGAACAAATTAAATCTTGAATAGATAAAAAGAAATCCAGATAATTAAAACATTATACTGGATTTCTTTTTTTATTATTAAGTTCAAATCGTATTATATGACTAACTTAGAAATTTATATTTATTTACATTATATAATTATTTAAATTCGAATTTTGATACTTCATTATTCAAATCATTAACTGTATTCTTTAAATTATCAAATTGAATAACAAACGATTCAGCAGTAGATGAAACCTCTTCTGCCGAAGCAGTTACTTCTTCAGATCCAGCTGCTGTTTCTTCAAATATAGCAGAAAGATTCTCTACTTTATCCAAAACTTCATCTTTTAATGAATTTACTGATATTACTTCATCTCTTATAAATGTTATTTTATCAGTAAGCTCTTTTACTGAATTTGATATTCCATTAAAAACTTCACTCGATTGTTCTACAGCTTCTTCCTGACTTATTACAAGTTCAGTAGTTTCATTTACTTTTTCCACTGCATTTTGTGTTTTTTTCTTAATTGCATTTACTAAAAGTTCTATTTGTTTAGCAGACTTACCTGTTTCATCTGCAAGCTTAACTATTTCATCTGCTACAACAGCAAATCCTCTTCCACTTTCTCCTGCTCTTGCTGCTTCAATAGCTGCATTAAGTGCAAGAAGATTAGTTTGTGATGCAATATCACTTATAGCTGCATTCATATTGCTTATACTTTCAACACTTTCAGCAACATCATAAACAACAGCTTTTACTTCTTCTGAATTTAACTTTGTAACTGTAGATTTTTCTTTAATTAAATCTACCATCATATTTCCATGCATACTTAAATTATCAGTTTTCTTAGCTATTTCATCTGCACCTTGCGTCTCAGAATTTATATTATTCATTGAATTAGATAAATCAGTAATTCTTTCTGAAATTTCTTCTAAGTTTTGTGAACATTCAATATTTCCTTGAGATATCTGTGCTATAGTCTCTGAAACTTGATTTATTGAATCTGAAATCTGCCCACTCATCTTATAAGCCTCTTCTGAATTTTTATTTACAGACGTAATTGAATTATCAACATTCCCCATTAAAGCAGATATCTTTTCTAACATGTTATTAAAGTTTTCAGTTAACGAATAAAACTCATATGTAATAGGTTCTTCTTCTATTTCTGAATTAAGTTTTCCCTCAGAAGCTAACTGCATATGCTTATTTATATTATCAATAACATCACCTAGCTTAGTTTTAAATACATATGCTATAGCTATTGAAATTAACGCTATTATAGTTATACTAATAACATTAATTCTTATTATACTTAATATAGATGAATTTAAATCTTTTCTTGGTTCTTTAAGAATTATCTTCCAATCAAGAATAGAAGATGTTGTATAAACAACTTCATAATCTACAGAATCATAATTTATCATCATGCTTCCACTTTGATTATTTTTAATCTCATCCCAACCAGAATACTCTGCTGGCTCTTCTAATTTCTATAAACATCGTTCCATTATTCTTTTTCAAAATAATCGATGATATTAAAGCTGATAATATTAACGGTATTACTGATAACAGTGCTGTTGTTACCATTGATATAGTATTTAATTTGAATTTACGGCTTGTCCTAATTTTCAAACCTCTCTCTCCCTTCCTCTTATAACATTGTGTTCAGTCTCTTAAATATTAATCTTCTCCACCAAAAAAATATAAATAATAAGTTTTCTTAATAAATAATACCTTTAAAAAAGATTAATAGATAAAGTTGAAATAAATTATCATTCTTACCAGACATATAATATTGTTTTTATTTTATCAATATTACATAATTTCTCATTAAAAGGAATTATACACTAATTTTATTTATTTTTCTACCTTTTTTTCTATTTTTATATTTAATTCTTATATTTATCTATATTTTTTACAAAAACTAGATTATTTTTTAATATTATTCAAACTAATATAAAAATTCAATATTATCAATTTATTGTATTTAACAAGATATAAATTATTTTAAATAAATAAAAAAATATAGTTAATGGATAGAATTTTATATTCCAAATTCTTTTCCATTAACTACAATATTTATGACTATATTATTTACCTCTACATCTTCACAGATGTTAAATTAATTAATATCCTTGTGTTTCTTCACCTTTTAATAGTCCAACTGCTCTACTTGTTCCGATTCTGTCACAGCCTTCATTTATAAACATTTCAAGGTCTTCAACTGTACTTACTCCACCAGCCGCTTTAATTTTAACATTTGGTCCTATATGTTCTTTGAATAATTTAACGTCTGCAAGTGTAGCTCCACCAGTACCAAAGCCTGTAGAAGTTTTTATGTAATCTGCTCCTGCATCTGTTACACATTTACATACTTGAACCTTTTCATCTTCAGTTAAATAGCAAGTTTCAACAATAACTTTTAAGATCTTGTCTCCACATACTTCTTTTAAAGCTTTTATTTCTTCTGTAACTTTATCAAATAACTTATTCTTAACATCAGTAATGTTAATTACCATATCTATTTCATTAGCTCCATCTTCTAGAGCCTTCTTAGTTTCTGCTATCTTTCCTTCTGTTGTTGAATATCCTAAAGGGAATCCAACTACTGTACATATGTTAACTTTATCTTCATATGTTTCATTAATACGAGATATATAACATGCTGGAATACATATTGAAGCTGTCTTATACTCAATTGATTCTTCACATATTTTCTTTATATCTTCCCATGTTGCAACTGGTTGTAATAATGTGTGATCTACATGACTTAAAATATCTGCTTTGTTCATTTTACTACCTCACCGTAATTAATTTTATTGTTTATGTAATTATATTACATTCTACATGTTAAAATGTCAACACAAAATGTTAAAGTTCGAACATTTAATTTATTGACACATAAAATCAGTCAATGTAAAATAATTCTGATAAATTTATTTCTTAAATTAAAATATAAGTTTAATAGCTTATATAGTTTTTTATTGAAAGTGTGGTGATTAATATTTGAGCAAAAAATTACAGCGTGCAAATAAAATTATAGATATATTAAAAGAAAGAAATGGAGCTACTGTAAAAGAATTAGCTTCAATATTAAATGTTTCTGAAATGACTATAAGACGTGATCTTGAAGTATTAAAGTCTAATAATATTATCAATAATGTTTATGGTGCAGCTATATATAATCCTTCAAATAATATAGAAAAACTCGAATCATTTTATGATATTAATAGTGAAACCATTAAACAAGAAAATCAGAAATTATTAATTGGTAAAACTGCAGCTTTGCTCATTGAAGAAGATGATGTGATAATAATTGATACTGGAACTACAACAGAAAAGCTTGCAAGTTCAATAGATCCAAACTTAAAAATCAGTGCACTTATTTTTAATACTAATATTTTAAATGAATTAATTCAGAAAAAGAATATAAACTTAATTTTTTCTGGAGGCTACTTCCATCCAAATACTCAAATGTTTGAAAGTGCTGAAGGAATTTCATTAATAACAAAAACCCGTGCTACAAAAGTATTTGTTTCAGCATCTGGAGTGCATGAAACCTTAGGTGTTACTTGCTCTAATAGTTATGAAGTCTTAACAAAACAAGCCATTTTAAATTCATCATTAGAAAAAATACTTCTTGTAGATTCATCAAAATTTGGTACTGTAAAATCATCTTATTTTGCTGATTTAAATAACTTTAATACCATAATAACAGATGATGGCATAAGTGATGAATGGAAAGAAATCATTCATAATAAAGGCATAAAACTTATTATAGCCATGCTATAAAATAAATTAATAATCATATTTTATATAAAAAATTACTAGTATATTTTAGTTTTTATACTAGTAATTTTTTATTATATCTAACCTATTAAAATTTTAATATTACTGAATAGTGAATTTTCCTAATAACTCTTCTAATTTTTTAACAACTGAATTTAATTCTTCAGTTCCTCTTCCTACTTCATTAACTGAGTTAAGCTGTTCATGCACAGTCGCTGATACCTCTTCAGTTGCAGCTGCTGATTCTTCACATACAGCAATTATTCCATTCATTGAGCCAGATACTACTTCACTACTTTCATTAACATTTCCAATATTTTAAATTAACAATTCTACCTGATCAGCCATAAAATCAAAAGTATTCTGCATTTTTTCAAAGATACTCTTTGATACATTCATTGAATTATTCATTTCATCTAACGATATATTAGATTTATCCATGTTTTCTTTAGTGTTATTAATTTCAAGCCTTATTTCATTAATTATTTGGCTTATTTTTTGTGTTGCTTCAGCTGTCTGTTCTGATAAACCTCTTATTTCCTCAGCTACAACTCCAAATCCCTTTCCAGACTCCGCTGCTCTTGCTGCTTCAATAGCTGCATTAAGTGCTAAAAGATTTGTCTGCTCTGATATATCATCAATTGTAGATATTATACTTTCTATAACTACAGACTTTTCTGCTAAAAGATTAACATTTTTATTAGTCTTATTAGAAAGATTTCTTGTATCCTCAACTTTAATCATTAAATCTGTAATTGAACTTAAACCTTCTTTATTTTCATCTGTAGCTTTTCCAAACTCACTTTGGAATCCTTTTGTAATAGAAACCATTTTTTCTACATTATTATTTAGTTCATTTAATTTTTCTGCACCTAATTGCGCTTCTTGTGCCTGTTCACCAGCACCATTTGCTAATTCTACTACAGTATTATTAATTGACTCTGCAGATTCATTTAACATATATCTTTTTCAGTTGCAGTTATCACCATAATATTACCATTATATAATTTTGAATATGCAAGTACACGATTAACTTTATCAGCTTTATAATTAAAGTTTATTTACTTGTTTTGTAGACTCATTTCTCTCATAAATAACCTGATTTGCTTCATTAGTTAATTCAGGATTAATAAAAATGGCACATCCTAAAAATTTTTCATTATCATTTACTACCTTTTCTACAAATCCATCAAATGAGTTCAGATAATCTTTTGAGTAATTTTCATCATTACTAACTTTATTTAAATCTAATGTAGTTCCAATTAATGATTCTATATTTTCCACAAAATTTTTAGTAGAGATTAACCCTTCATTAATCTCCTTAGCATTAGTTCTTGCATATTTAAAAGATTATTTTCAGATTCATTTTTTTACCGTCCTTATACTCATAAAACTCGATATTCCAGTTATAAGAATTGAGGTAACTAAGCATGATATAATTATTGCTACAAGAATCTTATTTAACATAGTTAATTTATTATTCAAAATCAAAATAATCTATTTAAATGAATATGAACTATATTTAATTATTACTTCCTTTTATATATAAAAAACTGCTGCCATTTATGATGACAGCAATTTTTAACAGCTATTTATATAATATATCAAAATTCCCTTACAACATCTTGTTTTCTTTGTGCTTGCTTTCTACAAATAAAGTTTATTGCATATCCACATACTATACCTAAAACAGCTGGAACTATCCACCCTAATCCTTGTGAATAAAACGGTAATTTTGAAAAAGTACTTACAAAGAATCCAATAGTAATTCCTGCTTGATTTAATGCATCAACTACACTTACAACCCCTGTAAACAATATAGTGAAAGAATATACCATTTTATTTTCAGCAAAAAATTTATCAAACATAGCTAAAACTATAAGCATTATAGCTATTGGATATATTGCATTCAAAACAGGAACTGAAACAGCTAAAATTTTTGTAAGTCCCATATTAGCTAATATCATACTTGAAAGAGAAAGAATTCTCACCCATGCTTTATAACTTACCTTAGAAGTTAATGTTTCAAAATATTCACTACATGATGTTATAAGACCAACACATGTTGTAAGACATGCTACTGTGAAAATTACTGCTAAAAGTATTCCACCTGGTTTTCCAAATATATATGTCATAACATTATTTAAAGTCTGTGCACCATTTTCTGTTGCACCAAACCTTCCCCCACTTGTCGCTCCTAGATGACAAAGCATTGAATATACTACTATAAGTAATGTTCCAGCTATAAATCCAGCCTTTATTGATGATGAAACTACTGCTTTTTCTGAAGTTACTCCCTTTGATTTTATTGCAAAAGAAATTACTATCCCAAAGTTCAATGCAGCTATTGTATCCATTGTTAAATATCCCTCTAAAAATCCCTTTACAAATGCTCCTGACGAATATTCTGAAGTTGGAACACCATATCCTCCTAATGGCTTAAATATACTCGCTAAAAATACAAATCCTATAAGACTTAATAAAGTAGGTGTTAAAAATTTACCCATACGGTCTACTAATTTAGAAGGTGTAAGGCATAACCAATATGCTATCGAAAAAAATACTAAAGTATATAAAAATCTTGCAAGTACTGTACTTATATTTGTTTCAACTAAAAAAGGAGCTACAGCCATTTCAAAGGGTAAGCTTCCTGCCCTTGGAATTCCAAGACAAGGTCCTATTGATAAATATATCAACACTGTAAATATTCCTGCAAAAACTGGATTTACTCTACTAGCTAAATTTCTAAGTCCTCCAGATTTAGCAACTGCTATTACTCCTAAGATTGGGAACCCAATTGCTGTAATAAAGAAACCAAACATTGATATCCACACATTATATCCTGCTGATTGTCCTAAGAATGGTGGAAAAATTAAATTTCCAGCTCCAAAAAATAATGAAAAAAGCATTAAGCTTACTAATCTTAAATTTTTCTTTGATAATTTATCCATAATTAAAATCCTCCTAATTTTTCAATTAATGCCCTTTGCGGGTAATCTGTGATCAGGTAACAGTTAACAATTTTTCACTTCTACTTATTGCAATTAATATTTTCAAAAAAGTCTTTTTTACAGCCCTAGAATTCTCTTATTTTTTTCTACTATACTACTAAACTCCTCATACTAATTTAACTGCTGCTATTAACTGAATATTTAATATGTTAGGTTTATTATTCTAAAAAAGCACCTTGTTATTTTAGAGTAAATAGGGTTAATCATATTTCTTAACCCTTATATATCAAGGCTTCGAAAAGCCGAGATTTTTATATCACTCAAATTTCC
>NZ_JABAGC010000003.1 GCF_012843905.1 Clostridium sp. SM-530-WT-3G
AACTCAATTATAACATGAAATTAAGGGGGTCATTGTTTTTTTATACAAAAAAATGGTCGGAACCCTTGAAATATAAAAAAAAATTAAAAAGCGTAGTGTAAACAACTTTACACTATCACTTTGATAAAGGGTGTAGTGGAATGAAAAATCCAGTACAGATGACGTTGGAAGAAGCACAAGGAAAAGGATTAAGAGCTTGTAAGAAGTGTGGAAAATAATTGGAGCGTTAAGTTCAAGAAGTAAAGGGAAGTTTCATTACTATTATGATATTAATGTTTAATTTGATAAATTAAACGATTAAGAGTGTTTTGTTATGCTATTATTGCAATTTATTTAAAAAGGTATTTACAATAAATGTAATAATGGTATAATGATAAGTATAGGAACTGGTTGTAGCATATCGAGATTTTACTAGTTACTATAATAAGGCAAAAAGCCGTAAGGTATCCCCAAATTCATTTTTGAGTTTGGGGTATCCTTTTTTTTATATAAAATTTGAATAATATTATGTAAAGTGTATATAAATTAAATGAAATGAAAGGGGACTTTTACTGTGAAAGATATTAATTATAGACTTGGTTTAGATATTGGAATAGCATCTGTTGGATGGGCAGTAATAAACTTAGATAAAGAAAGAATAGAAGATTTAGGGGTGAGAATTTTTCAGGCAGCAGAACATCCTAAAGATGGCTCATCATTGGCCCTTCCAAGAAGGCTTGCAAGAGGTAGAAGAAGACTCTTAAGGCGTAAGGCTTATAGAATCAAAAGAGTAAGAAAATTAATTAGTGATTGTGGAATTTTATCAAAAGAAGAAATGGATAATTTGTACAATAAACATGAAGATATCTGGCATTTAAGAGTAAAAGCATTAAATCAAAGAGTTACAGCTACAGAATGGGCTAAGATTTTAATTAATTTATGTAAAAGAAGAGGGTTTAAATCTAATAGAAAAAATGAAGCAAAAGATAAAGAAACTGGACAGCTTATTTTAAGTATAAAAAATAATAAAAAGCATATGATTGATTTAAATGCTAGAACTGTAGCTGAATATATGTGCAAGTTAAAAGAAGAATCTATGGATAAGTATATGCCTATTAGAAATAAAAATGGCAATTATAATATGTGTGTATCTAGAACCATGATTGAAGATGAAGTAAAACTATTATTTAAGAGTCAAAGAGATTTCGGATTAGATTTCGCAGATGAGCAAATTGAGAAAGAATATTTAAATATTTTTAATGCACAAAGACCATATTCAAAGTTTGAAGATTTGGAAAAAATGATTGGATACTGTACTTTTGAAAAAGATAAGAAAGAACTTAGAGCACCTAAAAACTGTATTTCAGTTGAAGAATTTATCTTATACGATAATATGAACAGGCTGTCAATTATAAATAATGGAAATAAGCGAGGTCTTACAAAAGAAGAACGTAATATAATAATTGATAATGCATATAAAAAAAGTGAAATAAAATATAAGGATTTAAGAAAGCTTTTATTATTAAATAATGATGATAGATTTTCAGGACTTACTTATAGTAATAAAATTGATATATCTAAAACTGAAAATTCAAAATTTGTATCTATGAAAGGATATCATGAAATTAAGAAATCAATAGAAAAAAATCTTGGAAAAGAAAAATGGGATAATATCAAAAATGATAGAAAGCTTCTTAATGATATGGCATATGTTCTTACAATTGCAAAAACAGATGAAGATATCATAAAACAACTAAAAATAAGAAATGTAGAACAAAACATTATAAATGCAGTTATTGAGATATCATTTACAAAGTTTAATAATTTATCTATAAAAGCAATAGAAAAAATATTACCATATGTGAAAGAAGGCTATCAGTATAGTGAAGCATGTGAGAAAGCAGGATATGATTTTAAAGCAGTTTTTAAAGGAACAAAAGAATTAAAACTTCCTCTAATAAATACAGAGGAAATTGTTAATCCTGTTGTAATCCGTTCATTAACTCAGACTAGAAAAGTTGTTAATGCAGTTATAGATAAGTATGGTTCGCCTAGAGGGATAAATATAGAACTCGCTAGAGATTTAGCTAAAAACTTTAAGGATAGAAAAAGTATTGAAAAGGAGCAGAAAGAAAACAGAGATAATAAAGAAAAAATTAGAAATGAACTTAAAGAACTTATGAGAAAAGAACCTACAGGAGGAGAATTATTAAAATATAGGCTTTGGAAGGAACAAAAAGAAGAATGTGCATATTCTCAAGAACATATTTATATAGATGATTTATTTAAACCAGGCTTATATGAAATTGATCATATTATACCTTTTAGCAGATGTTTTGATGATAGTTTAAGTAATAAAGTTCTTGTTAAGGGGATAGAGAATCAGAATAAAAAAAATAGGATACCTTATGAGTATTTTGGAAGTGATATAGATAGATGGCATAGATTTGAGGTTTGGGTAGAACAGAGCAGCCTTGGATTTAAAAAGAAAACTAACCTACTTAAAAAGAAACTTTCAGAAGAAGAACAAAAAGCATTTAAATCGAGAAATTTAAATGATACAAGATATATATCAAAATATATTGCTAACTATATAGAAAATAGACTGATATTTAAAGAGGATAATGTAAAAAGTAATAGTAAGAAAGTAATTTCAATCAATGGGAGAGCTACATCATTTTTAAGAGCAAAATGGGGATTGATTAAAGTAAGAGAAGATGGGGATAAGCATCATGCACTAGATGCTGCAGTGATAGCAGTAACTACTCAAAAAATGATTAATGAAATATCAAGATATAGCAAAGCTAATGAATTAAAATACATTAAACGTAATGAAGAATATATAGATATAGAAACTGGTGAGGTAGTAGATGAAAATATAATTAAAGAAAACAAAGTATTATTGGAAGAGGTACTTCCAAGACCATGGAGAGGTTTTACACAGGAATTAAACCTTAGATTAAGTGATAATCCAAAAGAAGAACTTAAAAAATCATCATTTGATTCTTATGATGATGAATTCATTAAAAATATTGTAAGACCTATATTTGTGTCTAGAGTTCCTGATAGAAAAGCTGGTGGGATATTATTTAAAGAAACTGTATATTCAGCCAATGCATTTAAAAATAATAAATCTATTGTAAAAAAGAACTTATGTGATTTAAAGTTATCTGATATGGATAATGTATATAATTATATTAGTGATAAAAATTTATATGATTCAATAAAAGCACAATTAGTTAGTTATGATGGTAATGCAAAAAAGGCATTTGAAAATGGATTTAGAAAACCTACTAAAAGTGGAAAATTAGGTCCTGTCGTAAAAAGTATCAAAATAGTCACCAATTTAATTGCTAAAGATATGCTTGATTTAAATAAAGGAAAGGTACAGAAAGATGGGATCGTAAGAGTAGATATCTATGAAAAAGAAGGAATATATTATTCAGTACCAGTATATAGAATAGATATAGCAAAAGGAGTTAGACCTAAAAAAGCAGCATTAGCTGGAAAGAGTGAAAAAGATTGGACTGATATTACTGAAGAATATAATTTTAAATTTTCAGTATATAAAAATGACTTAATAGAAATAAAGTATAAAAAGAAAAAAGGATTCTTTGGATACTTTAATAGTTTTGATAGAGCTACAGCATCATTTACAATTGAAGCTCATGATAATTCATCACGATCTAGAGGGATTGGTATAAAGTCTGGAGTAGAGGAATTAAATAAATATGAAGTTAATGTGCTTGGAGAATATTATAAAGTAAAAGGTGGTAAGTAAAAATTGAGCTTTAGAAGCATAGTAATTTCGCATTCTGCAAATCTTGCAGTTAAAAATAATAGTATAACTATAACTACTGATGAAAGTTATAAGGTACCAATTGAAGATATTTCAACGTTAGTCATTGACGCCATTGGAATTAGATTAACCAATAAATTACTTTCAAATCTTGCAGAAAATAATGTGGCTACAATATTGTGTAATGAAAAACATTTGCCAAATGCAATAGTTTTACCAATTAATTCGCACTATAAAACTTACAAAATAATGAAAGAACAGTTAAATTCAAGTGCAGCGTTTAGAAAAAGGATATGGCAGAAAATAGTTATGAGAAAGCTGTATAATCAAGGAAAGTGCCTTGAACTACTTGGATTAAATGGATTTGAATATTTATATAAATTATTAGAAAAAGTTGAAAGTGGAGATAAAAATAATAGAGAAGCAGTTGGAGCAAAATTTTATTTTACATGCTTATTTGGAGAAGAATTTAAAAGAAGAAATTCTGATATAATCAATGCTGGACTTAATTATGGATATACAATAATGAGAAGTGCTATTGCTAGATCGTTAGTTGCATATGGATTCAACTGCGCATTAGGAGTTAACCACTGTAGTGAGTTAAACAGCTTTAATTTAGCTGATGATTTTATTGAACCTTTCAGACCTATAGTTGATTTATGGGTTTATGAAAATATGAGAGATAGTGATGATTTTACAAAGGAAAATAGAATTGAATTAATAGATCTTCTAAACTATGAGTGTATTATAGATGGACAAAATCAATCAATTTTGAACGCAATAGATATAGTTATAGCTTCTTATTCAGCTTGTTGTAATAAAAAGAATTATGAATTATTGAAATTGCCCTATATAAAAAAATTGGAATATCATTTATATGAGTAGTAGATTTATGAGATTATTAGTATTTTTTGATTTGCCTGTAGTAAAGTATGAAGATAGAAAAGAATATCAGAAGTTTAGAAGATTTCTAATTAATGATGGATATAATATGGTGCAACTTTCAGTGTATTCTAGAATATGTAATGGTAATGAAGGAACAAATAAGCATATATCAAGACTTATTCATAATTTGCCACAAAAGGGATCAGTAAGATATCTTCAGATAACAGAAAAACAATATACACAGATGAAATTTCTTGTGGGTAAACAAAAACCACAAGAAAAAAAGGTAAAAGCAACACAATTAAGTATTTTTTAAATGATAAAATCCCCTGTAATCAAGTAAATTACATGGGATTTCATAGTTCCATTATAGCATATCGAGATTTTACTAGGAACTATAACATCAGCAACGATACTATAATCTTTAGAATCATTATAGCATATCGAGATTTTACTAGGAACTATAACCCAGGTTTTCCTCCTGTTGCAGTTCCTTTTATTATAGCATATCGAGATTTTACTAGGAACTATAACTATCACTAATAATAAATATCCTGCTTTTTTATTATAGCATATCGAGATTTTACTAGGAACTATAACATCATAATATCTATCTTTTAACATTATTATATTATAGCATATCGAGATTTTACTAGGAACTATAACAAATCCAAATTCAATAGGAGAATAAGTTGATTATAGCATATCGAGATTTTACTAGGAACTATAACTGTTTTGAAAGACCTAATGTTAAGTATGCAATTATAGCATATCGAGATTTTACTAGGAACTATAACTACATAACGTGCATTTTCAATCGCTCTTTTATTATAGCATATCGAGATTTTACTAGGAACTATAACTGTTGTTTATTTCTAAATGTATTACATGAGATTATAGCATATCGAGATTTTACTAGGAACTATAACTATCCTGTTAACACCTATTCAGCCATCAAAATTATAGCATATCGAGATTTTACTAGGAACTATAACCAAAATAGTACCACTAATTGTTACTTTCATATTATATCATATCGAGATTTTACTAGGAACTATAACTTTAAAGTCAATGAATATTTTTCTGTATATATTATAGCATATCGAGATTTTACTAGGAACTATAACTATCACTAATAATAAATATCCTGCTTTTTTATTATAGCATATCGAGATTTTACTAGGAACTATAACATAAATTTCTATTATACCTTTATACTTTTCATTATAGCATATCGAGATTTTACTAGGAACTATAACCAAATATTAATTCACCTATAAGAATTGACTATTATAGCATATCGAGATTTTACTAGGAACTATAACATTACATGAAGATCTTGTGCTATTAGATTCATTATAGCATATCGAGATTTTACTAGGAACTATAACATAAATTTCTATTATACCTTTATACTTTTCATTATAGCATATCGAGATTTTACTAGGAACTATAACTCCTATTATTGGCGATATATTAAATATATTATTATAGCATATCGAGATTTTACTAGGAACTATAACTTCTACGTTTTCCTTAATTATTGCCAATGTATTATAGCATATCGAGATTTTACTAGGAACTATAACTAAATATAATAAGGTATGTTGTCTATAGTTATTATAGCATATCGAGATTTTACTAGGAACTATAACAGGGATAGTAATTGATCCTACGACAGCAGGATTATAGCATATCGAGATTTTACTAGGAACTATAACTCAGCTATATAAGAAACAGTTTCTTGTTCGATTATAGCATATCGAGATTTTACTAGGAACTATAACGCATCGCAGATAGGAGCGTTAGCGTGCCAAATTATAGCATATCGAGATTTTACTAGGAACTATAACAATACTTATACACATATCAACGTTGTAGTAATTATAGCATATCGAGATTTTACTAGGAACTATAACTACTGTAGATAATTTATAATCTTTTTTCAAATTATAGCATATCGAGATTTTACTAGGAACTATAACTCTTATTCTAATGGTGATGTAGAAGTAATTATTATAGCATATCGAGATTTTACTAGGAACTATAACTACTGTAGATAATTTATAATCTTTTTTCAAATTATAGCATATCGAGATTTTACTAGGAACTATAACAAAGAAAACAGAATTTAATCCATTATACAAATTATAGCATATCGAGATTTTACTAGGAACTATAACATAATTCAGCAGTTTTGTATTATGAACTTAATTATAGCATATCGAGATTTTACTAGGAACTATAACACTTGAACTTTTATACATTATTTCTTGCGGATTATAGCATATCGAGATTTTACTAGGAACTATAACCTGTATTTTTTCATCTAGAACTTTATTTTTATTATAGCATATCGAGATTTTACTAGGAACTATAACAAAATCATTAAAATCATCTTTGTTGTTTAAATTATAGCATATCGAGATTTTACTAGGAACTATAACTCGTCCTTTACATAATTTCCTGTAGTAATCATTATAGCATATCGAGATTTTACTAGGAACTATAACTAAGCTCAGAGCATGCTAGGCTTATGTATAATTATAACATGTTCTAATCTTATTGTTATTATTAAACTATGAAAAATATTATTAGTTAGTTAGAGTGATGTACTTTATATAGAGATAAATAGTAAAATATATTAAACAAAAAAGCAGCAAATAGTTTTATAAATATTTACTGCTTTTTTTCTTATGCAACCTTTCCAGTATCATCCCCTGGATCATTATCAATAACAACTCCAAGTTTAGCAGAAATTATGGTATTAAGTTTATTAATAGAACCTGAAAGAGAATTAATCTGTTTCTCTAAGCGTATAAGCAGATATGCTGCTACAGCTACAGGAAAACCATTATTAACTATTAAGTTCATTAATTCATTAACTTCCATGATACTCACCTCCTGGAGTATATATATGGAGGTGAGTAAATAAATCTAAAGTAAATTATTAATTCTTTGAAGATAAAATCGTATTATAGTAATAGTCTATTGCTTGATCTACAATAGTACTTACACATATACTAATATCATTATCCATCATTTTAAGTTCATTAATTTTTCTTATAGTAGATTCTCTAAGTATATAGCATCTTCTAACACTAGGAGTTTCTCCATCAATAGCAGGGGCAGCACCATTTGCTATAGGAGTTCTACGATTATCAAAAATTTCAGTGTTATAGTTATTTGTTTTGGCTCTAGTATTATTAATATTTCTATTAGTATCTAGAGTTTTTGCATCAGTAAATGAAATTTCTTTATTATTATAATCTTGTGAAATATTAATCGCTTCATTATTATCTGTATCATCAAATGAAAATGATGAAAGACAGGTACCAGTAATTACAGGCTCATCACTAAATCCTGATATATCATTATTATCCTCTTCAACTGGACATCCAAAAGTATCTATAGAATTTTTCTTTTTTCTTGCCATGCCAACAGCTCCTTAATATTTTATTTTTATTATATGGGTGGAGAATAAATATTCTTAAAAATATGAGAATAAATGAATATAGAAATATAAGTATATGTATTCTTTTGAATATAAGAATAAAAATATAAATGAATATATATTCTTATATATTTGCTTGTAGAATGAGTGCTTTAGAGAATTTATGAATTTAGGATTAACTATTCTTTGGGATTTAAATAATCTTTAGTGAATTTTATTATAGTACTTTAATCTCTATAGAGTTAGAATTAACTTTATTACAAGAATTTAATAGTATATAATGTTTATATAAAAATATTTAAATTAATTTTTTAATCACATCTGTATTTAAGTTTATAAAAATAGAAATTATAATAGATAATCAACTATCTAACTTATAAGGCTTAGATAGTCAACTTTTAGTCTACTCTAAGGAGACTACATAGTTAAAATATATATAAATGAAGTACTTAAAATATACTATTTATCCTAGAGGTATAAAATTTTACATAAGCGCTGATTAAAGGAAGTGATATAGTGATAAATAAAATTGACCTAAAGAGAGATGCATATAATGACTTACTCAATTGGAAAAATAATCATAATAATAAAGTTTTGTTAGTTGAAGGGGCAAGACAAGTTGGTAAGACTTATTTAGTAAAGAAGTTTGCAGAAGAGAATTATAAAAATATAATTTATATAAATCTTTTAGAAGAAAGTGGAGAAGACCTTCTTGATATTAATGAACAGATTAGGAAAGAACGTTTGAATGGAACATTAGATAGAGAGTCTACTAATTCTTTAAAAGAAATGTTTAAGAGATATTCTAATAAGTTTGAAGATAATGAAGGCTGTGTTGTTATAATAGATGAAATACAGGAATCTTATAAGATTTATAATATGATAAGGCAGTTTGCGAGAGAATTTGATACTCATTTTATTATGACTGGAAGCTATCTTGGAAGAGTTGTAATGAGAAAAGAATTCTGGTCGCCTATGGGAGATATAGATTTTCTAGAGATAAAACCATTATCTTTTACTGAATTTATAAATGCATTAAATTTAACTGATGAGTATAATTCTTTGAATCTATTTGGTTCATCCCCAAGTGAACAATATGATTTAATGTATAACAAGTATAAAGATTATACTGTTGTTGGAGGCTATCCAGAAGTTGTATGCGAATATATAGAAAATGGTATGGATAATATAGATGGATTATTTGAAAAACTATTGCGTGTTTTCTGTGAAGAATCTGCAAGATATTTTGATGGAGATATTCTTTCAGCCAAAATGTTTGAAGATTGTGTAGGAGCAATAATGCAAATACTTATCAGCGGGAAGAAAGGCCTTAAAGAAGCAAGCTATGGTGAAGAATTGCAGAAGATAATAACTAAACAGTATTCAAGCAATATAACTAAGGAAAATACTAATAGAGTATTACAATGGTTCTATACATCTAAATTTATAAAAGACTGTGACAAACTTGTAGATTTTGATTTTACCAATATAAAAAGAAGACAGAGATATTTCATAAGTGATATTGGAATGGCAAATTACATTATGAAAAAAGAAAACATATTAAAGTCTGAAGCTGATGGAGCTATTAATGAAACATTTGTTTATCATTGTTTATGCGAAAAAATAAATGTTACACCTATGTTTGCTGTATATGGTAGTGGAGAATTAGATTTTGTATACAGAAATAGAGATAATGGAACTATATATGGAATAGAAGTTAAAGCAGGTAAGAATGTAGGTAAAACAATAACAAAGTGTCTTGAAAAGGGAAAAATAAATTTTGCAATATATCTTAAGGGTATGACTAAAGGCGGAGCGGCTAATAAAGTCTATACAATTCCTATATATCTTTTCCCTAGATTACAGTTTGAAAGTATAGTTTAATAGTAATAAGCTGAGAAAAATAATATTTAAAGTATGAATTAATGAATAATTCAAGGAGTTCACACAACTAAGTGAGCTCCTTATTTCTTTAATTTATTATTTTTATAATAGAAAGATATTCAAATCTAAAATTAGTTTTCATGTGTTTTGTTTGTTTTATCCATATATAAATAATAAATACTGAATTAAAGATTGATTGGAGTGTTTATTATGGTTAATGATGAAATTAAAATGAAGAATTATAATTCTGATACATTTGATAAGAAGCAGATAGCTCTTGCAATTAGAAATTCAACTTTAGGTGATGAGCTTGAGTGTTCTATTAGACGTGAAGGCATAATAGGAAGTTGTGACAATTGTAACTTAAAAAGTATATGTACTGGAATTGATAAAATTGGGGAAGATTATATTAAAAGTACAAGTACTGTTGTAAAGGAATTTAATTTTTAATAGAAGAGGAATTTTAGTATAAAAATAACGCCAGAGAATAATCTCAGGCGTTATTTTTGCCATAAAATTTAAATTTTAAAAGTACTTAAGTATAAAATAAATTAATTTATTAGATGATATTAAATGGAGAAGAAGAAAAGCTAATACTTAATTTTACTAAATGTAAGTTTATAAACGCTGCTGTTGCAGTAATTATTGGAACATTGTGCGTGTATGCTAGAACGGTAAATAAATATGTGAAATTTAAATTTGAGAACAAGCCCAATAATCCTATTTTTAAATTCATGAAACAAGTTGGAATTTATGAATATTTCTATAAAGATCATGTGAAATATTCAACGGATAGGGCAATTACATTTGATAGAATTTCCGATGAAGATGCTATGGAGACTTATACAGATAAGATAATGTCTTTAGCACCTATTAACATAACTAATGATGCGAAGGATATATTATCATCATATTTTTATGAAGTATATCAAAATTCTTTAGTGCATTCCAAGAGCCCTATTGAAGTATTTTCTTCAGGATATTGGATGGATACAAAAAAACAATTGATTTTTTCAATATACGATATGGGAATTGGAATACCTGATAACGTAAGAGACCATCTTGGAAAGTGCATGACATCAAGAGAATGTGTTGAATGGGCTATGACTGAAGGAAAATCTACTATTGAAGATGAATTTGTTAAAAGAGGTCTAGGATTAAGTAGACTTGAAAGTTTTATAAAGATGAACAATGGCACAATGTCTATATATACAGATAATGTTTGTTGTATAATTACTAATAAAGAAAGAAAATTTATAGATTTAGATTATACTATAATGGGAACATTAATAATAATTAATATTATTGCAGATAGTGATCACATATACATAGTAGGAGAAAGTCAGGAGGAGTAATGATGAAAACTATTGTTGTTAATGAATTGTTTAAGAGTGCATTTTCACAAGAGAAAGCTCTTATATTAAGAGGAAAGATTGAAGAGTGTTTGAAAAATGAAGATAAGATTATTCTAGACTTTTCAGGCATAAGCAAGTTTACTACATTATTCTTTAATTTTAGTACTGGGTATATTATTTCTACCCTTGGTCCTAAAAAATACGATGAATTCATATCAGTAACTAATTTATCTCCTTTAGGTAAAAGTACATATGAAAGTTCGTATAAGAATGCAGTTGAAAAATATAAGCCAAATAAGGAAGTTGAAGAGAAGATACTAAATATCATAAAAAATCCTGAAGATTAGTATGAATGGAGTTACCAAATATCCAAACTTTGTTGAAGCTCTACTTGAGAATGGAAATAAGCTTGTTACTACTATATTTAATGTGACTGAGCTTATGCATGTTGTAGAAAATAGTGAATTTAAAATATATAAGGCTACTAATAATACTAGAATAAAGAAAAAGGCTTTTAGAAATATAGAACAAGAAAGAGAAAAATATAAAAACGAAATAGAAACAATACTCTTGCAGATTAATGAGTCATATGATGGGCAGATTGAATTAATACAACTTACTGAGAGTGATATTAATGATTTTGTAAGTAATATCAAAAATAATAGCTGTGATATATTTGATTATATTGTTATTGAATATTTAAAGAGTAAAGGGGTAAAGAATTTTATTACTGATGATAGGGATTTTAAAACAATAGATGATATAAATGTATATTATGCAACTGAATAGTAGTAAGAAAGAAATATATATAAATAAAAAGTAGTTTATTTATTTTTTAACTTATAATATAACTAAAGTTAATCCTCAATAATTATCTATATAGGATTATAAAAATAACGCAAGAGAAAAATCTCAGGCGTTATTTTTTGTGCAAAGGCTTATATTAATAAGCATAAATATTTTATCAAGAATAAAGTCCTTTTTGGTTATAACAGTACTATAAGGGATTTTCTTTAAAGTAGCATATTTTTTTACAGGATGTTCTTGAAAAAACACATAGTTTATAAGTTCATGTTCCTCTTCAGTAAGTTTACTAAGAGCATTGTATAAAAGAGAAATATCAAATTCTTTTAAAAGATTATAGTCTATTGGTAGATTATTAGATTCAATAGTATTTTCAACATTTTCTAATACAAGAGTTGAAGATCCTTCAAGATGATTTCTTGAAATATTCTTTTCTATAAGGTCATTGATACTGTTTTTGATTCCATTAGTAGCATAAGCAACGAATCTATGAGATTCAGGTTTATAGTAAGAAACACATTTGAAAAGAATTCTGTAACATTCATTCACAATATCTTCAAATTCATATCCATGAATAAATGTCCTTTTAGAGAGGTTTATTATAAAAGGTTTAAATTCATTGGATAGTTTTTCTTTTGATTCTTCATCGCCATCTTTAGATTTTTTAACTAGGTTTTCAATGTAGTCATAATTCATTGCATCACCTCAAAACATATTCTTATGTTATGTATATGGTTGAAATGAAGAAATTCTAAGAAGTTATATTATTTTTAGTAAGCATCCATATATCTATTTTACATAAATAAAGAGAGTGTATGGAGGTCATTTTTATGGGGAATTTTATTATTGCAGCAGGTCATACTGCTAGTGGAAATGTTGGATGTGGAGTAGTAGATAGGTTAAATGAAAGTAATTGTACAAGAGAAATTGCATTATTAGTCGTATCTTATTTAGAGCAGTTAGGTCATTATGCTAAATTGCTTAGAATTGATAAAAGTAATACTTATAATTGTCAGGATTGTTATGAAAGAGCAGAAGAGGCTAATGATATAGCAGGGAGTATTAATATTAATTTGTATATGGAAATTCATATTAATGCAGGGGGAGGTACTGGAAGTGAAGTATTTACTATAAGTAAATCAGAAATTGCTAAGAGTGCAGCAAAAAGAATATCAAAGTCATTATCTCAAAAACTTGGAATACCTAATAGGGGAGTTAAAAGAAATAACTTAATAGTACTTAGAAAAACAGTAATGCCAGCAATACTTGTAGAATGTTTATTTGCAGATAGTTCAGATGCAGATAAATATAATCCTGATGTTATTGCAAGAGCTATAGTAGATGGATTACTTGGAGAAAGCAGCTGTGAAAATAATATATGGAAGCTTGGATGGAATAAAAATGATAAAGGGTGGTGGTATTGTACTGATGCAATAAATAAGTGCTACTATACCTCAAAAGATGGATGGAAGTTAATTGATGGTGATTGGTTTAAATTTAATGATGAAGGATATGCTTTAAGAAATACTTGGTACCATGATGAGAATGATGGGAAGGATTATTATTTTGGGGATGATTGCAGGATAGTTAAAAATAAATAAAGAAATATTAATATGATTTTTTTTGATTAGATGAATTTTTCTTTGAATGTGGGAAAAATATTTATTCGTTTCTAGTAGTGGGAAATCAACAAAAAAGGCTGTACTACAAGGTATCTAAACCAAGTAATACAGGCATTCTAGGAAATAAATGGTGCCACTGGGCAGATTCGTGCCTATTATAAAAATATAAAAAATTTAATTATTAAAAAGAAATGGTTTAATATAGAAATGGTGTAAAAAATAAAAAACATCAGCATATTTAGTTACCTAAATACTGATGTTTACTACATTGGTGACCCATACGGGAATCGAACCCATGATTCAATTAGAAAAGAATTATAAGTAACTATAAGTAGCTGTAAAGTATTGAAAACACTAATGTCCATATTTATAAGTGAATATACATAAATATATGTAAATATAACTATGGTGTAAAAATGGTGTAAAATTTTTATGCTTGAAGCTTGTATCTTTGCTTAAATTAAATAAATATATAGTGAAATAAACTTAACAATTTAACATTATAAATTGTTAAGTTTATTTCATATTTTACAAAATGTCAAATACAATATATTATAAAAATATACGATTATTTGAAGTTTGGGAGAGGTTGAAATGCAAAGTAATGATATTAAAATATTAAATAAAGATGAATTATCAAAATATATTAGCACAGATTTATATGAATTACTGGATGCTCTATATCATATAGGGATTAATAATGATAAATCTTTTAGTGGTATTGTTGATAAAATGAAAGGAAAATATAGACCTAATCTAAGCATTAATTTATGTGGCCTGTCAATTTATTTAAATGCTTATACATATTATATTAGATATTTATATTTAATAAATCAGTTGATTCGTGAACATAAAAGTAAGGAGATTATTGATTATTATGTATTCAATAATAGTTTAAAAGAACTAGTTGGAAATGGAACAAGTTATTATTTCAATTTTAGGGCAGATATGTTTAAAGGCACATTATTTAGAATTACTGAAAATTTGAAAAAAGACAACAAAAAAGCCGATGAATTAAAGGAAAAAATTGACTTAAAAGTTAAGTTAACAGAACAATCATTGATAGATTATTTTGGAATTGCAAAAGATTTAGCAGAATATATGTCAAAAAATATAATATATAATAATGAAAAAGATATTGTGAAAATGTGGATACTATTATGTGTCTCTCAAGTTAATGGAAGTAAAGATAATAAATTGCAATCTTATTCTAAATCATTGGGTGTTGTTCTATTTAAATATGCACATGGGAAATGTAAAATTTTAATACGTGAGAATGAAGATATCAATTGTATAAAATATAAAAATGAGAATACAACAGAGCTTCAGTTATTTGAAAGTGATGGTAAGATGTGGAATAATGTGGAAGGGTTTTGTATAGATTTTTCTAATGTACGTGATGATAAACTTAATAATTTGAATAAATGGTTAGAAAGTTTATATGGTGAAGAAAATAATATTCTTACTTATTCATCTCCTGTTTTTGATAGACACGTAGTAAATACTTTTAAAATGAATGAGAATAATTCAAAAATAATTAAGATTGTAGATAACACAGAATTAATTTTATTTTATAGAGCATATATATTAAGGTTTAAAAAGCAAGTTGTAGAAAATGTGTTTGATGATTGTATAAAATGGTTAGAGTATATGAAAAATGAGTGTTTTATAGAAAGCAGTCCTGATATTATTAAAGTTATTGAGGATATGATTAAATGTATTAGTGAAATAGAAAAAGATCCTGAAAGAAGTAATATAATAAGTGAAAAAATATCAATAGTTCTAAATACTGTTGTTGACTGGGAAAAAGAATGTTATTATTTTGAACAATTTATTAAAAATAAGGATAAGGATACTAAAATGGTAGAATTTTTAAATAATACTGAAAATAATATGATTGTAAAGCTGATGAAAGGAATATTTTATTATCTTGATAGATATGAGCCTGAAAATAAAGAAAAAAGTGAGGGATAAATTATGAATAATGATGGGGTTAAATATATTACTTTAAGTGAATTTATAAAAAATAAATTTATAATTCCTGCATTTCAACGTAATTATGTATGGAGTAAAGAAAATGCAAAAACAGTAATAAGGAAAATGTTGAAAGGATGGAATGATAAAAAAGGAAAAGATACTACATTAGGAATGATTACATTGTTTAAACTTGAAGATAGTGAAAGATACGAAATCATTGATGGACAACAAAGAATAATAACAATTAAATTATTACTCCAGTGGTTAAATTATTGCTTAGAAGAAGATAAGAGAGTGGAAATAGATTTACAATTTGGAAGGGATAAAAAATGTGAAGATAATAATAAAAGGATAAATTATATAGAGAATTTAATTCCAAACAGAGATTTTTTTGAAGATGATTGTAATTCAATAGATACTATAAGATTTTGTAGAAATTATAATGCTATTGGCGATATTATTTTAGATGATAATCAAAAAACAATAAAAGATACAGTTAAAGATGAAGATAGTGAAACAATAAATAGTTTAATAGAGAAAATTTTTTCTCTAAAATTGATAGTACATATTACATCTGAAAATCCTAATGCTGAATTTCTTAATATAAATAGTAAAAAAAATAGATTTAGCTTAGCAGATTATGCTAAGAGTTATATGATTATAAATGAAGATAAAAAAAAGAGAGATATAAATTCAGTTGTTATGTTATATAAAAATTTATCAAAAAATCTATATAAGGATCAATATTGGAGCTTTTTGAAAATGAATTATGAAGAAGATATGGAAAATTTAAAAAGATCAATGGATAATGGTGTAGAGAACCGTATGGATTGTGTATTTATTGATAGATATGGATATGACAAAAAAGATATTAGTGATTTAATTGATTCGACAGATGAGGAATTAGTTAAATTAAATATTATTAATAAAAGAATAAAAGAAGTGTTCAATTCTACTTCAACATATAATAGTTTTTTGTGGATGGCAAAAAATAAAAAAAGAAAATTTTTTGATTTAATTTTATGTGAAAATGATTATATTAAAGACAAGATAAATATAGAAAAAATATTTATTAAGGAAGCATCCAAACTATCTAATATCGAAGAATTAAATAGTTTCTTGGAAATACAATTAGTATTTAATAAATTACAATGTAATGATAATGATTTAAAAATAATTGAATATGCATCGAGAAATAATGATGATTATTATGGAGAATTATTAGAAGTAAAAGATGTACAAGATAAATTAATTCAACAATATAGCTCAGAGGAGGTGTAAATATTGGACAAAAACAATGATATTAAATTATCAATAACATTAGAAGAATTATTAAATGAATATGATTAAATAATAGTTCCGTGCTTGCAAAGAGACTATGTTATGGGAGCTAATGATAATCTTTTTGCTAGACTAATACAAGATTTACAAGATAAGTGTGAGAAAACAAATAATAAATTTGATTTTGGATGCATTATAGGTAATTATAGTGATAATAAATTATATATATATGATGGACAACAGAGACTTGCAACATTAGTGATTATGGTGAGTCTGCAACTAGGTAAAAATAAAGATGGAAATAAAGAATATTATAGAGAATTGATTACAAAATTTAAATTTGAACACAGAGAAGAGGCTAATAATTTATTAGTTAGATTAATTGAAGGAGAAGAGACAGAAAATGTTAAGATGGTAGATTTGACAACTTGGTCTATAGTAAAAACTATAAATAATTTAAATAACATAAAAATAGATATTGATAAGTTAATGAAACAAGTAATATTTAAGTGTATGCCTATAGAGAAAAAAAGTACTGCAGAACAATTATTCTTTGATTTAAATGAGGGAGTTAATTTAAAGGATTATGAAATTTTTAAATCTGAATTAGATATGCAAATAAGGAATTTAGTCCGAAATGGAAAAATTTTAATTGAAAATGCAGAAGAATGGTTTGATAAAATTGATAATGAGTGGTTAGACTGGTGCTATAGCATATGTAAATTCCAAAATAGATATTTTGAACTTGAAAAAATTGAAGAAAAAGAAATGCTTATTATTCTTTATATTATAAAAATGATATATATAGAAAATAGTGAAAAAATTCTAAAGGATGATATTAAGAATAAGAAATATATTAATATTGAGAAATTTAAATCTTTTAAAACAATTGACATAGAGTGGATTCAAGAAAATTTTAATGAAAATATGTTCCTTAAAACTATGAAGTTAATGAACACATTAATAAAAATAAAAAATAATAGTAGTGATAAAGAAGAATTTTATATTTATGTTGGAAATCAACATAAATATAAAGAGTATTCAACTAGATATTTTAATTTAAATTACTCAAACCATGATAATTGGGTTATAGATAAAATGATTAAAATGAAGATTGGCACTGAAGAAAATAATAATGATATCATATGGACAGAAACAGTAAATGAAGAGATTTTATTGTGGGTATGCATTAATTTACTTAATGTTAAACAAGGTAAACAAGAATATATACGATTAATTAAAAAATTATTAAATCAAAATAGAGAAGTTAATAATAGGTGTTATTACTATGTTTGTGATAAAGGAGATGAATATGAAGACTATATACAATTTAGTAGACAAAGAGTTATGGGGAATATTGACACATATGATTATAACTTATTTCATTTAGATATTATTAACTTTATAAAAGATACAATCGAAAATATTGATTGTAAAATTACTATAGATTACATATTGAACTTTTTAGATAAATATAGAAATAAAACAGATGAAGATAAGAAGACTGATCAAATTGAATTTGAAGATATATGTAAAAAAGAATATATGAAATACAAAATAATTTGTGAGGATCAGGAAAAAGGAAAAATAATAATATTATTTGAAAATAATAAGCTTTTTAATGGAATAATAGACAATATATTTGATAATACTTATGAAGAATATTATATTGGACCTTGTATGTTTAATGCTCTTTTTAAATATGAAAATAGTTTAGGAAAAAGAGAAAAGCAAGCTCGTGAATTGTTAAGTGTATTGCAATTTCAAAGTAATGAAGTACTCTTATATGATGGAATCTCATGTAATACTGCAAAATCAAAAAATTATAAAATATCTATTCCTAATAAAGATATTATAGACATTATGGTAAGTAGTGGGGACAAGATAGCTGAAAGTCTGAAAGAATACTTTGAAAATTCAGCATTTATTTCGAAAACTGGGAAATTTATAAACCTAGCATATGCTTTAGGAGCCGAAAAAGACTTTAATACAAATAAAACAGGAAGAAGAGAAAGATTATATTATGAGTATGAAGGAAGATTTAGATATACTAGACCTATGCATCGTGCTAAACCTAATGGGAATAAAGATGAAACTAAAGCAATAAATACTACTTTTATTAAAGGACAGAATATTGATTCTTACTTATTCAAAGATAAATTTTTAACAAAAAAATGTCAGCAAGGTCTTAACTATTTTACATATAATCATAAAGTTAATTATGGAAGAGATGATATTTTTTATGAAATAGAAAATGAAAAAGATTTAAATAATTGCTTTTTTAGACTTGCACAAAATATTATTGGAAAAGACTTTGTTATAACAGAAGATGTTATAGGATTACTTAGAGTAATGTTAAAAACAAATGATTCAGTTGAGATAAGAGATAAAGAAATAACATGGTTTTATAATGATGATGATAAAATTTCAAAAATACGTTTAAATGATAAGAAGAATAATACACAATATTTTATTAAATATAATAATGAAGGAAAAATAGTCATACTAAAAAATTAATATTCACCATTTTTATAGAATTATTATGAATAAATGCTATATATAAATTATGAAATATATAGCATTTATTTAACTAAGCAATGCCAAAGTATCCACAGCTTTCTGTTTTTCCTTCTTCAAAACATGAGTATAAGTATTAGCAGTCATTTCAATAGTGGAATGGCCAAGAAGTTTAGAAACAGTTTCTTATGATGTCTAATGGATATAATGCTAATGAAATAAAAATAACACATTCTAATGCCACATATAGATAAATTAAAGAGATTGAAAATAATAAGGAAATTTTATTTAATTATGAATTATATAAAAGAAATAACCCTGAAGGTAATATTTTATCTTCAGGGTTTATTGGTGCATCTAGGATTTATATAAATATTAACATACATAAAGAGCTTGTCTAAAACATACCTTTTCTTTTTAACTGCATAAGAATAGCAAACTTCATTTTTATCACTATAAGATTTAAGGGTTTTACCTTCATAAAATAGATGATTTATAAGGTCCAGTTCATCTTTTGTAAGGTTATTCATGGCATACTTAAGACAATCAGAATCATATCTGCTGCATAAGATATCTTCAATTTGAGGTGAATTAGAATTAAATGTTTCCTCTACATAATTATCAAAGGGAGCGATGTTTCCAGGATTCTGGATTGAATTTGATTTTATGTTCTTTCGTATTAAATCATTAATACTGTTTTTTATGCCATTAGTAGCATAAGCAACAAATCTGTGAGATTCAGTTTTATATAGTGAAATGCATTTGAAAAGTATTCGGTAGCATTCATTTTTAAAATCATCAAAGTCATATCCAGGAATGAAGGTCCTTTTTGAAAGGTTGAATATAAAAGGCCTGAATTCTTCAATGAGTTTTTCTTTTGACACTTCATCACCATCTTTTGATTTTCTTACTAAATCTTCGATATAATCATAATTCATAGAAAACCTCCAGAAACATAAGATTGCAGAAGTAAAGTACCCTGCAAATGTATATATGCAGAAATGGAAAAGTTGATATTATTTATGTTATTGACAAATATGCATAGTGATAGGAGTATATGTAAGTGTAGATTATCAAGTAGTTCGCTTTTGAGACACAGTTTCAAGCAAAATTGAATATTAATATTTATTGTAGTTCTTAATTGTAACATAATCTTTGCAGTATAATCTGTTGCAACAAGTCAAATTGAAATTATCAATTTAAGAGCAAATATGAGAAATATAACAACTCTCTATTAACCTGCATATATACAGTTTGAAATTAAACAGTATTATGGAGGTATTATTTATGAGCAATTTTGTTATAGCAGCAGGTCATACTGCAAGTGGAAATATTGGATGCGGAGTTATTTCAAATCTTGATGAGAGTAATTGCACAAGAGAAGTTTCGCAACTTGTTGCGAAAGAATTAAAAGAGAGAGGTCATGGAGCAAAATTACTGATAATTGATAAAAGTAATAGTTATAATTGTGAGGACTGTTTTGTAAGAGCACAGATGGCAAATAGTCTGGCACAAAAAGAAGACGTAGATTTGTATGTAGAAATTCATATAAATGCAGGGGGAGGTACTGGTAGTGAAGTACTTGTTACTGGTCATTCTGCTGTAGCTAATCAATATGCTGCAAAGATATGTTCTTCATTATCAGGAGCTTTAGGAATACAAAATAGAGGAGTTAAGACACAGAATCTTATAGTACTTAATAAGACAAGTATGCCAGCTGTACTGGTAGAATGTCTTTTTGCTGATAGTAGTGATAGCAGCAAATATAATCCAGAAGTGATTGCAAAGGCTATAGCAGATGGACTTATTGGAGCTGAAAGCAGCCAGAATAAACAGTGGAAACTTGGATGGAATAGAAATAATATTGGTTGGTGGTATTGTACAGATGTGATTAATGGATATTATTATACTTCACAAAATGGTTGGAAGTGTATTAATGGAGAGTGGTATATTTTTGATGATCAAGGTTATGCTTTAGAAAATGCTTGGTATTATGATGAAAATGATGGCCATTGGTATTACTTAGATGAAAGCTGCAAGATGGTTTATGGATTAAAAAATAAGCCTCTTTGGAAATGGATTGATGGTGGATGCTATGCTTTTGATGAAGAGGGGAGAATGTATTGTGACTGTATTACTCCTGATGGATGGAAAGTTGATGAGAGTGGGATGTGGATTAAATAGAAAATGATTATTTTAAAAGGTAGTAAGTATTTATACAACTTACTTACTATTCTTTCTATTATAAAATACATATAAGTAAAATTTATTGTAGAAATAAATGTAAAATTATATAATTAATATAAAATATATAAAAGTAATAATTATAGATAGGTTAACTATAGTGAATATAAAATGATGTGATATTAAATAAAGATATAAAAATAATCTGAAGACTACTAAACTTATCTTGAAGAATAGTATTATTTAGAACATAAATATTAGGCCAAGAAGTAGTATGTTTGAAGATGATATATATTACTTTATGTTATCACAAGGATATGATGCGAATGAAATAAAAATAACTCATTCTAAAGCTAAATATAGATAAAAGAATTAACAATAGGAAAATTAGATAATAGACAGGAGGAATATTATGGAATTATTAAACCCATCAACAGTTCATGGAGCATTAATTATTGGAATACTAGCCGGATTGATTAGTGGAGCAATTATCGGTTTTTTTACAGGAAAGACCTATGAAAATAAAAAAATAAGCAAAGCAAAAAATATAACTAAAGGTAATAGGAATATTAATATACAAAATTCAAAAATAGAAAAGAGTGATTTTAGTGTTGAAGAAAAAGAGTAGTGATCAAATTGCAAAAAATAATATATTTGGAAATCATAACATTAACGTTCAAAATTCTAATATTACTATTAATAAAGGCATGGATGAAATACTAGAATTAGCAAGAAATGGTAACAATGAAAGTGCATTAAGAAAAATAGGAATGTTTCAAAGAAGCTTTACTGTAATGCATCCATTATATCCTTATTATAAATATAATCTCAAGATGAATGAGAATGGTGTTTCCATTGGTATGACAGTAAATAGTAAAGATGCTTTAGAGAAATATCCACCACATGGGAAAATAAGATTCAAAATACCAGATGAATATAAGTGGGCAGAAAACTTTCAAGAATTAATACGATATGGATATGAAAAACAAGTTGCTATAGAATTAAAAGCAGAATACATAAAATTATGGTTAGGTGATTATTTGGTACAGGATATAAATGATATTAGTAAAGTAAAGATAATACCTAAAAAATTTCCAGATCCTATTCCAATGAGATTTGAATTTGAAAATACACCTTTTGCACTCAAATACCTAGAAATGGGGCTTTCGTGAATTGATGGAGATTATTTGATAATAAGTAATGAAAAACAAAAGAATGCTAAGATTATATTAAGTTTATCTATAAATAGAATAACTCAAGAAAGTAAGTTTAATGTGAAAATAAACGATAAGTTTATAGATGATATATCAGCTAATTTAGCATTAAATAAATTTCTAATTAATATGAGTAAAGAAGGGAAGAAAAAACTTATTTCATTAAAAGAAGATAATGAATTTATGTGTATATGTGATTCAACTGTAAATGACTATAATGACGAAGCAATTTTAAAAGAAGTTAATTTATTAGAAAGACTTAAATTATTGGAAGAGTATTACAATATTAAATTCAAATTACCAGATGAGATAACACAGAATGATTATGAAAATATGTTTATTTTAGAAAAGGTTATGAATAATGAGGTTATTGAAGGAACATATGATGAAATAATGCTGAAAATTGAGATTAATCGAGAGAAAAAGCAGGCAGAAAAATTATCTGAAGATGAAATAAAGATAGATTTCTGTTGTTATAATGAAAAAATTTTATTATTTGGACAGACTATTACATTTAAAAAAAAATTGATTTCGTTGTATAGTGCAGTTATTGAAAATTTTGATAGAGTTTTGAATAAGATTAAGTATGCTGATGATGGAGATGTAATAAAAGTTATATGTAAACCAGTAGATACTAAAAACAATAAGGTTGAAGTAAGATATGTTTATAAGTAATGGTTGTCTACTTATGGCTGTTAAATAATTTAATATATTAAATTTTCCTACATTGAATATATGTACAAACTTTTATACTTTGCCCTTAATTTGCCCACAAGCAGTAAATTATGATTAAATAATTCTAATTACTATAAAATATAAAAGTGCTTTAAAGTGGCTTTTTATCTAAACTTAAAAGTATTTAAAGTTACGATAAAATATAATTTAGTACAAGCTGAGTTTAATACAGAACTAAGCAATTAAGATGATAGAACAATTGTTCTGAAAATATGTATAAAACAAGTCTATTTGGCACAATATAGTATTGAAAAATAATACTATGTTGAGGAGGACCAATTAATATGGAAGAAAGAGAAAAAAAGCAATGGGTATTAGAATATTTAAACAAGGATGAGCAAGATGATATTATTGGTATTTCAAGTCAAAAAGACATTTATGGAAAAGTGATTCTTATATGTCTTTATACTGGACTAAGATTATCAGAAGCTTTAAATCTAACATGGAATGATGTGGATTTAGAAAAAAATATATTAACTGTAAGAAGAGTAAAAGGAGGAATAGAAAGGATAATTCCAATTGCTGAGAAGGCAAAGACTATATTTAAAGAAATTAAAAGAGAGCAACAATTTAGTAAACAAGAAAATTCTAAAGAAGTTTATCTAGAATCTGATTTTATCTTTACGAGTAAATTTGGATGTAAATTAAAAGAAGGGGGTGTGTGTAACGTTTGGCGTAAATTATTAAGCGAATGTAATATAGTTTATAAAAAATTTCATGCATTAAGAAATACATATGTATTTAATTTGTTACAAGATGATACATCTATTGAAAGTATATCTAAACTTTTAGGTCATTATGATGTAACTATGACTAATAAATTGTATGGAAATATTATCTAGTAAAATATATAATAATTTTATAATTATTTATTAAAGAGGATTGCAATAATTATTTAAGTTTATTGTAATCTTTTTTTATACCAAGATATTATATTTTTAATATAATATCTAAAATAATTTAGAGTCGCAATTATTCAGACAAATTAGCAATATTTATTGTGTATTGTTGCAAAAAATAATATTACTTCTAGTTGTTGCAAATATTGTTGCAAACATATAAAAAAGGCTGTACTACAAAGGTCTTAAACCTTGTAATACAGCCTTTTCTCTAAATGAATGGTGCCGCTAGCCGGAAGTGACGCCATATACTTTAAATTGATTTTTTGTTGATTTTATATATTTATAGTATTATAGTTCTCAGATATTTTATAAATGTTACAAAAAATATGATTATGGAGAGTAGATATGCTTACAATAGAAGAATACATTTCAAAAAGAAAAAAGGAAGATAATCTTAATGAATTTGATCTAGATAAAAAAGTAGAGAACATAAAAATTTGTATGGATTATATATTTGAATACTATAACAATTACCTGGATATGGCTGAATTGGATAGGAATATGGTTTTAAATAATACTACATTAAAGAAGTACAGAAAAGAATTATTTGAGTATGATGATGATATTGCAGAATGGTTTGTGGAACTTTATGATACACATAGAACAAGACTGAACAGGGTTATAGGCAATATTTTAGATGCTAATGAATTATTTTTAGTTATGAATACAGATGCAGAATTCAGGAGTATTTCATATGAATTATATCCTAAACTAATAAAAAAATATCCATATTTAAAAACACAATCAGAAATGATTTATTTGTTTATTAAGGATTATCATAGAGTAAAAAGTAATGTTAAAGTTAGAATGCCAATAGTATCAGATGATATTAAACATTGGATAGATGACACTAAAGAAAAATATGGTGTTGATATGGAGGCATTTGTTTTTGCATATTTGGACAATTTTTTTGAAAATAAGGATATGTGGCCAAGAAGTCATAGGAAGAAATTTATAAATGATTATGGAAAAGAAGAATATGAGTATGATCATAAAAAGAAAAACAATTTATTTGGTTTAGATTTGTTGCATACTAAAATATCAAAGAAACCATTTATAAGGGGAAAGAAGCAGTATATAGAATTATTAATGATGTATTATTGGTTGAGTGATTTTGTAGGTGATGAAGATGGTTATTGGGAAGAATATTTAAACATGGTATTAGAAAAATAGATAATTAAAAATTTTATTAATCAAGAAATGGTGTAAAAAAATCATACAAAAACTATGGTGTAAAAATGGTGTAAAAAATAAAAAACATCAGCATATTTAGTTACCTAAATACTGATGTTTACTACATTGGTGACCCATACGGGAATCGAACCCATGATTTCACCGTGAGAGGGTGACGTCTTGACCGCTTGACCAATGGGCCTCATAACAATTTGAATTATACGCCTATTAAATTCTTATGTCAATAAATAGATTTAAATAAATTTATTTCACAAACAAGAAAATAATTTTAAAATAATAGCTTATAATCAAAATTTTCTAAATATTTAAAAAATACTCTTGTTTTTATGTGAGAATCTAGTATACTAGTAAATAGTTAGTAATTTTTCTAGAGGCGTATATTTCAAATATACTCATCGCTCCTCTAAATGACTCAGTCAATCATGAGAAATTACGACTCCTTTTTAATATTTTGTGGGATATCCATTATAATTTAAGTTTATAAACTTAGATTTGATGGATATTATTTTTTTGAAAATTTAGCTTTTTACATAGTTATACTATTTTTTAGTCATTTACAATAAATAATTGGAATATATTTTATGAAGAGTTAAAAATAGAGGAGTGATAAATAAGGTGGATCAGAGTGCTATGTTCGCATTGATTCTTTCCTTTTTAGCAGGCATTTCTACAGTGGCTGGTGCTATAATAGCATTTTTATCACGAGGAAGGAATGAAAAAACAGTTACAGTTGCATTAGGATTTTCAGCTGGAGTAATGATATGCGTATCATTTACAGATTTATTTCCTTATGCAGAGACTACACTTGTTAATTACTATGGAAAGTTCTATGGAGTTATTCTTACAATGTTTTATATGCTTATAGGAATGATATTTGCAATGCTTATTGATAAGTTTATACCTCACGAAACACATATATTAAGAAGTTCTAATGATAAGAGCGCTAAGTTATACAGAGTAGGGATTGTGACTATGATTGCAATTACACTACATAACTTCCCTGAGGGAATTGCAACATTTATGTCTAGCTATCAAAATGCAACTTTAGGGATTTCAATTTCTTTCGCTATAGCAATGCATAATATTCCAGAGGGGATAGCAGTTGCTATGCCTATTTATTATTCAACAGGAGATAAAACTAAAGCTATTAAGTATACACTTTGCTCAGGATTATCTGAGCCTTTTGGAGCAGTTATGGCTTACCTTATATTAAAACCATTTATTAGTGAATTCTTACTTGGGCTTATATTTGCATTTGTTATGGGAATAATGCTTTATATATCATTTGAGGAGCTTATACCATCATCAAGAGAATATGGATATTATAATTTGTCTTTATACTCGATATTTGCAGGAATTTGCTTAATGCCAATAACACATATTTTTATGGTATAGTATTTTATGAAATAATTATGGATAAGAAATATCATACTATTCAAATCAACAAATGAATGGTATGATATTTTTCTATTATATAAATAATTTATTATTGTATAGATATATTAATACTTGGGAAATATAGAGTGATTTATCTAAATTGAATAAACAATTTAATAGATTAAATGTATAAATATTGTTATTATTTTATAAAACAACTATGCGAGTTACTATACAACATAAAAATATTGTATAATATAAAGGAATTTTAAATAATGGAGGAATATAGATATGAAATATTCACAAGGCTCAGGAAAACAATACCATATTGCTGTAGGAGAAGGAGAAGTAGGAAGATACGTTATACTTCCAGGAGATCCTAAGAGATGTGAAAAGATAGCTAAACATTTTGATAATGCAGTGCTTGTTGCAGATAATAGAGAATATGTTACTTATACTGGATATTTAGATGGAGAAAAAGTAAGTGTTACTTCAACTGGTATAGGTGGACCATCTGCTGCAATAGCTGTAGAAGAATTAGTTAAATGTGGAGCAGATACATTTATAAGAGTTGGTACATGTGGTGGTATGGAACTTGATGTTAAAGGTGGAGATATAGTTGTAGCTACTGGTTCAATAAGAATGGAAGGTACTACTAGAGAATATGCACCTATTGAATTCCCAGCAGTTCCAAACTATGATGTTGTAAATGCTTTAGTAGATGGAGCTAAAACATTAGGAAAAACATTCCATACAGGTGTAGTTCAATCTAAGGACTCATTCTATGGACAACATTCACCAGAAACTAAACCTGTAAGCTATGAATTAGAAAACAAATGGAATGCATGGCTTAGATGTGGATGTTTAGCATCTGAAATGGAAAGTGCAGCATTATTTGTAGTTGGAAGCTACTTAAGAGTACGTACTGGAGCTTGTTTCTTAGTAATAGCTAACCAAGAAAGAGAAAAAGCTGGATTAGATAATCCACAATGTCATGATAGTGAAGAATCAATCAAGGTTGCTGTTGAAGGTATTAGAAATATGATTAAACTTGATAGAGAAAGAGCAGCTGCTAAAAATAATTAGTGGTTTTAAATTAACAGCATTACATTCTTTGACTAAAGGAGGATGTAATGCTGTTAATTTCATAATGTGCTTATAGTCAAAGTTTTTATGAAATGAATGATATATAATATAGATGTATAATAAAAATACTATTATATTTAGAAGAAGTGAATTAGTATTTTTTATGCTGATGATTTAATAGTATTAGATCAGTATATGTATGTAATTCAGTATTTGTAAATATGTTTGAAAAGTAATGAAACTTCTTAAATAGGAGAATATAAGAATAAATATAATTTAAATTATGAAATAAATCTGGAGGAATAAAATAAAGATGAGTGTACATATTAATGCAAAACCAGGAGATATAGCAGAAAGCGTATTATTACCAGGAGATCCACTAAGAGCTAAGTTTATAGCTGAGAATTTTTTAGAAGATGTAGTTTGTTACAATGAAGTTAGGGGAATGTATGGATTTACAGGAACTTATAAAGGAAAGAGAGTATCAGTGCAGGGTACAGGAATGGGTATACCATCATTATCTATATATGTAACTGAACTTATAAAAGATTATGGAGCTAAGAATCTTATAAGAGTAGGAAGTATGGGAGGATATCATAAAGATGTTAAGATAAGAGATGTTGTTATAGCAATGTCAGCTTCAACTAATTCTAACTTGAACTCAACAAGATTCCCAGGAGGGACTTATGCACCAACAGCTGATTTTGAATTATTAAAGAAATCATATGATATTGCTATGGAAAAAGGAATAGATGCAAAGGTTGGGCAGATTTTTAGTACTGATGAGTTTTATGGTGATGATCCTGATGATTGGAAGAAGTGGGCTGACTTTGGGTGCTTAGGAGTAGAAATGGAAGCTGCAGGTCTTTATACTATAGCTGCAAAGTATCATGTAAAGGCTTTAGCTATGTCTACAGTAAGTGATCATTTTATAACTGGAGAAAAAACAACTGCAGAAGAAAGACAAACAACATTCAGGGATATGGTTGAAATTGCTTTAGAAACAGTAGTACAGCTTTAAAATAAACAAGTTAATATCTGATGCTATAAAGAAACATCTTATAAAGGTTATTAACCTTTATAAGATGTTTCTACTTTAAAAATTATTTTAACATTAAGATAGTTAAATAATATTGATTATAACCCACGTAAATATACATAATTAATATCATTAGCCTATAAAGTTGCAGAGAAATGCATATTGTTTTAATAATAAATCATGATACCAGTTTGTATTTATTATTGAAATATAACCATCAATTGTTTTTTTGATTTGATTTTCTTTATTAAACTGAACATACATCGATAGTCCAAAGGATACAAGAATACCAATAATCATAATATATTTGCCTATACCTGAAATATTAAATAAACATAATATAATACTTAAAAATACTGTAATTCCAGCACCAGCATAAGTTATATTATCTATATTGTTTCTAGTGGTAGTTAAATGGACTAATAGCTTGTCTACAGTAGTAGTATCTTTAAAGAATATTTCAAGCTTATCCTTATATTCATCCATAAATGTTGAAAGTATGTAATCATAATATTCAGGATTATTAATTTCCTCTATTTTCATACACATAACTAAAGGATATGAATATTCAGTAAATGGACTCAGTACATATTCATCCCTTTTTTCTAGACTTGGTATTTTGACCATTAATTCTCCCTCTTCATTTACAACAAGTAAATAGTTATTGTTTACAGAAGGCATATATGTCTCTTTTATAATGTCAAGAGCCTTTTTCTGAGTAGGATTGTCATTAACTTTAGAGCTTAGTATACCTAAAATTGTCATAAGAATTCTCCCCTTTTAAAAAATAAAAATATTACCAACAATCATTATATCATTATGTAAATTTTTTTAAAACATAAGTTTGTGAGTAAAATTTAATTTTATAAATAAAAACACAAAAATATTTATTTTTGAGATATAAAGATATGTGCTTTTATATATATAAATATTTTTATTGTCATTTAAAGTCTTAATATATATAAATGTCTGCTATTTAAAAGAATGGATCTGTATGGAACTTATATCCATTGGAAGATAATGTTTGTTAAAAATTACCGGTGTAGCAATATCACTAGTATATAAGCTTTCTTGAATCAAATGGCAGTGGTCATTTGAATGAAGAGAATATTTTTTTGTAGTGAAGCTTCCAGCAGTTGAATGTTTTATTTCAATAAGAGATTTATTAGCAATGGAGTAGATTGTATTTTCTATAAAATCTAATAACTCATCATTATTATTTAAATCTATATTATTTGATGAAATTGTCTCAATAGGGATAAGTGTAAAGCTGTATGCTATAACTTCAGAATTACATTTGTACCATCTATCGACAACAATACATACTGCAGGTTTTCTTTTTAGTACTTGTTCCATATGGTCATTTGGAATTTCTATATGAAATTCTATCTCTACAGAATCTATTTTTTCATTTATACATTTATAAATAGGATTGCTTATAATTTCTAAACCATCAACATTATTGTGACTAGGCTTTGTTATGAAGTTTCCTTTGCCTTGTATATTCTTTATAAGTCCATCATCTTGTAATAATGATAATGCTTGTCTTAAAGTTGTTCTACTTACTCCAAGTGATTTTGCAAGATCAGGTTCACTTGGAAGACGTGCCCCTTCCTTATAAGAGCCTTCATTTATCATTTTGAATAATTTATCATATACAGCCACATAGCGCAGTTTTTTCTCCTTAGCTTCAAGATTAAGTTTTTCCATAATAATATCACCTTTTCGTTTAATAGTTATTTTATAAATTAAATTTAAAATAGTTTCATTTATATTCGATTAATTAGTGTAAAGTTACAAAATGTAGGATTATATGTAGTATATAGTATATTTAATTCAAATTGTATATCACATATTGACTTGATAATATATGAATTTGTTTGAAGTTTAATAATATTATTGAGAAAATATATGTTAATAATATTAATATACTTGGTATATTAAACAACATAAATGATAAACATATATATATATTTGTTATAAATAAAATTTATGTAAATGTTTTAATGTATATGTAATTGTTTAATATACTATTAAATATATCAAAAATTTCTTTGATTTTCTATAAAATATTAAAATAGTAAATGTGAAATATATGATGAAAAGAGGAAATAGAAAAAATATAACACATTTGATAAAATGACTATACAATTTAGTGAACAGGTGTTATAATTGTATGGAATTGTTAATGATCAATGAACAAAGGAAAATTATTTAAGGAGAGAAAGACATGAAATTTGTATTAAGCTTGCTTGGGATTGTAGTAATACTTGCATTTATGTTTCTTCTATCTTGGGATAGAAAACATATACCTTATAAGACAGTAGTTAAGGCATTAATAATTCAAGTAATAATTGCAGTCATATTACTTAAAATTCCACTAGGAAGATTTATAGTAGAAAAAGTATCAGCTGGTATTACAGCTGTAATAAACTGTGGAAAAGATGGTGTATCATTCATGTTCGGAAGCCTTGCAGATTCAAGTGCTCCAACAGGAAGTATATTTGCTATTCAAACTCTAGGAAATATTATATTCCTTTCAGCATTAATAAGTGCATTATATTATTTAGGAATTATCGGTGCAGTTGTTAAAGTAATTGGTAAAGGTGTAGGTAAGGTACTTGGAACTAGCCATGTTGAAAGTTTCGTAGCAGTTGCAAATATGTTCTTAGGTCAAACAGAAAGTCCAATACTTGTAAGTAAGTATTTAGGGAAAATGACTAAGAGTGAAATAGTAGTTGTTCTTGTTTCTGGTATGGGAAGTATGTCAGCTACTATAATTGGTGGTTATACAGCACTTGGAATTCCAATGGAATACTTACTTATTGCTAGTGCTTTAGTACCAATGGGAAGTATAGCTCTTTCAAAAATATTAATGCCAGAATCAGAAGGCGGTTTTGACGTAGAAGAATTGAAGATAGACAACAAGGGTGATAATGAAAACATATTATCAGCAATTTCAGAAGGTGCAATGAATGGTTTACAAACAGCTCTTGCAATTGGAGCATCACTTGTAGCTATATTAGGATTAGTTGCTGTAATTAACTTAATTTTAGGATTCTTTGGACTTAATCTTCAACAAATTTTCTCTTACATATTTGCACCATTTGGTTACTTAATGGGATTAGATTCAGATACTGTTAGATTTGCTGGAGAACTTTTAGGAAGTAAATTAGTATTAAATGAATTCGTAGCTTTTCAATCATTAGGAGAAGTTTTATCTCAATTAGACTACAGAACAGGATTAATTTTATCTATTTCGTTAGCAGGTTTTGCAAATATTTCAAGTATAGGTGTTTGTATTTCAGGAATATCTGCATTATGTCCTGAAAAGAGAAATCTTCTTTCTAAATTAGCACTTAAGTCAATGCTTGCAGGTTTCTGCGTAAGTCTTTTAAGCGCTATAATTGTAGGAATGGTAACATTAATATAGAAGATTTTTTTGAATTTAAATCTTAAATAATTATTTGAATTAGAACTTAGCGTACGTAATTATTATGTATGTTAAGTTCTAAATTTGTTTATTATAATATTAATTAGTATTGATATTTGAAAAAATATATCATTTCTTGTATTTGTATGGAAACTTGTTTATTATTTAATAGTGGATAAATATATTAAGATATATATTTAAATACATTTTGTAAAAATAAAATAATTACAAATGGATGATGTGAAAAAGTCGAACTTTAAAGATGTTGTAAATAGGAGGATAATAATAATGAAAAAGTACAATAGAATTTTTACAATAGTGATTGATTCATTAGGAATTGGACAGATGAATGACTCTAAAGAATATGGAGATATTAATGTAGATACATTAGGTCATATAGCTGACTCAGTAGAAAGCTTTAATATACCAAACCTACAAAAGATGGGAATAGCTAATCTTCACCCAATAAAACATGTTGAGGCAGTTGAAAATCCATTAGGATATCAAATGAAAATGGGAGAAGCAAGTGTTGGTAAGGATACTATGACTGGTCACTGGGAAATGATGGGTCTTCATATAACTAAGCCATTTCAAACTTTTACTGATACAGGATTCCCAAAGGAATTATTAGATGAACTTGAAAAGAGAACTGGACATAAAATAGTAGGTAATAAGAGTGCCAGTGGTACTGAAATATTAGATGAACTTGGTGACCACCAAATGAAAACTGGAGATATGATAGTTTATACATCTGCTGATTCAGTATTACAAATCTGTGGACATGAAGAAACATTTGGATTAGATGAACTTTATAGATGTTGTGAAATTGCAAGAGAATTAACTCTTAAAGATGAATGGAAGGTTGGTAGAGTTATAGCTAGACCTTATATTGGAGATAAAGAACATGGATTTACTCGTACAAGTAACAGACATGATTATGCTTTAAAACCATATGGCAGAACTGCTCTTAATGCTTTAAAAGATAATAATTATGAAGTTATTTCAGTAGGTAAGATAAATGATATCTTTGAAGGTGAAGGAATCACAGAAGCTCATAGATCTAAGAGTTCAGTTCATGGAATGGAACAAACTTTAGAAATCATGGATAAAGATTTTAAAGGATTATGCTTTGTAAACTTAGTTGACTTTGATGCTTTATGGGGGCACAGAAGAAATCCTCAAGGATATGCACAGGAGTTAGAAAAATTTGATGTTAACTTAGGCAAAGTATTAGATAAGTTAAAAGAAGATGATTTATTAATAATCACTGCAGACCATGGAAATGATCCAACTTATACTGGTTCAGACCATACTCGTGAATATGTGCCATTCTTAGCATACTCACCATCAATGAAAGGTCATGGATTATTAGATACTCCAGATACATTTGCTACAATTGGAGCAACTATTGCAGATAACTTTGATGTTAAAATGCCTGAAAATACAATAGGAAGTTCTATATTAGACAAATTACAATAATATAAATTAATATGTAATAAATAAAAATCAGTTTGATTAAAAGTCAGACTGATTTTTTTATTTCTTATTTATATTTTGAGCATTTTGCCTTAAAGTTGACAAGTATCTATGTTAATATGACATTATGATAAGGGGGAGAGGGAAAATGTTAAGAGTGATTATTGGAATATTATTAGTTGCTGCGATATTTTGTGCAGTATTGCTGAAACTGAAGAATAAAGGAATTACTGAAAAGTTGAATCTAGATATAAGTGAAACAGAGGAGACTAATGAAAGTTCAAAATTAAAGTTTTTTATCAATAAAAAAGTTATTATACCTTTTTGTAGCATAGGTATATTAGTTGCTTTTTGTACTACTCTATCAAAAGTAATTGTACCTAAAGCGGTCAATAGAATAATACAGGCTGAAAATAGGACAAATAGTGATGGACAGATTAAAGGAATAAATCTTTCAAATAATGATAAGAATGTAGATTTGAATTCAGTAGCAAAAGCTGGAGGAGAATATGTTTATTTAAAAGCTACAGAAGGAGCTACTTTTAAGGATTCAGACATGGATGCATATTATCAGGAAAGTAAAAAGCTTGGAATGAAGGTGGGAGCATATCATTATTTAGTAAGTACAAGTTCACCTGAAGAGCAGGCAAGAAATTTTTATAATATGATATCAAAATATGATTGGGATCTTATTCCTATGCTTGATACAGAAGTATATTTTGATGGACTTGAAGATTACATAAAGAGATTTAAAGATGAATTTAACCGTTTATCATCTTTAAAATTAGGTATTTATACTTATACAAGCTTTATAAATAAATATCTAAACAACGCTGATAAGGAAATATATAATATGCCATTATGGGAAGCAAATTATAATGGAAAGCCATGGAATGGAGTTGGAAAAAATAAGTTTGTAAATCTTGTAGGGCATCAATATTCAACTGACCAGCATATAAAAGAGTACATAGGAAACTTTAATGGTGATATTAATGAATTCAACGACAAGATACTTATAAGTAATGAATAATAGAAAAATTATAAGTTTATAGTATTTTTCTACAACAAAATGACGAATACTAAATAAAAGGTGTAGATAAATATATAATAATAATGTAATATTATTATATATTTCATATTAAATTGGATAGTGTGCATATTTTGAACACATTATGAAAAGTAATAGTCATATAACAATGATTTTACAGATGAAGAAAGGGCGATATTTATGGAAAATTTATATGAAAAAGTACAAGAGTCTGTTAAATATTTAGAAAGCAGATTTACTAAAAAACCAACTATAGGAATTATATTAGGAAGTGGATTAGGTGCACTTGTAGATAAATTCGAAAATAAAGAAGAAATTCCTTACAGTGAAATACCAAACTTCCCAGTAGTAAGTGTTGAAGGACATAAAGGAAGTCTTCTTCTTGGAACTATAGGAGATAAGACTGTTCTTGCAATGCAAGGAAGATTCCACTACTATGAAGGATATACTATGAAGGAAGTAACATATCCAATATTCGTTATGAAAATGCTTGGAATTGACAAATTAGTAATTACAAATGCCAGCGGTGCAATTAACACAGATTTTGAACCGGGAGATTTAATGTTAATTAATGATTTCGTAAATTTAACTGCTAATAACCCATTAATAGGCAAGAATGATGAAAGATTTGGACCAAGATTCCCAGATATGTCTGAACCATATAAGAAGTACTTAATGGATTTAGCTAAGAATATAGCAGATAAAAAGGGCTTAAAGTATAAAGAAGGTGTTTATGGACACTTCACTGGTCCATACTATGAAACAGCTGCAGAAATAAGAGCTTATGGAAGAATGGGAATAGATGCAATGGGAATGTCTACTGTACCTGAAACAATTGTAGGAAACTACTTGGGAATGGATTTAATAGGGATAGCATGTATCACAAACATGGCTACAGGAATTCAAAAAGGAAAGCATTCACATGCTAACGTTGTTGATGTAGCAAATAGAGCATCAGCTAATCTTTGTGATTGGGTTTCTGACATAATAGTAGAAATGTAATATTAAGAATAATTTGACTGCTTATTGAAATTAATTGTATATAACATTAATTAACTTCATAGGCAGTTTTTTTATATATTTTTAGTTAATATGCAGTCTATTGCTTCAGGTGTTTATAGGATATTTTAATTATATATTTGCAATAAAAGGTTAATATAATGTTATGAATAAGAAAAATTATATAAGCTTTAAAGATAGTTATAATTTTAGTATTAGTAGACATGAGGAGGAAAGAATATATGATTCTTATAGCTGCGTGTGTTCTTTTGTCTTGCGTAATTGCAAATAGGTTTTCTGATAAGCTAGGAATGCCAGCATTAATTTTATTTATGGGACTTGGAATGTTGTTTGGAATTGATGGAATATTTAAAATATCATTTGATAATTATCATTTGGCAAAGACTATATGCAATATTGCTCTTGTTTTTATAATGTTTTATGGAGGGTTTGGAACAAAGTGGGAAGTGGCAAAACCAGTAGCATTAAAATCCATTATCCTGTCTACAGTAGGAGTTTTGATTACAGCAATGCTTACAAGTTTGTTCTGTTATTATGTTGTGAAGTTTACCCTTTTAGAGAGCTTTCTTATAAGTTCAGTAATAAGCTCTACAGATGCAGCATCTCTATTTTCAATATTAAGATCTAAAAATCTTAGTCTTAAGGATGGGTCAGCTTCAATGCTTGAACTTGAAAGTGGGAGTAATGATCCTGTAGCATTTATGCTTACTATAGTAAGTTTAAGCTTTATAAATGGAACAGGCAGTATTGGAAGTATATTTTTTATAATATTTTCACAGATAGTGTTTGGAGTTCTTTTAGGAGTATCTATTGCAGTTATAGGTATATTTGTATTAAAAAAACTTGATATTGTTACAGATGGTCTTGAAACCATATTTATAATAGCATTAGTCCTAAGCTCATATTCGTTGTGTGAATATGTTCATGGAAGTGGATATCTAAGTGTTTATATTACAGGAATTATTCTAGGCAATAGTAAAATAAATAACAAAATAATATTAGTTCATTTTTTTGATGGATTGACAGGTCTTGCACAGATAATAATCTTCTTTTTATTAGGACTTTTGTCTAAACCTCATCAACTTCCAGGAGTTATAGGAACTGCAATTTTAATAGGGATATTTCTAACTTTTGTAGCAAGGCCAATAGCTGTATTTTTAATTTTGAGGCCTTTTAAATGCAGTATAAATCAATGTGTTCTTTTATCACTTGCAGGTCTTAGAGGAGCAGCATCAATTGTATTTGCCACAATTGCAATAGCAGATGGAGCAAATATTAATTTTAATCTATATCATATTGTATTTATGATTGCATTATTATCAGTAGCTCTTCAAGGATCATTCCTTCCAGCTGCTGCAAGAAAATTGAATATGATTGATGATGATAGTGATGTAAGAAAAACATTTAATGATTATCAAGATGAATCTTTAATAAAATTAATGAGAGTATTTATTCCAAAAGGTCATCCATGGGAAGGAAAAAGCATTGAAGAGGCAGATATTCCAAATGATTCTCTTGCGCTTATGATAAAGAGGGATGATGATAATATCGTACCTAAAGGAGATACTATTATAAAAGCCAATGATAGTGTTATTTTAAGCATACCAGATATTAGTATTGAAGATGATATAAAGCTTAAGGAAGTGAAAATAGGAAAAAACCATAAGTGGTGCAATAAGACTATAGCGGATTTAAATCTTTCCGATGATATTCTCATAGCACTTATAAAAAGAGGAGAAGAAAATATAATCCCAAGAGGAAAGACTCAAATACTGGAAAATGATGTTGTAGTTATGTATAATTAAATTATAATATGAAAATATTTACAGTTGGGTTTTGGTAATACATTTTTTATAAATTGATTAACAATGTGTTGGTGAATTAAATGTAAATATGTTATGAAAGGGTTTAATAAATTAGGGGTGATGAGTTTATGGGAGAATATTATGAAATTAGAGGAAAGAAAATATATGTAGAGGTTCTGGGAGATAGCCAGAAGATGGCGCTGCTATTTATACATGGAGGACCTGGGGGAATAGGCTGTGAGGATTTTGTTAAATTTGCGGGAAATAAATTAGCAGAGAATTTTAGAGTAGTAGCTGTAGATCAGAGAGGTGTATGGAGATCAGAAGAATTAAAAGATGATGAGAAAATAACATTAGAAGATATAATTGAGGATTTTGAGGAATTAAGAAGACAGCTTAAAATAGAAAAGTGGTCACTTTTATCCCATTCCTTTGGCGGATATATTTCAGTGCTTTATGCAGATTTATATCCTGATTCAATTGAAAAAATTATATATGAAAATCCTTCTTTTGATTTTTCATTATCAGAACGTTACATGCTTCAAAATGCAGCTATGGAATTAATAAAATCAGGAAAGAAGCACATAGGGCAGATTTATTTGAAATTAATGTACCAGGCTACTAATCACAAAGATACTAGTAAACTGCTTAATAAAGCATTAGCGGCTCTCGGAACAGATGGAAGTAAGATTATGTGGTTTGGAGATAATAGAAGCATTATTGAAAGAATAGATGTACAGAAGAATAAAGTAAAAGAGCTTGTTAATAAGTCTAATAAGACCAGAGTAAAACTTCTTAGCGACTTGAGAATATATAATAATGTTTTTGATAAATTATCTAAAATAGACAAGCCATCTCTTCTCATAAAAGGAAAGTGTGATCCTATAACAAGCAAAAAGCAGATAAAAGAATTTTTATTTGATGAAGTGGAAGGAAATATGGCAGAAAGAAAAGTTGTAAGATTTGATTATTCAGGACATTGGGCAAGAATAGAAGAAAATGAAAAGTACTGTAATGTTGTAACAGATTTTATATTATCAAAAAATTAATTATGAATACTTATTAAGAAAAATACAATTTATATAAGTGAAATTATCAAGCTTATAAATGTATACCATATAATAAAAGGAAGATATTTATATTGAACAAAGTTAAAGATTATTCTATAATTTAGTCACAATAATAATTGATTATGGGTTTCGATTGGTTAATTGAATTAAAAGGGAAAGCAGTAAAAGCTGCTACAGCCCCCGCTACTGTGATGGAATACTGAACTTATAGTATCCACTGAGAATATAAAAAGTCTTGGGAAGGAGTAAGTTTGGGTTTAAGCCAGAGTCAGGAGACCTGCCTATATTATCATGCTTAATACAGCCTTCGGTGGGAAGGGAATAGCAAATGAAGAATGTGTTTTATTATAGATAAAAATACTTTAAGAAATTTAGCTTATTACTTATTATAAGAGTGATATTTTGATTAGTTGTAAGTTATGTATTATTAAAGCATCCTCATATTAATTTTATGAGTAAAGGATTATAGTATATATTCTTGTATTGTTATTACTCTCTTCACTGTTATTGGTGAAGGGAGTTTTTTATTTTTTAGTAGTTAGTTAGGAGAGAATTATGAAAAAAGCAATTTTAGTTGTAAGTTTTGGAACAAGTCATTTAGATGCATTAGAAAATTCAATAGAAAAAATAGAAAATAGAATTAGAGATGAATTTAAAGATTATGAAGTGTTTAGAGCATTTACTGCTCACATGATAATAAAAAAGCTTAAGGAAAGAGATAATATAGAAATATTAAAACCTGAAGAAGCTTTAGAAGATTTAAAAAACAAAGGATTCGAAGAAGTTATAATTCAGCCTCTTCACATAATTCCGGGTGAAGAATACTCTTACATAAGAGGAATGGCAAGAAGACATAAAGATGATTTTAAAACAATTAAGCTTGGAAGACCAATATTTTTCTATCAAGGAGTAGAAGAAGTACCACAAGATTATTCTGAATTCATAGAAAGTATGAAAGAAGTTTTAGATAACGAAGAAAGTGTAGTTTTATTTGGTCATGGCAGTGCCCATTCTTCAAATGCTGTATATGGAATGCTTCAAACTGTACTTGAAGATGAAGGCTATGATAATATATTTGTAGCTACAGTTGAAGGTTATCCAACTATAGAAACATGTATAAGAAGAATGAAGAAAAAAGGAGTAAAAAATACAAAGTTAGTTCCTTTATTAGTAGTTGCAGGGGACCATGCTAAAAATGATATGGCATCAGATGAAGAGGATTCAATGAAGAGTATTCTTAAGAGAGAAGGAATAGAATCAACAGTATATCTTCATGGATTAGGGGAAGTTGACAAGTTTGTTCAACTTTATGTAAATAGAATTCATGATATTATTGATGGAACATATGATGAATTAGGAAGAACTAAAAAGTTAGCAAAAAAATCAAAATAACATATTCGCAACTTGTTTCAAAAGTAAAGAACCATTAGGTTCATATACATAATAATTATAAGCTTAACGTTTGTTAGATATATGAAATTGAGGAAAGGTGGATTACTATGAAATCCATAATAATAGCATCTAACTCAAGTGGTGGAGGTAAAACTACTTTCACTCTTGGGTTTATGAAAGCTTTAATGAATAGAAAGTTAGATGTTCAAGGATATAAGGTTGGACCAGATTATATTGATCCTGCATTCCACAGAGAAGTTACTGGAAAGTATTCTAGAAATCTTGATGTTCATTTAATGGATGAAGATGGAGTAAAGTATAGTTATTTAAAAGGTAATGGTGATGTTGGAGTAATTGAAGGGGTAATGGGTCTTTATGATGGTGTAGGCATAAGTACAAAAGCATCTACATATGATATTTCAAGGATTCTTGGGTATATGCCTATTATACTTGTAATTTCTCCAAAGGGACAAAGTACTACATTGTGTGCAGTTATACAAGGATTAAGAGATTTCAGAAATGCTAATATTGCAGGAGTTGTACTTAATTGTGTAAGTGAAAAATATTATAAACTTCTTAAGTATTCTATAGAAGAAAACTGTAATATAAAAGTCCTTGGATATATTCCTAAAAATGAAGAAATAGTACTTAGCAGCAGACATTTAGGCCTTGTTCAAAGTATGGAAGTATTAGAGCTTGATAAAAAACTTGAGCTATGTGGAAATATGATTGAAGAATTTGTAGATGTTAATGCAATATTATCATTGATGCAGGAATATAAAGAAACAGAAAGTTCTATAATAGATAGTTTTAAGATAAAAGCAATAAATAAAAAGCTTAAAATAGGAATTGCAATGGATAAGGCGTTTAGTTTCTATTATAGAGATAATATAGAGCTTTTAGAGGAAATAGGAGAAGTTATATATTTTAGTCCCATGAATGATAAATTAATACCCGAAGGATTAGACTTCCTTTATATAGGTGGAGGTTATCCAGAAGTATTCAAAGAACAATTAGAAGCCAATAAATCCATGAGAGAAAGTATTAAAAAGGCTCTTGATAATGGTCTTAAATGCTATGCAGAATGTGGAGGTTTAATGTATCTTACACAGGAAATAGATGGAGCTAAAATGGTAGGTTTCTTTGATGGAACAAGTGCAATGACTAAAAGACTTGTGAGATTTGGATACTGTAACGTAAACATAGATGAGAAATATTATGGTTATGAAATAAATATAAATGGTCATGAGTTTCATAAATCAGATGTTCAGTTAAATGAAAAAACTATTTATGAAGTAACTAAGAAACAGTATGATGGTGAAACTTTAAAGTGGAATTGTGGATACATAAAAAATAATACACTTGCAGCATATGCCCATGTGAATTTCTTAGGAAATATTGATTTTCTAAAGGCAATTTTATTTGGAAAGTAAATAGTTTAACAGAAATAAGAGTTTAAGTTTTAATATAAATAGAAATTTTGTTATAGATTAATTATTAGTGCTAAAATATTAAAGGCAAGAGTAAGGATCATTAAGTAAGAAAAGAGTGAAAAAGATGAATTATTTAAAAAATCCAATGGGAATAGAAGAAAAGAGTTTTGAAATAATTGGAGAAGAAATGGGAGAACACTCATTTACACCAGAAGAATTATTAATAGTTAAGAGAACAATACATACAACAGCAGATTTTGAATATAAGGATTTAGTTGAAATAAGCAGTACTGCTATAGAAACAGCAAAAGAATTATTCAGAAAAGGAGCTACAATATATACTGATACAAATATGGCTCTAAACGGAATAAATAAAATAGCCTTAGGAAAAACAAACAGTAAGGTTATATGCTATGTAAATGAACCAGAAGTTCACGCTGAAGCTAAAGAAAAAGGAATAACAAGAAGTATGGCAGCTGTAGAAAAAGCATGTGCTGATAATGTAGATATATTTGTATTTGGAAATGCACCAACTGCATTATATAGATTAAAAGAACTTATAAGTGAAGGAAAAGCACATCCAAAATTAATAATAGCAGCACCAGTAGGATTCGTAGGAGCAGCAGAAAGTAAAGAAAATATGGATGAACTAAACATACCATACATAAGAGTAAAAGGAAGAAAAGGCGGAAGCACAGTAGCAGCAGCAATAGTAAATGCGTTGATGTATATGGTGGCAAGATAAGTGACACACCAAATCTCTGATTTGGTCGGTGGAACTTACTCAGCGAGCGAATGTGAGTCGAGTTTCATATAAAAAGGTGGTGTTTTTATGTTTGAAATGTATATTGAAAGCGAAGGTAAAAAACTCAGATGTGGATATACTACAGGTTCATGTAGTGCAGGTGCTGCAAAGGCTGCTACTATGCTTTTATATAATCAAGAAAGTACTTTAAATGAGATAGAAATTAAAAGTCCTAAAGGTGTCACAATAGATATGCCTATTGAGAAAATTGAAAGAATGGACAATGCTGTTGAGTGTACAATTTTAAAGTTTAGTGGTGATGACCCTGATGCTACAAGTGGAATTGAAATAAAGGCAAAGGTTAGAAGACTTAGACCAGATGAAGAAGTAAAAGATGCAGTAGAGGACCTTTTTGAAGATGAAAGTAGTGAAGTGATTTTTCTTAGAGGTGGAGACGGTGTAGGTGTTGTAACTAAGGAAGGACTTTTCGTGAAAAAAGGTGAGCCTGCAATTAATCCAGTTCCAAGAAAAATGATAAGAGATGAAGTACTTAAAGTTCTTCCAGATGGTGAAAGAGTTGAAGTAACTATTTCAGTTCCACAAGGGCTTGAAGTGGCACAAAGAACTTTTAATCCTAGATTAGGCATAGTAGGAGGAATTTCAATACTTGGAACTTCAGGAATAGTATACCCTATGTCTGAAGATGCTCTTAAAGCATCAATAAGAATTGAAATAAATCAAAGAGCTATTGATAGAGATAGACTTGTATTAACCTTCGGAAATCTAGGTGAAAGATTCTGTAAGGAACTTGGATATGATCCAGATGAAATAATTATGTGTTCAAACTACATTGGATTTGCACTTGAATGTTGTCAGGCAAATAATATTAAATCAGTAGTTGTTGTTGGACATATTGGAAAGATGAGTAAGATTGCATATGGATGCTTTAATACTCATAGTAGAGTAAATGGAGTAAGACTTGAAGTATTTGCACTTGAGCTTGCACTTCTTGGATATGACTTATCTCTTGTTAATCAAGTTTTACAACAAAAGACATGTGAAGGTGCAGTAAGGTTCCTTGGAGAAGGATATGATGAACTTTATAGGAATATTGGAAGAAAAATTGTTGATAGCATGAAGACTTATGTTCGTGATGAAATAGATATAGATGCTGTTACATATTATGGAGTACGTGATATGGAAATGCTTTATGATTCAAGGGAGGACAAAAGATGATTTACATAGTTGGACTTGGTCCAGGGCATGAGGATTACATACTTCCTAAGGCTATTAAAACCTTGAAAAAGTGTGATATAATTGTAGGATTTAAAAGAGCACTTGATTCACTTAAAATTGATAATTGTAAAAAATCTTATATGAAAAGTTTGGCTGATGTAGATAAGTTTATTTCTAAGGAAACTGATAATAATGATTATATAAATAAAAATATAGCTATAGTTGCTTCAGGAGATCCTACTTTTTATGGAATAACAAATTATATAAAAAGTAAAGCTCAAGTTCCATTTGAAGTTATACCGGGAATAAGTTCAATTCAATATTTAACAGCAAAGGTTAAACTTCCTTGGAATAATGCATATTTAGGAAGTCTTCATGGAAGAAGTGATTATTTTATAAATAAGGTAAGAGAATACGATACAGCAATATGGCTTACGGATAAAGAAAATAATCCATCGTATTTATGTGAGATTTTATGTGAAGAAAAAATAGATGTAAATATAATAGTCGGTGAAAATCTTTCCTATGAAGATGAGGTAATAACTACTGGAAAGCCAGCAGATTTTATAGGTAAAGAATTTAGTTCTTTATGTATTCTTATTATAGACAAGAGTACTAAGATACAAGAATAATATAACTAATAGATATCTAAAAATAAATATTCATAAGAATAAAAATACGTGTAAATATAAGTATATTTATATAAAAGAATATATATATTTGCTTATAAAATAAGGTTTCACGCGAAATAGATATGTATTTTTAAGATAATATTTATCCGATTAATAAGATATCACCCTAGAATGATTTATAGGGTAAAGGAGATTAAAAAATGTTTATTAAAGATGAAGAATTTATAAGAGGAAATTGCCCTATGACAAAGGAAGAAATAAGAATTCTTTCTATTGGGAAAATGAATATAAATGAAGATTCAAATGTCATTGATATAGGTAGTGGAACAGGAAGCATTACAATTCAATCTTCTAAGGAGTGTCCAAAAGGAAAAGTATATTCTATAGAAATGGATGATGAAGCATATAATGTAACGTCACAGAACATTGATAAGTTTAAATGTGAAAATATTGAACTTATTAAAGGTGATGGAAGTACAGCATTAGCTAAGCTTATAGAACAGGGTGTTAAGGTTGACTCAGCATTTATTGGAGGCAATGGTGGCCAGCTTGAGGATATAATTAAAAAGACGGATAAACTTCTTAATGAAAATGGGACTATGGTCATGAACTTTATTACTTTAGATAATGCTTATAAAGCTATAGAAATTATGAGAACAATGAATTATAAATTGGATATTGCTCTTATAAGTGTAAGTAAAAATAGAGGAAAAAGTCTTATGATGATGGCATTAAATCCAATATATATAGTTCAATGTATAAAATGTAGTGAAGAGGAGTAAATCAGAGGTGTACTCACAGAGTAAGTTCGAGAAACAAAATGTGAAATTTTGAACATTACTTAAGGAAATACCTCCTCATATTCATTCGGATGTATAAGTTCCACCAAACCAAAAGCAAGTTTTAGGGTGTCACTTATGATTTGTATATAAATAATTTAATGTATATTAATTAAAAAGGAGAGAAAATTAAACTATGGCAACATTATACGGAATAGGCGTTGGCCCTGGGGATAAAGAATTATTAACAGTAAAAGCTGTTAGAATAATTGAAAGCTGTGACGTAGTAGTAGCGCCAAGTGCTACAGAAGGTGGAGAAAGTATAGCACTTGAAACAGCTAGAGATTATATAAAAGAAGGAACAGAAGTTGTTGTGAAACACTTCCCAATGGGGAAAAAGGATAGAGTTTTAAAGGCTTTAGAAGCATATGAGTTTATTGAATCAAAACTTAGAGAAGGAAAAAATGTTGCCTTTTTAACTATAGGAGATCCATATGTGTACAGTACATATATTCATATGCTTACTCATATGAGAGAAGATGGATTTGAAGTTGTTACAGTTCCAGGAATAACTTCATTCTGTGCAGCAGCAAGCTTAGTTGATAGAACTTTAGTAATAGGAAATGAAAAACTTGTAATAATGCCAGCTACAAAGGTTAAAGAAATTACAGATGAAAAATTCATAGTAATTATGAAAGTATATAAGCATGAAGAAGAGGTAATAGATGTACTAGAAGAAAAAGGCTTTGATTATGTATATGCAAGTAGAGTAGGAAGAGAAGGCCAATTAGTTCTTACAGATAGAGAAGAGATTCTTAAAGTAAGAGATTATATGTCTTTAATAATAGCAAGCAGAAAGTAAAACAGTTAACAGTTAGCAGTTGAAGGAATAAAACAATAGCAGTTAACTGTTAACTCTCAACTGAACGAAAGGATTGAGGTTAAAGTGATTTATTTTATAGGAGCAGGCCCAGGTGCCACAGATTTAATTACAGTAAGAGGTAGAGATTTATTAGAAAGAGCTGAAGTTGTTATATATGCAGGTTCATTAGTATCTAAAGAACATTTAGAGTATTGTAGACCAGATGCTAAAATATATAACTCGGCTGGAATGACTCTTGAAGATGTTATGGAAATTATGACTATGGAAGAGCAAATGGGTAAATTAGTAGTAAGATTACATACAGGTGACCCAAGTATTTATGGAGCTATAAGAGAGCAAATGGTAGAGCTTGATAGAGTAGGAATAGAATATGAAGTAGTTCCAGGAGTAAGTTCTTTTACAGGAGCAGCTGCTGCAATAAATAGAGAGTTTACACTTCCAGGTGTAACTCAAACTGTAATACTTACAAGAGTTGAAGGAAGAACTCCAGTACCAGAAACTGAAGATTTAGAAAAATTAGCTTCTATAGGAGCTTCTATGGCTATATTCCTTTCAATTTCTATGATTGACAAGGTTGTAGAAAAGTTAAAGAAGGGATATAAAAAGAATGTTGCTATAGCAGTAGTTGAAAGAGCAACATGGCCAGATCAAAGAGTAATAATGGGGCACTTAGATGATATAGCTGAAAAGGTTAAAGAAAAAAATATTACTAAGTGTGCTCAAATACTTGTTGGGGATTTCTTAGATAGTGATTTTGAAAAGAGTCTTTTATATGATAAGAGCTTTTCACATATGTTTAGAGATGCACAAGTAGAGGATGCAGATTAATGATGGGTATAGTATGTCCTTCACCAAAGGGGCAGGAGATTGCATTTAAGCTTCAAAAGAGTTTGAATGCAACTCTTTATTTAAAGGAAAATAGTAATTTTAAATTAGATGAAGCAGCTAAAAAGGCTATGGAAGAATGTGATGGAATAATATTTATTTCATCTACAGGAATAGCTGTAAGAGCAATAGCTCCATACATACAAAAGAAAGATAAGGATCCAGGAGTTGTAGTTGTTGATTTATCAGCTAAATATGCCATAAATATTTTAAGTGGTCATTTAGGTGGAGGTAATGAGCTTACTTTAAAGGTCGCAGAAATATTAGGTGCTCAGCCAATTATAACTACTGCAACAGATAATATGAATATTATAGGCCCTGATATGATAGCTAAAAGGTATAATCTTATTATTGATAACTTAAAAATTGCTAAAGATATTGCAGCACTTCTTGTTGATAACAAAGTAGTAGGTATTAAAGATGATTATAATTTAGTTGAAATAACTAAGGGTTATGAAAAAATAGATGAAATAAAAGAAGATTCTATATGGATTACTAATAAGATTAAAGCTGAAAATGTAGAAAGCAACAAAGCTTATAATATAGATTATTCAAAAGTTCTTAAGCTTATAAAACAAGATATAGTTCTCGGAATAGGTGCAAGAAGAAATACACCTTTTGAAAAGCTTAAAAAGTTTATTGAAGAATCTCTTATTAAATATAATATAGATATAAAAGCTGTAAACAAGATAGTTTCAGTAGATGTAAAGAAGGATGAGCAGGGAATAATAGAACTTGCAGAATATTTAGGATGTCCTTTTATTACATTTACAAGGGATGAAATAAGAACAGTTCAAGATAAATTCGAGGGAAGTCCATTTGTATTTAAGACTCTTGGAATAACAGGAGTATGTGAACCTTCAGTGGACCTTGCTGGAGCAGAAATTCTTGAAGGCAAGATTAAGCATGATGGAATGACGTTGGCGATTGGACAGTTAACAGTTAACAAGTAACCTCAAGAAAAATAAGTTAGGAAGTGATTTTATTATGGGAAAATTAAGAGTTATAGGAATTGGACCTGGAAGTATTGAAAATATGACTTTAAGAGCGTATAAAGCAATTGAAAATAGTGATGTTATAGTTGGATACAATAAATACATAGATATGATAAAAGAACTAGTAGAAGGTAAAGAACTTTATTCTACAGGTATGATGGGAGAAGAAGCAAGATGCAAACAAGCTTTAGAATTATCTAAAGATAAAGATGTTGCTTTAATCAGTACTGGTGATGCTGGAATATATGGAATGGCTGGACTTATTCTTGAAATGAAGGATGATGAAGATGTTGAAATAATTCCAGGAATTACAGCTTCAAGTGCAGCAGGTTCTGTAGTAGGGGCTCCACTTATGCACGATAACTGTAATATAAGCTTAAGTGATTTAATGACTCCATATGATGAAATTAAAAAGAGAGTTAAATGTGCAGCTGAAAGTGATTTCATAATTTCTTTATACAATCCAAAGAGTAAGGGAAGACCACATTACTTAAGAGAATGTATTGATATAATAAAAGAATTCAGAAAAGATGATACTCCAATTGCTGTAGTTAAACATGCGTTAAGAGATGGTCAGGAAGTAACACTTACGACTATAGGTGAATTTGATGATAGTATTGTAGATATGATGTCTATAGTAATTGTAGGAAATACTAAAAGCTATTATAAGAATGGAAGTTTTATAACTCCTAGAGGATATAACAATAAGAAAAGAGATATGAAATAATGATAGGTTTTATACTTGGAACATCAGAAGGAAGAAAAATATTATCCCTAATGAATGAATTTACTGATGATATAGCAGTAAGTACAGCAACGTCATATGGTGGACAGCTTCTTGAAAACTACAAGATTAAAGAATTAAATACAAAACCACTTAATAAGGAAGAAATGATAGAGTGGCTTAAGAAGAATAATATTAATATTTTAGTTGATGGATCACACCCATATGCTGCTGTAGTAACAGAGAATGCTATGGAATGTTGCAAAGAGCTTGGTATAAAATACATAAGATACGAGAGAAAAGGTGTTCTTGAAAATGATAGTGGTGAAGATATCATAAGAGTTAATAATTATGATGAAGCAATAGAATATATAAAATCATCTGTTAAAGGAAATGTATTAAATACTACAGGCGGTAATAATGTAACTAAATTTGTAGATATGGATTTTGATTACAGAGTAATACACAGAATACTTCCATCACCAGCAGTTCTTACAAAGATCGTAGATGCAGGTGTAAAGATTAAAGATATAATTGCTATGCAGGGGCCAATATCATATGAAGTTGAAAAAGCATTTATTCATCAATTTGACATTAAAGCTATAATTATGAAAGATAGCGGAATAGAAGGCGGAGTATTAGAAAAAATAAATGCTGCCAGAGAATGTCATGCTAAGATAATATTAATAGAGAGAACTAAATTTGAATATAATATAGAGTTTAATGATCCAGAAAGCCTGGTAAAAAAGTTGAAGCAGTTAGTAGTTAGCAAGTAATTAGTGCAGTTAACAGTTAACGGTTAACAGTGAACAGTTATAGGATGAAATTCTTGAAGAATTTCTGTAAATTATATTTTAAGAAACTGTTAATTTTTACTTGTTAACTGAGAAGGTGGGGTAAAAATGAATAATATAGAACTTTTAAATAGTATAATAAGCAATATTAAAGATGTAGATAAAGAGGCATTAAAAAAAGCAGATGAAAGAATGACTTCTCTTGTAAAACCGTTAAAAAGTCTTGGAAAGTTGGAAGATATGGCTATAAAACTTGCTGGTATTACTGGAAAGGTTAAAAATAATATTGATAAAAAAGTTGTTATAATAATGAGCTCTGATAATGGTGTAGTAGAAGAGGGGGTTGCTTCTGCCCCTCAAAGCGTGACATTATCTCAGACAATTAATTTTACAAAGGGCTTAACAGGTGTTGCAGTATTAGCAAAAGCTAATAATACAGATCTTATGGTAGTTGATGTTGGAGTGAATTGTGACTTTGAATGTCCAGGAGTAATCAATAGAAAAGTACGAAAGTCTACAAGTAATATGGCTAAAGGGTCAGCTATGACTTATGAAGAATGTATAAAAGCAGTTCTTGTAGGAATAGACTGTGTAAAAGATGCCAAGGATAAGGGATATGATATTGTAGGAGTAGGTGAAATGGGCATTGGCAACACCTCAACAAGTAGTGCAGTATTATGTGCACTTACAGACTGCAAAGTAAAAGATGTTGTTGGAAGAGGTGCAGGAATAACTGATGCAGCTTATGCTAAAAAAATATCTGTAGTTAAAAAAGCATTAGAAATAAATAATCCAGATAAAAATAATCCATTAGATGTTATTTCTAAAGTTGGGGGATTTGATATTGCAGCTATGACAGGAGTATTTATAGGAGCAGCTTATTATAAAATTCCTGTTGTTATAGATGGATTAATATCTGTGGTTGCAGCATTATGTGCGTATAGATTAAATAATAAATGCAGGGATTATATGTTTACATCTCATATATCAAAAGAAATAGGATTTAAGACTGCTATGAGTGAGCTTGGATTAAGTTCTATACTTGATTTGAATATGGGACTTGGTGAAGGTAGTGGATGTCCATTAGCATTTTCTATTATGGATAGTGCATGTGCAGTTATGAATAATATGGCTACTTTTGAAGAGGCTGAAATAAATGATAAGTATTTAGATGAACTTAAACGTCTAGATAATAAAGGTGTTTAATATTATAGTGAATTTTTAATAATATGGTAGTTTATTTGGAGGTTTTATAATTATATTGTAAATTCAGTCTATTGAATTCAATATTGTTGGATAATATAATTTAAGTAGATAAGTAATATTTATTCTTACCATAGGAATTAAATTACCTAAATAGTTTATAATATAATCATTAAAAAATTTATAGTAAGATATATGGTATAATTGATTAGTTTTGTTATAAAAGACAAAAGATGAAATGAATAATTTATGATTTAAGCTGATGTAATAATATTTGCATAAAGCATAAATTGATACTTTATACGAAAGGGCTGAATATACAATGGAACTTGGATTAATTCATATTTACTGTGGAGATGGAAAAGGAAAAACAACTGCTGCTATGGGACTTGGAATGAGAGCTGCAGGAAGAGATAAAAAAGTGTTATTAACACAGTTTTTAAAAGATAATGATAGCGGAGAATTAAATTCTATAGAAAAGCTTGGAGATAATTTCGTAGTACTTAAGGGAGACCCAGTTAAAAAGTTCTTTAAGTTTATGAGTCCTGAAGAGCAAATGGTAACAAGAAATGAACATATAGCAAGGTTTAGAGCTGTAGCTAAGAAAGCATCAGATGAAAATTTTGATTTATTAATTATGGATGAGCTTGTAGCATCTATTAATAATGGACTTATTCCTCTTGAAGAAGTTATTGAATTTTTAGAAGAAAAACCAGATACATTAGAAGTAGTAATGACAGGAAGGAATCCTGATCCAAAGTTAATAGAACTTGCAGATTATGTATCTGAAATAAAGGCTGTAAAACATCCATATGAAAAAGGAATAAATGCTAGAGTGGGAATAGAAAAATAAGATTATGAAGTATTTAATTGTGGGTGGATCTAAAAGCGGAAAATCAGATATAGCAGAAAGAATTTCATTAGAATTAAATGAAAATAAAGTTGTATATATAGCAACTATGAAGCCTTATGATGATGAAGATAAGAAAAGAATAGAAGCTCATATAAAAAAGAGATATGGCCGTAATTTTATTACTATAGAAAAGCATAAGAATATTGATGAAGTGTGTGGTTCTATTAATAGGTGTGATACTGTTTTAATAGACAGCACCACTTCTCTTTTAAATAATGAAATGTTTAATGGCAGAACTATTAATAATAATGCTGGAGACAAGATAGTAAGTGATTTAAAAAAGATTATGGCTAAAGTGTGCAATACGATTATAGTTTCAGATTATATTTTTAATGATTCAATTGAATATGATGAAGTAACTGAGAATTATAAAAAACAACTTGCACTAATTAATAAGAAATTAGCAGAGTGCTGCGATAAAGTAATTGAATGTACTTTTGGAACACAAAAAGAATGGAAGTGATCTCAGTTAACTAGTAACTGAGAAGTTGGTGGTTTATGAAGAAATATTATAAAAGTTTTATTATGGCTTTAAGCATGTTTACGATAATACCTACTCCATATATTGAATGGGATGATGAAGGGGTAAAAAACATGATGAAGTTTTATCCTTTAGTAGGGATTATAATTGGATGTATATGGAGTGTGATTTATTATTTTATCACACTTTTTAATTGTTCATTAATACTTAAAAGTGCAATTGTAATGATGGTTCCTTTTATTATAACTGGAATGTTACATTTAGATGGTTTTATGGATGTATGTGATGCCATTTTATCGAGAAGAGATAAAGCTGAAAAGCTTAGGATTTTAAAAGATTCGACTATAGGGGCATTTGCAGTTGTATCTATAATAATGTTGTTTTTTATTCAGTTTGGATGTGTATATTCTATATTGGCTAAAAATATGCCTGTGTATGTATTTTTGCTGCTTCCTGTTATTTCTAGAACGTTGGTATGTTTTTTCTTAGTATCGATAGTAACGATAAAGGAAAGTTCTCTGGGAACTTATTTTAAAAAGGGAACAGGAATAGCTGATAAAGTACTTATGGCAATAATATTTATTATATGCGCTGTAATAAGTTACTTTATTTTTGGATATGAGGGATTATTATCAGCTTTATTTATAACAATTGGAGTAAGCTTGAGTGTGTACAAATGTATAAAGGAATTTGGTGGAATATCTGGTGATGTTTCAGGATGTGCATTAGTAGTTGGTGAACTTTTAGGACTATTAGGATTTTGTATTTTATAGGATGTATTTTGCAGTATTTATACAAAAAGCAACATACAAGATTACAAGTTTAATAGTGGGAATTTCATAAATGATTTTAAATAAAATTTTGGAGATTAATATATGATATTAGTATTTGGAGGAGCTTATAATGGCAAGATACAATTTGTCATGAATAAGTATAGTTTAAAAGATGAAGATATATTTTTCTGTAAGGATGAAGTACTTGATTTTAATAAAAAAGTTATATGTGGACTTCATATTTTTACAAAGAAATGTGTACTTAATAATATGGATTCATTAACAGTAATAAAGGATAATATTGAACTGCTTAAAGATAAGATAATCATATGTGACGAAATAGGAAGTGGTATAGTTCCTATGACTAAAGAGGATAGAATGTGGAGAGAAGAAAACGGTCGTGTTCTTCAGTATCTATGCCTAAATGCAGATGAAATTTATAGAGTGTTTTTTGGATTAAGTGAAAAACTAATAAAGAATATGTAAGCTATGAGTTATATTACAGAATATTATTAGAAGTTTAGAATAACTAATCTGAGAAAAGAAAGTTGGAATGATTATGAATACTATAAAATTGTACTTAATAAGGCATGGAAAGACATACTGTAATGAAAAAAAGCTTTATTCAGGAAAGACTGATGTGGAGCTTTCTGAAAATGGAATAAAAGAGCTTCATAAAAAAGCAGAGAGCTTTAAATATCCTGAATGTGTTTACTACTTTACAAGTGGTGCAAAGAGAGCAAATAAAACTATTGAAATATTATGTCCAAATAAAAAATATGATGTTCTTAAAAAGTTATTTGAATATAACTTTGGTGATTTTGAGCTTAAATCATATAATGACTTGAAAGATAAGAAAGAGTACATAGATTGGATAAATGATGAAGAAGGTAGTATATGCTGTCCTAATGGAGAAAGCAGAGCTCAATTTAAAACTAGAATTAGAGAAGGCTTTTCTGAACTTGTAGATTATTTGCGTGATAATAATATAAAAACAGCATTAGGAGTAACTCATGGAGGAACTATTGGTATAATACTTGAAACATTATACGATAGTTCTAAAAGGTTTTATGAATGGCAGCCTAAAAATGGTGATGGGTATGAACTTACTATAAGTTTAGAAAGTAATGATAAGGATGATGAATTTATTAATTTTAGTATAGATGAAGTAAAAAAGATCGGGGAGTAATAATGGAGTTAACTATAGGATTTATTTTAGATTTAATAATTGGAGATCCCAATAATCCAGTTCATCCTGTAAGAATCATAGGGAAGTTATGTTCTTTTCTTGAAAAAATAATGAGAAAGATATTTAAGAATTCTCTAAAATTAGCAGGATTAATAGTGTGGATACTTACTGTGACAATAAGTTTTTTAGTTGTATTTTTTATTGTAAATGCAGCTAGAAAATTCAATTTGTATTTTGGGATAATATTAGAAGGAGTAATTATTTATACGTGTATATCCTCTAAGGGACTTGTAGTAGAAGGTAGAAAAGTAATAAAGTATTTACTTAAAAATGATATAGAAGGTGCGAGAAAGCAGCTTTCATATATAGTAGGAAGAGATACTCAAAATCTTGATGAAAAGGGAATAGTAAGGGCTGTAGTTGAAACTATAGCTGAAAATATGTCTGATGGTGTAATAGCACCTATTTTTTATGCAGGCATATTTGGAGCACCACTAGCTATGGCATATAAGGCTGTAAATACTATGGATTCAATGTTTGGGTATAAAAATGATAAATACATGGAATTTGGATTTTTTCCTGCAAAGCTTGATGATGTTTTTAATTATATCCCAGCAAGAATTACAGGAACTATAATAGTAATTTCATCATTTATTTTAAGATATGACTATAAAAATAGTTTTAAGATTTATAAAAGAGATAGATACAATCATACAAGCCCCAATAGTGCTCATCCTGAAGCAGCTATGGCAGGAGCTCTTGATGTGCAGCTTGGTGGAGCAAATTATTATTTTGGTAAATTAGCTGAAAAACCAACAATAGGCGATAAATTAAAGGAAATAGAAATAAAAGATGTTGAGAGTACAACTAAGATACTATATTTATCAGCATTTATAAGCTATATTATGATGATTGCAGTTAGGGAAATATTTTTTATTGTAATTAGATAGCAGAAAAAAATATAACTTATTAAAGAGGTGAGAAGATGGCAAACTTAGGACATGGGGGAAATGCAAAGGAAATAAGCAGAAGCATGGGGATTGATTATAATAATATAATTGATTTTTCAGCAAACATAAATCCACTTGGAATGCCTGAAAGTGCAAAAGAAGCTATTGTAAATAATCTTGATGCAGTTGAAAAGTATCCTGATATAACTTATTTTGAACTTAGAAATTCTATAAGGGATTTTGAAAATTCAAAGATACATAACGAAGAGTTGAAGATAAATAATGAAGAAATAATTCTTGGAAATGGTGCTGCGGAAGTATTATTTAACATAGTAAAAGCAATTGAACCAAAAGAGGTTTTAATACCAGCTCCAACATTTTCAGAATATGAAGAAGCTGTGGATGCAGTAGATGGAAAGGTAAAACTATATTATTTAAAAGAAGAAAATCAATTTACTATACAAGAGGATATTCTAGATTGTATAAATGAGAAAATGGACCTTATTTTTATATGCAATCCTAATAACCCTACAGGAGTAATTACTGATAAAAATCTTCTGAAAAAAATACTTGATAAAAGTTTAGAGAACAATGCTTATGTAGTAATAGATGAATCATTTCTTCATTTTATAAAAGAAGATTTTTCAATGATAACTTTTATTAAAAATTATAAAAATCTAATTATAATAAAGTCGCTTACTAAATTTTTTGCCATACCTGGAATAAGGATAGGTTATGGACTCAATTCAGATAAAATGCTTTTAGAAAAAGTAAATAGAATAACTCCAGCATGGAATATAAATATACTTGCAGAAGAAGCAGTTAAATCAGCTTTAAAAGATAATAAGTATATTGAAGCTTCTATTGAATTTATGAAAAAAGAAAAAGATTATTTGTATAATGAAATAAAAGAGATATATGGTATAAAAGCATTTAAGCCAAGTGTGAATTTTATTTTCTTTAAGTTAGATTCCAAAGAAGGTTTACTTGATATGGATATTAAAAATAAGCTTATTGAAAAAAACATTTTAATAAGAAGTTGTAGTAATTATCATGGGTTAGATAACACCTATTACAGAATTGCAGTAAGAAATCATAAGGATAATATAGTAATAGTAAATACGTTAAAAGAAATTTTACAAAGATAAAATATCCTTGTGATATTTATTAATTGTTTACATAAATAATAAAAATGTATTATAGTAGAGGTATAAATATGAAAAAGTCAAAAGTAGTAGTTTCATTTAGCGGAGGAAAAGACAGTACTTTATGTATTTATAGAGCACTTAAAGATAATTATGATGTAATAGGTCTTATAAGTACGTTTGCAGAGGATGATGATACATGTTTTCATAAAATTCCTAAAAGTGTTCTGGAAGAGGTGGCAAAGTCATTAAATATACCTCTTATAAAAGTGAAATGTGACAGAAACAGCGTATATGACGAAGAATTTGAAAAAGCATTACAATATGCTAAAGAAAATGGCGCAGAGTTCTGTATATTTGGTGATATAGATATTGAAGAACATAGAAAATGGGGCGTTGACAGATGTAATAATGTGGGAATAAAAGAATTATTTCCATTATGGCAGGAAAATCGTGAAGCTCTTGTAAATGAATTTTTAGATTATGGCTTTAAGGCTATTATAAAAAAAGTAAATTTAAATGCTCTGGGAATAGAATTTTTAGGCAAAATATTAAGTAAAGATATTATAACTCAAATTAAAGAACAAGGAACAGATCCTTGTGGGGAAAATGGAGAATATCATACATTAGTTTTTGATGGACCTATTTTCTCTAAAAAAGTAGAGTTTAAAGTGCTTGGAAAAGAAGAAGTACAAGGATATGGATATTTAAATATTTTGAATTAACCGAGGGTTAATTAGAAGGGATATATTATATTATGAGTAAAAAAAATATTATGTTTTTAGGAACAGCATCTTCAGTAGGAAAGAGTACTATAGCAACTGCAATGTGCAGAGTGCTTGCAAATAGAGGCTTTAAGGTAGCACCATTTAAAGCATTAAATATATCACTTAATTCATATGTTACTAAGAGTGGGCTTGAAATGGGAAGAGCTCAGGTGGTTCAGGCTGAAGCATGTAGAATAGAAGAAGAAGCTCTTATGAACCCAGTTCTTTTAAAGCCAAGTGGTGATTTCACTCAGGTTATAGTAGAAGGTAAAGTATATTGTAATATAGAACCGTATAAATATAAGGAATTAAATAAGGAACTTAAAATTAAGGTAAAAAAAGCTTATGATAAGCTTAGTAAAAGGTTTGATTTTATAGTATTAGAAGGCTCAGGAAGCTGTGCTGAGATAAATTTAAGAAAAAGTGATATATCAAATATGGAAATGGCAGCTATGGTAGATGCACCAGTAATACTTGTAGCAGATATAGATAGAGGTGGAGTATTTGCATCAGTAGTTGGAACTTTACAGCTTTTAAGTGAAGAAGATAGAAACAGAGTAAAAGGTGTAATAATAAATAAATTTAGAGGTAATAAAGATTATTTTGAAGAAGGCCGAAAGCAACTTGAAAAAATAATTAATATACCGGTTCTTGGAGTAATTCCTTATAAAAAATTTGATATAGAAGATGAAGACAGCGTTACAGAAAGAATAAGAAATATTGAAAAAGATGGAGCTTTAGATATTGCAGTAATAAGACTTTCTCATATGTCAAACTTCACAGATTTTAATATATTAGAAAGAATAAATGGTGTAAATGTGAGATATGTAGAGAGAGCTGAAGAACTTAAAAATCCTAATATAATAATAATTCCAGGGACTAAAAATACTATAGAGGATTTAAGAATTATAAAAGAAACTAAGTTATTTAATAAAATCAAGGAAGCAAAAGAAAATGGAACCTTCATAATTGGAATTTGTGGAGGATATCAAATGCTTGGAAAAGTAGTTCTTGACAAGAGTGGTGTTGAAGGTGCAATAAGTCAGGAAGAGGGATTTGGATTCCTTGATATAAAGACAAGATTTAATGAAGAAAAAGTTACAAAGCAGACAGAAGCTAAGTTGTTATGTGATTTAGAAGATATATCAGGCATTGAGAATATCATAGTAGAAGGATATGAAATTCACAATGGTGTAAGTAAGATAGGTAAAGGTGTAGTACCTTTCATAAAAGGCAGTGATGGAGAAATTATAGGTGTATGTAATGATGAAAAGAATGTTATAGGAACATATCTTCATGGTATATTTGATAATGAAGAATTTTCTAGAATATTTATAAAAAATCTAAAAGAAAAAAATAATATCAAAATTACTGATGATGTAATATTAGAAAAAGTATCTGAGTATAAGGATAGCGAATATAACAGACTGGCTAAAATGTTTGAAGAGAATATAAATATGAGTATACTTGATAAGATATTAAATATATAGTAATGATATAAGAGTATGAGTTTTAATTATAAATTTCTTTGATTAAAATGAGAAAATGCTATCTGCTATTTAGTAGATGGCATTTTTTATGCAAATAATAATAGCTAACAAAGTGTTTTAGTTATTTAAAAGATTAATTCCATAATAATATTAATGTTGATATATAAATTAAACTCGTCAAGATTCTAATATATTTATTTATAAAATATATTTTATTTTAATGACGAGTTCATAAGAAAATTATATGTTTATTTTCTTAATATATTATTTGAAAAATATTTTTAATAAAAGATAAATTAAGTTTTACTCTTTTATTATTAAATTTGAATTATTTTATAACTCTAAGTACAGCAAGTACTATTAGTAGCACTCCAGATAGCCAAGATAAATCAAGATGCATTTTCTCAGCAAATTTTCTACCTATTAGCACTCCTATTAGGACACATAATATTCCAATAATAAAGCATAGCAAGAGAGTTTGGAAATAATTTATGTTGCATAAGCTTGAACCGAATCCAACTGCAAGACTGTCCAATGAAAGGGCTAAAGCAAGATAAAATGCTTCTTTTGAACTTAAATATTTTGATTTATCAAAATCGGCTTTAATTTCATCAGCATAAACTTGCAATACGAACTTGAAATCAAATAATTTAAAAGTAAGAGGTTTATCGGAATTTGAATGTTTTTTTATACATGTTTTAAATATACATTCAAATAATCTGTATACCCCTATTGAAATAAGTAATAAAAATCCTAATAAAACTGGAATTTTATCAGGAAGAAAATTTTTCACGATTGAACCGACAAATAGGGATAAGGCTAATGTAGCTGTGCAGACCAGATTTATAATTATAGCTGAGAGTATTGGAATTTTTATTTTTGATGTACCGTATGCAATGCTGGCGACAAATGAATCTATACATAAAGATGATACTAACAATAAGGATTCAATCATAAGTTTTACCTCTCATAGTTGTATATAAATCATAATATGAAAAAATGTATTATATAGTTACAAATTTTGATTACAACTGATTAAAGGCAACTTTATTATGAGTTTTCTTGAAAAAAAGTAATTTATGTGTATATAATTTTCGTGATATACTAAAAGGGTAATCAATATGTGAAGGCAGCAGGATGGAGGAAGAAAAATGTACAAACTAATTGCATTAGATATGGATGGAACTTTACTTACTAGTGAAAAGGTAATTTCAGAAGATACTAAAAAAGCTTTAAAGAAAGCTGAAGAAAAAGGTGTTAAGGTAGTACTTGCAACGGGAAGACCTTTAGCTGGTATAACAAGATTTTTAGAGGAATTAGATTTACTTAAGGGTGATGATTATGCTTTAAGTTTCAATGGAGGACTTGTATTAAATACAACGACACAAGAAAAAATATATGAAGCATGTCTTAAAGGTTCAGATTTAAAATATGTTTATAAGTTAGCACAAGAATTAGGTGTTAATATTCATGCTTTTTCTGCAAAAGAAGGGCTTATTACACCTAAAATGAGTCAATATACTGAACATGAAAGTAAATTAAATGGAATAGATGTTACAATAAAAGATTTTAATGATATTGATGATGATGAAGTTATAGTGAAAATTATGCTTATAGATCCACAAGAAATATTAGATGAAGCAATTAAAAAACTTCCAGAAGAATTATTTGAAAAATATAGTACATTTAAGAGTGCTCCATTCTTCTTTGAAGTAACGAATAAGAATGTAGATAAAGGAATGGGATTAAAGAAGCTTGGAGAATATTTAGGAATAAAGCAGGAAGAAATAATAGCTTGTGGAGATGCTGAAAATGACCTTTCAATGATTAAATATGCAGGTCTTGGAGTAGCTATGGCAAACGCTATGGATATAGTTAAGGAAAATGCTAATTATATAACTTCTTCAAATGATGAAGGTGGAATTGTTAAGGTAATAGAAGAATTTATTTTATAAAATAAATATTAATTATAGAAAATAAGGTACTGTAGTGAATATTAGCTGCAGTATCTTATTTTGTTTAGAAGTCTAAAATTTAAGATTCATAATCTGCATTCTTTTTAATAAATGATCCATTATCAATATCATCTAATGCAGTTAATAATTCTTTTTGGGTATTCATAACAATTGGACCATACCAGGCAACTGGTTCATCTAATTTCTTTGAGCTATATAAAAGGACCTCAGCACCATGATCTCCTGTTTCTAAGATGACACTATCACCTTCGCCAAGCTTAGCTGCTGTCTTTTCACTTACTTCAGTTCCACTTACTTTTATATCTCCAAGTAGAGTAAAGAGAAATGCTGACCATCCTTCTCTAACTGGTATTTCTACCTTGGCATGTGGTTCAAGATGAATATCATAAAAATCAAGTGGAAGATATTTACCTTGCCATCCAATTTCATCTTTATAATTACCTGTTATAAGACGAAGTTTTCCGCCTTCTAATGGAAACTCTTTTATTTCATCTACCGAAATTCCATGATAGGTAGGGGCTGCGACCATCTTATCCTTTGCTGGAAGGTTAAGCCAAAGCTGTGTACCTAAAAGGCGCTCACCACCTGGCATTTCTTCATGATATGCTCCTGAACCTGCTGTGAGCCACTGAGCTTCTCCATCATGAACAGTAGCTTCTGTTCCTAAATGATCACGATGTAACATCTGTCCCTTACTAACAAAACTTACTGTCTCAATTCCTCTATGTGGATGCATTGGAAATCCTTTTTCGTAATCAGCAGGATTTGTGCTATCAAATGCATCTAACATTAAAAATGGATCATAAATATCTGCTGTATCATTTCCAAGAACACGCACTAAGCTAACGCCTGCTCCATCCATTGATTTCTGTCCTTTTGTCTGATATATAACTTTTCTATTCATATTAATCTCTCCTTAGCTTATTATCTCATCTTAAAAATCATGTTGATGAGTTCCAGCTTTTCTTCATATGTTAATTTTCCTGTTATATCTGTAAGCATCTCACTGTTCTCAAGATAAATCTTCTGAATTATCTTATTTACCAAACGATACATTCCAATAACTATCTTTGAATCTTCTTTTGTAAAGTCAATAATTTAATCCCCTTATCAATTATCTATTGTTACAAGATATCTTGTAACCAGAATATATTCCTAATTAGAGATAGTGTCAAGTAAAAAATTTCCGCCATGAGAAATCAAGAGCGAAATATACGGTAATAAAGCTTCTAGAATTGGAAGCAAAATTTTTTTGCCAGATGAACTTTTAGTTGTTATAACATCAATAAAATATGAATTAGAATAGGTTAGCAATATAAAAGATTAGTAAATAAAAAAGGTATGGATAGTAGTCCATACCCTTTTATGTATATTATACAAATTCTATGGCTGTAGGTGAATTAACTTCTTGTGAAGTTATAAAATTAAGCATACCATTTCCTTTACCAATTGAAAAAATAGAAACGTTATTTGATTTTTCATTTGCACAGAATAAAAAATTACCAGAAGGATCTATATTAAAGTCCCTTGGAGAATCACCTTCGCATGAAAAGCTATTTAAATAATTAAGTTTTCCATCAGGTAGAATAGAAAATAAATTAATTGAATTATTTCCTCTGTCACTTGTATATAAAAATTTATTTGATGGATGAATTCTTATAGCAGCACCAGATTTTATACCATTATATTCAGGTGATGTACTGCTTATAATCTGAATATTATCAAAGAGTGATTCTTCAGATGGCTTATATTTTAAAACAAAAATTTCAGATGTTAATTCACTTATTACATAGTAATTTTGAGAATTTGAACAGACTATATGTCTAGGCCCAGTACCATCTGGAAATTTGAATGTTAAATCATTTATTTGATTAAGTTCACTGCCGTCTAACTCGTAAACTATAATCTTATCAATACCTAAATCTACAGAAAGAATATATTTATTATCTTTTGTTAAAATAGAAGAATGAATATGTGGCATATCCTGTCTTTCATGATTTATACTTTTACCTTCATGGCTAAAAGTTTTTGGATAATTCAAAATAATTCCTTCTAAAGTATTATAAACAATCATCTTATTTTCATGGTAATTTGAAGTGATTAAAAGCTGCTTATTGCTGTCTATACTTAAATGACAAGGTTGTTTTTTTTCTGAGATATTATAATTTATAAAATTTAGTGAATCTTGTTCTGGCCAATATTTAAATGATGATACCCCAGCTTCACCATCTATTCTGCAGGTAGAGTATAATATATGTCTTTCTCTATCAATGGCAAAATAAGTAGGATCTTTTATTTTATATGCTAAATTAAATTTTTCTATTGTCTTATTGTTTGCATTAAAGTTTATTCTATAGATTCCTTCACTGCCTTTGTCAGTATAAGTTCCAACAAAACAAACCATAAGATTGTGATGTAATACCATGATGCATGCCCCCCTATTAATTTTTTATATATAGTAAGTATATCACGAATTACAAATATTTTATTTATAATAATAATATTACATAAATGTTTATTTTTAAATTAATTATAAATATAGCTTTTTAAAATTAAAGTATAAAAAAATATGTTAAAAAAATGAAAAATAGTTAGATAATTATACAAAAAAATCACAAATGATTATTTTGGTTTTTGTGCATAATAAAATAGAAAAAATTATATGAATAATTGATATAGTGTAAAATTTTGGTATAATAATTATGTACTTAAAGAGAAAGCACTAAGCAAAGAAAAGGGGGATAAATCATGCCAATAAAAATTCCAGTAGAACTACCGGCTTACAAGGTATTAAGCAATGACAACATATTTGTAATGAATAATGAAAGGGCAGATACACAAGATATAAGACCATTAAAAATAGCAATATTAAATTTAATGCCTAAAAAGATAGTTACTGAAAACCAACTGTTAAGATACTTATCTAATACACCTCTGCAGGTAGAGATAAAGCTTATTCAGACAAAAAGCTATACATCACACAATACTTCTCTTGAACATTTAGAGAAGTTCTATAGCTATTTTGATGAAATAAAGGATGAAAAGTTTGACGGGCTTATAATAACAGGGGCACCCGTAGAAAAAATGAAATTTGAGGATGTTGCATATTGGGATGAGCTTACTAAAATAATGGACTGGAGCAATAAAAATGTATTTTCAACATTACATATATGTTGGGGAGCTCAGGCTGGATTATACTATAACCACAATGTACCTAAATATCTATTAAAAGAAAAGATGTTTGGAGTATTCTCACACTGGGTATATGATGAAAAAGCTGATATTACAAGGGGACTTAGTGACGTATTCTATGCACCCCATTCAAGACATACAGAAGTACGCAGAGAGGATATAGAAAAAGTACCTGGCCTTGAAATACTTGCTGAATCTGATGAGGCTGGAGTATTTATTGCTGCAACTGAAGATAGGAGAAAAGTATATATTACAGGCCATCTTGAATATGATAGGAATACATTAAGAGATGAATATGTTCGTGATTTGGAAAAAGGTGATGAAATAGCTATACCTAAGAATTATTTTAAGAATGATAATCCAGATGAGAGACCAGTACAATCTTGGAGGGGCAGTGCAAATATAGTATTTGGAAATTGGCTTAATTACTGCGTATACCAAAATACTCCATATGATCTTAATAATTTGAAAGAATTGATATTAAATAAAATATAAATATATAGTTAATAGAAAAGAGGCTATATACCAATGCTTAAAGCTGCATAAGGTATATAGCTGCTGTTATTTGTATTATTAAAATTAATGGTATTCCTATAGTAAATTTAAGATGTTTAGTTTTATGTCTAAAAACATTCATTCCCAAAAGCATTCCTATAGAACCGCCAATTATTGAAATACCTATTAAGTTTTTTTCAGGTATTCTCCATTCTTTGTGAATAGCACGGTTCTTATCTATAAACATTATTAAAAAACCAGTAAGATTAATAATTATAAGATATATAATGAAGATTTTCATAATTATTCCCACCTTTATAAGAAGTGTCTTATAAAAATGATATCATAATTAAAGCAATATTACTTAGTTATTTTATACTTAGAACTTTTTTACATAAATTAACCGCCAAGAGTTACATCCTGTTTATTGTACCAGGAAAGTGCATCATAAAAGTGAGATTTCTTAAAAGCAGGCCATAAATCATCAATTACAAAAAAATCTGCGTAAACAGATTGAACAGGAAGAAAGCCGCTAAGTCTTCTACGTCCTCCCCATCTTATTATTAAGTCAATCCTAGAAATATCTTTTGAATGTATGTAAGGTAATATATGGCTGTTAGGGTGAATTTGATTTTTTAATAAATTTAAATCCCATTCCCATCCATAGTTAATAAGAAAGTTTACTTTTATACCTCCATTACCGAATTTACGTCTTTCTGTATAAGGAATTAATTCTTTAGGAAAGCAGGAAGAGTTAATATTTCCTACTACCAATATTTCGCAGTTTTCTTTAGTCATAAGTTCTACAGATTCTACACATGCCTTTGTGAATGCAATTTTTTGTTCACTAGGTCTTTTTGTATTATCCATGGTAAAACCATAAAAAGTAACTTCTTCTATATGTTCTTTTTCACATAGTTTAAAAACTTGGAGTCCAGGGTTTATTCCATGGCTGTATCCCATATCTTTTGTCATCCCATTAGATAATGCCCAACGTCTATTTCCATCAGGAATTACACCAATGTGTTTTGGTAATCTCATATTATCAGCCCCTTATTATTTTTCTTTTATAATTTTAACCAATAAGAATTATAAAAATACAAAAAAATAAACCCGCAATGACATTAGGAAATCATTACGGGCCGCCATATCTAAGGAGAATGGCTGAGTTATTTTTTTAGGGATAAATAACTATTAACGACTTTTCAAGTTCATTATATGGACAAAATGTGACAATTCTGTGTCTAATATATTAAAAAAATATAAACCTTTTCAAAAAAAATTAAAATTATTGAATTGTGAGAAAAATATTATATTAAAATCTATGCTATATATACCGTATTCTTGATATTTTAATAATATTAACTAGACTTGTGCAGCAAATAGGAAAAATTTAATCTACTAGTCCTAATTTGGAAATAGTAGACTCTAGACTAATCCCGTTATCCGCACATTTATGTGCAAAAGCAACCATTTTTACCGAATAATTGTTTCGGAAGTGTATTATTACATCTCCAATATTCTTTAATTTATACAATTTACCATATTTAACTTAAATTAATGCACAAGTCAAGTAATATTAAATCATTAAATATAAAATAAGTAGATATGTTGGATAAATGCATATATAATAAAAAATATCAAAAGTATATATAAGAAAGGGAGATATGAGTGATTGAAGTGAGATATAAGAATACAGAAGAACAGTTTCTTGAATTTTCAATGTATAGAGCTGTAAATTCTAAATCTTATAAGAGAAGTGTAAAAATGAAAACTACAATGGTTTCGATAATGCTTATTGTTTCAAGTATTGTTTATGGATATGTGAGTATGATTCAAATTAATGATGAAAAAATAAGAAAGGTTGGAATTGTTTTTTCGGCAGTATTTTTTATTTTGGGGGTAGTAAACATATTTGTGTTTCCAAAGTATATTTATAGAAATTTAAAAAAGACAATATTGAAGAACCTTAAAAGTAGTAAGGACATGTTTGGAAAGACTATTAAAGTGAGATTTGATAAAGATACAATAGAAGTATTTAGTGGGAAATCAAAACTTAAAATAGATATTAATTCTGTTTTAGATATTGTAGAAATGAATGAATATGTAGGTGTTTCAATAAGAAATTATGCAGGGCTTGTTATACCAGTAGCGTCATTTAAAAAAAATCAGGATAAGGCTGAGTTTATCAATAATATAAAGGCTTATCTTGATAAAAGAAAATAAAACTGATAATATTTATTATCTAAAAGTAATTAAGTTAGCGTAAGTAAAATCATGTTTTATGGTTAGTTACTTATGCTGACTTATATTTTTTTGTTTAGAGATTATTAAGTAGTACAGGAGGCAGCATAATGGCAGTAAATCCAAAAAGGCAAAAAGAATTAAGGACTTTAGGCTTTGTGCTTCAAAATGACAAAGAGCATTTCTCAGTAAAATTTTTAAGTAAAGCAGGTAGTTTTACAGTAAATGAGTTAAGGAATATAGCAGATATTGCAGAAAAATACGGGCGAGGATATGTAAATGAAAATGTAAGACTTCAGATAGAAGTTCCATGGATAAAGGCTGAAGATGTAGAAAAAGTTATTGAAGAAGCTGAAAGAGCTGGACTTAAGCATGGAGGCGGGAGAGAAAAGATAAAAATATCTGCTACATGTAAAGGTACTATGTGCTCTCATGGAAATATTGATACTAAAAAAATATGTAGTGAGCTTGAAGAAAAGTATTCAGATATAAAAGATATACCTTGTAAATTCAAAATAGGCGCTGTTGGTTGTGCAAATAATTGTGGTAAAGCCAATATAAATGATATTGGAATTATGGGAAGATCATTTCCTGCCTTTGATATAGAAAAGTGCGTAGGATGTGGATTATGTATTAAAGTATGTAAGGAAAATGCATTAAAGCTGGTAGATAAAAAGATAGTGTTTAATGAAGAGTTATGTGTCAGTTGTGGAGACTGCATAAGAGTATGCAAATTTAAATCAGCATATGAAAAACAAAATGGAGTGGATATTCTTGTTGGAGGAAGATTTGGTAGAAAAATAAGAATAGGTGATTCTTTAGGAAGAATATTTAATCAGGATGAAGTAGTTAGTGTGGTAGATGTAATATTAGAGTATTACATAAAAAATGCAGACAAAGGAGAAAGAATGTCTTCATTAGTAGATAGAATTGGTAAAGAAAAATTTATATATGATGTATTAGACATATTTGATAAAAAGAATACAAAATAATATTAAAAAACCTTAGTCAAAATTTTGATTAAGGTTTTAATTATTTATAAAAAAATTCAAAAAGGAATTTAAACGAGAATTAAATTCTTTTGGGAAAACAATTACAATAAAAGTGATAAAAAGATAGAAAGTAATATATGACAATAATTATAATTAATATTTATATTGTAATTGTTTTCGAAAATATAAAAATATAATTCTTTACACCGTAAAAAAGAAAAAACGACAAAAATAAATGGGTTTTATAAGATATTTGAAAAAAATTATTGCATATTGTAAAATAATGTAAATATAAGAAAATAAAGGAGGTATAATATTTTTATGGAAGATAATTAAGAAAATTTATTTTTATAAGAGATAGTAATAGGAGGGAATAGAATTGAGAGAAAAATTTAAGAGCGGGATAAAGGTTAAAATTTCCACAGCAATTAATGCGATTAATATACTATCATTAATTTGCATATTATTATTAAGTTTTGTAGGTTACAATAGAATTGGCATTTTAAAAGGCAATATTGAGAATATTTACAATAGAGATATACAGCAGATGTCAAAAAGTAGAAATATTGCAGAACAGTTAGCATAATTACAGCTTAATATATTAAAGCAGGTTGCATATTATGAAGAAAGTTTAGATACTGAAATAGGTGACTGTATATATGAGCTAAATAGAACAATAACTGGATATACAGAATCATTGGATGAAGAAGAAAAGATTAATGCATCAAAATTAACTGAATCATTAAATAAATATGTAAAGGAAAAACCTAAAGCAATTATTCTTGCACCAGTTGTTGGAGATGAATTTATGGAAAAGGGTATTCTTTTATGTACATATGATCAAAATATAGAGGGACTTGCTGAAACAGTAGGTGAAGTAGTTAAAAAAATTGCAAACGGTGAAAAACTTGAACCAGTTACTGTCTCAGAAGGGAAATTATTATCTAAGTAGTTTACAACTATAGAAAGTAATTTTTCTTAAATATTTGTATATAAAGCATATGTGAATGTATTTTAATTTACATATGCTTTATTTCTATATAAAAGATTAAATAATAATTGATCATAATAATCAAATGTAAAGCTTAGACTTTTACTTACGGAAATCTAATAATAATTGTTGATTAGTTGATTAATTGAAGGAAATAAGATATCATACAATTAACGTGTGACAGGAAGTAATAACTTAAGAAAGATAACAATTATAAGTGCTATATGTTATAGATTTCATAGGTAAATGAGGAATATCTGAGGTGGAGAAATGATTGGATTAATAGGAATAAAGAAAAATACTCCTATAGAAGTTAGGGAAAAGCTTAGTATACATCCCAATAAAATAGAACATTATACAGAAGAACTGCTAAAATTGCTAAAGGAAGTGGTGATTTTATCAACATGTAATAGGACAGAAATTTATTTTAATGATTTTTCGGAGAATGAAGAAATATTAAAAGAGATTTTTGATGTGCTTAATTGGGATTATGAATTTAGAGAATATGTATTTATAACAAGAGGAAGTAATGCACCAAAACATTTATTTGAAGTGTGTTGTGGTTTCCATTCTAAAATAGTAGGAGAAGACCAGATACTTGGGCAGGTAAGAAGTGCCTATGAATATGCTCTTCAATATAATTCTGTATCTCAGGAACTCCATAGATTATTTCAGGAGGCTGTAACCTGTGGGAAGAAGTTTAAGAATGAATCTAAACTTTTTGAAATACCAGTATCATCTGCATCTATAGTGGCAAATGAGAGTATAGATAGAGGATGCAGAAGATTTATGGTAATGGGATATGGAGAGGTTGGAAAGCTTGTTATGAAGTATATCCTTTCACATAAAGCAGAAAAAGTATACCTTGTAGTTAGAAATATGAAGATAGAAGAAGAGATAGAGGATGAAAGAGTAAAAGTAATAAGCTTTAGTGAAAAGAATGAATATATAGATGATGTTGATTGCATAATAGGATGTACATCTGCACCTCATACTGTACTTAATAAAGAACATATTAATGAAAAGGGTAGAAGGTTATTAATATATGACCTTGCAATTCCAAGAGATGTAGAAAAGCAGGTTACAGAATTAGACAGGGTAGAAGTACATAATATAGATGATATAAGTACTATAAATGATGAAAATAAAAGACTTAGAATTGAAAAGATGCAAGAGAACAAATACATACTCGATAAATATTTTAATGAATTTGATGAATGGGTAAAATTGAGAAAAGTATCAGATAAAATTCAAAGTATAAAGTCATTAGGTGATGAAGTCTGCGAAAAGAGAATGACTACTTTTAAAAATAAGTGTAAAGATGATAGGGATATAGATCTTGCCAATATGCTTATAAAGAGTACATCTGATTTTTATATAAATAGAGCAATTAAAGTTATTAAGGAAGAAACTTTAAAAGGGCGTGAAGAAGAATGCATGGAAATAATAGAAAAGATATTCAAGATATAAGCCTAAATAAAATTGACTATACTTATATTTCATTAATGTCTAAGAAAGTGAGAATAGGAGTAATAGGTGGTGGAAAAGGCGGACAGATAAAGACACGTCATTTTGTAAATAATAAGTGTAATGTAGAGGTAATCTCAAAGGATTTTACACAGGAACTATTAAAGTTAGCAGAAGAAAATGAAGAATATCTTACTTTAATAAATAGAGAATTCAATATTGAATTCTTAAAGGATAAACATATTATAGTTATTGCATCAAATGATGAAAATATAAATGATATTATAAGAAAATATTGTGATGATAATTACAAGATTTATATAGATGCTTCTGATTTTACAAATGGAATTGGTGTAGTGCCAGCAGAAAGGTCTAGTAAAACAATGAATTTTGCACTTAATACTAAACAAGGGAATCCTAAAGGTGCAGTACTTATGTGCAATAAAATACAGAACTATATAAGCGAGTATGATGACTTTATAGAACTTACTGGTACAATAAGAAATAATGTTAAAAATTATCCTGAATATAAAAGGGATGTATTGTCATACATATACAGTAGTGAATTTGAAGAAGCATATAAACGTGGTGATTATATAGAATCATTAAATGAAAGATATGGAAACGACATAATTAAAAAGTTACTAATGTAAATATAGTTTTTATTATATTTATGAAAATAGGAACAAAAATACGGAGGTTTGTGAGACTATGAACAAAATGATTATAGCAACAAGAAAAAGTAAATTAGCTCAGGTTCAGACTGAAATCATTATGGATAGCCTTAAGAAAAAGTTTGATATAGATAGCGAAAAATTATTAATAGTTACAGAAGGTGATAAAAAGCTGGATGTGGCATTAAATAAAATAGGTGGAAAAGGATTATTTGTTAAGGATATTGAAAAAGCTCTTTTAGAAAAGAAAGCTGATGCAGCTGTTCATAGCATGAAGGACGTTCCATTTGAATTAAGTAGTGAATTTGAAATAACGGCTGTAACTGAAAGAGAAGATATAAGAGATGTACTTATTTCTAAAGATAATATTAAATTCAAAGATTTAAGACAAAATGCCAAGATAGGAACAAGCAGTATTAGAAGGGCAGCACAGCTTAAATTATTAAGACCTGACCTTGAAATAGTACCTATAAGGGGTAATGTTCAAACAAGACTTAAAAAGATGGAAGATGAAAATTTAGATGGAATAATACTTGCAGCAGCAGGTCTTAAAAGATTAGATTTAGAAGACATAATAACAGAATATTTTGATCCTAAAGAATTCCTTCCAGCAGTAGCACAAGGAGCTCTTGGAGTTGAATGTCTTAAGGAAAGTGAATCTTCAAAATATTTTAAAAAGCTTGAAAATGCTGAAGCAAGGCTTACAGTTGAAGCTGAAAGAAGCTTTATGAGAGCACTTAATGGAGACTGCCATTCACTTATTGGCGCATATTCTGAAATACGTGCCAATGATTTATACATGATTGGAATATATGAAATAGGTGGGAAAATCATAAAGAAGGATATTTGTGGCAGAAAAGAAGACTATGTAGAACTTGGAAAGAAGTTAGCAGAAAAAATTTTAAAAGATACTGAAGATAAGGAAAAATAATGGTTAATAATATTTAATTTTTAATTTTAACCATACTGAAGTTAGGAGATGAGTAGAAATGAGTAAAGCTTATATTATAGGAACAGGTCCTGGAGATGAAGAATTACTAACTGTAAAAGCTGTAAATGCATTAAAAAAGTGTACTGCTGTCTTATATGATAGATTAGTTTCAAATAATATTTTAAATTACTTAAATGATGATTGTCTTGTTTATTATTGTGGAAAAGAGCCTGGTGCACACTACAAGACTCAGGAAGAAATAAATGAAATGCTTGTAAAGCTTGCAAAGGAAGGTCATATAGTAGGTAGAGTAAAAGGTGGAGACCCATATGTATTTGGACGTGGAGGAGAAGAGGTATTAGCTTTAGAAGAAGAAAATATTCCTTTTGAAGTTATACCAGGAGTAACATCTCCAATTGCAGTTCTTAATTATGCTGGTATCCCAATAACTCATAGAGGTATAGCGCAAAGCTTTCATATAGTAACAGGAATGTCTGCAAAGAATCTTAATGTAAACTTTAAGGCACTTGCCATGGAAGAAGGTACTCTTGTATTTATGATGGGATTAAGCAATCTTGATAATATAAGAGAGCAACTTATAGCAAATGGAAAAGACCCAGAAACACTTTGTGCAGTTGTAATGAGAGGAACATGCAGCAAGCAGAAAAAGGTTATAGGTACATTAAATAATATAAGTGAAAAAGTTAAAGAGGCAGGCCTTAAGTCACCATGTATTATAGTTGTAGGTGAAGTTGTAAAATTAAATGAAAAATTAAGTTGGTATGAAAAGAAACCTCTTTTTGGGAATAACATATGTATTACAAGAAGTCAGAAACAAGGAGCTTCATTAAGACAGAAGTTAAGAGATTTAGGTGCTGAAGTTACTTCAATAAGTGCCATAGAAATAAAGAATACAGCTGAAAATCTTGATGAATATTTAGATAAACTTGGACAATTCGATCATATTGTATTTACTTCGGTAAATAGCGTTAATATATTCTTTGATTATTTAATAGAAAAAAGATATGATATAAGAAGGCTGAAAGCACAGATTTATGCTATAGGAAAAGCAACATGGGAAAGCCTTGAAAAAAGAGGAATAATATGTTCTGTAAAAGCTCGTGAATTTACAGGCATAGGTCTTGTAGAAGCATTAAAGCCTCATATAAATTCAGGTGATAAAGTACTTATTCCATGTTCATCAATTGCAAAAGAAGATGTAGCAGAAGGTTTAAGAAAAGCTGGTGCTGAAGTTTATAGGGTATCTATATATGATACAGTAAAAGGTAAGGTAAGAAATCCAAAGGCTTTTGAAGAAGTTGATATAGTATTCTTTACAAGTCCATCAACAGTTTATAATATGATTGATATGGTTGGATTAGAATCTATAAAACAAAAGCATGTTATTGCAATAGGACCAAGAACAAACAAAGCCTTAGAGGAGCTAGGAATAAATGCTGATGTGTGCAAAGAACACTCAGAAGATGGATTTATAAAAGAAATTATAGAAATATTATCAAGATAAAAAGAGTATATTAAGTCTTATTTTATTTAAAAATTGAAATAATTATATGATATTATGTATTTATAAGTGAAGAACATTAAAGGTAACAAGCATAGTATATACTGAGATATAAACTTTAAGTATTAATAAACGGAGATAGTTTTATGGAGTGTATAATATCAATTGTTATTCTACTCTCACTTATGATAATAGGTATATTATTTTATAATGGAAAATGTGCATTTCTCATATCTGGATATAATATGCTGGATGAAGAACAAAAGAAAGAGTATGATGAAAAAGCATTACTTAGATTTATGTCATATGTAATATTTATAGTAGATATATTATGTGCTGTAGCATTTTCAGGAACTTATTTTAATCTTGAATGGCTTAGCATTGTTGCAGCAATAGCCATTATATTTTGTTCTGTTTTTGCAAGTATATATTGGAATACAGGAAACAGGTTTAAAAGAAAATAAGGTATTACTATTTTTGTGAATTAAATATATTTCATTAATAAGTGAATTAATATTATTAATAGTGGAGGGGTAATAAGTTATGGGTTTATGAAAACAGATATCTGTAAAGAGTAAACTATTATCTTATAGCTTCTTCACTATAAATTATTTAACATATATTATAGTGACAGTTGTAAAAAGTTTTTTTATTATACATAGTTACTGGAAAAATTAAAATAGAGTTGGAGGAATTGAAATGTTAAAAAGAGGAAGAAGATTAAGAGCAAGCAGTGCAATAAGAGATATGGTAAGAGAAACTGTAGTTAATACTAAAGATCTTATATATCCTATATTTGTAGTTGAAGGTGAAAACATAAAGAATGAAATTTCTTCACTTCCAGGAAATTATCATTATTCTATAGATAGATTACATGAAGTTATAGATGAAGTTGCTGATGCTAATATTGCAGGAGTTCTTTTATTTGGAATACCAGATCACAAGGATGAATGTGGTAGCGAAGCTTATAATGATAACGGAATAGTACAAAAAGCTGTAAGAAAGATTAAAGAATTAAGACCAGATATGCTTGTAATAACTGATGTATGTATGTGTGAATATACTTCTCATGGACATTGTGGAATAGTTCATAATCATGATGTAGATAATGATGAAACATTAAAATACTTAGATAAAATAGCAATATCTCATGCAAAAGCAGGAGCAGATATGGTAGCACCTTCTGATATGATGGATGGAAGAATTGGCTCTATGAGAAAGGCTTTAGATGACAAAGGATTTACCAATGTAGGTATAATGAGTTATTCTGCTAAATACTGTTCAGCATTCTATGGACCATTTAGAGAAGCAGCAGATTCTGCACCACAATTTGGAGATAGAAAGACTTATCAAATGGATCCAGCAAACAGACTTGAAGCATTAAGAGAAACAGAAATGGATATACAAGAAGGCTGCGATATGATAATGGTTAAACCAACACTTTCATATCTTGATGTAATAAGAGAATGTAGAGATAAGTTTGATATGCCATTAGTTGCTTATAATGTAAGTGGAGAATTTGCAATGGTAAAAGCAGCAGCAAAAGCTGGACTTATTGATGAAGAAAGAATAATTATGGAAATCTTAACATCAATAAAAAGAGCAGGAGCCGATGTTATAATTACATATCATGCTCTTGAAGCAGCAAAAACTTTAAATAGTTAACAGTTACTTGTTAACTGTTAACTGCAACAGAGGGGTGTGTATAATGAGTAATAAACAGATTTTTGAAGAATCACAACACTATATGCCAGGAGGAGTAAACAGCCCTGTTAGAGCGTATAAAGGTTTAAATATGAATCCGCCAATAATTAAATCTGGTAAAGGCGTAATAGTTAAAGATGAAGATGATAATGAATATATAGATTTTGTATTAGCATGGGGACCTATGATATTAGGCCACTGCGATGAAGATGTTGTAAATGCTATAAAGACTACTGCTAAAAAAGCATTAGCATTTGGAGCACCAACTGAACTTGAATTAGATCTTGGAAAATTCATGTGTGAAAATCTAGATAATGTAGATATGCTTAGAATGGTAAACTCAGGTACAGAAGCAACTATGAGTGCTGTAAAATTAGCAAGAGGATATACTAAGAGAGATAAGATAGTTAAATTTGCAGGATGCTATCATGGACACTATGATGGATTCTTAGTAGAAGCAGGTTCTGGAGTAATGACAAATGGAATACCAGGATCCCCAGGAGTACCACAAGGTGCTATTGAAAATACTTTAATCGGTGTTTACAATGATAAAAAGCAAATAACCGAGTTATTCGAAAAGTATGGAAATGAAATTGCAGGAGTTATAATTGAACCAGTTGCAGGTAACATGGGTGTTATAAAAGCTGAAGATGACTTTATGGTAACTTTAAGAGAGTTATGCGATAAATATGGAGCACTTTTAATATTCGATGAAGTTATGAATGGATTCAGAGTGGCATTTAAAGGAGCACAAAGCTTATTTAGCGTAGAACCCGATTTACTTACATATGCAAAGATAATGGGAGGCGGACTTCCATGTGGTGCATATGGTGGAAGAAGAGAAATAATGGAATGTCTTTCACCTCTTGGTCCTGTATATCAAGCTGGAACTATGTCAGGAAATCCAATAGTTATGGCAGCAGGTCTTGCAACTCTTAAAAAGCTTAAGAACAACTTAGAATGGTATGACCACATAGAAAAGATGGGAGCAAAGCTTGAAAGTGGAGTAAAAGAAATCGCTTCTAAATATAATATTCCAGTAGTTATAAATAGAGTTGGTGGAATGTTTACAATCTTCTTTACTGAAAACAAAGAAGTAAGAGTTTATGATGATGTTAAGACATGTAATGTAGATATGTTCAACAGATACTTTGAAACTATGATTAATAATGGAATAAATATAGCACCATCACAATTTGAAGCTGTATTTTTAAGTGTAAAGCATGAAGAAGAACATATAGATAAATTCTTAGAAGCATTTGAAAAGTTTGCAATGAATGAAAGTAAATAATGTGATTAAGCTCCTTCTAAAAGTGTTGCTTTAATCACAGAAAATGTATTTACAAACAATTATATTAATAAGGTATGTTAAAAGTGGATAATGTAAGATTATCCACTTTTAATTTTGAAAAATATAATTAAATACCCATTTATTTATGTATAAAAATCAGCAGTATATTAAGAATAAAATTAAATATATATTTAATGTCATTATATTATAAGAAAAATCCTAACTAGAAATATAATCTAGAAGGATTATAAAATATAAATCAAAATATTATAGGAATAGGAGTGTAATAATGCTAAAAAATAAAAAAATTAAAATAACTGCATTAATATTATCATGCGTTATAGGGGGAACATTTTTTACAGGGTGTGGAAACAAACAAGAAAAACCGGTGCTTAATTTCATAAATTATGGTGAAAATATAGGTGATGGTGTACTTGAAGAGTTTGAAGAAAAGTATGGAATTCATGTAAATCAAGAAGTATATGATTCACCAGAAGAAATGTATAACAAGGTAAGTGCAGGAGCAGTGCAATATGATGTAATTGTATCTATAGATTATCTTGTTCAAAGAATGATTCAAGAAGGTAGACTAGAAAAAATAAATTTTGATAATGTACCTAATATGTCTATGATAGCAGATGATCATTTAGGAAAAACTTTTGATCCAAACAATGAATACAGTGTACCTTATATGTCAGGGACTATAGGAATATGCTACAACACAGATTATGTTGATGAGCCAATTGACAGTTGGACAGCTTTGTGGGATCCAAAGTATCAAAAGAGTGTACTTTTATTAGATGGTGTACGTGATTCATTAGGAGCAACATTGAAAATGCTTGGATATTCACTAAACACTACTAATCCAGACGAAATTAATGAAGCAAGAGATAAACTTATTGAACTTAAGCAAAATGGAAACCTTCTTGCTATAGGTTCAGATGATAATACAGATAAGATGGCTAGAGGAGAAGCAGCACTTTCTATTTTATGGTCAGGTGAAAGCTTAAACCTTGAAGCAGAACATGATAATATTAAATATGTTGTACCAAAGGAAGGGGCAAACTTCTGGATAGATTCATTATGTATTCCAAAAGGGACACAAAATAAAGAAAATGCAGAAAAGTTTATAAACTTCTTATGTGAAACAGATCCAGCGTATAAGACAGCTGATCAAATAGGATTTACAACTCCACAAAGTGAAGCAAGAGAGCTACAAGATGATAGTGTAAAGAATAATCCTAATGCATATATGACACCAGAAGTTCTAGAAAAATGTGAAAGCTATGAGTACTTAGGAGATAAGCTTAAGTTATATGAACAAGCATGGACAGACTTCAAGAACTATAAATAATCTATAAAGTTAAATAAATGAAAAAAATAAGAATTATATACGATTAATTATATAGTTCTTATTTTTTTATTTGTTATAGAAAAAATATATAATAATATTAACAAAGTTAAAAGTAAGTCATATTATAAATGAGAAGGATTTTTAAAATCTAGTTGTAAAATGTCAATATTCGAATATATAATATATCTTGAAACATATTATTAATTAGACAAAGTTTTAGAACCTTCATAAGAACACATTATTAGATGGTAGAACTAAGGAAAGGGTTGATATAATGTCAGATAGAGTTATAGATTTTAATGATATTAAGAACAAGGCTAAGGATAAAGATGTAGACAAATTTGAAGACTACATATATTCTATGTATTATAAAATGGCTGAAGGAAAAATGAATATGGCCGATTTTTCAAAGAATATAATGAGCTATATGCAGGAAAATAATATCTCTCAAGATAAACTTATTAATATACAGAAAAAGTTCTTAGAAAGATACGGATTTGATTCTTCAATGCTTGAAGAACAGTTTAAAATGTCAGGCTTCGATATGAGTAAAAGTCAGCCTTATAATGACCTTAGAAAAGCAGTAAGCTTTCAAGAAAAATATAAGAACAGACTTACAGCAAAGGCAATGTCTGAGTATTTTATAAAAAATGATAAGAATGATTTAACTATCTACTTCGAAGGTGAAAAGGTTAATTTAATAAGTGAAAAGAATATTGATTTAACTGATAATGAATTAAATGAATTTTTATGTTCTTATAAAAAGGTTATAGAAGACAAACCAATCAAAATAGTAATATGTGAAAATGCAAAGAACTATGAATATTAGAAACAACTATGAAAAAGAATAATTATTTTTCATGAGTATATTTTTAAATAAACTTAATAAGTAAAAAATAGGCCTGTATACTAGAAGGTTATAAATATCTAGTATACAGGCTTTTCATATTTTAAAATTTAAGCTAAATTTAATTATAAAAACAATGAAATTTATGATATATTCAATACATAGAAAAAATGGAAAATATATCAAAAGATTGTGTGTTAATTATATTATAAGAAAATATAAGCTTTAATAAATATTATTATGTGTTGGAGAGAAGAGAAAATGAGATTTTTAGATAAGGAAGTTATATTAAAAGACGGGATAAAATGTATTTTAAGAAGTCCTAATGAAAATGATGCAGAAAAAATGATTGAGTATTTAAGGATGACATCTGGAGAAACATATTTTATGATTAGATATCCTGAAGAAATTACTGCAACTGTAGAGGAAGAGGCTAAATTTCTTAAAAATAGTATACAAAGTGAGAAGGAACTTATGATAGCAGCATTTATAGATGGTGAGCTGGCTGGAAATGCAGGATTAAATTGTGTAAGAAATCGAAAAAAAGTTAAGCATAGAGCTGAATTTGGAATATCAATAAAACATAAATTTTGGAATAGAGGAATTGGGAATATTCTTATAAGCCAGATGATTGAAGAGGCTAAAGAAATGGGATATGAGCAAATTGAACTAGGAGTATATTCTGATAATAAAAAAGCTCAAGCTTTATATAAAAAATATGGATTTGAAGTATGGGGAACCATTAAAAATGCATACAAGCTTAATGATGGAATATATCGTGATGAGATAATAATGGGAAAAATGCTTTTTTAATTAAAGATGAAGTATTCTTTCTTAAAGAAAATATGAAAATAAAAACTTTATAAATTCATTTACGTAAATTAAAAAATAAAATTATAATGTAAAAATGGGAAGAGGTTATTGAAATAGTATGAATAAAAAAATTAGGCTATGTTAGCCATCTTCGTGATAGATATGACATAAAAACAACCACGCCTTAGACTTTTCAATACATTGAATTATAAGATGTGGTTGTTTTTATGACTTATTATAAATTCTTCGTGATATAGTAATATTATTAAATCTACAGATTATAATTTATCGCTAATTTAAAAATTTTCATATTCTTTAGGTATTGGAATGTTAAATTCTTTACATAATAATTTTACATCATGAATATCACTTTCTCCAAATTCATACCCTAAGTGAAATAAGACTTGATTTTTAGCATTTATACAAGAAACCATAATATTTCCTATTTTTCCAACACCATCGAATATATTTTTTTGAAAAACTTCGCCTTCATAACATATGGTTCCATCACAGTTATCTTTAAACATATGTAAATCAATAATTCGTAATTTATTATCAGACCAAATAGTATGTACTTCACTTGTATACTCCACTACAATTTCATTAAATCCTTTATTTTTAATTATTTCAATAAATTTATTATAGTTTTTTTCTTCTACAAATAAATCAATGTCATTATGCTGACGTGTTTCTTTTCCAAGTAAAGCATCTACACCCCAACCACCATCTAACCATATTTCTATATTATTATTATATGCCCAACTCAATATTTCACAAGCATCATTTATTCCAATCACTTTATCACCTCTAAAAATTTCTATTTATATATAATATTAATAATATCTTCACTTCACATTATATAACAATTGTGAACTTAATTATATTATACAAAGTATTTAATTATTTTCCAATTATAAAATGGTTTCATTAATTCTAAGTAAAGTTCCTTATTTTATATTAACTCAATGAATCTATTTCTAATAGTGGCTCTAGTTACATATGTATCCTTAGTAGCTACATTCACTAGCATATCTTTAATTCGGTCATTCTTTTTATTCTTCTTACTTAGTTGTAGAAATTTAAACCAAGCCAAATAATTATTGATATATTTTGTGGATACACCATTAAAAGTCATTAACCATCTCTTAAAGCTACTGTGAAGAGCATTTATATGCTGTAAATGATAAACACTATCTATCATTGATTTTCCCCTAGGAACTTGCTTTAACTCTATATTCAACTTATCCTTTATTACCATATATGATTTATGTGAATCTACGCAAAAAGTAGCATCTTCACATATTTTATTGTCAAAGAAGTTAATTATTTGATTTGTTGTAATTCTGCCATTACAAACAGCACCCATAAGGATATTTCCTTTTCTATCAATTGCTGTCTCTATACAAATCTGCTCTTTTGATATTCCTCTTTTCTTCTTATCATTTTTACCTTTACCTCTTTTTCTAGGGTTTCTAGGCATTACAAATGTAGTACTTTTAGAATGATTCCCTTTAAAAGACTCCTTAATAAAGCATTCATCTACTTCAACTATACCTTCAACTTTATCATTTTTTAATGATAGATTGATTACATCAAGTATCCTATGACGCATGTAAAAAGACGTTTTAACACCTACTCCGACTTCTTCAGCACATTTTCTTATAGAAAGTCCTAATATCATTAATTCACAGTATTTTAGCCATTTATCTAAGCCTAATTTTGTATTAGAAAATGGAGACATAGTAAACTCATCAAAACTTGTACGACAACGTTTACATATATATCTTTGTCTTCCGTTAGATTTCCCATTTTTATTTACATCTTTACATTGACATTTGGGGCATTCGTATCCTTTAGAAAATCTACTTTCTTTAACATTATCTCTAATTTCAGAAGAATTAAATAAAGTACTTAATACTTCTTGTGCTACTGAAATTAACTCTGTAAGTTCATTCTTTTTTAAATCTTTTATCATAGCTTTTATATCTATTTTTGACATAATATTAGGTATCCTTTCTGCAAATTAGTTGAAATATAGTTTATACCTATATTATAGCCTATTTTAGATATAATTAATCACAAAGTTAGCTAACATAGCCAAAAATTAAAATCTCAATATGTATTTTCATAAGTATATTATTAGTTGGAGGAATATTCTCTTACTATTTTTGCAATAAACCAGAAAGAATAGTAGAAAAATATATAAATAGCATGTCTAATCGTAATTGTACTGAGCTTTCTAAATGCAGAACTAAAGACTATGGTAATTTAGAAGAAGGTGGATTAGATTATATAGATTATGTTGAACTTATAGGCATAGAAGCAGTTACTGATTATAAATCTATAGAAGATGCTTATTTACATAGAATAGAAGCAAAGCCCCAATATCAACACTATCCTAAAAAAGATTTCAAACTTTTTGATGTTACTTATTATTTAAAAACCAAAGATAAGTTCACGAGTCCAATCAACAGTGATACTTATACAAAAAGTTTTCTTGTACTAAAAGAAAATGGTAAATGGAAGATTGCTAGTATTGAAGAATGTTAACATGAAAGATATTTGGTATTAAATAGAGTAAATTAGTTAAACTATCATAAACAACATGCTATAAAATAAAAACTATTAAACTAAATAAATTAGTATAATAGTTTTTATTTTTTGAATAATCTTAACACATCAACATTATGATATAACACACCCCAAATAAGTAAAAATAGGGAGGACAATATGGATATAAAAGAAAGTATTGAAGCTACCAAAAGAGGCTTTGAGGAGAGTTTCAAAGAAGGAAATTATTATAATAAACAGACTCAGGATTATAAACACTTAAATAAGATTTTGGACAAAGTTACATTAAATGATGGAATGAAGCTTTTAGATTTGGGAACAGGAAGTGGATATCTTGCTTTTGAAGCTGCTAAAAGAAATAGAAATGTATATATAATAGTTTATAGTGAAAAAGTAGAAATATAGAATTTTTAATTAAAAAAACACTTGTGTTGTAAAATTAATATTAAATTACATTATATTTTTTAAATAATTAGAATTATATTGAATATATAAAAATACAAATAGTATATAGGTTAATAATTATGAAAAAATAACATTATTGAGAATTAAGGTGAGAGAATGAGAAGACATTTTATTGATAATATAAAAAGCCTGATAATACTACTTGTAGTAATATATCATTCTATATATATTTTTAACAGTGCAGGAGTATATTCAAATATTAATGTAAAGGGCATACCACAGATGGATATGCTTTTATATTTTGTGTATCCATGGTTTATGAGTTTGATGTTTGTCCTTGCAGGAATGTGTGCAAGGTATTCACTACATAAACGTACTAAAAAAGAATTTATAAATGAGCGTATAAGAAAGCTTGTGCTACCTTCAACTCTTGGAGTATTTTTAATTAGCTGGATAAATGGATTTATAACAAGTAAGTACGTAGATGTATTTGGAGGGAATAAAGTCACAGGCATAATTAAATACTTTGTATACTGTTTTATGGGAATAGGGCCATTATGGTTTTTGCATGAATTATTTTTAGCAGTAACTATCTTATTAATAATACGTTATTTTGATAAAAATGATAATATTTATAGATATTGTTCACAGCTTCATATAATAGTTATATTATTACTGTTTTTTATAGTGTGGGGAAGTTCATTTTTATTTAACATGCCTTTAATTACTGTGTATAGGAATGGTATATATATACTTATGTTTTTATTAGGATACTATATATTTTCAAATAATAATATTCAGAAAAAGCTTGCTAAAAATTATGTTCCAATAATCGTAATTGCTGTTGTGATGGGAATTATTTATGTATGGTATTATTATGGGACAAACTATACAAGTGAAAAAAATCTTACAAGTTTTTATACAAACTTATATTTATGGTTGATGATACTTGGAATTACTGGATTTGGAACTGTTTACTTAGAATTTGATAATAAATTAATGACTTTTTTAAAGAAGAGGAGCTTTGGTTTATATATCTTACATTATCCTGTGATGCTATGTAGTGCATATATTCTAACAACATATTTTAATATGCCTATGGTTTATGTTTATATTTTAGTATTTCTTAGTACAATTATTGTAACACTTATCTGTTATGAGGTTCTAAAACGTATTCCAGGTGTAAGGCTCATTTTGTTTGGGATAAAAAAGTTAAAATAGTATAAATTAAATATTAAAATTATTCCTTTATAGTATCCTGTTTTTTAGGATGCTGTAGGGGAAATTTTATATATGCAATAAAATAAACTTCTTAAGAATATTATAAAAATAAGGAGGCTGGAGATAAAAATGAGCAGTGCATATGATAATTATTTTGATAATGTAAATAAATATAGTTTATCGATTGAAAAGCTTGATGTATTTATAAAAAGAATAAGTTACTTAAGGCTTATAACTTTTTTTGTGGGTTTTGGAACTTCAGCTTATACTTTATTTTTTGTAAAAGCTTATGGTATAAGTTGTATTGAATTTTTATTAACATTATGTGTTTTTATTTACCTTGTTTTTAAGCATGAAGATGAGATTAGAGTAAGGCAATATTTATGTGCATTAAAGAAAGTTAATGAGAATGGATTAAAAAGACTTAATGGAGAGTGGAAAAACTTTATAGATAATGGAGAAGAATTTAATGATATAAATCATAAATATAGCAATGATTTAGATATATTAGGTCAAAATTCTCTTTATCAGTATATGAACAGTACAACTACTTTTATAGGGAGAAATATTTTAAAGGATAAGTTATTAAATCCCTTAAAGACATATGCAGATATAAAGAAGAGACAGAAGTCAGTAAAAGAACTGTCAGAAAAGTTAACATGGCGACAGGAGTTTGAGGCAAAGGGGATGATTTCAGAGCAGAAAAATGTTGATCCTAAAGATTTATTTTTGTGGGGAAACAACAAGAGTGAATTATATACTAATAAGTATCTTATCTTTTTTGTGAATCTGATTCCAATAATAACAATATCTTTATATTTTCTAAGTTACTTTATTTCAATTATAAGCATATATGTTCCACTTATTATGACACTATTTCAGCTTATTATTCTATTTATAGGAGCAAAGGAAAGAAGAGAAGCTTTTTGTAGTATATATAAATATAAAGAAAGCATTAATGTATATGCTGAAATGCTAGAGCATATTGAGAATATTGAATTTGAAAGTAAATACTTAAATGAGTTAAAAGCTAGGCTCATAAATAACGAAAATTATAATGCAGTGACAGCCATAAATAAGTTATCTAAAATATATGATAAGATGAGCGATAGGAATAACACATTTTTCATAATAATTAATATATTACTTCTTTGGGATTATCGCTGCATGATTGAATTTGAAAAATGGAAAAGTATAAATAGAAGAAGCTTAAAGAAATGGATTGATACAATTGGTGAGTTTGAAGCACTAAGCAGTATAGCTAATATAGTTTACGAGAATCCTGACTGGGTGATGCCTGTAATATCTCATAAGAAAAATGTAGTTATAGCAGAAAAAATAGGTCATCCTCTTTTGAATAAAAGAGTATGCAATGATATAAGTATAAATAATAGGAAGAGAATACTTATCATAACTGGTTCAAATATGTCTGGTAAAAGTACTTTTTTAAGAACCATAGGGGTGAATCTGATATTAAGTTATATAGGATGTTCAGTATGTGCAAAAAAATTTGAATGTTCTATTATGGATATTTATACATGTATGAAAATAAGTGATAATTTAGAAAAAAATATTTCTTCATTTTATGCTGAAATTTTACGTGTTAAAATGATAACAGATAGTATTAAAAATGATGATAATATATTTGTATTATTAGATGAACTATTTAAAGGAACAAATTCGAAAGATAGACATGATGGAGCAGAAGCACTTATAAGACAGCTGGGAAGTAAAGGAGCATGTGGATTAATTTCAACTCATGATTTAGAACTAGGTAATTTAGAGTATGAATATGATAAGGTGAAAAATTATCATTTTAAGGAATATTATAAGGATGATAAATTAAAATTTGATTATAAAATAAGAGAAGGAGTATCAACTACATCCAATGCTATGTATTTAATTAAGATGGTAGGAATAGAAGTATAATAAAAAACTATTGCAGTATTATAAAAAGCTGCAATAGTTTTTTTTATTATCATTTTAAAAAGAATTATTAAAAAACTATAGTGGTGAATTAGAAACTATAAACGTGAATAATCCCTTTGATATAGCAATAATATCATCACTTGAAATACCACTTAAATCATGACCAGAATTATTTAAAACAATAAATTCTGCATTTGAATTTGCATCTTGGCACTTTTCATAAAGCTTTTCTGCACTTTCAAATGGAACAATTTTATCAGACTTACTATGAATGATAAGAGTATCTGGATCATCCTGGCTTACATAATTTATAGGATTAAATCTATTTATAACAGATTCTCTGTTTCTAATTGAAGAAAATACTTTGTTTAAATCAAAATTTAAATTAGTTGTATTAAGAAGGCTTAAATCTGTAGGGCCTGCAAAATCAACAAGATATTTAACTTTTGAAGGATATGAACTTAAAGAAGTATCATCAGTAAAGTCATCATTTGGGCTGTAAGCAGCCATAAGTGACAAGTGAGCACCAGAAGAAAAACCAATCATGCCTATTTCATTAGTATCAAAATTATAAGTATCTGCATTCTTGTAAATCCATCTTATAGTATCCTTAACATCACAGACTTGTTTGTTGAAATCTTCTTTATTTCTCATAAGTTCATAAGATGTACTTATAATTGTATATCCCTGCTCTCTGAAAGTATCTAAAACAGGTGTTAATACTTCAGGAAGAGATTTATCTCCATATACCCAGCTTCCACCATGTACATATAATATTACAGGAGATTTTTTATATACATTCTTAAGTGGACTGTATATATCAAGAGTTAGCTTCACTCCATTAGTATCTTTATAAACAATATCTTTGTAATTCATTGAATTTGAAATTGATGTAATATCAACATTTTTAGAATTTGGTATCTCATCTTTTAAGTATAAGTATTTTTGAGCAATTCCATAACTTAAAAGTATACGTTTATGAAAAATTGCACCTACAGCAATAACAGCAACAAGTATAAGGATTATTAGACGTTTAAAAAACTTCTTCACAAATATCGCCCCCTCTTAAGTAAATTTAAAATTGTATCTATAATATTTTGTGAATATAAAGTCTATATAAATACATATATAACACTAATTTATTATAGCATGTAAGACTTAATTCTTTGGAAAATTAAGAAATTTGTAATTATAAAGTAAAAATAAGTGAGAGTCCAAATCTATGATTTGGTTCCTCGAACTTAAGTGATACACCAAAATTTACTTTTGGGTAGTAGAACTTACTCTGTGAGTACTCAGCGAATGTATATGAGTCGAGTTTCCTTATAAATCATTAATATTTTATTTTTATAATTAATATTAATATATATAGAGCAATTCTTTGAAAGGAGACGCAATGGAAAATCCTTTTGATATACTTGTTTATCTAGATGATACATTAGTTAAAAATCTGGCATCCTTAGTTCTTACAGGATACATAGAAACAATTACACTAACAAAAGCAGTGGATAGAGCTATAGAAGCTGGTATGAAAGAAGGAGACAAAATTGAAAGCACCAATCAAGGAAGTCTCACAAGAATAGAAAGGGAAGGTTTCAAAGACAGAAATCAATTTGATTCTAATAATAATCTAGAGCACCATCATTATGATAAAAATGTGGGAGCAAGAAGATTTGTTCATGAAGAGCAGAAAATACAGACTACTTTTACCACCTTTGTTTTAAATGGAAACTTAATGAATTATTTTAATGAGCATAATGAACTTCATCGTAAAGAAGTTGATGATATAGAAAATGATAATGTAGAGGTTGGAGATTTAATAGAACTGGAAGGAACGATTACAAGCTCTGGAGTATTAAGTTTTGTAGAGACATTAATGAATCTTATAGAGATTTTTGGATGTGATTATTTAAATGAGCTTACAAAGGACTGTAATGGCAAGATGAAATTTGAAATGATTCAAAAAATGCTTACTTATCTAAAGTCAGTTTTAAACTGTAATAATACACAGGATTTAATTATGAAAGTAGGTAATGGAAGAGCGGTACTTACGATAAACAAAAATTACTTTATGAATAATACATGTAATGTGTTTGATAAGATAAACTGTCACTGCAAAGTAATTGGAAAAGTGATTAAGACATGTAAAGAAGAAGAGGATGATATAAGCCTTTTAAGGAAGACTGGTCAGGAAAAATTTTATGAAAACTGTTTTGAAATGTGTAAGCCTTTATTAGAATGCTTGAAGAAGAATGGGATAATGATTCCTGAATGTCCTGATTTAAGAATTAATAAATCAGGAATTCAGATTATGCCACTAAATATTTATATGTAAAGGGTCAAAGATATTTGATAAAATATTTAAATTTTATTTTATGGTGAATTTAGGATATTTAAATGGGTTAATTAAATTTTTTATATTAATAATTAAAGAAAATGGTAGGGATAAATCTAGAAGATAATTTTTTTGCGATATAAAGATTAATTTGTAAAAAACTTCTTTATGTATTCTAAAGAAAAACACTTGTTTATGATATGGACACATGATAATATAGATTACAGGTAGAATATGTTCATATATACTTTATTTTGTCGATATGTATATATAATTTTGTATCTAATATAAATTTGAGGTGAGTTAAATGAAGTTTAGAAGTACTAGGGGCTTAGAAAAAAGTATAGCTTCAGCCAACGCAATCATTAATGGAATTTCAAAGGACGGAGGGCTATACGTTCCAGATGAATTTCCTAAAATATATGATGACTTAAAGACAAACACTTCTATAAAATATGAAGAGTTGGCTTTTAAAGTTATCAATAAATATTTTACTGATATTGATGATGCAGAATTAATGGGGGCTATAAATGATGCATATAAAGGCAGATTCAATGTAAAAGTAAGAAACAACTTTTTAGAATTATATCATGGACCAACATGTGCGTTTAAAGATGCAGCATTGTTGTTTTTACCACAAATAATGAAAAGAGCTAAAAAGATTAAAGGAATAAAAGAAGATATTACAATACTTACTGCTACATCAGGGGATACTGGAAAAGCTGCACTTGAAGGATTTGCAGGTGTTGATGAATTTAAAGTAGTTGTGTATTATCCAAAGAATGGTGTAAGTCCTATTCAGGAAAAACAAATGGTCAGTCAGAAGGGGAACAATGTAAAAGTCATTGGAATAAGGGGAAATTTCGATGATGCACAGACAGGGGTTAAGGAAATCTTTGGGGATACTGATTTCAGAGCTGGATTAAAGGATAAGGGCTATATCCTATCATCTGCAAACTCAATTAACATTGGAAGACTTGTACCTCAAATTGTTTATTATTTCTATGGATATTTTAATTTGGTAAATCAAGGAGAAGTAAAATTAGATGATCCTATTAATGTTGTTGTACCAACAGGAAACTTTGGAAATATATTAGCAGGATATTATGCTAAACAGATGGGACTTCCTATAGATAAATTCATATGTGCATCAAATGAGAATAAAGTATTAACTGATTTCTTTGAAACTGGTGTATATGATAAGAAGAGAGAACTTATTCTTACAGAATCTCCATCTATGGATATTTTGGTTTCATCAAATTTAGAAAGACTTTTATATGAAGCGTGTGGAAGAAATTCAGAAAAAGTAGCACAGCTTATGGATGAATTAAAGAATGATGGAGTATATAAAGTTGATGACAAAATGAGAGAGTTTACTAAGGAATTCTATGGAAATTACGCAACAACTGAAGAAGTGTACGAATCAATAAAAGAAGTATACGAAAAAGATAAGTATGTTATGGACACACATACAGCTGTAGCATATACAGTTAAAAAGAAATATGTAGATGAAACCAAAGATGATAAACCAGCTTTAATAGTATCAACAGCAAGTCCATTTAAATTCCCAAGAAGTATATGTAATGCACTTAATATTGATGTAGAAGGTGTGGACGATTTTGAAGTATTAAATAAATTGTCAGAAGCAACTGGTGAAGTGATTCCAGCTAATTTAGCTTCATTAGAGAAAGCAGAAGTTTTACATGATGAAGTATGGGATAAGACTGAAATGAAACAAGCACTAGTATCTTTTTTAGATAAATAATTTTTTAAGAAGGTATTAGAAATGATAAAGGTTAGAGTACCAGCTACATCAGCAAATATGGGACCTGGATTTGATTCATTAGGTATTGGGCTTACATTATATAATGAATTTGAGTTCAGGGAATTAGATGAAGGTTTAAGATTTAAGGGGATAAATCAAGAATTTTGCAATGAAGAAAATATAATTTATAAAGCAATGAAATTATGCTTTGACAAAGCGGGTTATAAAATCAAAGGATTAGAAATAAGTGAAGTAAAACAAGATGTACCAATATCAAGAGGTCTTGGAAGCAGCTCCACATGTATAGTTGGGGGACTTATGGGAGCTAACGAGATTCTTGGTGGAAGATTTTCTAAAGATGAATTATTAGATATGGCAGTAGAAATAGAAGGACATCCTGATAATGTTGCACCAGCTATTTTAGGGGGCATGATAGTTGCTGTAATGGAGGATAAGAAAACATACTACGACAAGATTAATGTTTCTAAAGGATTAAAATTTGTTTCTATAGTGCCTGATTTTAGACTATCTACTGAAAAAGCAAGATCTGTAGTGCCAAAAGCTATAAGTATGAAAGATGGGGTTTATAATGTTTCTAGGGCTGCACTTATGGTTGCAAGCTTTGTAAGTGGAAAGCATGAATTAGTAAAGTATGCATGTAAAGATGCCTTTCATCAAAATTACAGAAGTAAGTTGATTCCTGGTTTTGAAAAGGTGTATAATAAAAGCTATGAATTAGGTGCATATGGATGCTACCTTAGTGGGGCAGGCCCTACAATCATGGCGATTATCGACGAAAATGATATGCGCTTTAGCAATAAGCTTAAAGAATTTTTAAATTTAGAAAACTTAAAATGGGACGTATTGGAATTATCTTTGGATAGTGAAGGGGCAACCATAGTAAAGGGTGATAACTAATGAGTGGGAATTACTTAGTTATAGATAAGAGGGTTTTACCTGATGTTTATGAAAAAGTTCTTTTTGCTAAGAAACTATTAAAAGATGGAAAAGTTAAAGAAATAACAGAAGCTGTAAAACAGGCTGGAATAAGTAGAAGTGTTTATTATAAGTATAAGGACCATGTATTTGACTTTTCAGAAACTTCAGAAGGAAGAAAAGTTACATATAATATGATTTTAAAAAATGAAAAGGGTGTTTTATCTAACATTAGTAATTACATTGCTAGTGTAGGAGGAGATATTCTTACAATAAATCAAGGTATTCCTCTAAATGGATATGCCAACCTTAGCATAACTATAGACCTATCTACTGTAGATGGAGATTTAAAGACACTTACTGATGGACTCACAAATCTAAATAATATAGAAAAAGTTGAATTTATCGGAATGGAATAGCAGGAGAAATCCTGCTGTTTTTTTGTCTAAAATATAATTATGAGCCAATGGAGAGCTAAAAGTTAACAATAGTTAATTGTGGATAATGCTAAAAGATAATTAGATATAAGTGATTAAAAAAGCATTATAAGAAACAAGTAAAATCTAGATAGAAATATATGGAAAAAAATTACTTTTTGTATTATACTTAATAGAGTGGGTTATTCGTTATTTTATTTTTTCTTGTAGGTTTAAATTAGAATTGGAATTAGCATGATAATATTTAGAATAATTTATGTTCTGGAATAATACTAAAACTATTTAGGCTAATTTCATTTAAATAACGGTATATGAATTCAAAATAAAGTCAGAATAAAAATTTAAATTTTAGTTCTATTTATAAAGTTTTATAACATATACTAGTTTAGAGTATGGGTTTTCACATTAATTATTAATCGTATTCAAGTATACATAATTATTAATATTTTAGTGATAAACATAGTAAAGAGTTTGTTTTGTATATGTTTAACAGGCTTATTATCTAAATATAAAATCAAGCAGAATAATTATGGGATAATCAAAAAATAAATTTTTAAATTATTTATGGAAAAGGGGAGAAATACATTTATGGGGAAAAAATTAATTATGGTCGTTAATGAAAGTGGGTACAGGAATTTTAGTGAAAATGATAACTTCTGCATGGCTGGAATCGTATTTGATGAAGAAAATCTTTATGGAAGTGAATATATAAAAGAAGAATTAGAGAAAAAACTTAACATATTTAAGAAAGTATATAGTAAAGATGAAAGTGATGAAAGATATAAATCTTATTCATCAAGAAAAAGAATTATTAATAATTTAGTAGATTCATTACCTATGTTTTTAGATAAGTTAAAGTTTAATATAATTTTAAGCAGTATAAGAACTTCATCTGGAAAAACAAAGGAATCATATGATAGGGTGGCAAAAAATCTTCTTACAAAATTTAATGTCTATATATCTAAGAGAAATATGACAAGTGGAGGAATTATCTCAGAAGATACAAGGGATATAACAGAATGGGATTTAAAACAACAGTTTTTTGATATATACAGTGAAAGAAATCATAATTTAGGTTCAGATGGTTCTAAGATTAACAGCTTTATTGTAGCAGGCAGAAATAATGAAGTATATAAGTTTAATTTTGATGTATATCATCTTTTAGATAACATAATAAAATTAATGTGTCAGAACATGAGTAGTGCAGAAGAGGAAGTTAAGAAATTAATAAGTGATGAAAAATTAAGGGCAGTTTCAGAAGTTATAAAGAATAAGGTTATTAATGAAGCAGCATTAGATATGGCAGATGAAATAATTAATGATAAGAACACAATATTAAAGAGATTAAATGAAGAAATTGCTAAATTAAAACAAGAATTATCAGATCGAAATGAAAAAATAAATGACAGTAAAAAACAGATAAATGAGCTTACTAATGAGATTGGATTTCTTAAGGGAAAGCTTGAAGAGGAAAAGAGTAGTGAAGGCAGTAAAATAGTATTTAGAGCATTGAGTGAATAAGATATTGAAAAATCATGCTTTAAATTTATTTAGTATGTTTTAATACAGTGTAATTAAGGGAAAATACTTTATGGTATAGAAAGAAGTATTTTCTCTTTTATTTATTTTAGATGAATATGATTGAAAGGATTATACATTATCATGTTATAATAAGTATGGAGAGGAGAGTGTCAGCGTATGGAAAACACTTTTGACATTGATAAATTTTCAGCAGCATATCCTAGCATAGAAGAAAATATTAAAAAACATAATATAGATATACAAGATTTAAAAGATATATATGATGATTATATTAAATGCAGAACATCATATGAAAATCAAGCTAATTTTATAGCCAATATATTAAGATCCCAAAAGTCTGTTCATTCTGTAAAATCTAGAATAAAAGCTCCAGAAAGGCTTGTTGAAAAGATTATCAGAAAGACTCAAGATAGAAAAAATAAGTATGGTGAAGATTTTAAATTTACTACATGTAATTATAAAGATGAAATAAACGATTTAATTGGAATAAGAGTTATACATATATTTAAAGAGCAGTGGAGAGAGATACATGAATTTATAATAAATACATGGAATGTTATAGAAATAACTGCAAACGTAAGAGAAGGGGATAATACTAAAGATTTTGAAGAACTTAATATAGAAGTACGTTCAAGAGCTTCTGGATATCGTTCTGTCCATTATCTTGTGGAATTTTATCCTACAAATAAAAAGGTTATTGCAGAAATACAGGTAAGAACCATATTTGAAGAGGGATATGGTGAAATAGACCATAGATTAAGATATTCCCATGAAGAAATACCAGAAATACTTCAATCTAATCTTTTACTTTTTAACAGGATTGTAGGAAGTGCAGATGAAATGGCTTCTCTTATAAATATACTTAGTAAAGAGTGGACTGAAAAAGAAAGTTCGTATAAAAATATAATATTAAAACAGCAGAAAGAAATAGAAAGACTGAAAGATAAATTAAAGCAGTGATGATTTAAAATTCATCACTGCTTTTTAAGTGAAAAGTTATGTATTATAATTTAAATTTAGCTACTGAATCTGAAAGTTTTAATGCTGTTTTAGAAGCTTCATTAGATGTTTTTGAAATAATAGAACCTTTATTAGTTAAGTCAGACATATTTTCAGAAAGATGTGCAGATGAGTCGGAAACGCTTGAAACAACATCTGATAAAGCTGAAATTGTAGTAGTCATTTCATTAATTGATTTAAATGTAAAGTTTGAAGCTTCAGTAAATTTATCAACCATTTCTTTAACTGAATGTCCAGAATTTTTATATTCTTCTGAAATATCTATTAATGAATCATAATCCTTTAGTATATCAGTATCAAATAAAGTTAATAACTCACTAGAGAATTTAGTAAGGTCATTAACAGCAGTTAATACATCACCTAAGTCAGCTTGTATGCTATTTACAGCAGATGAACATTCTTCTGCAAGATTTTTAACTTCTTCAGCTACCACAGCAAAGCCTTTTCCATGTTCTCCAGCTCTGGCAGCTTCTATAGCTGCATTTAAAGAAAGAAGACTTGTTTGTTCTGCAATGCTTAAGATTAAATTAGACATTTGAGTTATATTATCTATAGTTTTTACTTTTTCTATAGATTCTTTTAAGTTTTTACTACATGAATCATATAAATTAATTATATTATTTTTAGAAGTTATAGCATTTTCATAGATTTCTGAAGAATGATTTTCTATATTTTGTGCTAAAGCTAAACCTTCTGATGCAGCATTTACTGAATGAGTTGTATTACCAATTACCTCTTCAGAAGCAGCATTAAGTTCTAATAATGCCGCAGATGATTCTTGCATACTTGTAGATATACTTTCTATTGAATTTGCTGATTCATTTATTTGCACAAATATATCTTGAATCATTTCATAAATATTAGCATTGTTTTCAGCAATAATATTACTATTATCGCTTACTTCTTCAACAGTTGATTTAAGTACAGAAACTGAATTGTTCAATGAATCTATAACTTTAGCAAATTCATCATTTCCTGAATATTCAGATTTATAAGAAAGATTACATTCTGAAAGTTCAGAAGACATTTTTGTAATTGGATCAAGCTTATTAGAAATCCATCTTCTAATATATAGTGAAGCAATTATTCCCATAAGTAAAGTAAATAGTGAAATAATAATTTGGGAAAGTAATGTTTTATTATTACTTTCTAAAAGTTCATCTTCAGGCATTACAAGGAATAATGACCATGGTGTAGATTCAATTGGCATATAGCTTACAATCATTTGTTGGTTATTTACAGTAAGAGTTTCAACACCAGTTTCTTCTGATTGGATTTTTTGTATAATAGGTTTTAAACCACTTAAGCCTGAATATTCATTTGGTAAATCATTCAACCAAACATTATTATAAACAACACTCATATCTTTATGTGCCACAAAGTTTCCATTTTTATTTGCTATAAAGGCATATCCATTATCACCAATATTTATATTTTGAATTATAGAATTTATATTATATAAATTCACAACACCACATATATTAGCAATTACTTTTCCAGTTGAATCTTTGATTGGTGCTGTTAAAGTAACTATTGATAAATGGTTAGAGCTATCAACGAAAGGTTCTGTTATTACTTTTTTATCACCTGTTATACTTTTAAAAAAATCTTCTTTAGATTGATCTTTTATTGTGTTATTTTCAGCATAGTATGCCATACCATTTGTATCCATTATGAATATATGCTTAAATTCCCATATCTCAGCCTGCTTAACTAACTCTGGATATTGAATATCCCAGTTCATTGATTGAATTGTATCTAAGTTAGATATAAATTCAAGCTGCTTGAATTTGATATCAAATTCCTTTGAAACTAAACTAGAACTTTCGACTATTCTTGAAGATAAATTACTTTTTGTTGTTTCCAAAAGTGACTTTTTTGATTTAAAAAAAGAAAATGTTGATAATAAGACCGTAACTAATAAAATTAGTGATGTGAAAATTATTAGCATCTTATTACCTACACTTGATGTTGTAATATTAAATCTTTTTTTCATACTTCCTCCCATGCGTACTTAAATTTAAATTATTATGGATATATATTCGAATAAAAATTAAAAAACTTTATATAAAAAGAAAAAATGATTATTATAGAAAAAAATGTTTTTGGGGAGAATAGTAATTATAATTAATAAAATTATGAATTAATCATTTTAATTGAATAATTTCCAGCTAATAGTTGAAAGGGAGGAAGGGAATATTTTTATATATATTATTTATAACAAAATAGTACCCAATCATCTTTATATAAAGACGATTGGGTACTACATTTTATTTAATATAGGATATATTATAAGTTAAATTTGCCTACTGAATCTAAAAGCTTTGAGGCAGTTTCAGAAGCTTCATTAGACGTTTTTGAAATAACAGAACCTTTATGGTTTATATCAGACATATTTTCAGAAAGCTGTATTGATGAGTCAGCAACGCTTGAAATAACTTCTGATAAAGTTGAAATTGTAGTAGTCATTTCATTAATTGATTTAAATGTAAAGTTTGAAGCTTCAGTAAATTTATCAACCATTTCCTTAACTGAGTGTCCAGAATTTTTATACTCAGCTGAAATATTTATTAATGAGTCATAATCTTTTAATATATCAGTATCAAATATAGTTAATAATTCACTAGAGAATTTAGTAAGGTCATTAACAGCAGTTAATACACCACTTAAATCAGCTTGTATACTGTTTACAGCAGATGAACATTCTTCTGCAAGCTTTTTAACTTCTTCTGCTACTACAGCAAAGCCTTTTCCATGTTCACCAGCTCTAGCAGCTTCTATAGCAGCATTTAAAGCAAGAAGACTTGTTTGTTCTGCTATATTTAAAATTAAATTTGACATTTGAGTTATGTTATCTATAGTTTTAACTTTTTCTATAGATTCTTTTAAATTTGTACTACATGAATTATATAACTTTAATACATTGTTTTTAGAAGATATAGCATTATCATAGATTTCTGAAGAATGCTTTTCTATATTTTCTGCTAAAGTTAAACCTTCTGATGCAGCGTTTACTGAATGAGTTGTATTGCCAATTACCTCTTCAGAAGCAGCATTAAGTTCTAATAATGCAGCAGATGATTCTTCCATACTTGCAGAGATGCTTTCTATTGAATTAGCTGATTCATTTATTTGTGTAAATATATCTTGAATCATTTCATCAATGCGAACATTGTTTTCTGTAAGAATAGTGCTATCATTACTTACTTCGGTAACAGTTGATTTAAGTATAGATATTGAATTATTTAATGAATCTATAGCTTGAGCAAATTCATCATCTCCAGAAGATTCACATGTATAAGATAAATTACATTCTGAAAGTTCAGAAGACATCTTTGCAATTTCATTAATCTTATTAGAAATCCAATTTCTTATATATATAGAGCATATTATACCTGCTGCTACAGCAAATATTGAAATAATAATTTGGAACATTAATGTTCTATTGCTGATAACTAAAAGCTCTTTCTCAGGTATAGCAAGGAATAATGACCATGGTGTAGATTCAATTGGAACATAGCTTATAATCATTTTTTCATTATTTACAGTAAGGGTATCAATCCCAGTTTCTTTTGAATCAACTTTTTGCATAATAGGCTTTAAGCCATTTAAACCTGAATACTCATTTGATAAATCATTTAAGCAGACATTGTTATAAACAATACTCATATCTTTATGTGCTACAAAGTTTCCATTTTTATTTGCTATAAATGCATAACCATTCTTACCAACATTTGTATTTTGTATAGTAGAATTAATTTTATTTAAATCTATAACTCCACAAATGTTTGCAAAAACATTACCATTTGCATCTTTCATTGGAGCCGTAATAGTAGTTATAGATAATTTTCTAGAACCATCTACATAAGGCTCAGTTAATACTCTTTTATCGCCAGAAACCATTTCGAAGAATGGTTCTTTAGACTGATCTCTTATAGTATTATCTTCAGCATAGTAAGATATACCATTAGTATCCATTATAAATATATGAAGAAATCCCCAATACTCAGCTTGTTTAAGCAATTCAGGATATTGAATATCCCAATTCATAGATTGTATAGTATCTAAGGTTGCAATATAATCAAGCTGATGAATTTTATTATTTATTTCTTCTGATAATAATTTAGAACTCTCAACTATTCTTGATGAAAGGCTTTCCTTAGATAAATCTAAAAAACCATTTTTAGATTTAAAGAAAGAAAATGTTGATAGAAATATCGTTACTAATAGTATAAGTAATGTAAATATTGTTAGTATTTTATTACCTACACTGGATAGAAACGGTGTGCTTGATTTTGTGTTTTTAATTATTTTACTCATAAACCCTCCTAATAATTATTAGTATATAATTATAATTTCGGAAATAAAAAGAAAAACTTTACAGGGGAAAAGTAGAAGAAATAAATAAAAATTCAAAAAAATGTATAATTATTATGATATAATTTGATTATTAATTTGCTATTGAGGAGATGAACTTAATGAAAAAAATAGGTTTTATAGGTACTGGGGTAATGGGGCAATCTATGGTTAGAAATTTAATGAAAAAGAGATATGAAGTATCTGTATATAATCGTACAAGGTCAAAAGCTGATGAAGTAGTAAAAGAAGGTGCTTTATGGTGTGATGATATAAGATCATGTGCCACAGGAAAGGATTTTGTTATTACCATAGTTGGATATCCTAAGGATGTTAGAGAAGTATACTTTGGTGAAAATGGAATACTTAATAGTGCTGATAAAGGATGTATTTTAATGGATATGACTACTACAAGTCCTAAATTAGCAGTTGAAATTTATGAAGAAGCAAAGAAAAGAGGTATATATGCAATAGATGCACCAGTTTCAGGTGGAGATGTAGGAGCTAAAAATGGTACTTTATCTATTATGGTAGGTGGAGATAAGGAAATATTTGATGAATGTCATGATGTATTAAAATGTATGGGAACAACAATAATATATGAAGGTAAAGCAGGGAATGGACAACATACTAAAATGGCTAATCAAATAGCCATAGCAGGTGCAGTTTCAGGAGTATGTGAAGCAATTACATATGCAAGGGGGGCTGGGCTTGATGTACAAACTATGCTTAATAGTATAAGTGAAGGTGCAGCTGGAAGTTGGCAGATGTCTAATATGGCTCCAAGAATGCTTAAAGGGGATTTTGACCCAGGATTTTATATAAAGCACTTTATTAAAGATATGAAGATTGCAAAAGAAGAAGCAGAAGATGAAAATATAGAATTGAAAGTATTAAATACAGTTCTTAAAATGTATGAAGCATTAGAAGAAAATCATATGGGGGATTTAGGAACTCAAGGACTTATTAAATATTATGAAAAATAGTTAGTTGTTTTTTGAGGATTTTTCTTGTCATAGTTTTTACTTATGTTGAATAGTAATAGATTAGAAATATTTGTTTTATTCATATATTTAAATTGGATTTATATTGTTTTCTATGTTAATTAAGTATAAAAAACTGATTATAATGCAATATTAAATAAGGTAAGTATAAATTATGAGGTGAGGTATATACATGAAAAGAATATTTTTTGGTGGTGGATGCTTCTGGGGAATAGAGAAATACTTTTCTATGATTAAAGGTGTGGAAAAGACTGAAGTTGGATATGCAAATGGTAATATTAAGAATCCAACATATGAGGATGTATGTGGAGATGATACTGAATTTGTAGAAGTATGTATGGTTAACTATAATTCAAAAGAAATAAGCCTTGATAAACTTCTAGATAAATTTTGGGAAGTGATAGATCCAACTCTAGTAAACAGACAGGGGAATGATATCGGAACACAGTATAGAACAGGAATTTATTATGAAGATAAAGAAGATTTAAGTACAATAATATTGAGCAAGAGAAAAGTAGAAACTTTTTATAAAAATAGAGTAGTAACAGAAGTAAAACATTTAGAAAATTATTATCCTGCAGAAGAGGAACATCAAAAATATCTGGAGAAGAACCCAAATGGATACTGTCATATTAAATTTTAATAATGATTAATAAAGAAGACTTATTTATTCAAGTCTTCTTTTATTTTTAATGTGCTAAATGATATTGTCAGAATGACAGAAAATATTTTTTAAATCTATAGTACACACATATTTAATAAAATGTTATTGAAATAATAAGTATACACTGTCATATACAATTATCAATTGAATTATAATTGTTTTCTGATATAATAAATCATAGTAATTCTATAAGGATAATATAATTATAAATTTTAAGCATTTTTTGAAATTTAATCAATTTTATAATTATAAGTTCTCCATTAGATAAATAGATTATTATATTTAGAGTAATTATATTTAATATGGATAAAATATAAAATGATATATAATTTTTTGAAAACATACTAAGATTATTCTAGATGAATTTCATATATAAGGGAGAGTTTGCAAATTGGAAGTTTATTTTGATAATAGTGCAACAACAAAAATGAGCGAAGAAGCTATAGAAGCAGTTGCTTCAGGAATGAGAGAATTCTTTGGGAATCCATCATCACTTCATAATTTAGGCCTTAAAAGTGAAAAGAAATTAAGAGAATGCAGAGAAATATTAGCAAAGACTATAAATGCTTCAGAAAATGAAATATATTTTAATGCAGGTGGTACTGAAGGAAATAACCTTATACTTAAGGGGATATTAAAGCCAGGATCACACTATATTACAACACCTTTTGAACATGCATCTGTTTTAAATACAACAAAGAGACTTGAGGAAAATGGTGTAAAGGTTACATATTTAAAGCTTGATGAAAATGGCAGAATTGATTTAGAACACTTAAAAGAATCAATAACAAAAGATACTGTACTTGTATCTGTAATGCACGTAAACAATGAAATTGGTGTAATTCAAGATATAGAAAAGATTGGACATATAATAAAGGAAAACAGTAATAGAGCAAAATTCCATGTTGATGGAGTTCAAAGCTATACAAAAATTCCTATAGATGTACAGAAGATGAATATAGATTTTCTTACTGTAAGTGGTCATAAGTTCCATGGACCAAAGGGATGTGGTTTTGTTTATGTTAGAAAAAATAATAATTTAGTACCATTAATTGAAGGTGGTTCGCAGGAATTTGGACTTAGAGCAGGGACTCAGAATATAGGTTGTATAATGGGACTTACTAAAGCTGCAGAAATATCATGTGGTAATATGGAAGAGAATTTTGAAAAAGTAAAAGAAATAAAGGCAAGGTTTATAGAAGAGTTACAATCTATAGATAATGTAAGAATAAACAGTCCTTTAAGTGATGAATTCTTACCATACATATTAAGCGTATCTTTTAGAGGAATACGTGGAGAAGTTCTACTTCACTTCTTAGAGGAAAGTGGAATTTATGTATCAACAGGTTCAGCATGTTCTTCTAAAGAAAGAGTAAGAATTGGAGGAAGCTATGTTCTTAAGGCTTTAGGGCTTAACAATGATGAAATAGGCGGAGGCATAAGATTTTCTTTTTCCGATGATAATACTTTAGAAGAAGTTGATTATACAATAGATGTTTTAAACAAAGGATTAAAATTTTTAAGGAGGCTGAAGAAATAATGAAAGAACTTATTTTAGTTAAATATGCACCAGAAATATTTTTAAAAGGATTAAATAAAGGTAAATTTGAAAGAAGATTAAGAGATAATATAGGTAAAAAGCTTGAAGGAATAAAAGCAGAATTTATTCATGACAGTGGAAGATATTTTATAAAGACTGATGAAATAGACGAAAGCATAAAAAGAATAAGCAAGGTATTTGGAGTTCTTGAAGTATGCCGTGTTAAAGAGGTTGAAATAGATCTTGATGAAATAGAAAAAGCAGCACTTTCAAAAGTAAATGAATTTGAAGGAAAGAAAGAAACATTTAAGATTGTAACAAACAGAGCAAACAAGAAGTTTGAATTAAACTCTATGGAAGTTTCAAGAAAAGTAGGAGGATATGTATTATCAAACTATGAAGGTGAAATCATTGTTGATGTTAAGAATCCTGATGTATTAATAAATGTTGAAATAAGAAACAACTATGCATATGTATGGTCAAATAATGATATAACAAAAGCAGTTGCAGGACTTCCATATGGAATGAACGGAAGTACAATGCTTATGCTTTCAGGTGGTATAGATTCACCAGTAGCAGGATATTTAATGGCTAAAAGAGGTGTTGAATTAAACTGTGTATATTATCACAGCCACCCATATACATCAGAACGTGCTAAGGATAAGGTAAAAGAGTTAGCTAAAATATTATCTCAATATACTGAAAAGATAAATCTATATATAGTTCCATTTACAGATATACAAATGGAAATAATAGAAAAGTGTAGAGAAGATGAACTTACAATAATAATGAGAAGATTCATGATGAGAGTAGCATGTGCTTTAGCAGATAAGTATAATATAGATTCAGTAACTACTGGTGAAAGTATAGGCCAAGTAGCAAGTCAAACTATGGATGGACTTATAGTAAGTGATGACTGTGCAGACAGACCAGCATTCAGACCACTTATAGCTATGGATAAAACAGATATTATGGATATAGCAAGAGAAATAGGAACATATGAAACTTCAATACTTCCTTATGAAGACTGCTGTACAATATTCGTACCAAAACATCCTAAAACAAATCCTAAGGTTGAACCAATTAGAAAGCAAGAAGAAAAGCTTGATGTTAATGGTCTTGTTGAAAAAGCAATTGAAAATATGGAAATAGTAACATTTTAATTAGTTGCACAATATATAAATAAAAAACTTTTCGCAACAATCTGCGAAAAGTTTTTTATTTGTAGTAATTAATCTAAATGATTTTAAACTGAATGTTTTAACATAATTGTTATTATATACGATTATATTTTATTTCATCATATGTAAATAAACATACTGCAAAGATTAAGATCAATGCTGCAATCCAAATAGATTTTACGCCTATGACAATAGTTAAGTAGGCACCTAAAGCCGCTCCTATTATAAAGCATAGTATTATAGTGAAATATCTTATGCTTTTTTTAGCCTCTTCTTTATTATTTGTTGCAAGAGCACGATATGCAGCATCACATGCACTTCTTAAATTACCAGTGCACATTGTAGTGTTGTATGCTGAATTTGCTAACTTTCTGAATGTGCACATTTGTACTGATGATACAAATGAAATAGCTGTAGTTACAAATATATTTGCAACTGTAGAGGGAACAAAACCTACAATAATAAGAACAATAATTTCTATTATAAGAATAATTATTTCATGTCCTCTTACAAAGGCAATACTAGGTGGTCTATAGCTTGTAATTTTTGAATATAAAAATGCTCCTATCATAAACGCAAGTATGGGAAGAAATGCCATGAATGCTCTATGCATATCTCTAGTAGCAAGTCCTATTGCTAACAAAACCATATTACCAGTTTCAGCATTTGCAAATACGCCTCCTCTGCATATGAAGGTGTAAGCATCTAAAAATCCTCCTACAGCAGCTAGGAATACCCCTAGTCTTAAAGATTCAGAAGTAATTGTATGAGTACTAGTGCTGCAATTGCTTGTTGAAATATTTTTATTATGTAATTCTTCTGTAATCAAAACAAATAACTCCTTATATAAATTTTTTAAATCAAAGTATAATTTATTATAGCACTTATTTTATTGTTTTTGTATTCTGACACAATAATACCAAAACATCTTGAAAATATTGACAAAAGTATTAAAATAATATATTATAATAAAAAAATACTTTAGTGAGTTAAAGCGGTATAACAGTAAATCGTGAAAAGCAATAAGTAATAAGTATGAGGCGGTGTAATAATGCATAAAAAGAATGTACTACCAGAAGGTACAAGGGATTTAATATTAGATGAATGTGTGGTTAAAAGAGCTATCGAAAGAGATATAGATAGTATGTTTGAAGCATGGGGGTATAAAGAAGTAATAACACCAACAGTTGAATTTTATGAAACATTTAATAATAATTTTCAGACTTTAAATGAAGAGGATATGTACAAGTTTTTTGATAATAGGGGAAGGATACTTGTATTAAGACCTGATATGACAATTCCAATAGCAAGAGTTGTACAGACAAAGCTTAGAGATGCAGAATTTCCTTTGAAGCTTAGATATATTTCTAATGTTTTCAGAGTTCATAAAAGTTTTGGAGGCAAAAGAAATGAATTTACTGATTGTGGAATAGAACTTGTAGGCCTTGAAGATAAAAAAGCTGATTTAGAAATATTAGTACTGGCACTTGAAGCCTTAAAAAAATTAGAACTTGATGATTTTAAATTAGAAATAGGAAATATAGGATTTCTAAAAGAGATTTTAAATGATCTTAATATTACAAAAGAGCAGAAAGAAACTATTGCACAGTTTATTGAAGATAAGAATTTAAAGAGTCTTGAAGACTATTTAAGCGAACTTAATATTGATGAGGATTATAAGGTTTTCTTAAATAAGCTTCCATGGATGTTTGGGGATAAGTCCATATTAAACGATGCAAAGAAGCTTGCATTTAATGAAAATATTTTATCAAATATAAAATATCTTGAAACATTATATTATGAGTTAGAAAAGCTTGGTTATGGGGATAATGTTACTTTTGATTTAGGTATGGCACCAAGGCTTAATTATTATACAGGAATTATTTTTAGAGGATATGGAGAAGGTCTAGGAAATACTCTTTTAAGAGGAGGAAGATATGATAATCTTATTCAATCGAAGGATGGAAATTATATTCCTTCAATAGGTTTTTCAATAGATATAAATTCAGTAATTCCTATTGTAAATAAAAAGAAAAACTTTAACACAAAGACATGTAAAATTTATTATAACGAAAAGGATAAAATAAAGGCAATAAGAGAAAGCATGAATATTAGAAATCAAGGATATGTAGTTGAACTATTTCCAGAAGATGATATTGATGAAATGAAAATAGTCAAGAATGATTAGTTTTAGTAGAAATAATAATCAGAAATGGGGTAAAGGTTAATGAGCATAAGCATAGCGTTAACAAAAGGAAGATTAGAGGAAAACACAGTTGAAATCTTAGAAAAAGCAGGTTATGATCCATCAGAACTTAAAAATAAGGGGCGTAAATTAGTATTTAAAGATAAAAGTGAGGAAATAAGATATTTTTTAGTTAAAGCAGCAGATTCTATTACTTATGTGGAACATGGAGTTGCAGATATTGGAGTAGTAGGAAAAGACACAATTATGGAAAGTGAGCATAAGTGTTATGAAGTCCTTGATCTTAATGTTGGTAAATGTGGATTTATAGTTGCTTCATTACCTGAAAATGATATTTTTAAAAAAGTCGGTCATATAAAAATAGGAAGTAAGTATCCAAAGGTAGCTAAGGAATATTTTAAAAAGAAAAATATGGATGTTGAAGTGATTAAAATTGAAGGGTCAGTTGAACTAGCACCTATTCTGGGTCTTTGTGATGGTATAGTTGATATTATGGAAACAGGTACTACACTTAAGGAAAATGGACTTGTTGTCTTAGATAGAATTTGTGATATAAGTGCAAGATTAATAGTAAATAAAGCTAGTTTTAAAATGAAGCAGAATGAAATTGGGGAATTTATAAGAAGAATTAAAGAAGTTATTAATAATTGACAAATTTTTGAAGAATATTGATAATGATAAGTAAAGGAAAATATTTGTTTTTTATTAAAAAAACAAGTTGAAAATTAATATAATGTTTATTTAGAGTTACAGTAGTAAAGAATTTGGGGTGTTTTTTATGTATAAATTATTAGTTTGTTATTTGGATTTGATGTTCAAATGAGAGCATGTTCATGTACTTTAGTTGATTATTTTTCTTTAAATATTAATTTTACAGGTGTGTATCTTTTTGATTTAAATAAATTATGAAAATGATAAATATTAGATAATTGGGGGGCTTAAAATGTTAGAGTTAATTGAAATTAATGAAAGCAATAAGCAGAAATTAATTAATGCTTTAAATGAACGAATGAGTGAAGCAGATGAAAAGATTTCTAAAAGTGTAGGTGAAATCTTAACAAAAGTTAAAAATGAAGGGGATAAAGCCTTAGCTGAATTTACAGAAAAGTTTGATAAAGTCAGTCTAGAATCTTTTGAAGTATCTGATGCTGATTTAAATGAATGTTTTGAAAAAGTAGAAGAGAAATTTATAAATGCTTTAAAGGAAGCAAAGGAAAATATTGAAGAATATCATAAGAAGCAGAAAGCTAATGGATATATAATAACTAAGGAAAATGGTGTTTATTTAGGGCAGAGAGTTATCCCGCTTGAAAGAGTAGGAGTATATGTTCCAGGTGGAACAGCTGCATATCCATCATCTGTACTTATGAATATAATACCTGCAAAAGTTGCTGGAGTTGATGAAATAGTTATGGTTACACCTCCAGATAAAAATGGAGGAATAAATCCATATATAGGTGTTGCTGCGAAAATAGCAGGAGTAGATAAAATATATAAAGTTGGTGGAGCACAGGCTGTTGCAGCTTTAGCTTATGGAACAGAAACAATCAAGAAGGTAGATAAAATTGTTGGGCCAGGTAATATCTTTGTAGCTACAGCTAAGAAGATGGTATTTGGACAAGTTGATATAGATATGATTGCAGGTCCAAGTGAAATACTTGTAGTTGCTGATGAAAAGTCTAATCCAGTGCATGTTGCAGCAGATTTAATGTCACAAGCTGAACACGATAAGATTGCAAGTGCAATACTTGTAACTACATCAAAAGAACTTTATGAAAAAGTTGAAGTTGAATTAGACAGGCAGGCTAAGCTCCTTGAGAGAGAAGAAATTATAAGAGAATCATTAAAGAATTTTGGAAAAGCTATAATCTGTGAAACTATTGAAGAATGTATAGATATATCAAATACTATTGCTCCAGAGCATTTAGAGTTAATGGTTGATGAGCCTATGGAATATTTAGGGCAAGTTAGAAATGCAGGATCAGTATTTTTAGGAAGATATACACCAGAACCAATAGGAGATTACTTTGGAGGAACAAACCATGTACTTCCTACAAGTGGTACAGCAAGATTCTTTTCGCCACTTTCTGTAGATAGTTTTATTAAAAAATCATCTTTCATTTACTATTCCAAAGAAGCTATAAATACAAATGGCAGCAAGATTGTTGTAATGGCAGAAAAAGAAGGATTAACAGCACATGCTAATTCTATCAAAGTGAGGATGGAAAATGAGCGTATATAATGAGTATATTAATTCTTCTGCCAAGAATATTATTAAACTTAATAGTAATGAAGTATTTATGGAAATAGATGAAAAGATTAAGATGAAGATAAAGACTGCATTGAATACAATGGAGTTTAACAGATATCCTTATAATGATATGAGTGAAATAAAGAAGCTATATGCCAAATATGCAAAGACAAAACCAGAAAATATTATTGTAGGTAATGGCTCAGATGAAGTACTTGAAATTATTATTGGAGAAATAGTGACTGGTGATAAAAAAGTTTTAACTTTAGGACCTGATTTTATAATGTATGATTTCTTTACAAATAGATTTAAGGGGAATCTAATAAAGTATGATATTGGTAGAGATTTGAAATTTAATGTAGATGAGTTTATAGAGTTAGGTAAGAAAGAAGAGGTAGATTTAATACTTTTCTCAAATCCTAACAATCCAACAGGTATTGCAGTTAGTAAAAAAGAAATAATTAAGATTTTAAAAGAATTTAGTGATAGGACAGTAATAATAGACGAAGCTTATTACGAGTTCAATGGTGAATCTGTAGTTTCATGTATAAATGAATATAAAAATCTTATTGTTACAAGGACTTTATCTAAAGCATGGGGATTAGCTGCACTTAGAATGGGCTTTTTAATTGCAAATGAAGATAGAATAAAATTATTGAGGGATCATAAGGTGCCATATACAATAAGCAGCTTTTCTAAACTTGCTGCTGAAATAGTATTAAAGTATCCAGATAAACCTGTAGAAAATGCAAAAATAATTAGGGAGCAGAGAGATTATTTATATGAAGAATTAAAAAATATACAAAAGGAAGCAGCTCTTCATATAGAATTTTTTGAATCAAAATCTAATTATATATATGGAAGAACAAAGCATAAAGAAATATTGCTGAAAGGTTTAGAACACAGCAATATATGCATAAGAAATTTTGAAGGTAACGCCTTCAGAATAACAGTTGGATCACCAAGACAAAATAAAAAGCTAATAGAATCACTAAAAAAAATATTTAGTGTTAGTTATTTATAATAAGATTAATAATTGGGGGCGGCTATGAATAAGAGAGTTTCAGAAAAATTAAGAAAAACTAATGAAACAAGTATAGAACTTTCTATTAATTTAGATGGAAGTGGAAAAAGTGAAATAAACACAGGCATTGGTTTTTTTGACCATATGCTTGACTTGTTTGCATTTCATAGTAGATGTGATTTGAAAGTCAATGCAGAAGGAGACTTAAATGTATGTGACCATCACACTATAGAAGATATAGGAATAACACTGGGGCAGGCATTTAAGGAAGCAATAGGAGATAAGAAAGGCATAAATAGATACGGAACTTTTTATGTACCTATGGATGAAACTCTTGCACTTGTATCATTAGATATAAGCAATAGACCTTTTGTGGTGTTTGAATGCGAATTTAAAAGAGAAAAAGTTGGAGAAATGGCTACAGAAATGGTAGTGGAATTCTTCAGAGCATTTGCATTCAATGCAGGAATCACATTGCATTTAAAAGTTTTATATGGTGAAAATGACCATCATAAAATAGAAGCATTATTTAAAGCATTTGGACGAGCACTTAAAGAAGCTAAATTTGTAAGTGATGAAAATGGACTGCCATCAACTAAAGGCAAACTTTAAACTGAAAAAAACTGTGAACTGCTAACTGTTACATGTTAACTGTGATTTGGGGTGTTTTATGATAGTAATAATTGATTATGGAATGGGAAATTTGAAAAGTGTCAGCAATGCACTTAATCATCTTAATATTGAAAATAAGATTTCAGATGATATTAATGAAATAAGAAATGCAGATGGATTAATTCTCCCAGGGGTAGGAGCATTTCCAGATGCAATGGAAACTATAGAGGAAAAAGGCCTTGATAAAGTTATTAAGGAAGAAGTTCAGAAAGGAAAGCCACTTCTTGGTATATGTCTTGGAATGCAGCTTTTATTTGAAAAAAGCTACGAAGGTGTTGAGAAGAATGGTCTTGGACTTATAAAAGGAAACATAGTAAAAATGAATGAAGATAAAGAAAATAATATAAAGATTCCTCATATAGGATGGAATAATCTTGTGTATAATAAAAAACATTCTATTATTAATAATATTGAAGAAGGAAAGTTTGTATATTATGTCCATTCGTATTATGCACAATCATATAATGATGAAGATTTAATTGCATATAGTGAATATGGTGACAATAAGATTCCTGGTCTTGTAAGCCATAATAATGTAATTGGAGCACAGTTCCATCCAGAAAAAAGTGGAGAATATGGACTTAGGATGCTTAAAAATTTTGGGGAGTTGATTAAATGATAATTTTACCAGCTATTGATATTATAGATGGAAAGCCAGTAAGACTTTATCAAGGAGACTATAGTAAAAAAGAAATTGTAGCAGATGATATTTTTGAAACAGCAAAGTCTTTTGAAGAGGCAGGAGCTGAGTATGTACATCTTGTAGATTTAGATGGTGCTAAAGAAGGAAGCAATAAGAATCATGAATTAGTTATAAACCTTGCAAAAACTTTAAATATTCCCGTAGAGCTTGGTGGAGGAATAAGGAATTTTGAAACAATAAGCTATCTTTTAGATAATGGTGTTTCAAGAGTAATACTTGGAACTGTTGCTATTGAAGATGAGGAATTATTAAAAAAAGCAGTAAATACTTACAAGGAAAAAATTGCAGTAGGAATAGACTGTAAGGATGGAAAGCTATGTGGAAGAGGATGGCTTGAAAAAAGTGAATTAGATTATATTAATTTTGCTAAGAAGATGGAGAGCATAGGTGTGAAAAATATAATCGTTACTGATATAAGCAAAGATGGAACACTTATGGGGCCAAACTTAGAGATGCTTAAGAAATTAAAGGAAAGTGTTAATATTGATATTACAGCTTCAGGTGGAATAAGTAATATTGATGATATTAAGGAATTAAATAAAATAGGCTTGTATGGAGCAATAACAGGAAAAGCCATATATGCAAAGACTTTATCATTAGAAGAGGCTATTAAAGCAGTAAGTATTTTATAAGGGGGAATTTTAGTGCATACGAAGAGAATAATTCCTTGCCTTGATGTCAAAGAAGGAAGAGTTGTAAAGGGAATAAATTTTGAAGGTCTTGTTGATGTTGGTGATCCTGCATCTCTTGCAGAATATTATTATAAACAAGGTGCTGATGAACTTGTATTCCTTGATATTACAGCTACTCATGAAAAAAGAGATATCATGGAACAGGTAGTTAAAAGCGTAGCGGAGAAGATATTTATTCCATTCACAGTAGGTGGAGGTCTTAGGACAATAGAAGATATAAGAAAGATTTTAAGAGCTGGTGCAGATAAGGTCAGTCTTAATTCTGCAGCTGTATTAAATAAAAATCTTATTAAAGAAGGAGCTTATTATTTTGGAAATCAGTGTATAGTACTTGCAGCTGATGCTAAAAAGAGACCAGATGGAACTGGATGGAATGTTGTAATTGAAGGTGGAAGAAAAGATACAGGTATAGATATGCTTAAGTGGGTAGAAGAAGCTACATCTCTTGGAGCAGGTGAAATCTTATTAACTTCTATGGATGCAGATGGAACTAAAAAAGGTTTTGATTTAGAACTTACAAAAGCAGTAAGCAATATTACAAATGTGCCTGTAATTGCATCAGGTGGATGTGGATGTCTTGAAGATTTTTATGATGTATTTAAGGAGGATACAGCAGATGCAGCACTTGCTGCTTCACTTTTTCACTATGGAGAGCTTACAGTAGGAGAAGTAAAAGAATATCTAAAAAATAAAAACATCCCAGTAAGGCTTTAAATAAATTAAAGCATAAGCAATATTTTAAGAAATGGGGGAGAGTAAGCTTAATATATAGCTGAAATAATTATGGATGTAGAACAAAAGGTTAAGATAGTAGATTTTAAAAAGGGAAATGGTCTTGTTCCAGTAATAGTTCAAGATTATGAAAGTAAAGAAGTTCTTATGCTTGCTTATATGAATGAAGAAAGTTTAAGAAAAACTCTTGAAGGTGACACAACATGGTTTTATAGCAGAAGCAGAAATGAACTTTGGAATAAAGGTGCTACTTCAGGTCATTTTCAATATATAAAAGATATTAAAATTGATTGTGATAATGATACTATACTTATTTTAGTAGAACAGGTTGGGGCGGCATGCCACACAGGAAATAAAAGCTGTTTTTATAGGCAACTTTAACTATGAATTTCGAGGAATATAATTTAAGACATTATAGATTTCAAAATAAATTTAAAGGGGGGAATTAGTGCTTAACTATTAATAATTGTAAGAGCACTAAATGCATAGTATGGAAGAAAATATTAAAGAGCTTTATAATGTGATTTTAAGCAGAAAAGAAAATAAACAGGAAGGTTCATATACTACTTATCTTTTTGAAAAAGGTGTAAATAAAATATTAAAAAAAGTTGGGGAAGAATGTACAGAAGTTATAGTAAGCTGTAAAGATGATAATAAGGAAGATCAAATAAATGAAATATGTGACCTTACATATCACATGTTAGTACTAATGGCTGAAAAGGGAATAACAATTGAAGAGGTTGCACAGGAGCTTGGAAATAGAAGAAAAAAAATTAATAATTTTAAGGGTGAAAGAAAGCCAATAACTAATGTTTGATTAATATCACAAGTAGAAATTATGACTTTGAATTAAGAAAAAGTTCAAGGTCATTTTTTATTTTTAAAGATAGTTTTATGTGCATTTATAAAGTTTAATTTTGGAATTGAACAGTCAGATTTATAGATAAAGCCCTGATTTGAGAAATGCTAGTTGACATGCATTTATTATTGTAGTATATCAATAATTATAACGATAATAATATAATAGAAATTCTAATATACAGGAGAGGAAGAATGAAATGAAAAAAATACCATTTTCACCACCAGACATAAGTGAAGAAGAAGTTCAAGCAGTATGCGAAGTATTAAGAAGTGGATGGATTACATCTGGTCCTCAACTTGCTAAGTTTGAAGACGGAATAAGAAAATACTGCAAAGTAAATGAAGCATTAGCATTAAACAGTGCAACAGCAGCTATGGAATTAGTACTTAAAGTATTTGATTTTAAGGAAGGCGATGAAATAATATCTACTCCTTATACTTATACTGCAACATCAAGTGTAGCTGTTCATAGAGGAATTAAACCTATTTATGTCGATGTTAAAAAAGATACTTTTGAAATGGATATAGATAAGGTTGCTGAAAAAATAACTCCAAAAACAAGAGCAATAATGCCTGTAGATATAGCAGGGGTACCTTTTGATTATGATGCATTAAAGAAGGTATTAAAAGATTTAGGAAGAGAAGATATTATAATTCTTTGTGACTCTGCTCACTCATTTGGTGCAAAATACAAAGGTCAACCAGTTGGATCTCAATGTGATTTCCATTCATTCTCATTCCATGCAGTTAAGAATTTAACTACAGGAGAAGGTGGAGCACTTACATTTAATGATAATCATTTTGGAGGACATGAAAATCTTCTTCAATATATGAGATTTACAGCAATGCACGGTCAATCTAAGGATGCATTAAGCAAAATGAAGGCTGGAGCATGGGAATATGATATTATCAATGATGGATTAAAATGTAACCTTACAGATATAGGTGCTGCAATAGGTAACGTACAGCTTACTAGATATGAAAAAATGCTTGAAAGAAGAAGAGAAATATTCAAAGTTTATAATGAAGTTTTAAGTAAAGAAGATTTCTCTATAATACCATTTACTAAAGATGATAATGGTACAGAAACTTCATATCATTTATACTTATATAGAGTTAAGGGATTTGATGAAGCTAAGAGAAATAAAGCAATTCAAATGTTAGCTGAAAGAGGAGTAGCTACAAATGTTCACTATAAGCCACTTCCAATGCTTACACTATATAAGAATTTAGGATATGATATTAAGGATTATCCAAATGCATATGCACAATATGAAAATGAAATAACACTTCCAGTATATAGTACACTTGCGTTAGAAGATGCTAAGTATGTAGCAGAAGAAGTTGTTAAAGTTATAAAAGAAATATTATAAAAAAGTTATTATAAGAAGGGCGAAAGCCCTTTTTTTAGTTTTTGTTTCATTATATATTTTGATATATAATAAACCTACGGGGTGAGTAAATTGAAAATTGGTGAATTTGCAAAAAGGTCAGGAGTTACGGTAAAGACTCTGCTTCATTATGACAAGATAGGTTTATTAAAACCAAGTGAGAAAACAGAAAGTGGATATAGATTATATTGTGAAGACGATTTTTTAAAGCTTCAGCAGATTACTACTTTAAAATTTATTGGTCTTTCTTTAAGTGAAATAAAAAATGTTCTTTTTGAAAGTGGAGAAAATTTAGAAAATATGATAGCTATTCAAAAGAAAGCACTTGAAGAAAAGAAAAAGCATATAGAAGAAATCATAAGTGTATTTAATAAAGCTGAAGTTACTGCTAAGGAAAAGGGATTTCTTGATGCAAATACTCTTATAAATATAATTAAGCTTACAGGAATGGAAAGGTCTATTAAAGAGCAATATAAGAATGATAAAAATCTTAATGCAAGAAAAAATCTTCATAGTTGTAATATAAATAAAATTGATTGGGATAAGTGGTGTTATAAACAAATTGATTTTAAGAAAAATAGCAGAGTTTTAGAAATTGGATGTGGAACAGGAAAACTTTGGGAAAAGAATAAAGAAGATATAGATGAAACTTTAGATATTACTGTTTCTGATTTTTCAAAGAACATGCTGAAAATTGCAAAACAGAAATTGAAAGCAATAGATAGAAAATTTAATTTTCAAGAAATAAATGCTGAAAATATACCGTATGATGATAATACATTTGATATAGTAATTGCTGAGCATATGATTTATTTAGTGCCTAATATGGAACAAGCATTGAGTGAAATAAAACGTGTGTTAGTTCCAGGTGGTGTATTTTATGTGACATCAAATTCCAATGAATCAATGAAAGAGTTAAATGAGCTTGTAAATGATTTTGATTCTAATAGTGGTCTTAATAGTAATGGATATTCAACGAGGTTTGAACTTGAAAATGGAAAAGAAATATTAAAAAAATACTTTAATAAAGTAGATGTTGAAATATTAGATGGAAAAATCATTGTAGATAATCCAAAACCAATTGTGGAATACAAAGCATCAACTATTCAAGGAGCTTCTATACTTGTTGGAGAAAAGAAAAAAGAATTTACTAAATATATTCAGGATTATATTGATAAAAACAAGCAGATTTCAATAACCACAAAAACATGTATGTTTAAAGCATATAAGTAAAAATATATAAAGTATAAGTAAAACAATATACAAAAGAATATTTTTATTGCTTGACTCTGACCTAAGGTAGGAGAATATTCTATATATAGTAATTTATTAATTTAAAAATATTTGATATTTTATATAAAGGAGATAGAAACGAATGAATATTCCATTAGTTGACCTAAAAGCTCAATATAAAACAGTAGAAAAAGATGTAGAGAAGATTACAAAAGAAATTTTGAGCAGTGCAAAATATATAATGGGAAGTGCTGTTACAGATTTTGAAGAAGAATTTGCAAAATACGTAGGTGCTAAACATGCAATATCAGTAGGAAACGGAACAGATGCATTAGTAGTAGCATTAAAAGCATGTGGTATTGGTGAGGGGGATGAAGTTATAACAACTCCATTTACTTTTTTTGCTACAGCAGAAAGTATATCTTTTGTTGGTGCGACACCAGTATTTGTAGATATTAGAAGAGATACATATAATATAGATCCTTCTAAGATAGAAGAAAAAATAACTTCAAAAACAAAAGCTATTATGCCAGTTCATATATTCGGTCAACCAGCTGAAATGGATGAAATAAATGAAATTGCTAAAAAACATAATTTACTTGTTATAGAAGATGCAGCTCAGGCAGCAGGTTCTGAATACAAAGGAAAGAAAGCAGGTTCACTTGGAGATGTAGCATGTTTTTCATTTTTTCCAACTAAAAATTTAGGTTGTGCTGGTGATGGTGGTATGATTACTACAAATAATGATGATATTGCAGTTATAGCTAGAGCTCTTAGAACACATGGAAGTGGTGAAAATGGACAGAGAGCATATAATCTTTTAAACAATATAAAAGAAGATGTTAAAACTTCAGAAGGCCATGATGATACAGTATACAATCCATTAAAGTACTACAACTATCTAATTGGATTTAATACAAGATTAGATGCTATTCAGGCTGCAATACTTAGCGTTAAACTTCCATATCTTGATGAATGGATTGAAAAGAGAAATAATAATGCTATGAAGTATAATGAAATGCTTAAAGATACTGAGCTTACTATGCCAGTTATAATTAATGAAGCTAAGAGTGCATTTAACATGTTTGTAGTTCAGGCAGAAAATAGAGAAGAGTTAGTAGAGAAATTAAAAGAAAAAGGAATAAGTACAGGTGTTTATTATCCAATTCCTATGCATTTACAAAAAGTATATAAGGATTTAGGATATAAAGAAGGAGATTTAAAGGAAGCTGAATATTTATCTTATAGAACATTTGCAATTCCAGTTTATCCAGAATTAACTGCTGAAGAACAGAATTATATTATTGAAACAATAAAGAGTTTATAATATAAAGTTATAGAATTATTGTGATAAATCTGTTAAGTATATATTTTTATGCTTAGTAGATTTTTTATTATATTAAGAGTATATTTTAAGAATATATATACAGAGTAATTAATATAGAAGAGAAGGTGGTGGGAATATGAAAATAATGACTTTTAATTTAAGATGTGATTTTATCTTGGATTTTAATAATAGATGGGATGTACGTAAAGATATAGCTGTTGACTTAATAAAGAGTTATAAGTGTGATTGTATAGGAGTACAGGAAGTAACTAAAAAAATGCATGATTATCTTTATGATAGATTAGAAAATTATAATATAGTGGGAATGCCTAGAAGTAAAAAGGTATCTGATGAAAGAAATGATATACTCATAAGTAAGCAATATGAAATTGAAGAATATAAGACATTTTGGTTGTCTGATACTCCAGAAAAAATAGGTAGTTCTAAGTGGTATTCTCTATATCCTAGAATATGTACTACAGCTGTTATAAACGTTGAGAAAGGTAAAAAGGCACGAGTATGTAATTCACATTTGGACTGCTTTTTACCTCAAGCACGTGAATATGGACTAAAAAAGCTTATTGAAGTTATAAAAAAGGAGCAGGAAAAAGAAGAAATGCCATTAATAATAATGGGAGATTTTAATGCTACACCTAACAGTAAACTGATACAGAATTTTAGAAATGGAGTATACACAGATAAAAAGATGGTAGCAGTTCAAGACTTTAATGCTTCAATATACCGAGAGAGAACTAGAGGGAATTTTAAGGGGAGAAAAAGAGGGCTACATATTGACTATATATTTGTAAGTGAAGAATTTGAGATACTTCATGCAGAAATAATAAAGTATAATCAAAATGGCAGGTATCCCTCAGATCATTATCCTGTATTTGCAGAGATAAAGCTTAAATAAATTATAGGAATAATATTTAGAATGTATATTTTTGATAAATTATAATTTAAAAAATAAATCACTATTTTTAGAATTTTTCAAGAAAAAAATAATACAAATTTGCTGAAAATTTATTGGATTTGAGGTAAATAATATGGTGATTTTGCTTGGACTACTACATAAATATTTCATATTATAGAATGGTTTTATTTATTATGAAAATACTGACTTTGAAATGATAAAATCTATCTCGTATAATAGCCTCATGCCATATCGCAAACGAACAATAAGCATAAGGTTATGTTTATGCTTAAAGTAAACGAGGAGTGGTTTTTTGAAAAATTTTAAACAGTATTTATTTGAAGCATGTGCGGTACTTGGAATTTGTAGTACCATACTTGTGAACAGATATGTAATAGTTCAAGCGAAGACTATAAATGAAAATAATGCAAATAGCATTGAAAATACTATTGTAGAAGAAGAATCAGCAGAATTAGTTGTGTTAAAAGAAATGAATGATATAAGCAGTGATATGGTGAAAACAGCTGATTTAAATGTTGTAACAAATGATGATTCTAAAGAATATATAAAAAATGAAGAAGCATCAGAGTCACAAGAAGTACAGGAGAATACAGCTAGTGAAAGTTCTAAAATAAATGGAACTCCTATAAAAGTGGAACTTACAGCATATTGCAGTGATGAAGAGTGTTCAGGTAGCTGGGGAAACCAGACGGCTATGGGAACTAAGGTAAGAAAAGGTGTTGTTGCAGCACCATCAAATATAAAACTTGGAAGCAAATTATATATTCCAGAGTTAGAATACTATAAATCAGATGGTATTTTTGATGTAGAAGACAGAGGGGGAGCTGTTAAAGTCAAAGAAGATGGAACATATGTTATTGATGTATGGTTTCCCACCCATGAAGAGACAATTGAGTTTGGAAGAAAGAAGACTATAGTATATTTAATGGAATAATGAATATATGTAAAAAGTCATATGTCACTAAAATAATGATGTATGGCTTTTTATATTTTCTGAGATTTTATTATGCAGAAATTTTTTACTGAAGGATTTTATGAAAAGTATAAATTTATTAATTTACATTGTAGTAAAGTTAAATAAATTACCTATATTATATTTTAGCTTTTTGTATAAAACATAAAAGTAATTCTAATAATAAATTTGATTTATTATTTAAGGAGTGAATTAATATATTATGAAAAAGTTTATACAAAAACTATTATGTATTATCGTAACTATAGTTACTTTTACTTCACTATCTATTAATGCTTCTGCAAAAGCAGATTCAAAAAAGGCAGAATTTATACATAATCATTCTGAAGTTTTAGAATCACTAAAAGAATGTAATAAGTGTTGGAAGAAAAATGGTGATGTAAGAATGGACTTCTTAGAGCAGATAATTCATCATAATGAAATAGAAATATGTATGTGTGAAAATATAATAAAATATACAGATAATAAGGATGTTATGAATTTAGCTAAGAAGTTTATAAAAGCTTCTATGGAATGTAATTCAGAGCTCAATGAATTGTTGGATGAAATAAGAAAAGAGCCAATGAAAGATAAAAATAATGAAGAAAAATATGCTGTAGAATATGATCAGAAATATGGAAGTATGTTATTGCAGTTGCAGATAGATAGAGATGATGATAATATAGATAAGATATTTTTATGTTCATCTAAAAAACATCATGAATACATGGCAAGTATATGTGAAATTATAAATAAATATACTAAAGATGAAAAAATTAATAAGCTTTCAAAAGATATAAGTGAAAGAATGAAAAAGGAAATAAAAAAATTAAATAGAACTTATAAAATGTAAGCTGATTTTTTAACTTAATTAGAAAAGGGGGATTTTTGTGGTTAAAGATCTTGTAATTAAAAATAGATCCTATAGGAGATTTTTTGGAGATAGGGATATATCTAGAGAAACTTTATGTGAGCTAATAGATATTGCAAGACTGTGTCCAAGTGGAAGAAATATTCAAGGATTAAGATATATGATTTTTAATGATAAAGAAGAAAATATGAAAGTCTTTGAAAACTTATTCTGGGCAGGATATCTTAAAGAATGGAATGGACCTTGTGATGGGGAAAGACCAAGTGGATATATAATAATGCTTAAAGATAACAGTCTTGGAGCAGTTTCACCTATAGATGAGGGGATTGCGGCTCAAAGTATTCTTCTTGGAGCAGTTGAAAAGAGATTAGGCGGATGTATTATTGCTAATATAAATAGAAAAAGCCTTAAGGAATATTTAAAGCTTGATGATAAATATGACATAGAATTAGTCATTGCATTAGGTTATCCTAAAGAAGAAGTTATTATAGATGAACTTAAGGATGATGGTGATATAAAATATTGGAGAGATGAAAATAAAGTACATCATGTTCCTAAAAGAAAGCTAGAAGATATATTGATAAAATAAATATTAATATGATAAAAAAGATGATTCTAAGCTTTTATGCTGAAATCATCTTTTTACTTTATATAAAATTATATTTGTAAAGAATTTATGGATTATCTCTATATACTTAACAAAATTATATGTTAAAAATATGGTTTAAACAAAAGTTTTAATGAATTATGAGTAAATATTAAAATTTTGGATAATATCGATAAGAGAAGTATTTTTATAATTGGAGCGATATTTTATTATGAGGGATATAGAGTTTTTTAAAAGTGAAAAAGTAGAATTTATTTATGATGTATGTGCAGGCATAATGTCTATAATAGCAGTTATAATAGTCATGGTTGGATATTCAGCAGGATTATCTAATAGAGATTCTAGAATTATAAGGACATTAGATTGTATGGTGTACTGGATCTTTGTAGCTGACTATATTGTTAGATTCATATTCTGTAAAGATAAAAAGAAATTTTTAAAATATAATATTATTGATTTGATTGCAATAATGCCCTTGATGTATATATCCTCATTAAAATATGGAAATGCATTCAAGCTTATAAGGGTTATAACCTATGTAATAAGATTGTTATCTGATATGAAAGAAATACTATTTACCAATGGATTTATATATGCATTGAGTATAATTACTATTATTACACTGCTTGGAGCTATAGGAGTGTATTTCTGTGAAGTTAATGTAAATGAAGGCATAAGTAAGTTTGAAGATGCTCTTTGGTGGAGTATAGTGACAGTTACTACAGTAGGATATGGAGATGTTATAGTGATTACTAGAATGGGAAGGGTAATAGCAATTATGCTTATGTTTACAGGGGTAGGTTTTATAAGTATGTTTACAAGTACTATGTCAACATATTTCTTTGCAAAATTAAAGGAATATGACAATAGGAAAGTAATTGTTTTAGATAATTGTAGTTGCAAAGATGATATTGATTTGTCAAAGCTTACTGAAGAAAAGAGAAAGAGCGTAATTAATTATTATAAATTTTTATTAAGTTCAAAAGAGGAAAATGATAAGAAAAATAGTTGAGCTTCAAAAAGGGTAAAAAATAATTTTTTTGAACATACTATATTTGTAATTTAATTACGAAAGGAAGAGTATGTATGGAAAGAGATCATTATTTAGTAGATGGAATAGGAAATTCAAATATGAAAACTCAAATAAAAAATGCCCTTGAAAATATAGAAGGAGTAAACAATGTATGTGTTGATATGGCGAGAGGTAGTGTTGAAGTAATATATAATAACCCTGCAACAAGTTCTGAAATAAGGAGCTGCATTGAAAATACCGGACATAGAATAAGAGAATAAAAGTAATGTATTTTCTTATATAGTAAAAACAATATCTGTAAAAATCTCATGTATTACGTGGATACATGAGATTTTTTTATTTCTATAATATAATATTTGTTTTTTATTTTTTTAGTATATAAATTCATAAATCTAATAATAAGATATGGTGGAATAAAGTTGATGAAAAATCATAATAATTAAATATTCATGCTAATTATTAAAAAAATAGCCAAATATAATTTAGTGAAATATGGAGAGATTATATAATATTAAAGTTGTATACGAGTAAAATACATTTGTGTTTTGAGAAAAGATAGCAAAATATAGATGTAAACGATTGTAAAAACTTTTTAATTATCTTATTTATAAAAAAATATCAATTTGCTTGATAAATTGTTAAAAAAATTAAGGCGAAAAAGTTGAGTTGATAAATCTATATTTTGACAAAAAAGAGTAAAAAGTGTAATATGTATAAAAAGTTTAAAAATGTAAAAAAATTAAAATGTAGTTGGGGGAGAAATCATATGATAAGGTATATTGGAAAAAGACTAGTAGCAAGTGTACTAACAATATGGGTTGTAATTACATTGACATTTTTCTTAATGAGACTTATGCCGGGCGGACCATTTGATAGTGAAAAATTAACGCCTCAAGCAAAAGCAAATATGGAAGCTAAGTATGGAATAGATAAACCGCTTAGTGAACAATACACAATGTATTTAAAAAATGTTTTACATGCAGATTTTGGTGAGTCAATGGTATTCCCAGGAAGAAGTGTAACAGATACTATAAAAACTTCGTTTCCAGCATCTGCAAAAGTTGGACTAGCTAGTGTATGTACATCTGTTTTTGTCGGTGTGGTATTAGGAATAATATCTGCATTGAAAAAAGGAAAGTGGGCTGATTCATTAATAATATTTGTTGTAACATTGGGAATAACAATTCCTAGCTTTGTAACCAGTGCAGTTCTTATTTATGTATTAACTGTTCAATTAGGATTATTACCTGCAACTGGGCTTTCAGGACCAGAAAACTATGTTATGCCTGTAATTGCTCTTTCTATGGCATCAACAGCGTTTATTACAAGATTAACAAGAAATAAATTGCTAGATGTATTGAAATCGGATTATATAAGAACAGCAAAAGCAAAAGGGCTTGGAAGAGGAAAAATAGTATTTAAACATGCACTTAGAAATTCAATGATTCCTATTGTGACTTATATAGGGCCATTAATAGCAAGTATTTTAACAGGAAGCTTTATTATAGAAAAAATATTTGCAATACCAGGTTTAGGTAATGAATTTGTACAATCAGTAACAAATAGAGATTATTCAATGCTTCTTGGAGTTACAGCATTCTACTGTACAATGCTTGTTATATTAGCATTTATTGTAGATTTATTATACGTAGTAATAGACCCAAGAATTAAGTTAGATAAATAGGAGGAACGTAAAATGGAAAAGTTAGCAATAGATAAAAGTAAATTTACGCCTCTAAGTGCTGAAGAAAAAAGAGTTGAAGTAGCAGTAAGACCAAGTATTGGTTACTGGAAAGATGTTTGGAACAGACTTAAGAGCAATAAGATGGCTATAGGAGGACTTGTAGTAATTATAGCAATAGTACTTGCAGCAATATTTGTGCCTATATTTTCATCTTATACATATGATTTAAATGATTTAAGTATGGCAAATTCAAGGCCTTCAAGTGAACATTGGTTTGGAACAGACCAACTTGGAAGAGATATATTTGTAAGAGTATTCTTTGGAGCTAGATATTCTTTAATTATAGCTGTTGTTGCAGCAATAATTAATTTAATTATTGGTGTAGCTTATGGAGGAATTGCAGGATATTTTGGAGGAACAGTAGATAATATCTTAATGAGATTAGTAGATATTATTTCTTCTATACCATTAACTATATATGTAATTATTTTCATGGCTATCCTTTCTAAGCCAGGTGAAGGCGGAAGTGGTCTAGGTACCATAATTTTAGCATTGTCAATTTCTTATTGGATTAGCATGGCTAGAATAGTAAGAGGAGATGTTCTTCAATTAAAACAACAAGAATTTGTACTTGCAGCTAAATCTTTAGGTGTATCAGATTTCAAAATTTTAATAAAGCATCTTATACCAAACTGTGTAGGCTCAATAATGGTAACACTTACATTATTAATACCTGAAGCAGTATTTACAGAAGCATTTTTAAGCTTCATAGGATTAGGACTTACACCACCAATTGCTTCTCTAGGAACATTAGCAAATGATGCAATGAATTCTATATACACTTATCCATATCAGTTAGTTCCACCAGCAGCTGCAATTTGTTTAATAATCCTAGCATTCAATTTATTCAGTGATGGATTAAGTGATGCATTAGATCCTAAGAACAAAAGATAGGAGTTGGAGTTTGTGGAAAAGATATTAGAAGTAAAAAATTTAGAAACTTCCTTTAAAACTAATGTTGGTGAAGTACATTCAGTAAGAGGAGTATCATTTTATTTAAATCAAGGAGAAGCTTTAGGAATAGTTGGTGAGTCTGGATGTGGTAAAAGTGTAACTATGATGTCCATAATGAGACTTATAGATAGTAATGGGAAGATAGTCAATGGAGATATAATCTTTGATGGCAAAGATATTTCAAAAGCAAAAGATTCAGAAATGAATAGTATCAGAGGAAATGATATCGGAATGATATTCCAAGATCCTATGACATCTTTAAATCCAGTATACACTATTGGAGATCAGCTTATGGAACCTTTACTTAAACATAAAGGAATGAGCAAAGAAGAAGCTAGAAAAGAAGCTATAAAAATGCTTGGATTAGTAGGAATACCAAGCCCTGAAAAGAGAATGAAACAATATCCTCATGAATTTTCAGGAGGTATGAGACAAAGAGCTATGATAGCAATGAGTCTTATTTGTAAGCCAAAGCTTATTATTGCTGATGAACCTACAACAGCACTAGATGTTACAATTCAAGCACAAATACTTGATTTAATGAAGGATTTAAAGAATAAATTAAATACATCAATAATTCTTATAACTCATGATTTAGGGGTAGTAGCAGATCTTTGTACAAGAATTAATGTAATGTACGGTGGAATAATCGTTGAAACAGGAACAACAGAAGACATTTTCTATAGAGGAAAACATCCTTATACATGGGGACTACTTGCTAGTGTTCCAAATCCAAAGGCTGATATTAAGGAAAAGCTAAAGCCTATAGAAGGACAACCACCAGATTTATTAAAACCACCAGTTGGATGCCCATTTGCAGCAAGATGTGATTATGCAATGAAAATATGTATAGAAAAGCAACCTCCTCAATTTGAAGTAGGAGAAAACCATAAATGTGCATGTTGGTTATGCCATGAAGATGCACCTAAAGTTGAATCACCTATAGGGAGGGACAAGTAATGCAAAAGAATAATGAAGAAAAGTTAGAAAATGATGTAATACTGGAAGTTAAAGATCTTTGTAAGTACTTCCCTGCAAAATCAGGACTGTTTGGAAAAAAGAGCTACGTTAAAGCAGTTGATAAAGTTTCATTCACATTAAAGAAAGGTGAAACTTTAGGATTAGTAGGTGAATCTGGATGTGGGAAGACTACAACAGGAAGAACAGTATTAAAATTGTACGAACCAACTTCAGGAAAGATAATTTTTAAAGGAAAAGATATTACTAATTATTCTGAAAAGCAGATGGTTCCATTAAGAAAGAATTTACAGATGATTTTCCAAGATCCATATGCTTCTCTAGATCCAAGAATGACAGTTGGTGATATTATTGGTGAAGCAATTGATGTTCATAAATTGTTTGTAGGAGAAGAAAGAACTAAAAGAATACAAAGTCTTTTAGCAAGGGTTGGACTTATGCCTGACCATATAAATAGATATCCACATGAGTTTTCAGGTGGTCAAAGGCAAAGAATTGGTATTGCAAGAGCATTAGCAGTTGAACCAGATTTAATAGTCTGTGATGAACCTATTTCTGCACTTGATGTATCTATTCAAGCACAGGTTATAAATATGCTTGAAGAGTTACAGGAAGAATTAGGACTAACATATTTATTTATTGCTCATGACCTTTCAATGGTTAAACATATCTCAACTAAAATTGGAGTTATGTACTTAGGAAGAATGGTTGAACTTGGTGGAAGTAATGAGGTATATAGTGAAGCACTTCATCCATATACACAGGCACTTTTATCAGCTGTTCCAATACCAGATCCAGATGAAGCGAAAAAGAATCAAAGAATAGTTCTTGAAGGAGATATACCATCACCTATAGATCCACCACCAGGATGTAGATTTAAGGGGAGATGTAGATGTGCTAAGCCAATCTGTGGTGAAGTAGATCCAGAATTAAAGGAAGTAAAACCTGGACATTTTGTAGCATGTCATTTATTTGACTAATAAAAGCAGGAATTAAAGGTTGATTAATATTAATTAATGAGATTTAAAAGATTTGTTTAATAGGGGATTATATATTTATATATGATCAATTATATATGTAAATTGTTAGCTTTACATAAGCACATGTAAATAGCTTCAATAGATAAAAAGGGGGAAATAAAATATGAAAACTAGTAAAATTAAAAAGCTATGTGCAGTTGTTATGGCAGCTACACTAGCAATGTCAACATTAGTTGGTTGTGGGGCTTCAAAAAACGTGGGGGCTGGAAAGACAGCTAATATTCAAGAAATAACTTTTAACTTAGGGGCAGATCCTAAAACAATGGACCCAGCCTTAAACCAAGCTGTAGATGCTGGTACATTAATTTCAAACTGCTTTGATGGTCTTTATAAGTTAGATGAAAATGGAAAGCCACAACCAGCAGTAGCAGAAAGTTACGATTTATCTGAAGATAAAACAGAATATACTTTCCATTTAAGAAGCGATGCAAAATGGACAAATGGAAATCCAGTAAAAGCAAGTGACTTTGAATATGCTTGGAAAAGAGTATTAAATCCAGAAACTGCAGCAGAATATGCATATCAAATGATGTATTTAAAGGGTGCAAAAGAATATAATGCAGCTAAAGGTACACCAGAAGAAATTAAAGCTAAAGAAGATGAAGTTGGGGTTAAAGCAATAGATGATAAGACATTAAAAGTTACATTAATTGCACCATGTCCTTATTTCTTAGATTTAACTGCATTCCCATGCTACTTCCCAGTAGATCAAAGTGTAGTTGAAGGAAATCCTAACTGGACAAATGACCCTAAAACTTATGTTTCTAATGGAGCATTTAAATTAACTGATTACAAGATTAAAGATGGTTGTACATTAGAAAAGAATGATAATTATTATAATAAGGATCAAGTTACTCTTGATAAATTAAATGTTAAATTTGCTACACAAGATACTTCATCTTGGGCAAACTTAAAAACTGGTCAATTTGATGTTACTGATTTAGTTCCATTATCAGAAATTCAAAGTGGAGTTAAAGAAGGGTTAGTAACAATACATCCACAAATTGGAACATATTTCTATTCGGTTAATGTATCAGAAAAAGCTAAAGATGTTAATCCAGAAGCAGCTAAAGCTTTAAGTGATGCTAGAGTAAGAAAAGCATTAAACTTAGCAATTGATAGAGTATCTATAGTTGAAAATGTTACAAAGGGTGGACAAACACCAGCAACAGCTTTCGTTTCTACAGGAATTAAAGATGAAAATGGAAATGAATTTGCAGGAAAAGAATATTTTCCAGCAAAAGGTGATGTGGAACAAGCTAAGAAATTATTAGCAGAAGCAGGATATCCAGATGGACAAGGATTCCCTTCATTAGTATTATTATTTAATCCAGAATCGGGACATGGTAATATGGCTCAAGCTATACAAGATATGTGGAAAAATAATTTAGGTATTAATGTAGAACTTCAAAGTCAAGAATGGAAAGTATTCCAACAAACTAGAAATAATAAACAATACCAAATTGCTAGAGATGGATGGGTAGGTGATTACTCAGATCCAATGACATTCCTTGATATGCTTGAAAAAGTATCTGGTCAAAATAACTGTGGTTATGCAAGTGATAAATTTGATGCTTTAGTTGATGCAGCAAAAGTTGAAACAGATACAAATAAGAGATTAGAATTACTACATCAAGCAGAAGATCAGTTAATGGAAGATATGCCTGTAATTCCACTTTACTACTATACTAAAGCAGTAGGTATGAACAGTAATGTTAAGGGCTTAAGAGTAACTAACTTAGGATTCTACTTCTTTGATAAAGTTACTAATGAAAAAACAAAATAGTTTATTAAATTAAGAATAGAATAATAATATTTAAGACTACAAGTATAATAAGCTTGTGGTCTTTTTTGGTTATATGAAAATTAGAGCAGGGGATTTTTGGTGAATTAATATAAGTTTTTTAGGACAAATTCTAAGTTTTTGAGAATAAAAAATAAGCTTCAAGTAAAAATCAAGGTAGTGATTCTTATTGAAGCTTATTTTTGTTAATTAAAATTAGATATTAAGATTTATAACATCATCCATATCATATAGTCCTGGTTTAGTTACTGTTCCCATGAATTCACATGCTTTTAATGCACCTACAGCAAATACTTCTCTAGATATTGCTTTATGGCTAAGTTCAATTACTTCGCCAGTTCCAGCAAAGATTACATCGTGGTCACCAACAATTCCGCCGCCTCTTACTGCATGGATACCAATTTCATTTTCTTCTCTCTTAGCATGACCTTGTCTGCCATAAACATACTTAGTTTCGTCTTTAAGAGAATCTTTAATTGTATCAGCAAGTAATAGTGCAGTACCACTTGGAGCATCTACTTTTTGATTATGATGTTTTTCAATTATTTCAATATCATAATTTCCATAAAGTATTGGTGCAACTTTTCTAAGTAATGCATTAATTAAATTGATTCCGACAGACATGTTTCCTGATCTGAATAAAGGAAGAGTTTTACTCTTTTCTTTTATTAATTCTACTTGTTCATCTGAGAAACCAGTTGAGCATATTACTAGTGGCTTTTTAGTTTTTTCAGTTAATGCTAATAAGTCGTCTAAAGCATCAGCTCTTGAAAAGTCCAATAAGACATCATATTCAACATTTAATTCATCTGTAGATTTGAATACTGGGTATGAAGATTCGCATCCAAATTTATCGATACCAGCAACGATTTCTACATTTTTAAAATTTTTGGCGCATTCAGTAACCATTTTACCCATCTTACCACCGCAGCCATTTAAAACTATTCTAATCATATCTATATCACCTTACATTAATTTATTTGCTTTTAATACATCCTTTAATGCATTTTCATTTTTATCTTCCATTTCACAAAGTGGAAGTCTTAGTGGTCCAACTTCCATTCCCATAAGATTCATAGCTGTCTTTACAGGAATAGGATTTGTTTCTATGAATAAAGTATTTGATAAAGCTAAAGTATCAAGCTGAATTTGAAGAGCATCTTGGAAATTACCATCTAAGCAGTCTTTAGCCATTTTATGAACTTCTGCTGGAATTACATTAGCTAAAACAGAAATAACTCCTTTTGCACCAAGTGACATTATAGCAACTGTTTGATCATCATTACCTGAGTAGATATCTATAGAATTTCTAAGTAAGGCTTTGATTTCAGCAATTTGGCTTATATCTCCACTAGCTTCTTTAATTGCTACAACGTTATTTAATTTAGCAATTTCAACAAGTGTAGATGGTTTAATATTTACACCTGTTCTTGAAGGTACATTATAAAGTATTATAGGAGTTTTTACTTCATTGTTAATAGCTTCAAAATGCTTTACAAGTCCCTTTTGTGTAGTCTTATTATAATATGGAGTTATTACAAGTAATCCATCAACTCCAACACTTTCAGCATATTTACTCATTTCTATGGCAGAAGAAGTGTTGTTAGAACCTGTTCCTGCAATTACAGGAATTCTTTTATTAACTACATCAACTGTAAATTTAATTGTTTCCTTCTTTTCTTTTTCTGTCATTGTAGTAGCTTCACCAGTTGTTCCACAGATTATTATCGCATCTGTGCCTTGTTCAATATGCCACTCTAATAAAGTTCTTAGCCTTTCAAAATTAACACCATTTTCATTAAAAGGTGTCACTAATGCAACACCAGAACCTTCAAATATTGACATTTTAATTCCTCCAATATAACTATTAATTTCATGCATTACTGTTGTTTAATGATTTATAGAGCATATACCTATTATTATCATATACATAAATAGGTTTAGTGTTTCTAAATATTAATACTGCTTTATAAATTTAAAAATCAGCTAAGCATATATAAATGTGCAGTGTCCCCAAAATTTTATTATAGCCCCCCCTTAAAATTTTAATTATTAATACATCTATTACTTATACATATAACTTTATAGGATACATTATGACAAGTAATAGTATATACAATAACTATAGATAAATATTTAAGAAATATCAAGTAACTAATCTAAATATAAGAAAAAATCAACTGTAAATAAATTCAGAATACTAAATTATTAATTGGAAATAATAAAAATAATTGATAGTGTATTAACAAAAAGAAAGAGTGATTAAATATGAGCAATACTCCGTTAAAAAAGATAATCAAATCTAAGCTAAAAGGAAATAAAGAACTTACGGAAGCTGAAAAGGTAAGAGAAAAGATGAAATATGAAATAGCAGAAGAGCTTGGATTAAGTGATAAAGTAAAAAAGGATGGCTGGGGAGGTCTTTCAGCAGAAGAAACAGGAAGAATAGGAGGTCTTATGACAAAGCGTAAAAAACTATTAAAAATGCCTTCAAACAATGAAATATTAGGAAGAGTAGATAAAGATAAAAACTAGTAATTTGCACTGTCTCTTATTAATGTATACTAAAATATTTGACTAAGTTAAGTTTAAGATATAATATATAATGTAATACAAATTAAAAGTACATATTAAGGGCGTGGTAAAGTACATGGCATATGGTGAATTTGCAAATATATATGATGACTTAATTCATGAAGATATAAATTATGAAAAAGTTGCAGAAAAAATTATTAACATATGTAAGGAAAACAACATAAATTTTGATGATTACTTAGATTTAGCGTGTGGTACTGGTAATGTGGCAATAGAAGTATGTAAGCATTTCAAGAGTACTTATGCAGTAGACTTATCAGATGATATGCTTAACATTGCATTTGAAAAATTTAAAGCACACAGAGTTAAAGCTAAGGTTATATGTCAAGATATGTGTGAATTAAGCTTAAACAGAAAGTTTGACCTTATTACATCAGTTTTAGATTCAACAAACTATGTTACAGAAGATGAAGATTTATTATCATACTTCAAAAAGGTTAATGAGCATTTAAAAGATGATGGAATATTTATTTTTGATATTAACTCATATTATAAACTTTCAGAAGTTATGGGAAATAATATCTATACATATAGTACAGAAGATATTTTTTATACTTGGGAAAATACCTTTGAAGATGAAATACTAAATATGTTCCTTACGTTTTTTGTAAAGCAAAATAATGGCTTATATGAAAGATTTGAAGAAGAACACTTTGAAAGAGCATATACAGAGGAAAATATAGAACAAGCTTTAGAAGAATGTGGGTTTAAGCTTTTAGGCAAATTTGCAGGATATACTGATGACAAAGTAAAAGAAGATACGGAAAGAATTTTATATATTGTAAAGAAATAATCATTTAAAATGAATGATTGCTAAATAATATAATTATTGTTGTAAAATACATTATATTATTTATAATTAGTTATATTAACATGAAATTATTATTAGGAGATGATATACATGCAAGATAAGATAGTAAGAGCGACAGCTAAAAATGATATGGTTAGAATTATAGCAGGCATTACTACTAATTTAGTAAATGAAGGAGCTAAACTTCATGATACTACTCCAGTAGCATCAGCTGCATTTGGAAGAATGCTTACAGCTGGAGCTTTAATGGGTACTACATTAAAAAGTGAAAAAGAAGTTCTTACATTAAAGATAAATGGTGGCGGAGAAATTAATGGAATAACAGTAACTGCTCATGAAAATGGTATTGTTAAAGGTGTTATAGGAAATCCATACATAGATAGACCATTAAATGAAAAGGGAAAATTAGATGTAGGCGGAGCTGTTGGTACAGATGGTATGCTTTATGTTATAAAGGATTTAGGATTAAGAGATCCATATGTAGGACAGGTAAAAATTCAAACTGGTGAAATTGCAGAAGATTTTGCTTATTACTTCACAGTTTCAGAACAAACTCCATCAGCTGTAGCATTAGGAGTTTTAGTAGATAGAGATTTATCTATAAAAGCAGCAGGAGGATTTATAATTCAAATGCTTCCAGGTGCAGATGAACTTCTTGCAGATGCTATTACTTATAGACTTCAAGAAATACCACCAATAACTACATTAATAAGTGAAGGAAAAACTATAGAAGAAATATTAGAATACATATTCGAAGGAATGGATTTAAAAATATTAGAATCTGTAGAGCCTGCATATAGATGTGATTGCTCAAGAGAAAGAGTAGAAAAAGCATTAATATCAATAGGTAAAGATGATCTTCAAGAATTATATGATGATGGAAAAACAGAAGAAATAGTATGTAATTTCTGTAACAAGAAATACGAATTTACTCACGAAGATATTGGTGAAATATTAAAAAATAAATAAGGTTTATAAATACAAAAAAAGCTTCACATGTGTGGAGCTTTTTTTCTGAGTAATTTTACTTATTAAAATATTATAAATATAAAAATTTATAATAAACATTATAATTATTTATAATAAATGGAATTTTAGTGAAAAAATATTTGGATTTTTTTATGTTTTTGTGAAAAAATATTAAATTTATGCGATAATATAAATTGTAAATTTGAACAATAAATAAAAAGAGGAGAAGATTAATGAAAAAACAAGGAAGTTTAAAGGCATTGCTTCCATTACTTGTGTTTTTAATTGTATACATAGGTACTTCAGCAATAGCCGGCGACATGTATGCAGTATCTGTTATAATACCTTTTTCAGCAGCAGCAATTACTGCGCTTATAATGAATAAAAATAAATCATTAAATGAAAAGTTAGATATATTCTGTACTGGAGCAGGTGATAATAATGTTATTTTAATGGTATTAATATTTATTTTAGCAGGAGCATTTGCTCAAGTAGCAAAAGATATGGGTGCTGTTGATTCAACAGTAAATCTTGGCTTATCTGTACTTCCAAGTGGATTGCTTGTTGTAGGATTATTTTTAATAGCATGTTTTATTGCATTATCTGTTGGTACATCTGTAGGAACAATAGTTGCGCTAGTACCTATTGCAGTAGCAGTTGCAGAAAAGACAGGAGTTCTTTTACCAATTGTAGTAGGAGCAGTTGTAGGTGGTGCAATGTTTGGAGATAACTTATCAATTATTTCAGATACGACAATTGCAGCAACAAGAACTCAAGGCTGTGATATGAAGGACAAGTTCAAAATGAATTTTAGAATAGTTCTTCCAGCAGCAATTCTAACAACAATAATATTTTGGGCTATTACTTTAAATTCAGGAACTGTAGTTATGGAACAGCTGGATTTTAGTCTCATAAAAATAATTCCTTATTTAGTTGTAATTATTGCAGCATTATGTGGAATGAATGTTGTGGTAATACTTCTTTTAGGAATAATTTTGGCAGGAGGAATAGGCTTATACTATGGAGCATTTGATATAATAAGCTTATGTCAATCCATGGCAAATGGTATTTCGGGAATGAGTGAATTAATTGTTGTTACATTATTAATGGCTGGAACTATATCACTTATAAAAGAAAATGGTGGTATAGAATTTATATTACATAAAGGATTTAAAAAATTTAAAAATAAGAGAAATGCAGAACTTGGTATTGGTGCTCTTGTAAGCTTTGTTGATGTATGTACAGCAAATAATACTATAGCAATAGTAACAGTAGGACCTATAGCAAAGGATATTTCAGATGAGTTTGATTTAGAACCTAAGAGAGTTGCAGGGATTATGGATATGTTCTCGTGCGTATTCCAAGGTCTTATTCCATATGGTGCACAGCTTATTTCAGCAGCTGGTATTGCAGCGATTTCACCATTCGCTATTATGAAATATTTATATTATCCATATTTAATGGGTATATGCGCAATAATATCTATATTCTGGTATCATAGAAAAGAAGCTAAATAGTTAGAAAAGATCATTTAATATTAAGATGTTAAATGGTCTTTTTATTTTTATAAAGTTTTAGATTTTAACCCAAGTAATAACTAAAAATACAATGGTCAGTTAATAGCATTAATAAAATAAGTGAGTTATTTCCGTATATAAAATTTAATTTTAACATGTACATATATAAAGTAATATATTAAAAGTATATATTCTAAAAAGGGGAAAAATCAGTGTCACATAAACATAAGAAAAGGAAGAAAGAATGTAGCTTTGATTTTAGTAATATTTCTAAAGATGATATTGATGAACTAAATCTGATATATTTTCAAGTGAATACAGTTTGATTACTTGTATATGCAGATTTGATGTATTATTTTGCAGTAATTACGGCAATTAGTGATGTTATGACCGAAAATGGAAGCCAAAGAAATGGTTTTAAAAGTGATAGATTGCTGATTAAGTATTCAATATTAGGTGTTTGGGTGTATATATATTTAACTATGATAAATATTATTAGGTATAAAACTTTGCAAATTCGCAAAGCATACGGTAAATTTAAATTTTCTCTTATGCCTAATTTATTTATAATTACAGGTTCTATATTAAATATTGTTACTTATTTATATTTTTATCAAGGAGCAAATGAATTCTTAAGTAGGGATGTCGGTGGCCTTTCTTTTTCAAATGATAATAATAAAAATCACATATTAGCTTTGTTAAATGCTCAGAAGAATACTATGATTATAAGATTTTATGCTGATTATTTATTTTTTAAAGCATCAATTGAGAGTATGGTTGTTATTGAAAGTAAATATAATAAAGAAATGAAAGAATCTGAAATTCCTAATCCAGATATAACAGCAATAAATTCGCAATTTTTATATTTGGTTTCTAGAACAATAATATGGCAGATTGCAGTAAAACGTTTGGAGATTGTAATTAATAGTATTGATGCTGAGACCAGTTACAGTAGTTTTCTAAATGGAGAAATATTAGCTGGACGAGGAAATTTTTATGGAATTATTGCTAATATATTTGCGTTTATAGGTTTTTCTGAAATATCTAATAGAAATAATATTCAGCCTATATTTGGAGGTTAATAAGAAATTTATATATGGTTAATAATAAAGAATACAGTATATTTTTGTATACTGTATTTTTTATTTTCTAGAAAATTATATTTAATAAAAAACTAAGAACAATTTCTAAGGGTAGCAGAGATACATAATTACAAAGAAGAATTCTATGCGAGAAAAAGTACATGAAGGTTATGCGATTAACCTTTGAATTTATATTAGGCGTGTGTTAATATCAAATTAAAGATACATTTTTTGGAAGTATTTTAATGGAGGAGTGATAAATTGGAGGAAGAACGGAAAAATAGAGTTAGGATAATTGATATAGCAGAAGAACTAGGGGTAAGCACCGCAACTGTATCTAATGTGATAAATGGTAAAACTAAAAAAATATCTGATAAAACAATTGAAAGAGTTCAAAAGAAGCTAGAAGAGAGGAATTATATACCTAATATGGCTGCGGTTCTTTTAGCACAAAACAGTTCCCAAATAGTATGTGTTATCATATCTGACCATGACAAATATGAAGGAAGTGTAATGCAGGATCCTTTTGTTTCATCATTAATAGATAAACTTGAGCATGAAGTAGAAAAAAATAATTATTTTATGATGATAAAGAAAACTAGAAATATAAATGAAGTAGTAAAATATGCTTCAATGTGGAATATGGCAGGACTTATTTTAATAGGCTTTTGTGCTCAAGAATACGATAATCTAAGAAAAAGAATACATGTTCCATTTGTTGTTATGGATGGTTTTTTTGAGCCAAAGGAGAAGTGCGCTAATATAGGAATTGATGATTTTATAGGCGGTTATATTATGGGGCAATACTTAATTAAGAAAGGTCATAAAAGGGTGATGTATGTTTCTGATAATGATATGTGTATGGATCATAACAGGTATATTGGGTTGAAACAAGCTTTTAAAGATAATAATGTTGAAAAATATAATATAAACTTAGAAATTATCCCAATGATGAAGGAGCAGCGTTTTTTACATTATAAGAAAATTACAGAAAAATTAAGATCATTTACTGCTATTTTTTGTGCTTCAGATGCTTATGCAATAGAGCTTATGAATTATCTTATGGATAATGGATACAACATTCCAGAAGATATATCCATAGTGGGATTTGATGATATACATGAAGCTACAATAGTAAGGCCAGCTCTTACAACTATAAAGCAGGATGTTGGATTAAGAGCAGAAAAGGCTATGAAATTATTAACTGAACTTATAAATGGAGATATTGAAGAAAATAATATAGTACTACCAGTTAAACTTGTTATAAGAGACAGTGTTAAGTCTTTAAAAAATCTAGATTAATTTAATTATTAATATCTATGGGAGGATGAATTATGGTTAATATAGAAAAAGAAAGACAGATAGTATTAAAAGAAGACTTAATTAAAGGATTTAAAAAAGTAGGATTAAAAGAAGGACAATCTATAATGGTTCATACATCATTAAGCAGTTTAGGTTTTGTTTGTGGAGGACCGCAGATTGTAATTGAAGCACTTATAGAATGCGTAGGAAAAGAGGGGACTATAATGATGCCTGCTCAAAGTTGGAAGAACCTAGACCCAGAGACTGGTGTCCATTGGGAAGAACCTAAAGAATGGTGGCAGATTATAAGAGATAATTGGCCAGCATACAATAAAGATATTACTCCAACAAATACTATGGGGGTTGTTGCAGAAATGTTTAGAAAATGGCCTGGTACAAAAAGAAGTGACCATCCAGCAAGATCAGTTGCAGCATTGGGGAAATATGCAGATTATTTAACTGAAAATCATGATTTATGCAATATATTTGGTGAAGATTCTCCTATAGATAGGCTGTATAAATTGGATGGATACGTTCTTTTAATTGGAGTTGGATATGATAAGAATACATCTATACATTTAGCTGATGCAAAAGCAGAATATCCAGGGAAACATAACATTAAAGAAAGTAGTGCTGTAATGGTTAATGGAGTGAGAAAATGGATATCTTATGAAACTCTTGCTGTAGATGGAGAAGATTTTATTGAAATTGGAGCAGATTTTGAGAAGGAATATAATGTTAATGAGGTTGATATAGGGAATGCAGTAGTAAAGTTTATGAGACAGAGAGATATTGTTGATTATGCTGTTAAGTGGATTGAAAATAATAGAAAGTAAGAATAATATTATTGCTAATTAAATTTATGTGTTGATTATAATATAGTAAAAAGTTATTAGCTGGATAAATTGGATGTGTATAAGATACATTGACCATTTATCCAGCTTTTTTATATAAGAAAATTCTGTGAAGTTTAGTAGAATGTAATTTTAATCTATATTTTGTATTTCTTTAGAAGTAAATGAAAATTTAGAACTTTTATTTTTAAATACTCCATAAATCCATACAATGAATAAAGATAAGAACTGTGCAAACATAACCCTTACAATTTGCAGGCTATCAGTTTGTATTGGAGTTATTACATGAAGAAGATTTATTATTGAATTATTGAATGTATGAAAGAAGAAACCAGTCCATAGGGCACCAGTATATTTAACTAAAAGACCGAGTTTTATTCCTACTATAAATGATAGCATTATATATCCTATTCCCATGAAAAGAGCAGCATTTAAGCTCATATCACCGTCTAAATAACTTCTTATAGTCATAACTATATGCCAAAGTCCGAAAAAAGCACTTTGTATTAAATTGCTTACAGCAAAAGAGTATTTTTTTAGGCATAGCTTTAAAAATAATCCTCTAAATATGCCTTCTTCCATTAGAGAATTTATTAAGTTAAATACTATAGGGAGAGTAATTAGAAATAAAGAAGTATTTTTTACAGTAGACCCAGTTATGGAAAATCCACTACTATAGAATTCCAACCATATATTTGTATTATTAATTTTTAAAATTATTATTTCAATGAAATATGAAATAGAGAAGGTAATAAGTCCTAATATCATTCCTAAAAGAAATCCATGGAATAATGATTTCCTTTTAAAGCCTATAGAATTCCAGCTAAAGGAATAATATTTTAATCCAAATGCAAGTATTAGAATACCTAAGATTTTATGAATGAAGTTCTCTTGTATGATTGTTTGGTCAGTTCGTATTATAAATGTTTCTATAAGCCTAAAAATAAAGCATATTGAGAAAAGTAAAACTAATGGTTTCATATTAAATGATTTTTTTATGGGAATCATATATTAATCCTCCTTTAATTTTAATATTTATTTTAAATTAATATTAGATTTAATAATATTAGATTTAGTATCAATAAGATTTTCTAGAAGGTTAGATGATAATGTGAGTACTGAATTGTTAAATTTGTTATTGATAATTTTACTGTAAGAGGCATTATTCTTTGGAATATATTATTTTATTAATTCTAATTTTTGTTTTATATACATTTATATTAACATAAAATTCCAAAATAGTAAGATAAAAAATAAGTATTTTTAAATTATTAAACCATACAAAAGGGAAAATTATCGTCATTCAATAATATTATGTGAAAAATATTAATAAAAGTATATAAAAAATAAAGCAATGTTCGTGAAAATAGGCGAAAATTTAAAAAAGTTGTTGATTTTTTCTAAAATATAGGATAAAATGATTTTGAAAATAGAATGATTAAAAAGAAAAACGCTTTATTATTCACTTATATAAGTCTTGCAATATGGGGAGGATGTTTCTACTGAGCTACCGTAAATTGCTCATACTATAAGTGCTTGCGAAAGTTTTATCATTGGTAAACAAAGGGAGATGTATATTATGAAGTATGATTTAATAATAGTAGGTGCAGGTCCAGCTGGAATATTTACAGCTTACGAGCTAAAGAAACATAAACCAGAAGCAGAAATTCTTTTAATTGAAGAGGGCAGAAGTGTAGATAAAAGACAATGTCCTAAAAATAAATTAAAGAAATGTGTTTCTTGTAAGCCTTACTGTAATATAACTTCCGGGGTTTCAGGTGCAGGAGCATTTTCAGATGGAAAATTATCACTTAGCTACGAAGTTGGAGGAGATCTTCCAGAGTTGGTTGGCGCTGATGTAGCACAAGAATATATAGATTATACTGATTCAATTTACTTAGAATTTGGTGCTGATACACATGTTGAAGGTATAGGCAACAATGAAGCAGTAAAAGATATAAGAAAAAAAGCAATACAGGCAGGCTTGAAATTAGTTGACTGTCCAATAAGACATTTAGGAACAGAAAAAGCTCATGAACTATATTTAAAGCTTCAAAATCATTTAATAGATTCTGGTGTTGAGTTAAGATGTGAAACTGTAGTTAAAGATCTTATAATAGAAGATGGTACAATCAAAGGAGTACTTCTTTCAGATTCAATGACTAAATCTAAAGATGAAAGAGTTGAAAGTGAAAAGGTAGTAGTGGCTACAGGTAGAAAAGGAGCAGACTGGCTTAAAGATATGTGTGTTGCACATGATATAGACCATAGAGCAGGAACTGTAGATATTGGAGTAAGAGTAGAGCTTAGAAATGAAATTATGGAAAGTGTTAATAAGGTCCTTTATGAATCAAAGCTTATAGGTCATCCAGCTCCATTTAAGGATCAAGTAAGAACATTCTGCCAAAATCCAGGTGGATTTGTAAGTCAAGAAAACTATGATAATAACCTTGCAGTTGTAAATGGACATTCATATAAGGAAAAGAAATCAAATAATACTAACCTTGCTATATTAAGCTCACATAACTTCTCAAAACCATTCAATGAACCAATTGAATATGGTAGAAAGGTCGCTGAATTAGTAAACATGCTTGGTAACGGAAGTATATTAGTGCAAAGATTCGGTGATATTCTTGATGGAAAAAGAACTTGGGAAAAAGAATTAATACAATCAAATACAAAACATACTTTAGTAGATGCTGTAGCAGGAGATATTACAGCAGCAATACCTTATAGAACTATGACTAACATTATAAATTTCATACAAGCTATGGATGTAGTAGTACCAGGCTTTGCAAGTCCTGAAACTTTACTTTATGGACCAGAAGTTAAATTCTATAGCAATAAGATTATATTAGATGAAAACTTTGAAACAAACATCAAAGGTCTTCACTGCTTAGGAGATTCAAGCGGATGGACAAGAGGATTAATGATGGCTTCAGCTATGGGAGTTATGATGGGAAGAAAACTTTCAAGTTCTGTTAAAGAAAAGGAATTTGCCACAGTATAAAAACAGATGATATTTAAATAAAAGACTGTTGCCCAAAATGGCAATGGTCTTTTTATATGTAAATTTATTATTTATAACTATAAAAGCATATTTTTCATATTGAAATCTTATTATACAAGGTGTATTATGAATTAACAAACAAGTATGAGGTGAGTATTATGAGTAAAAATAGAACTTACAAAGTAGAAGAAAAGAAGAAGAAGAAAAATAAAAGCAAAGTTATAAAAGGTGGATATGTTTCATCATTAACTGGAGTATCACAAAGTGATAGAGCAGAATTATTTAAAGAACAAAGAAGAGGTTCTGGAGTATTTGAAAATAAGAAAAGAAAATCAATGTTAAAGCCAAAGCATAAGAAAGTTAATTATCAAAACGATAATTGCAAATCTTATGCTTATTATTTTGCAAATAATATTGCGTAAATTCTCATATATATTTATAATGGCAAGTATGTTTTAGGTTTGGATATTCAATATACATAGGGGTTAGATATATTAAGGTAGGAGAGTGGACAAAATTGAATTTTAAAGGTATTCATCATATAGCTATAATAGGAAGTAATTATGAAAAATCAAAACACTTCTATGTAGATTTGCTTGGTGCTGAAGTTATTCGTGAAAATTACAGAGAAAATAGAGATGATTATAAAATAGATCTTTTTTTAGCAGGATGTGAAATTGAACTGTTTATTATTAAAGATAGACCAGAACGTCCAAGCTATCCAGAAGCTTTAGGTTTAAGGCATCTAGCTTTTAAGGTAGATAGTGTAGAGGAAACTGTTAAAATATTAAATGAACTTGGAATAGAAACAGAGCCTATTAGAATAGATGAGTTTACAGATAAAAAAATGACTTTCTTTTCAGATCCAGATGGACTTCCTTTAGAAATCCATGAATAAATAAGAGTACATAGTTATAACAGCTTTTACAGTAATAAAAGTTATTGTGAAGGCTGTTATTTATTTGGATAGAGTAATAGAAATATTAATGTAAAAATGGTATAATTGCAAATAAAAGGTAATATTGAGAGGTTAGAACTAATGAAAAATAAGAAATTAATTTATATTATATCTGTGATTGTAATAATTTTAAGTTTTATAGCATCTGTGAAAGGTGTATTTAGTAATGAAGTACATGTTTATCCTAATGTTATTACAGCATTCGGTGAAGAGGTTGAACTATATCAAAAAGGAATATATGCAAGAGATTCTGTATCTATGGCGACTCAGGCTATTGCGCAAGATACAATTACATTAGTAATTGGAATTCCTATGGCTATAATTTCATTGTTTCTTATTATGAAAGATAATAAGAAAGGAATATTCCTTTTAACTGGAACAATTGGGTATATCCTATATACTTATGCTTCTTATTCTTTTCTAACATTTTTTAATGGCTTTTATTTAGTGTACATTGCTATTATGACATTATCCTTTTATGATTTTATACTTTGTATTTGTGAGTTAAATAGATATAACTTAAAGGATGAATTTACAGGTGAGTTTCCACGTAAGGGATTAAGCAGATTTTTATGGATTACTGGTGTAGTTATTGGGTTAATGTGGCTTGGAAGAATTGCACCAGCTATTATAAATAATAGTGCGCCTTTTGGATTAGAACACTACTCAACATTGTCTATTCAGACCCTTGATTTGGGAGTTGTTGTACCTGCATGTTTTGTTACTGGATATCTTTTGAGAAAGGAAAAACAAATGGGATATCTATTTTCAATTGTTTTGGTCGTTAAAGCTGTTACAATGGCAGCAGCAGTAAGTGCTATGGCTATTTCTATGAAATTGCATGCTATTGAGATAAGTTATGGTGAGCTTATTATATTTCCAGTTATATTCTGTATCTGTACTTTTTTCATGATGAGAATATTGAAAGAAATAAGATAATAATGTTATTAACACATATATAAGATGATTTGAGAAATGGGGCATATATAAATGAAAGAATTAAATGAAATGACATTAGAATAGTTATGGCAGTTGTTTCCTATTATATTAAAGGAACATAATCCAGAATATAAGAACTGGTATGAAGAGGAAAAAGCCAGTCTTCTTGAAAATTTCTCTAATATTATTCTAAGGATAAATCATATAGGAAGTACATCAGTGGAAAATCTTATGGCCAAGCCAACAGTTGATATACTTATGGAAATTTCAAAAGACAGCAATGTTGAAGAAATTAAAGATAAATTGATTTCAATGGGATGGTTGTTGATGCATTCAAGTAAAGAACCAGAATTTAGACAAGTTTATAATAAAGGATACACTAAAATGGGATTTGCAGAAAAAGTATATCACTTACATGTGAGATACAAGGAAGATTGGAATGAGTTATATTTTAGAGATTATTTAATAGATCATCCTGAAACAGCAGAGAAATATGGAGAGCTAAAGCTAAGTATATGGAAAGAGTTTGAACATAATAGAGATGGATATACAGAAGCAAAGACAGAATTTATATTAAAAGTGGTAGATAAGGCAAGAAGTGAATATGGCAATAGACATAGATTAAATGAAAGAAATCAGTTAAAAAATAATAACTAAAAAAGTTTTTATAAGAAAAGAAGAGGGGCAACATGCTGGTTATAGAACATTTAGGTGAACATAAGGAATATATAGAAGATGTAATACAATTAATCTGTAAGGAATTCGGGTATGAAGATAACTATGATTTCTGGGAGAGTATAGTTAAACATAGTTTGGAGAAAGATAAAATACCTGTAACATTTGTTGCAATAAAAGATAATAAATTTGCTGGAACAGTAGGTTTATGGAGAGGCGATTTACTAAGCAGACAGGATTTATTTCCATGGCTTTCTGCCTTAGCAGTTAAAGATAAGTTTAGGAATCAAAATATAGGACGAGTTTGCAGAAGTTTTTAATCAATTATACTAGAAACAAGGGCTATAAAGAATTATATCTTTACACCGACTTAGAAAATTATTATGAGAAAACTGGTTGGATACATTTTGATGATGGTATTGAATTTACTGGTGGAAGGAGAAAGCTATATAAAAAATCATTAACTAGGGTTTGAATTGATGGAAGTTAGAAAAGAACTTCAAAGAATTTATGAAAATAATAGCATAATAGGAAATTAAAAAAATAAATAAGATAATAAGGACCAAAGTAATAAAAATACTTTAGTCCTTTTTTACATTATATTTCTAGTTTGCCATATTATTTGTATTTAGGTCATTTGATACTGTTTCAGATTTTTTTAAGCCTTTCATATTAATAACGAAAGTAGCTATACATCCAACTGTAACAACAGATGAAATTATATTTGAAATAGTAAGGTTTAATTGGAATCCTTCTTTTGCTTGAAGAATATAAGTTATGCTTACCATTGTCATAAATATTGCAGGAATTATAGCAACAAAGTAGTTCTTTTTATTTTTGTATAAATAAACTGAGGCTGCCCACAAAGTAACCATTGCAAATGCTTGTGTAAGCCATGTCATATATCTCCATAAAATAGGGAAGTCAACAAAGGTAAAGAATATTGCAACTATAAATAATGGAATAGCAATAATAAGTCTGTTCTTAATCTTATCTTGTGGATAGTTAAGTATTTCAGCAAGATTAATTCTAGCACTTCTAAATGAAGTATCACCAGTACTTATAGGACAAACAACTATTCCTAATATTGCAATTACACTTCCTATTGGTCCTAGAAGTTCTTTAGTTATTTCAAATACAGCACCAGATGGACCTGCTTTTCCTAAAACTACAGCTGCAAGATTAGCTTCACTTCCATAGAAACCTAAACCTGCTGCTATCCATACTAATGCAACTACACCTTCAACAATCATTGCACCATAAAATACGCTTCTTCCAGCCTTCTCATTTTTCAAACATCTTGCAGTTAATGGAGACTGAGTAGCATGGTAACCAGATACAGCACCACATGCAATTGTAACGAACATATTAGGCCACATTGCTACATTGTTAGGATGTAAATTTGCAAGTGAAACCTCTGGAATAGTATATCCTTGGAATAATATTGCACCACCTACACCAACAGCCATAAACAATAGTGTTGCACCAAATATAGGATATAGTTTTCCGATAATTACATCAATAGGAAGCATTGTAGCTAAGAAATAATAAGCGATTATAGCGAAAACCCAAAATGTTTTATTAAATTGTTCTGGAGTTAAAGCTGCTAAAAGTGTTGCTGGACTTGTTATAAATACAATACCAACAATCATACAGAAAAATACTGTAGTTACTCTCATAACTTTTTTTACTATGCTACCTAAATACATTCCATGGATTTCAGAAAGACTTTCACCATTATGTCTTAATGAAATCATTCCTGATAGATAGTCGTGAACTGCACCTCCAAGGACACATCCAAAGATTACCCATAGAAATGCAACTGGTCCGAATAATGCTCCTTGAATAGCACCAAATACAGGACCTAATCCAGCTATATTTAAAAATTGTATTAAGTGAAGCTTCCATGTTGGCATAGGAATATAGTCTACACCATCTTCATATACATATGCAGGTGTCTTTTTATTTTCATCTACACCAAATATTTTTTCAATATATTTAGAGTAGAATAAAAAGCCACATAATAAAATAATAAGTCCTCCTATAAAAGTATACATTTTAATCCCCCCAAAAAAAATAAAAAATTATTGCTTTAATACTTATTATAAATATTTTTGATAAAAAGTTAAATAATTATCAAAATTATTATTAATATAATATAATTTAAAGGCAAAAGTAAATAAAATGACAATTTAGAAGTGTTTGTAAATGTTGTCATGTGAAAGAAATTTATTATTGTAGCTAGAAGATGTATAAAACTTTTTCATAGATGATATACATTTAAGGTTAAATAAAGTTATATAGCATTAAAATTCTATATATTATGAATTAAGAGAATAATATTCAAAATATTGAAATCAAAGTTAAGGTAAATATAATTTTTATTTTTTGATTTTGGAAATCATAAATTAATTAAAATAAGAATATATGTGCCAGAAGATAAAATTAATGAAATTAATATGGATATGGGCAGTGGGAATTCTAAAATTGAATCTATAAGTGCAGATAAGATAAAAATTGACTGTGGATCAGGTAATGTAGAAATAGAGAATGCAGATTATAATAAGATGAATATTGAAATGGGTAGTTGAAATTTTGATGGAGATAAGATTAAAGGTGATGAAATGAATGTAAAAAGCAGTTCAGGTATTATTTCTTGTAATTCTTTAAGAAACAAATATGTTAAACATAGAAACAAGTTCTGGAAATATTGACTTAGAAGGTCAATTAACTAGTGGTGATATAAATATTAGATTCTAATTATAGATTTACCCATATTTTATAGTTTGGAGAACTTGATAATACAGAAATGTATTATTGAGTTTTTTACATATCTAAAAATAGTATTTTAGCTACTTACTAAAAAGTGAGTACTTGTCAATTAAAATATTTAGATATATATTAAGGATGTGCTATGGATAAATAAAATTAAAAAAGCAGTGACAACGAAAAATCCCTTAAATAATCAAGTATTACAAAATTAAGATAGCGATAGGCCGATATATATGAATACTTTAAAGGCTTAACGTAGATAATATTGAAAGTGAGGAATTAAAATGAGTACAAATGAAAACAAGCATAATACTCAGTATTTAGAAAAATATTTTGGACTTTTTGATGAATCAAGAGTAAGCAAAGAATCAAGAGAAGAATTAATAAATCTTTTCACCTCGTATAAATAATAAAATATATTATTACTCAAAACACACAGGTATAGAAAATAAGTACTTTTTATAAAAAAGTGTTTATTATATAGATTTATAAGTCACTACAAAAAATTATATACATGTAGAAAATAACCTTAGGTAATTAGTTTAATTGCTTAAGGTTATTTTTGGTTGAAAAAATCTTATGAAATTTTGCAGGTTGATGGCTATGAGTAGATAGTTTAAAATAACTTTATCTATATGGATTTTTTTGGATAAAAATATCTAAATTAGTGAAATAAAATTCTAAGAAGGATTGATACATATGAAATTTTATAAGGAAACAGTCGAAATAAACTCACTTATACCTGCAAAGATTTATTTTGGAAATACTAAGGGAGAAAATACTCATTACCCTATGCATTGGCACAACAATATAGAAATAGTATTTGTTATATCTGGAGAAGTAAAAGCAAAGATAAATAATTTAGAATTTGTTGTACATAAAGGTGAAATATTATTTGTAAATAGTAATGAACTTCATGAGACAGAAGCAAATAATAAGAACGAAATAGAAGCTATAACTATACTATTGTCCTATGATTTTATGAAGCAGTATTATCCGCAGATTGATTCATATTACTTTGAACTTGAAGGAAGAGAAGAGGAAAGTAAAAAGATAAAAGAGCTTATGGTTAAGTGTGCAGATGAATATAAGGAGAAGGGTGAGGTATATGAATTAAAGATATCTATTTTATTAATGGAATTATGTAAAATTTTAATTGAAAATTGCAAGGTTAAAAGAGATAGAGAAAATATTGTTATCCAAGATGAAAAGAATATACAAAATGTAAAAAGAGCTATTGCATATATGGAAGAGAATTATGAGCTTAATCTATGTTTGAAAGATATAGCATATGAAATTGGAATGGCTCCAACATATTTTGAAAGATTTTTTAAGAAAAATACTGGTGAAACTTTTTATAGTTATTTAAATAAGATAAGATTGTACTATTCATATAAGGAACTTATAAATACTGATTTATCAATAACAGAAATTGCACTAAATAATGGATTTGCTAATGTAAAATCATTTATTGAGTTATTTAAGAGAACTTATAATATGACTCCAGGAAAATATAGAAGCAGTTTATTGAAAAAAGATAAGAATTGACAATTTTAAGTAAAGAATTAACAATACTCATTAATAAATCAATGTTAATATGACAGTATACTTAAGGAATATGGGAGGGCATATTAATATGAGATTTAGTAATGGATGTTGGTTGAATAAGACAGGAGTACAGGTATTTAGTCCACAGGAAATTTATAGTGTCAGTGTAGAGAATAATATTTTAACTTTATATGCACCTTGTGATAAGGTTTTCGATAGAGGATGTACACTTGGAGGTCCTGTTATAACATATAAAATTTCTTCGCCTATGGAAAATGTAATAAGAGTAATGGCATATCACTATATGGGACAGAAAGAAAATACGCCTGAATTTGAGATTCAGCAAAATAAAAATGTTGGTGTATTAATTAATGATGATGATAAAAATGTTGTATTTCAATCTGGAAATCTAAAAATGGAGTTCAATAAAGAAAATTTAGAAATGAGCTTTTTTAGAGGGCATGAAAAATTAACATCTAGTAAATATAGAGGAATGGGATATGTTAAGACTGGAAAGGAAGAATTTTTAGAACAGTCAGAAAAAACATATATGAGAGAGCAATTAGAACTTAGTGTTGGTGAACTTGTATATGGACTTGGAGAAAAGTTTACTCCTTTTGTTAAGAATGGGCAAACCGTTGAAATATGGAATGAAGATGGTGGTACAAGTACAGACCAGTCATATAAAAGTATTCCATTTTATTTAACTAATAAGGGATATGGAGTATTTGTAAATCATCCTGAAAAAGTATCCTTTGAAATAGGTTCAGAAAGAGTTACTAAGGTTCAGTTCAGTGTACCTGGGGAATACTTAGATTACTTTATAATTGGTGGAAATTCAATGAAAGAAGTAATTGAAAATTATACTTCTCTTACAGGGAAACCAGCTATGCCTCCAGCATGGTCATTTGGTTTGTGGCTTTCAACATCATTTACTACTAATTATGATGAAAAGACAGTTAATGAGTTTGTAAATGGAATGAGAGATAGAGATATTCCTCTTAGAGTATTTCACTTTGATTGCTTTTGGATGAAGGAATTTAATTGGTGTGATTTTCAGTGGGATAAGAGAGTATTCCCAGATCCAAAGGGAATGCTTCAAAGACTTAAAGCAAAGGATTTAAATATATGTGTATGGATAAATCCATATATAGCTCAAGAGTCTATATTATTTCAAGAAGGAAAAGAAAAGGGATATTTTATAAAAAAGACTAATGGTGATGTATGGCAGTATGATATGTGGCAGCCAGGAATGGCAATAGTGGACTTTACTAATCCAGAAGCATGTAAATGGTACAGCAGTAAGCTTAAAGAATTAATGGCTATGGGAGTAGATTGTTTCAAGACTGATTTTGGTGAACGTATTCCAGTAGAAGGAGTGAAGTATTTCAATGGTTCAGATCCTTATAAAATGCATAATTATTATACTGAATTGTATAACAGTGTAGTATTTAATACTATTAAAGAAATAAAGGGTGAAAATGAAGCAGTTGTATTTGCAAGGTCAGCAACAGCAGGAGGACAAAAGTTCCCTGTACATTGGGGTGGAGATTGTGAGTCAAATTATGAATCAATGGCTGAAAGCTTAAGAGGTGGATTATCACTTTGCATGTCTGGATTTGGATTCTGGAGCCATGATATTGGTGGTTTTGAAAACACTTCAACTGCTGATGTTTATAAGAGATGGGTGGCATTTGGATTATTATCCTCTCACAGTAGATTACATGGAAGTACTTCGTATAGAGTTCCATGGGCTTATGATGAAGATGCTTCAGAAGTAGTTAGATTCTTTAGTAAATTAAAATGCAGTATTATGCCATACTTATTTAAAACTGCAGATGAAGCTAATAAAATAGGTATTCCAGTAATGAGATCGATGGTATTGGAATTTACAGATGATGATATGTGTTCTTATCTAGATAAACAGTATATGCTTGGAGATTCGATTTTAGTTGCTCCAATATTTAATGATAAGGGAATGGCAAAATATTATCTTCCAGAAGGAAAGTGGACTAATTTCATAAGTGGAAAGAAATATGAAGGTGGAAGATATATTAAGGAGTATCATGATTATTTAAGTATTCCAATGATGGTTAAGGAAAATAGTCTTATAGCTATAGGTGGAGATTGTACACGACCTGATTATGACTATAGAGAAAATGTATCAGTATTAGCTTATGAATTACTTGACAAGGTTGAAACTAATACTAAAGTACTTAATATGAAGAGAAAAGAAGTATTAGCAGTAAGCGTATTAAAGGATGGAAATATAATAAAAATTAAAGCTTCTGGTGAAGATAAACCATGGAAATTTGTATTAAAGAATGTAACTAATATTGAAAGTATATATAATGGTGCATTCAATATTAATGGAAATGATACTGAAATAGAATTATTAAGTGGAAATTGTGAACTTACATGCATATTAAAATAGTTGATATTCTGTAGAATGGAGAGGGGCATATTATGAATTCAGAAATTATAGAAGAAGTGATTTTAAAGTTAACCGTAGAAGAAAAGTCTGCAATGATTCATGGTGCAGGGTTATTTAGAACTGATGGGGTAAAGAGATTTAATATTCCGCCACTAAAAATGTCTGATGGGCCACTAGGTGTAAGAAATGATTTTCGAAGGATATGCTTCATCTATAATGAGTGCTTACAATAAAATCTGGGGATATCACTGTTCTCATAATAAGAGATTATTACAGGAAATATTAAGAGATGAATGGGGATTTGAAGGTATAGTAATATCAGACTGGAGTGCTGTAAGTAATACTGAGCTAGCAGCCAATGCAGGCCTTGATATTGAAATGAGTGTAACTTATAACTTTGATGAATATTATTATGCAAAGCCACTAGTTAATGCTGTAAAGGAAGGCAAAATAAAAGAAGAAGTAATAGATAATAAAATAAGAAGAATTTTAAGATTAATGGATAAGTTAAATATGTTTTCTGATGATAGAAAAAAAGGTGAATATAACGCTCCAGAACATAGAAATGTAACTCTTGAAACTGCAAGGGAATCTATTGTTCTTTTAAAGAATGATAATGATCTTCTTCCATTAAATGAAAGGGAAATAAAGAAGCTTGTTGTATTAGGTGAGAATGCTAATATAACTCATTCAAATGGTGGTGGAAGTGCTGAAATAAAATCATTATATGAAATAACACCACTTTTGGGTATAAAAATGAGACTAGGTGGAAATACAGAAGTTAAATATGTAAAAGGATATGATGCTAATAAAGAAAAATCTGAAGAGTTGTATTTAGAAGCTTTAAGAGAAGCTGAAAATGCTGATGCTGTTATTTTTATTGGTGGATTAAAACATGTAGCTGAAGAACTTCAATTAAAAGATAATGCATTAGGTGTAAATAAAGATGAAGAAATAAAGCGTAGAATTGATAGTGAAGGATATGACAGAGCAGATATGAAGCTTCCTTATAATCAAGATGAACTTATACAAGAGCTACTTAAAGTAAATAAGAATACAGTTATAGTTATATCAAGTGGTTCACCAGTAGATATGGCAGAGTGGGTTGATGATGCACATACAGTAGTACAGATTTGGTACAATGGTATGGAAGGTGGAAAAGCTCTTGCAGAAGTTATTTTTGGTGATGTTAATCCATCTGGAAAACTTACAGTTACATTCCCTAAAAAATTAGAAGATAGTCCTGCTCATAAACTGGGGGACTTTGGAAAAGGAGATACTGTGAATTATGGAGAAGGAGTATTTGTAGGTTATAGATATTTTTCAACTTATGATGTTAAGCCGTTATTCTGCTTTGGCCATGGACTTTCGTATACAAGCTTTAAATATGATGATTTAAAAGTTAAAGTTAAGGAAGAAGATGAGGATATATATGCTGAAATTAGCTTTAAAGTAATTAATACTGGTAAGTGTGAAGGCAAAGAAACTGTACAAGTTTATATAGAAGATGAAGTATCAAGTGTAAATAGACCTGAACTTGAACTTAAAGGATTTGAAAAAATATCTCTTGAAAAAGGAGAGACTAAAGAGGTTAATATAAAATTAGATAAAAGAGCATTTGCTTTTTATAGTACTGACAAGAAAGCTTGGGTTATCGAAAAGGGAAAATTCTTTATATATGTAGGTAGCTCAGTAGAAGATATACGATTATCTAATGAAATATGTTTAAATAGAGAGTATGTTTTTATTTTTGTTTTAGTAAGGGAAATTCTTAAATAGAGGTATTAGTTTGATTGTACAATATGAACATTAAAATATAATATGTATTGATATATTGAAAAAACTATTTTTGTTAGTTTTAACGAAATAATTATGCAACGGAATATTTATAGTGGAAGAACCTATATTTATTATAGGTCTGAAAATTATATATTTTAGAAGTAATAAAAAACTGTAATAAAACTTAAAGATATAAATGAATATTAATATGTTAAGGAGTATTACATGAAGTTAAAGGAAATGACATTACAGCAAGTTTTAAATGGATTAAAGTTTGAATATAGAGGTATTAATACTGTAGTAATTGGAAATGATGATAATAAAACACTCTATATTAAAAACATAACAAAAGATGAATTTAATGATATTGTCAGCTTTGATATAAATAACTTAAAATCAAGAAATAAGCGAAATAATATTTCATTTAAAAATTTACGAGCAGCAGAAAACATAGAAAGATATATAATACCTAAATTAGAACAAGCTAAGAATGAAAAATAAGTAATGTACACGTAGTTATTTACTTTTAAAAGTATTTAATTTTCAGATCTTTATTGCCTAGGAGATTAAGTGTGTTTGTGTTTAAATAAAAGTTAAATCTAAATAATCATATTAATTAATTTAACTGCACTTATTAGTGTGGTTTTTTTTATTGGTAAAAAATATAAAAAAAGTAATTGGATTCGAAGTAAACTAGTAGTATAATAATCGTACCAATAGTTCGATAAAAGAGGTTTTTATTTATGAAAGAGAGTAAAAAAGAATTACTTATAAAATTTAATAAAGATAATATAATCAAAAGTGCTAAAGAATTATTTAGTGAAAAAGGCATAGAAAAAACAACTATGGATGAGATAGCTAAAAGATCAGGATATAGTAAATCTACAATATATGTTTATTTTAAGAGTAAGGATGAGATTTATAATTATATTATTTATGGAAGTATGTATTGCTTTAAAGAAACAATAGAAAAGAGTATAAGTGGAGCAAAAGATTTTAAAAATAGGTTTTTTTCTGTATGTTCTAGCATAGCTAAATTTCAAGAAGATTATCCTAGATATTTTGAGGATATTATTGGACAGATAGAAGTTGGAGATGAACAGATGAATGAAATGCCTATTTTGAATGATATTTTTAAAGTAGGAGAAGAAATTAATAAAATTATAATGAGCTTTCTTAAAGAAGGCATGGATGAAAAGATAATTAGAGATGATATAGAATTATTACCTACAGTGTTCAGTGTATGGGGAAGTATATGTGGGAATATTATTATGTCATACAAAAAAGAACAGTATATAAATAAAGTTATGAATAAAACTCGAAAAGAGTTTCTAGATTATAATTTTAATTTAATATATAAATCTATTGCAAAATAAATTAAGGAGAAGGAAATGTCATATGAAGTAAGTGAAAACTTGAATATGAGTAGTGTTACAATTCAGAGTATAAGTAATAAAGGTACATTAAATAAAACTGAAAATATTTCTGAAGAGGTAAAAGAATTTCTTAGGTATATTGAAAAAAAGATGAGTTTTTATTTAAAGAATAGTGATGTATCTAAGACAAATGATAGCAGTGTAAGGGAATATGTGAAAGTATGCAGTGATACGATAATGAAGTATTGGTTACAAAAGATATTATTTATGATTTCTATTTAGATGAAAATTCAGAATATAAGATAAAAATAGTTTAATAGCAATTTATAACTATATTCAATTTTCTGAATGGTGCTTACTCAAGAAAAATAATCTAATCTATGATTAGAGTTCTATAATATTTAATATTTTATTTAAAATGAGGAGTGAACTTATTTATGAAATCATATCTTATAAAATCTATTATTACAGTTTGTGTGGCTGTTGCTGTAGCATGGGGAGGATATTATTTGTATAACATATCAAAGTATCAAAAGACAGTAAAAGCATTGCAGATTCAAGAAGTTAATTTGAATAATATACAAGATGGAAAGTATAAAGGCAGTTTTGATGCTAATGTAATAAGTGCTGAAGTTGAAGTGGCAGTAAAGAATCATAAGATAGAGAATATTAATCTTATTAATCATAAAACTGATAGAGGAAAAAAAGCTGAAGTGATTATAGATGATGTAATTAAAAAACAGACAGTTAAAGTAGACACTATATCAGGAGCAACAAATAGCAGTAAAGTAATATTAAAAGCAATACAAAATGCTTTAGATAAAAAAATACATTAGTATAAGCTATCATAATTGTAGTGAGGAAGGTTATAATGTATGAAGTTTTCAGCATTATGCATGTATTCTTATGTTAGTGTTTCATATTATTTAATGATAATATTAGAGTAGAGAATCAGTGAAAGAGTATTTATTTAAAATAAAAAATATTATTTGGAGATATAAGTAAATATAACAAAAGCAGATAGGTATTGATAAGAATGCCTATCTGCTTTTTGACTAATATATGCTTATATTTAATTATCATAGTAACTAGATAAGAATTTTCTTACAGCTGGTGCAATGAGAAATATAATCCAAGATATATCCCATATTTCTAAAGTGAAACTTAATAAAAAATAAACTGCAACTACAGTTGGCCAGTATGAACTTAAAATTGCTCTAATAATTCTTTCTTTTTTTTCGGAATTAATATTATTGATGGTAATTTCATTATTATATGAAGAATTATTTATATTATGATTATTTATCTGCTCGTTTATAAGCTCGCTTATATTGCTGAATTCTGAAATTATAATTCCTGTGCTTTCGTTATCATTTTTTCCTTCACTTTTTAATTCATTATATCTATATAACATTCTATTTAAAATTTCTGCTTTTAATTTTTTTATTTCCTCTGTTTGAGGAACGGCAGAAAAAGTATTATTAACATAAGTCGTTAGGCTATCCATAAAGTTCATCTCCTAATACATTTAATTTTGTGTAAACTATAATTATTATAACTTTTATGGATAAAAATTACAATTAATTGAAAGTTTTATCCATAAGAGTTACAATGGAAACAAATGGTACAAAATAATTGTGCTATATATTAGGTTAAAATTAAAATCTATAGCTCTAAAGATGTATATTATTCTATTAACCATAATATACGTTATATAGAGAATAAGTAATATGAAAATTGGGGGATTATTGTGAAAAAGAGATTTTTAAGTATGATGTTATTAACATTAGTTGGTGTATGACTTTTAGCAGGATGTAATGCCGCAACTAAATCTTCTACAGGAAGTGATGCAGATAAGACTACAGCGGAAAGTAATAAAAGTAGCGAAGCTAAAGAAAAGGATGTTTTTTTAGAAGCAACATTAAATATAGATGTAGCTGCAAGCTTGAAAAATTCTATGACAGAAATAGTAGAACTTTATAACAAAAAGCAGCCTAATATTACTATAAGAATAAATGCAGATAGTTCTGGAACTTTGCAAAATCAAATTGAAGAATCTGCAGGAACTGATGTGGATATGTTTTTCTCAGCATCAACAAAGCAGATGAATAAATTAAAAGAAGAAGGATATATAAATGAAGATTCAGTTTCAAATTTATTAAAGAATGAAGTTGTATTAATATCTGCTAAGGGAAGTGGTACAAAAGTAACTGGATTTGATAATATTACTGAAGCAAAAAGTTTTGCACTAGCTGGAGAGAGTGTTCCAGTTGGACAATATTCAAGACAGATATTTAATAAACTTGGAATAAATGAAGCTATTAATAAAATGGAAATTAATCAATGTGATAATGTAAGTGCAGTTAAAGATGCTGTAGCTGAAGGATCTAATGAAGTGGGTACTGTATACTATTCGGATTATTATTCTGTAAAAGATAAAGTGGATTTAATAGCTAGAGCAGATGAATCATGGTGTGATCCAATAGTATATCCTGTAGGTTTAGTTAATAATAAAAATGCTGATGATAATCAAAGGAAAGCAGCAGAGGATTTTATTAATTTCTTAAATACAGATGAAGCAAAAACAGTATTTGAAAAATATATGTTTATGATTAGTAAGTAATAGAGTATGGTACTGGATATGCTAGGGACAATGGATTGGAGTCCATTATTTATTTCAGTGAAAACAGCATTATTTGCAACTATAATATCTTTTTTTATTGGTATATTTGCAGCTGCTAAAGTAATGAAAGTAAATCCTAAAATCAAAGCTTTAGTAGATGGAATTTTAACATTACCTATGGTTTTACCTCCTACAGTAATGGGATATGTTTTATTACTGTTGTTTAGTTTGAGAAGACCTTTTGGAGCTTTTTTATATGAAAATTATAATATAAAGATAGTGCAAACGTGGACAGGCTGCGTAATTGCAGCAGTTGTTGTGTCTTTTCCTCTTATGTATAGAAGTACAAGAGGTGCTTTTGAACAGATTGAAATGAATATAATTTATGCAGCACAAACTCTTGGCATGTCTAATAGGAAAATATTTTGGAAGATAATCATACCATCAGCAAAGCCAGGAATTTTGTCAGGAATTATTTTGACATTTGCAAGGGCATTAGGCGAATATGGAGCTACATCTATGCTTGCAGGGAATATATCTGGAAAAACAAGTACTATATCTCAGGTGATAGCTATGGTAATGAAAGATGGCGATTATTTAAAAGCAGGAATATGGGTTATCATAATAATGATTTTTGCATTTTGCATTGTTTCAGTTATGAACCTTCTTCCTGAAAAGAAAAAAGCAGTACAGATGAGGTGGAAGTAATGTCATTATATGTTGATATGGAAAAGAAATTAAGCAATTTCACTTTGAGGGTCAAGTTTAATGCTGAAAATGAAATCTTTGCATTGCTTGGTGCCTCTGGTTGTGGTAAGAGCATGACGTTAAAGTGTATAGCAGGAATTGAGAATCCTGATTCGGGGAAGATAATATTAAATGGTAGGATATTATTTGATTCGAATAAAAGTATATGCATTCCTCCTCAAGAAAGAAGGGTGGGATACATGTTTCAAGATTATGCATTATTTCCAACTATGACAGTAGAAAAAAACATATTACAAGGAATAAATAGAAAATCCATTGGAAGAATCAGTGGATTTTTTTCTGAAGATAAAAAGTTGCAAAAAGAGAATGACAATAGAAGAATAAAAGATATTATAAAAAATTTTCAATTAGAAGGATTAGAAAATCAATATCCAGATAAATTATCAGGTGGTCAGAAACAACGTGTAGCAATGGCAAGGATGATAATATCAAATCCAGAAATAATTCTTTTAGATGAACCATTTTCAGCACTAGACAGCTATTTAAAGTGGAAGATGATAAATGAAATGGAAGATGAATTGAATAAATTAAAAACTACTGTTTTATTTGTATCCCACGATAGAGATGAAGTTTACAGATTGAGTAATATAATTGGTTCAATGAATAATGGAATTATTGAAGTCATAGAAGAGAAAAAAGAGTTTTTTGATAATCCTAAGACTGTAAATGCAGCAATACTTTCAGGGTGTAAGAATGTTGTGAAGGCTGAGAAGAAAGATGATCATCATATAAATGTGCCTGAATGGAATATGGAGCTTTTTACTGAAAAACAAGTTCCCAATAATATTACTGCAGTAGGTATTCGTGCACATGATTTTATACCATATAAATTAGATGAAGAAAAAAATAAAAACTATCCAATATGTAAGGATAATATTTTTAACATTATTCATGATGAATATTATATAGAAGAAAATCAGTTTGAATGGACTATTTATTTTAAATGTTATAAACATATGAATGATAAAATTCAATGGAAGATAAGTAAAGCTGTATTTTCAAAAGATGATATGGTTAATAAACTTTATGTAATGCCTGATAAAATATTGTGCCTTACAGATTAATTGAATAAATCAAGAATATATCGTATATGTTTAAATGATGGTGTTAAAATATTAGAAATAAATAAAAAGTCAGTAAGCAAGGGAATACCCAAGTTTACTGACTTTTATGGAGGCACCACCCAGATTTGAACTGGGGAATAAAGGTTTTGCAGACCTCTGCCTTACCACTTGGCTATAGTGCCATATGAATCAACTGTTATATTATAATATATATATAAAAATCATAAAATTATTCATATATTTTAAAAAATATTTCATGTACCATTTAATTATTATTTTAAATGGTACATGTTTTTTTATTATAGTATAAAAAATCCTACAGCTATGATTATGTATACTGCAACCAATTGAGCACCTTCTAGCCAGTTTGATTCTCCATCAGATGCGACTTTATCGGCAATTAGTACAGCAGCTAAAAGTGCTATGAGTTCAAACTCATTAAATATAATGCTCATTGGAGTAAATAAAAGGCTTAAAAAAACTAAAATAGGAGCTACAAATAATAGGATTTGAAGGCTGGAACCTAATGCTATTTCAATAGCAACATCCATCTTATCCTTTAGGGCCATAGTAACAGCAGTACTATGTTCAGCAGCATTTCCTATTACAGGGATGAGTATTATTCCTACAAAATATTCACTTAAGCCCATAGTTGTAGTTATAGATTCTATACCACCAACAAGAAATTCACTTTCAATAGCAATAAGAACGGTAGAAGCTAATAAAACAATTAGAGATTTTTTAAGAGACCATTTTGCTTTTTCAGCACATTCTTCACCTTCAGCGCTTGTGCTATATAGGTGTTTATGTGTAAAGAAAGAGAAAATAAGACTTAATATGTAAAGTATAAACATTACAACTGCTACAGCAATACTAAAACCTTCATATTTTGTATTTAATAATTCAGGAGATATTGTATGCGTAAATAGTGCTGGAACACTGACTCCTATCACTGAAAATAACAGCATACTAGAAGTAACATTTGCAACATTACGATTAAATTTTTGTGTTTTATGTTTTAAACCACCTGCAAACATGCTTAATCCTAAAACTAAGAGTACATTACCGATTAGTGATCCAGTAATAGAGAATTTTACAACATCAAATAATCCTGCTTTTAATGCAAAAAATGAAATTATAAGTTCTGTTGCATTTCCAAAAGTGGCATTTAAGAAGCCACCAATTTTAGGACCTGTATAAAAGGATATTTCCTCAGTTCCTTCACCCATAAGTCCAGCAAGAGGGACTATTGATAAACATGAAAGTACAAACATTATGCTTGATGATACATTCATAAACTTAGCCACTATGCTTATGGGAATAAATATAAGAAGAAATTTTAAAATTTTCATATATAATAACATTCCTTTCTTTTGTTTCTTATCTATTTAGTTTAAACAATATTTTATTAATTATTTGGAAAAGAATAATTCAATATAATTATGATTATTTGATTACTTAAACTTGGAGTAACATAAAATTTTATTAATCATATTATATAGTGACATGACTAAAGGGTTAGTAAACTGCCTCTGTCAATTAGCTTGCCTTTTCTGAGAGAAACAGGTTTCACGTCATACTTGTATAAGAAGTTTTTGACTTCTTTTCCATATCTGTAATGCTCTAATTCACCAAAGAAGGCCATCCTGTCATTGTTAATCATACCGCCAACTCCGCCAATAAAACCATAATTTAAGGAAGGCAATAGTATATCTTCAGGAGGAATTAATAAAATATCAAAGTTATATTCTTTTAATGAATTTACAATACCTTTATCACTTGTAATAAGTGCATTTTCTCTTACAGGAAGAACTGAACATTTTGAATAACCTTGAGGTACATTTATTAAAGTTTTTGATTCTTGAGATTTTAATAGATTTTCATCTGTGTGTGTTAAGGTATGAATGAAATAATTATCTAATATTAAAGCATTTAAAATAATATCTCCGGGATATGTATTAGACAAGGAATTTTTTGAAAGAATATATTTTATGTGGTTTCTATTTAGAATATCTTTAAAGTCATCACATATATCTTTGTGAATTATAAGTTGATCTGAAGAATTATTTTTTAGTATATTTAGCTGAATATCAGGATGTCCGTTTATGGCATCATATACTTTTGATGTTTTTGGAACACATATAGTGTTTATATTTAGTTTTTCAAGATTTTTTAGCTCTTCGAGAGTGAGTCTATAATCAACAAAAGCGTGCATAGTATCCTCCTTAAAATATATATTATAAATTTAAGTCAAAAAATATAAAAAATAATTTATATTTATATATTTTGAACCTAAGCTGAATCTATGTCAACAAATAACTAAAATAAATAATCATCTGCATATAAGATAATTTTTCATACATACTAATATTAAGAAGGGAGTGAAATCCATGCTTATTTTGAAATTAGCTTATAATGAAGAACTTAATTTTGGTCGAGACTTGCAGGAGCTAAGAGAAACACTTAAGAAAAAAAATATTTTAATAGGACTCGTAGAAAGCATTGAAGGAAAAACCCATATAATTAAAGTCATATGTGATGAAAATTCTTATAGTGAAGAGATAAAAGATATTATTAACCTATATGTTAGTAATATATTATATAAAATAGTAATAGAAAACTATAGACAAAAAGAAATGTTAGAGTTTTTAATTGATAATTATTTTTTCTTAAAGCAGAATGAAATATTAGAAATTGAAGAAGCTGTATTAGATGTTTTAAGCTTTAAAAAGGATCTTAGTGAAGAAAATTCTATTTACTGTTTAAATATAGTAAATTCAATTATAGAAAAAATACGAGACTGCATTTGTGAAAAGCAGGAGATAAATGTTGATGGGTTTATAACATTTAGAATGCGAAAACTCAGAGAAGATATTGAAAAAATCATAGATAAAGTTGTAGAAAAGTACATGGTAGATAAAGAATACGAAGAATTTGTGAAGCTTTTAAAATATTTTGTTGATATTCAGGAATCTAAAATAGAAGAAATAAAAATTTATATAGATGAAGTAAGTAATTATACTGTCAAAGATGGAGTTGGAAAGGATTTATTTAAAGATTTTTTAATTCAGCTGGCAGGAGATATGAGTAATCTCAATGTTAATGTTGAAGATATACTTATAAGCGGATTAATAACAAGTTCTCCAAAGAAAATAACAATCTATGGAGTAAAAAATTGTAACAATAAAGAATTTATAAATACAATAAACAGTGTATTCGGAGATAAGGTAAGATTATATGAACAATGTGATGAAATAGGTGATAAAAAAATTTTGACGAAAAATATTGACATGTATTAGTTATAGTGATATACTTGGCTTTGTTAAGAAGAAACAGCCGTTTCTCACCTTACAATGTCGAGTGATTATTAGTTGGGTTTTTTATGGATATCTATGCATTATGTATTGATAATATGAGACGGCTAATAAGGCCGTCTTTTTATTATGTATAGAGTTTTTCGGAGGTGAAAAATATTAGTAAAGATTTTTCAATAAATGAAGAAATAAGAGAAAAGGAAGTTAGATTGATCGGTAATGACGGATCTCAATTAGGAGTTATGTCAGCAAACGAAGCAAGAAGACTTGCCGAAGAAAGCGACTTAGATTTAGTTATGATTTCTCCAAATGCAAAACCACCAGTTTGTAAAATTATGGACTATGGTAAGTTTGTATATGAGCAATCAAAGAAAGAAAAAGAAGCTAAGAAAAAGCAAAAAGTTGTTAATATTAAAGAAATTAGAGTTAGTCTAACTATTGAGGAACACGACATTGACATAAAAGCAAAAAATGCAAGAAAGTTCCTATTAGATGGAGATAAAGTTAAAATCACTGTTAGATTTAGAGGTAGAGAAATGGAACTTGGCCATATGGGTCAAAGAATTCTAGATATGTTTGCTTCTAAACTAGAAGATGTTTGCCTAATAGAGAAAAATGCTAAAAGAGAAGGTAGAAACATGACAATGGTTTTAGGGCCTAAAAAGGCATAACTTGAGAGGAGGATTTTAATCATGCCAAAAATGAAGAGTCATAGAGGTGCAGCAAAGAGATTTAGAAAGACAGGAACAGGTAAGCTTAAGAGAGCTAAAGCTTTCAAGAGTCATATCTTAACTAAGAAGAGCTCAAAAACTAAGAGAAATCTTAGAAAAGCTGGATACGTTTCTAAAGCACAAGAAAAAGTAATGAAGAAATTATTACCATACCTATAAGATAGAGTATTTGGTACAGGAGGTTTAAGTAATGGCAAGAGTAAAGAGAGCAAAGAATTCTCGTAAAAATCATAAAAAAGTTTTAAAACTTGCAAAAGGATACTACGGTGGAAAGAGTAAGTTATTTAAAACTGCTAACGAATCAGTAATAAGAGCATTAAGAAATGCTTATGTTGGAAGAAAGAACAAGAAGAGAGACTACAGAAGTCTTTGGATAGCAAGAATTAACGCTGCTGCAAGGATGAACGATATGTCTTATTCTAAATTCATGAACGGAATTAAAGTAGCAGGAATCGACATAAACAGAAAGATGTTATCTGAAATAGCTATCAACGATCCAAAAGCATTCGCTGAATTAGTAGAAGTTGCTAAAAAAGCATTAAACGCTTAATACATAAAATGCGGTCTAGACCGCATTTTATTTTTATATGAAAAAATATATTATATAATAAATAACATTATAGCTATTAAGTTATTATTTGAAAGTTGATATATTAAAATGGAACAAGCCTATATTATATCAATTATTAAGTGTTAATTTTATTTTGACTTTAAAAAATGCTTATTTGAGGTGGAGAACAATGAAAGATTCATTAAAAGCTAAAAGAATGAGTGCTGTAAGAATACTTGCATTGGGTTTTGCAATTACCATTTTAATAGGAGGAGTAATTCTAAGTCTTCCAATATGCAGTAGTCAAGGAACATATACAAATCTTTTGGATTATATATTTACAGCAACATCAGCAGTATGTGTAACTGGACTTGTGACTGTTGATACTGGAACTCACTGGAGTACATTTGGCCAAGTTGTAATAATGATTCTGATTGAAATAGGCGGACTTGGTTTTATGTCTGTAGGGACATTTATAGCTGTTCTATTAGGTAGAAAAATAACTCTTAGAGACAGGCTTGTAATGCAAGAAGCAATGAATGCTTTTAAAATTCAAGGTGTTGTAAATATGCTACGTTATGTTATTGGGCTTACTATAACAATACAGTTAATTGGGGCAGTATTGTTATCAACTGTATTTATTCCTCGATATGGAGTGGCAAAAGGTATATTTTATAGTATTTTTCATTCTGTTTCAGCATTCTGTAATGCAGGGTTTGATTTGATGGGAAATTTTTCGGGTTTAACTACCTATAATAAGAATTATTTGGTGATAATAGTTTTAGGATTGCTTATAATAATAGGTGGAATAGGCTTTACTGTTTTAATTGAACTTATCAATTATCCTACTAGTAAAAAATTAAGTACACATTCAAAGATGGCTTTACTAGTAACTGGAGTATTAATATTGTGGGGGACTATAAATATATTAGTATTAGAATATCATAATCCAGGTACTTTAAAAGATATGACCTTAGGGCAAAAAATACTTAATTCATTTTTTTCTTCAGTTACACCGAGAACTGCAGGATTTAATAGTATATCTAATGGAGATATGACTAACGCTGGTAAATTCACCACTATAATTCTTATGTTTATAGGCGGATCACCAGGGTCAACGGCAGGAGGACTTAAAACAGTAACATTTGGTGTGTTAATCTTAACAGTTGTTGCAGCTATGGAAGGAAGAGAAGATACTGAAGTTTTTGGAAGAAGATTTCCAAAAGAAACGGTGTATAAATCATTTGCTTTATTTTGTATAGCTATGATACTTGTATTTGCAGTTACTATGATTTTGACAGTTACAGAACCATCGATGAACTTTATAGATTTACTTTATGAAGCAACATCAGCATTTAGTACAGCAGGACTTACTACAGGAGTGACTCAACAACTTACTAATTGGTTGAGTAAAGTTATTTTAATAATAACAATGTATTGTGGAAGAGTGGGACCAATGACTGTTATATTAGCTATTGTAAATAAGAAGAAAAAAAGAGGAATTAAGTATCCAGAAGGAAAAATATTAATAGGTTAAAATTGAAATGGAGATAATAGAGTATGAATAAAAAGCAATTTGTTGTAATAGGATTGGGGAGATTTGGGTGCTCTCTTGCTAAAACAATATCTCAATTGGGAAATGATGTACTTGCTATAGATAAAGATGAAGAAAGAGTTCAAGAGATTGCAGATCATGTTACCCATGCAATTCAAATGGATGCTACAGATGAAGCTGTACTACAAAATATTGGAATAAGAAATTTTGATGTTGCAGTAGTTTCTATTTCTGATGTGCAAGAAAATATAATGTCAGCACTTCTAATTAAAGAAATGGGAGTAAAGTATATAATAGCAACAGCTCATAATGAGAAGCATAAAAGAGTTCTATCTAAAATAGGCGTAGATAAAGTTATACTTGCAGAACAAGATATGGGAATAAGAGTTGCACATAATCTCGTATCTTCAAATATCTTGGATTATATTGAATTATCATCTGAATATAGTATTATGGAAGTTGAAGCTTTAGATGATTGGATAGGGAAAACTCTTAAAGATTTAGCACTTAGAAAAAAATATGGAATAAATGTTGTTGCTATGAAAAATAGTAAAAGTGTTAATATATCTCCTAGTGCTGATGATATAGTACATGAAGGAGATATTATAGTTGCACTTGGAGCAGTAAAAACTTTAAGAAATTTTGAAAAATTATTATTACAAAGATAAAGGTTTTGAGGTGAAAGCTTTGATTTTTATTGAAAGTAAAGGGAATAACTTATTTAAAGAAACAAAGAAACTTAAAGAACGAAAGAACAGAATAAAGAGTGGAAAATATATAATAGAAGGATTTAGACTTGTTCAAGAAGCCTTTAAAGCAGGGATTGATGTTGATTATTTGATAGTTACAAGTGATGGAAAAGAAAAGCTTGATTCATATTTAGGTGAATATTTAAATGAGAAAAGCAATATTTATGAAATGACAGATACACTTTTTAAAGAATTGATTTCTACTGAACAGCCACAAGGAATAGTTGCAGTTATTAATATGAATGAAAAGCCATTAGATTTAAACGGTAGTTTTTATCTTTTATGTGACAAGGTTCAAGATCCAGGCAACTTAGGAACAATAATAAGAACAGCTCATGCAGTAGGTGTTCAAGGGATAATATTAACTAAAGGAACTGTAGATATTTATAACGAAAAAACTATACGTTCAACAATGGGATCTATTTTCTATGTTCCAATTCATTATGATGATGAAAATTTTACTCTTGTAAAGCAGCTTAAAAGTGAAGGATTTAAGACTGTTGTTACATCACTAGATACAGATAAAAATTTCTTTGAGGAAGATATAAGAGGAAAAGTGCTTTTAACTGTTGGAAATGAGGGTAATGGGGTAAGTGATGAAGTTTACGAGCTTGCTGATATAAAGGTTAAGATACCTATGCCAGGAAATGCAGAGTCCTTAAATGTTGCAATTGCTACATCTGTTATTATGTATGAAAAAATAAGACAGGATTCTTTTAATAAAAGTTTATAAAAATTTGTGATATAAGATTAGAACAGTTATTTAAATAGAAAATAAAAAAGCGTTACCAAAAGTGGCAACGCTTTTTTAGAATTAGGAATAGGTATAAATTTACTTTGAAACCTAGATAATTTTATTTTGCTTGCATATCTAGGTATGCTATTATAGCATCCATATCTTTATCGCCTCTACCAGAAAGATTTACAATTATGATTTTGTCTTTGTCAAGTTGAGGTGCTAATTTTATGGCTTGAGCAATGGCATGTGATGATTCTATTGCAGGAATTATACCTTCTACCTTTGTAAGATATAAAAAAGCAGATACTGCTTCATCATCAGTTATTGCTGTATATTTAGCTCGTTTTATATCTGCTAAATATGCATGTTCAGGGCCTACACCAGGATAATCAAGACCAGCTGAAACAGAATATGCTTCAGCTATATTACCATCTTTATCATGAAGTACATATGTATTCATTCCATGAATTATTCCTGTTTCACCTTTAGTTATTGTTGCGGCGGTAAGTTCAGTATCTACACCTTTTCCAGCAGCTTCAACACCAATTAAATTTACATCTTTATCTTCAATAAATGGATAGAAAATACCTATGGAATTACTTCCACCGCCAACAGCAGCAAGTATATAATTTGGGAGACGTCCTTCTAACTCCATTATTTGCTTTTTAGCTTCATCGCCTATTATTCTTTGAAAATCTCTAACTATAGTTGGATATGGATGTGGTCCTACAGCAGATCCTAAAAGATAGAACGTTTCACTACAATTACTAGACCAATAGTCAAGTGCTTCATTTACAGCATCATTAAGAGTTCTTGTCCCACTCATTGCAGGAACTACTTCTGCACCTAGAAGCTCCATTTTTTTAACATTAAGAGCCTGCCTTTTCATATCTTCTTCACCCATGAATACTTTACATTTTAATCCGAATTTTGCAGCAACAGTAGCAGTAGCAACGCCATGCTGACCAGCCCCTGTTTCAGCTATAACTTTCTTTTTACCCATTCTTTTGGCTAATAGAACTTGGCCAATAGCATTATTTATTTTATGTGCCCCAGTGTGATTTAAATCTTCTCTTTTTAAATAAATTTTTGCTCCACCTAAGTCTTTAGTCATGTTTTCTGCAAAGTACAATGGACTTGGTCTTCCTGTGTAATAATTTAAATAATATTTGTATTCATCCCAGAAGGTTTTGTCATTTTTAGCTTTTTCGTATTCTGCCTCTAATTCATTTAATGCTTTTAGTATTTTTTCAGGAACATATTGTCCGCCATAATCATTAAATCTACAACCCATTTTTACTCTCCTTATTGCTTATTATTTTGATTTTTGTAAAAATTATACCATAAATATATTTGAATAGTAAAATATAACCTGAAAATATAATAAAAAAATAAAAAGATAAAGTTTTGTTTAAAAAAATGATTTTGATAAAATTAGACTTTATTTTTGAGAAGTATAAAAATAGTATTGACTTTATACTTACTATAAACTTTATACTATCTTGAGAAACAACAAATAATATTTAAGAGAGAGAGGTTTTACAAATGATAAAAAAATTTTTAGGTTATGCTATTCCCTCAGCTCTTGCAATGTTTGTTTCATCTTTATATACAGTTATTGATGGAATATTTGTTGGGCGAGGTGTTGGAGATATGGCTCTTGCAGCCGTAAATATAGTAATGCCACTTACAATTATGTTTTTTGGTATTGGTACAATGTTTGCTGTAGGAGGAGGAACTTTAGTATCAAAAAACTTTGGTGCTGGTAAAGATGAAGAAGGTGTTACTGTATTTAGGCAGGTATTTAAGTTTCTTTTAATAATAAGTACATTAATAAGTTTGATTTTTTCAATATTTTCTAATCAGGTGGTTGCAGTACTTGGAGCGACTGATAATATAAAATCATTGGCGGGAGAATATTTAAAGTATTACTCTATTTTCTGTATACCTAATTTAATTGGAATAGCCCTTAATAGTTTTGTTAGAAATGATGGAAGACCAAAACTGGCAATGGTATCGACAATTTCTGGAGCAATAACTAATATTATTCTTGATTATGTATTTATTTTTATATTAGGAATGGGGATTAAAGGTGCAGCAATAGCTACTGGATTAGGTCAAATTATTACTGTGATGATACTAGTTCCTCATTTTACATTAAAAAGAGGAAAACTTACTTTTGGAAATGCATCATTAGATGTGAAAGTAATAAAATCATTTATTACTGTTGGAATACCATCATTTTTAGCAGAAGCAGCATTTTCTGTTATAATATATGTTCAAAATATTGCATTAGTCAATTTTATAGGGAATAGTGGATTGGCAGCATTTAGTATTATAAATTATATAACTACAAATATATATATGGTTCTTTTAGGTGTTACATTTGGTGCACAACCACTTATAAGTTATAATTTTGGAGCTAAGAATGCAAAAAATATGATTGATGTGTATAAAATTTCTAATATAACATCATTAATTATAACAACTATATTTACAGGAATGTGTTTTTTATTTGGAAGAGAACTTGTAGGAGTATTTACTTCAGATGTAGAAATTATAAATATTGCTTATAATGGATTAAATTTTACTAATCTAGGCTTTTTTGCGGTAGGAATGAATCTTACTACGACAGTATACTATCAATCTGTTGAAGTGCCTAAGTATTCAAATTTACTTTGTATATTTAGATCAATAGTATTTTTGCCAGTAAGTGTATTTGTTCTTGGTAAGATTTTTGGGATAGATGGAATTTGGTTAGGTTTTCTTGTTTCTGAATTATTATCTATGATATCATGTGCGTTTATTGCATATGTTCCAAGATATACACTAAAAAATATAGCTCAATAAATTATAGGAGGTGGGATTTATATCTAAATATTTTTCTATTGGAGAAATTGCTAAAATGTTTAACATATCTACTCAAACCTTGAGACTTTATGACAAAATTGATCTGTTGAAACCAGCACACATAAATACAGATAGTGGATATAGATATTATTCAATAGAACAGTTTGTAAAACTGGACTGTATAAAGATGTGCAAAACTATGGGATTATCACTGGAAGATATTAAAGAACTTATTGGAAATGATAGTTCTGTAGAATCAATGCTTGAAATAACAAGACAGCAGAAAAAGGCATTAGAAGCTAAAATAATTGAATTAGAAAATATGAAATCTCATCTTAATAATTTTGAAAGCAGAATAGATAATGCAGTAAGTATAGGATTTAATAATATAGTTCTAATTGACAATGAAGAAAGATATGTAATTAAATATAATTATATATCGAAGACACCAGAAGAGCTAGAAGTGAATCTTAGAAAAGTTATTATAGATGCAGAAGAAAAGTTTGGTATATTAAATAGTGATATTGGATTTACTGTTTCTTATGACGATATAGTTAACAAAAATAAGGTTGTATTTAAGAATTTAACAATTCATATTTACAATAATAGAGAAAATATAACTTTAGGTAATATATCTGTACTTCAAAAAGGTACTTATATCACTATGTATATAGATGACAGCTCTTTTGATAATAGAAATTATTATAATGAAATCTTAAAGTTTGCAGAAGCAAATAATATTAGAGTCACTAGTGATTTTATAGAAACTGAAATAATAGCCAGAGTTAACAAAGAAGGTAAAGGTAATAATCTTGCAAAGATTGAATTGCTTTGTAGGTAAAGTTAAAGTTTTTATAATATATTATTGTTACGTAAAGTGAAAAAACTATTGTAATTTCAAAACTTTATTTGTATAATTAGATGTATTAATCAAATAAGTTAAAAATTATGATTGAGAGAGTAGTTTTTACGGAGTTTTCAGGGAGAAAGGGCCTGTAGACTGAAAGCCTTTTTAAGCAAAGTAATTATGAAGTTCACTCAGGAGTTCTAGCTATGAAATAATAGTAGTAGCTAGCGGCATGGAAATGTCGTTAATAAAATTAAGTTGGGTAGCTTTTTTAAAGCACCAATTAGGGTGGTAACGCGGATAATTCGTCCCTTGTTTTAAGGGGCGATTTTTTTATGCTAAAAAGTTGGTAAATTAATAATTAAGAGGATAATATTCTTAATATTAACTAAACGGCTTAATCAAATTTTTAATGGATTAGATAAGCTTTACTTTGAGCGAAGAATAAGCTATTGAAAGGAGAAGAATAATGAAAGAAAAACTACAAGAGCTACAAGAATTAGCTTTAAAGCAAATTGAAGCTGCAACTAAAAGTTCAGAATTAGAAGAAATAAGAGTTAAATTCCTTGGAAAGAAGGGAGAACTTACTACAATACTAAGAGGTATGGGATCTGTAGCACCAGAAGAAAGACCTTTAGTAGGTAAAATGGTTAATGAAGCTAAGGCGACAGTTGAAGCTAAATTAGAAGAAGTTATGACAGTAATAAAAAATAAGGAAAAAGCTGAAAAGCTTGCAAGTGAAACTATAGATATTTCACTTCCAGGAAAGAAGAAGGTTATAGGAAAAAGACATCCTCTTGATTTAACGTTACAAACTATGGAAGATATCTTTGTATCAATGGGATTCACTATAGAAGAAGGTCCAGAAGTAGAATATGACCACTATAACTTTGAAGCTTTAAATATTCCAAAGAACCATCCAGCTAGAAGTGAACAAGATACTTTATACATCAACGATAATATAGTACTTAGAACTCAAACTTCACCAGTTCAAGCTAGAGTTATGGAAAACCAAAAGCCACCAATAAAGATGATTTCACCTGGTAAAGTTTATAGAGCTGATTCAGTTGATGCAACTCACTCACCTATATTCTATCAAATGGAAGGTCTTGTTATAGACAAGGGAGTCACATTCGCAGACTTAAAAGGAACATTAGAATTATTTGCTAAGAAAATGTTTGGAGAAAAAGTTAAGACTAAATTCAGACCTCACCACTTCCCATTCACAGAACCATCAGCAGAAATGGATGCTACTTGCTTTGTATGTGGAGGAGAAGGATGCAGAGTATGTAAAAACAGTGGTTGGATAGAAATCTTAGGATGCGGTATGGTTCATCCTGACGTTTTAAGAAACTGTGGAATAGATCCAGAAGTATACAGTGGATTTGCATTCGGATTTGGTGTAGATAGAATGGTTATGCTTAAATATGGAATAGATGATATAAGATTATTATACGAAAGTGATATGAGATTCTTAGACCAATTTTAATCAGTTGAGAGTTGAAAGTGGAAAGTTTAAGTAAGAAAAGCTTGCAGCTTTTTGGAATTATATTTTTTGTTGAGCAATTTTTAAATTTAAGGTTATTATAGATTAAGGTTTAAGAAATAAATCAAAGTAATAATGAAAGAAATTCAAAGAAATTCCGCAGGAATTTCCACATAAAATTGTCAATTGCACACAAGGTGTACCCAAAAGGGGCATCGATTATTAACTGTCAATTGATCTAAGGAGGAGATATTATGAAAGTACCATTCAGTTGGTTACAAGATTACGTTGATATAAATGTAAGCCCTAAAGAATTAGGAGATAAATTAACATTAACAGGATCACAATTAGAAGAATTAATAATTCAAGGTGATACTATAGATAAAGTAGTAACAGGAAAGATTACTCAAATAGAAAAACATCCAGATGCAGATAAATTAAGCATCTGTCAAGTTGATATTGGAACTGAAACTATTCAAATAGTTACAGCAGCAACAAACATGAAGGAACAAGATGTAGTTCCTGTAGCTTTACATGGTTCAACACTTGCAGATGGAACTAAAATTAAAAAAGGTAAATTAAGAGGTGTACCATCAAACGGTATGTTCTGTTCAGAAGAAGAACTTGGAATTGCTGGAGATGAACCAGTACATGGATTATTAATATTACCTTCAGACACTGTTTTAGGTGCTGATATAAAAGAAGTATTAAAGTTAAACAAAGCTATCTTAGACTTTGAAATAACTTCAAACAGACCAGACTGTTTAAGTATGGTTGGTATGGCTAGAGAAACAGCTGCTGCATTAAGAACTACATATAAGATGCCAAACATGGAATATAAGGTAACTGGTAGTGGAAATGTAGAAGATGAATTAAAAGTAGAAGTTAAAGATGACTTATGCTTAAGATACATGGCAAGAAAAATTAAGAACGTAAAAGTTCAACCATCACCAGGATGGATGCAAGAAAGACTTCTTGAAGCTGGTATAAGACCAATAGATAATATAGTTGATATTACTAACTTCGTTATGCTTGAATTAGGTCAACCAATGCATGCCTATGATGCAAGAGAAATATCAACTAACAAAATAGTAGTTGAAAGAGCTAAAGAAGGAGAAAAGTTTACTACATTAGATGAAGTTGAAAGAAATTTAGATGATTCTATGCTTTGCATTAAAGACAGTGATACTATAGTAGGTCTTGCTGGAATAATGGGTGGATTAAACTCAGAAATTAAAGAAGATACTACAGAAGTTATATTCGAATCTGCAAACTTTGATGGAACTAACATAAGAGTTAACTCTAAGAAATTAGGTTTAAGAAGTGAAGCTTCAAGCAGATTTGAAAAAGATATAGATCCAAACTTAGCTAAATTAGCATTAGATAGAGCTTGCGCTTTAGTATGTGAATTAGGTTGTGGTGAAGTTGTAGATGGAACTATAGATATATACAATAAAGTTAAGGAAGCTGGAAAAGTTGTAGTAGATTCTAAGTGGGTAAATGCATTCCTTGGAACTAACTTAAGTAAGGAAGAAATGAAGAGATGCTTAGACAGCGTTGATTTGCCAACAGAAATAGATGGAGATAACTTAGTTGTAACAGCTTCAACATTTAGAATTGATATTAAAATAAGAGAAGATATAGCAGAAGAAATTGCAAGAATTTATGGATATGATGTTATTCCTGCTACAACATTCAGCGTATCTACTGGAAGAGAACCAAAATACAGAAAGAGAATATTAGATGATAAAGTTATAATGCTTGCTACAGGAAGCGGATTAAATCAATCTATCAGCTACTCATTTGTATCTCCAAAGGTATTTGATAAAATATGCCTTCCAGAAGATAGTGAATTAAGAAATGTAGTTAAGATAAAGAATCCATTAGGTGAAGATTATAGTGTAATGAGAACTACTACTTTACCATCAATGATGGAATCATTAAGCAGAAACTACTCAAGAAACAATGAATATGTAAGATTATTCGAAATGGGTAAAGTTTACATTAAGAATGAAGATGAAAATAAACTTCCGACAGAAAGACATATATTAACTATAGGTATGTATGGAGATTGTGATTACTTAGATCTTAAGGGTGCAGTTGAAAACATTACTGATGGATTAGGAATTAAAAATGTTAAGTATGAAAGAGAAAGTGAAAATGTAAGCTACCATCCAGGAAAAACAGCTAAGGTTGTAATTGGAAAAAATGTGGTTGCTACTTTAGGAGAAGTTCACTTAGATGTAACTGAAAACTATGGAGTAGATGTACCTTGCTATGTAGCTGAAATTAATTTAGATGCTCTTTATGAAGCTGCTGATATGGATAGAAAGTATAAACCACTTCCAAAATTCCCAGCAGTAACTAGAGATATTGCATTATTAGTTGATGATGTTATATTAGTTCAAGAAATTGAAGATACTATAAGAAGAGCTGGTGGAAACTTAGTAGAAAAAGTTGAATTATTCGATATTTATAAAGGTAAACAAATACCAGAAGGTAAGAAGAGTATAGCTTATGCAATTGCATACAGAGATACAAACAAGACATTACAAGATAAAGATGTAAATAAGGTTCACGATAAGATATTAAGAGCTTTAGAACATAAGTTAGGTGCAACATTAAGAGATTAATATATGATTTACATTATATATTAAAATATATTTAATGTAACATAATTTGGAAACGAGGGTGTTAAAATCCTCGTTTTTTATATTGTTATTTTTAAGTGAAAATATAGAGAATTTAAAAAAATAGATGAGAATAATAGTGAGATTAAACCAAAATATTTAAATATAGTTATGATTTTCCTGCTATTGTTTTGAATAGAGTTATAATTATACTAATTATACAAGCACCTATAGAAGCATATATTAATAAGTCGTACATGATATGTATTCCTCCCTTTTAAACTTAGTGTTAATACTATTATATCTAATTAATGAATAATCTTACAACATTTAAATTAAAAGGGATTTAATGTTAATGCAAATTTATTTAAAAATAGAAGTGAGTTTTAAGAAAAGTTATAAGAAAATTAAAACTATAAGTTTATATTTAGAATTACTTAAGTTTTGTGTTTATGGTAAAATTTATATATAAAATCTTTTTATCAAAGTTAAAGCATATACAATAAAATAAATTACAAATTTTATTGTTTATTTAAAAAAGTATTTTTTATTGGATGAAAAAATAACATTAATAATAAATATTAAAAGTAAAGCAGGTGATTACAAATGGGTATTATAATAATTGCTTTAATTACAGCTATAGTAATATGGAAAAGTCTTTATACAATAGGACTTATAAGAACATTTGCAAAAGAAAATAATACTAAGCACAAGTGGATAAATATTATTTTTATGGGGAATTATATTATTTATTTTTATTTCTTAATTAAAGCTGCAATGGGATTATTAAAGTCACCTCTTGAAGGGCCTTTATGGCTTATAATATTATTTGTGATTCTTATTTTGATGAATATATATTACGATCTTAAAAATTGTAAATTTATAGAATAATATATTATATTATTTGTAAAATGTAAAAAAATATAGTTAAATATTTCTAAAATAATAAAAATATAATTTTATTCAATAATGAGGAGGAAATAAAGAACTGATATAGAATATAGATATAGGATATAGACATTTAAAGTGGTTAGAAGTGGTTAGAATTAAGCCAATTTTTTATTTAAGCGAAGCTGAGAATATTTTTGGCATATGAATATTTAATTAAATTTTAAGGCAGGAATGATTTTATCAGTTGAGTTTAAAATAAAATCTATAAACCAATGGTTATATGATTATCCACTTAGAAAATTGAAAATACTAGAAAATAAATTAAAAACTTTGCCTTTAACTAATAGGGATGCGTGAGCATTTCACAGATTCTTTTTTCAGGAGCATTTGAAAAAATAGTTCACAAAGTTGATTCTGTAAAATTTAAAAGAATATGCTTGAATAGAAAAGGACATAGTAAATATAGGAGTATTATCTAGAGTTGAAATTTGTAGTAAAGAAAAGTGGACTTAATATAATAGCTCAGATGTAAGTTTTAATGCTATAACGGAAAAAATGAATGATTTGGGAAATATAAGGAGTTTTTATTATGGAATTTAAACATGTATCGGTTTTGTTAAATGAATGTATTGATGCATTAAACATTAAAGAAGATGGGATTTATGTTGACTGTACATTAGGGGGAGCAGGACATTCATCACATATTTTAAAGCATTTATCAAAAGATGGAATGCTTATCGGAATTGATCAAGATAGGGATGCTTTAAAAGCAGCAAAAGAAAGATTAAAGGATTATGATAATGTAAGATACGTTCATAGTAATTTTTATAATATAGATAATATACTAACAGAACTTGATGTAGATAAAGTAGACGGTATATTAATGGATCTTGGAGTATCATCATATCAGCTTGATGAAGCTTCTAGAGGCTTCAGTTATATGCAAGATGCTCAATTAGATATGAGAATGAATAGAGATAATGATTTTTCAGCCTATGATGTTGTAAATAATTATAGTGAAGATGACCTTTACAGAATAATAAGAGATTATGGTGAAGAAAAATTTGCTAAGAGAATAGCTAACTTTATAGTTAATAAGAGAAGTATAAAGCCAATAGAAACAACTTTTGAGCTTGTAGATATAATAAAAGCTGCAATTCCAGCCAAAGCTAGAAGAGAAGGCCCACATCCAGCAAAGAGAACTTTTCAGGCTATAAGAATAGAAGTTAATTCTGAATTGAAGATATTAAATAAAACTATTGAAGATGGAATTAACAGACTTAATAAAGGTGGAAGAATGGCTATTATTACATTCCATTCATTAGAAGACAGAATAGTAAAATTAAAATTTAGAGAATTAGAAAATCCATGTACATGTCCAAAAGAATTTCCAGTGTGTGTATGTGGGAAAAAGCCATTAGTAAAAGTATTAAGCAAAAAGGGAATTGCGCCTACAAAGCAGGAAGTAGAAGAGAATCCAAGAAGTAGAAGTGCAAAAGTGAGAGTTGTTGAGAAAATATAGAATATTGTATAATGGATGGGGAAGTGAAGTGTAATGCAGGGAAGAGAGTATGGATATATAAAAGGAAATACAGCAGTAGCTCCTGTTAGAAAACCTAAGATAAGTAAAAATAATAAAAAGAAAAATAGTATACTAAGAAAAAAGAGCAAAGAAAGAGCAATAATTGCAAATAAAAAAAGTGATAGAAAATATATGTTTTTAGTTGTTGCAACTGTTTTTATAATAGGATGTGTTACAATAGCTGGAGACACAAATATATACAATATGCAGAGACAAGTTACTCAACTAGATAGCACTATAAAAACGATGAAAGAAGAAAATGAAGCTTTAAAAGTTAAATTACTTAAATATTCATCTTTAAGCAATATTGAAGACAATGCAAGTACAAAACTAGGAATGCATATGCCGTCTACAAATGATGTTGTAAAAATAGATTTCTCAGAAAATTATTTCAGTGGTGTTTCGCAGGAAAATCATAGTGTTAAAAATTCTGGAAAAGGACTATTCTCTAAGATTGCTGATATATTTAAATAAATATAATTAAAAGTAAGGACTCAGAAGGGATTTTTGAAAAAATATTTCTATCTGAGTCTTAAGTGTTTAAGAGGATAAATGGGGGAACGTAGTTGAAAAGGAAAAAGATACGTAATATAAAAAATAATACCGGGAAGAAAATTGTAAGAAATACTAAGAAGAATTATGGAAGATTAAGATTAGCAAGGTATGGTTTGTATGTGTTTTTGGGGATTTTAATTATTAGATTAACATATATAATGACTATAAAGGCACCAGAATATGCTGGAATGGCTGAAGAACAATGGACAAGTGAAGTAAAAATTGATGCAGTAAGAGGGAAAATATTAGATAGAAATGGAAAGGAACTTGCTGTATCAGCTGATGTTTATAGAGTTGACTTGGATTTAAAAACACTTAGAGATTATTTGTCTACAAATTTAAGTAGACTTAGTTCAAAGGAAATAGCAAGAAGACAGAGCCTTGGAATCCCAGTTCCAAATGGAGATAATGATCTGACAATAAATGATATTGCACCAGTAATCGCTAATGCTTTAGATATGGATAAGGATGTAGTATTAAAAAAGCTAGACACTAGATTAGAAAGTGGTATGCCAGCTGATGCTGCAACTTTAATAAGAAGAATAGAAAAAGATCAGGCAGATAAGGTAAAAGATCTTAAAATTGATGGAATAGTAGTATCTAAGGACACAAAAAGAATCTATCCTAACAATAATTTCTTAGCTCATGTTCTTGGATGTACGGATACAGATGGAAAAGGGCTTACTGGAATTGAAAGTGAATATAACACGTATTTATCGGGAATACCAGGAATTAAAATTGGAGAATTTGATAAGAATAATAATGATCTTCCATATTCACAGTCTGCTTTTACATCACCAGTAAATGGTAAGGATGTAAATCTTACAATAGATGAAACAATCCAGTCATTTGCAGAAAAGGCAGCAGAAGAAGCATATACAAATAATAAAGCAAAAGCTGCTTCAGTACTTGTAATGGATCCAAAGACAGGTGAAGTACTTGCTATGGCAAATAAACCTGATTTTAATCCTAATACACCTTATGAAGGATATGAAGGATTTGATGGGGAAACAGAGAGCGACAAGATTCAGAAAATGTGGAGAAACAGACTTGTAAGTGATTCATTTGAACCAGGTTCTATATTTAAAGTTATAACAGCAATAGCTGCTTTAGAAGAAAATGTAGTTAATGATGATTCTACATTTTATTGTAATGGAAGCATAAAAATAGCAGATAGAACTATTAATTGTTGGGAACTTGGAGGACATGGAGCTCAGACCTTCCCTGAAATAGTTCAAAATTCATGTAATATTGGTTTTATAAAAGTAGGAGAAATGCTTGGTAAAGAAAAATTATATGAATATATTAAAAAGTTTGGATTTGGAAAAATTACAGGAATTGACTTACAAGGTGAAACTGAAGGAATAGTTAAAACTCCTGAAAATACTTCAACAACAGATTTGGCAACAATATCGTTTGGTCATACAAATACAGTAAACTCTGTACAATATATGGCAGCATTTAATGCAGTAGCTAATGGTGGTACATGGATACAGCCTCATCTTATGAAAGAAATAACCCATGAAGATGATAATGGTGCAAAAGTAGTTGATGAAACATATAATCCAAATAAAAAGATTGTTGCAAGTGAAGACAAGACAGCAGAACTTAGATCTTATCTTGAAAGAGTTGTAACGTCAGGTTCGTCCACAGCAACATTTATAGATGGATATCATATAGGTGGTAAGACAGGTACTGCTAAAAAAATGGAAAATGGAAGATATATAGATGGTAAATATATATCTTCATTTGTAGGAATGGCACCAGTAGATGATCCCAAGGTTACAGTTATGATCACAGTTGATGAACCTAGTACTGGAATGTATTATGCAAGCCAGGTTGCAGCTCCATATGCAAAGCCATTATTTATGGATATATTTAATTATTTAAACAATAAGTTCTCAAATGAAGGAGAAAATAAGATCGCTAAGGAACATATAATTCCAGAAATAAGAGGAATGAAGAAGGATGACGCAATCAAAGTGTTAAGTGACTTGAATTTAGAATATGAAATAGATACTGATGGAGATAAGGTAGCTTCAGTAAAACCATATCCAGGAACTGCAGTTAAAGAAGGTTCTAAGATAACTATTTCAGCATCAGGAAGCTCTGATGACAGTAAGAACATTGTAATGCCAGATGTCAGAGGATATGCTAAAGAAGATGCATCGAAGGTATTAGAGAATTTAGGACTGTCAGTAGTCTTTGAAGGTGAGGGTGTAGTGGCGGAACAGAGTATATCTCCAGGTGAGATAATAGCTAAAGGAACCACTGCAGCATTAAAATTAAATATGAATTATAAAGACTAATGATTATAAAAAAACAGCTCGTATTTTGACGCACGGGCTGTTTTTTATTGGCAAAAAATAATAGGATAATATGCTATAGTATTACAGAAGTTTTTGATATGAATAAATTGAAAATATATGAATATTATTAGTAAAAAGGGGAACAAAATAAGCTTTATGTTTATATATAAATTATAATGTAAAACTTCAATTAAAATGATTTAAAATGGTTGTTTTATATTAAATAGGGTAGGAGGTACGGTTATAGGATGAATAACCTGAATAGAATTTATGATGGGGGAATCATATTTTGAAAAAGAATAATTTTAAAGACAGAGGGCAGATGCGAAGAAGAATGGCAGTAGTTACTTTTGCAATGACAGCAGTAATCTCAGTTTTAATAATAAGGTTATCTTATATAATGATAATAAAAGCTCCTGATTATGCTGAACGTGCAGAGGAGCAATGGACGAGTGAAGTAAAAATTGATGCAATTAGAGGAAAAATATTAGATAGAAATGGTAAGGAATTAGCAGTATCTGCTAATCTATACAGGGTAGATTTCGATCTGAATTCCATAAGAACGTATTTAAAAACTAAATTGGGTGACTTATCAGATGAACAGATAGCACAGAGAAAAAGTGCTGGAATTCCCCTTCCTACAAATGATGAAGGAATAACTACAAATGATATAGCAGTCAAAATAGCTAGTGCTTTAGGAATGGAAACATCAAAGGTTCAGGACAAACTTGAAACAAGGCTTCCAAGTGGAGCTGCAGCTGGATCTGCAACACTAGTAAGAAGAATAGAAAAAGCAGAGGCAGATAAGGTTAAAAATTTACAGATAAGTGGTGTTATTGTATCACCAGATACAAAGAGATATTATCCTAATGGTAACTTTTTATCACATGTTCTTGGAAGTACAAATATTGATGGTAAGGGCCTTACAGGTGTAGAACTTCAATACAATAAATATTTATCTGGAACACCGGGAGTTAAGATAACAGAATTAGAGAAGAATAAGAGAGATCTTCCATATACAATTTCAGAATTTACATCACCTGAAAATGGTAAAGATGTAACACTAACTATAGATGAAAATATTCAGTTATTTGCAGAAAAGACAGCTCAGGAATGTTATGAAGACAATAAGGCTAAAGCTGTATCCGTACTTATTATGAATCCTAAAAATGGTGAGATTTTAGCTATGGTAACCAAGCCTGACTTCGATCCTAATAAACCATATGAGGGAGCTGAAAATTTTGAAGGAAATACAAATATGGAGAAGATTCAGAAAATGTGGAGAAACAGACTTGTTAATGATACATTTGAACCAGGATCTATATTCAAAGTAATAACAGCAATTACAGGACTTGAAGAAGGTGTAGTAAATGCTGATACAGGCTTTTACTGTAATGGTTCATTATCAGTAGGGGGAATACATCCTAAATGCTGGAGAACTCAAGGCCATGGTCAACAAAAGTTTCCGGAGATAATACAAAATTCATGTAATGTTGGTTTTATGGAACTTGGTGCAATGATAGGCAAAGAGAAATTATGCGAATCTATAAAAAAATTTGGTTTTGGTGAAGTCTCTGGAATAGATTTGCCAGGAGAAGCAAAAGGTATTGTTAAAAGAGTAGATAAGATAACAGAAGCAGATCTTGCTACTATAGCATTTGGACAAACTAATACAGTAAATTCAGTTCAATATATGGCTGCATTCAATGCAGTAGCTAATGGTGGTAATTTAATTCAGCCTCATGTAATGAAGGAAATAACACATGAAGATGATCAAGGAAATAAAATCGTAGATGAAGTGTTCAATCCAACTAATACTGTAGTTGCTACTGCAGAAAAGACAGCAGAGTTAAGAAGTTATCTTGAACTGGTTGTAACAGCTGGGTCAGGAAAATCAACATTTATAGAAGGATATCATATTGGTGGTAAAACAGGAACAGCTCAAAAAGTTGAAAATGGTAAATATTGTGGCAAATATATATCTTCATTTGTAGGAATGGCTCCAGTAGATGATCCTAAAGTTACTATAATGATAACAGTGGATGAACCAAGTAATGGAGCATACTATGCAGGTCAGGTAGCAGCTCCTTATGGAAAAACATTATTCTCAGATATATTCAATTATCTAAATGAAGAATTTAAAAATGAAAATGAAGGGCAGATAATTCGTGAAGAAATAGTTCCAGAGATTAGAGGAATGAGTGTTTCAGATGCTAAAAAAGCATTGAAAGATAGTAATTTAGATTTTAATATAGATGGGGATGGAGAAACTGTAGTATCTATCACACCATATCCAGGGTATTCTGTTAAGGAAGGTTCGAAAATAAATCTTTACACAACTGGTGACGAGAATTATAATAATAATGTTGCAATGCCAGATGTTAGAGGATATTCTAAAGAAGAAGCAAGTACTTTATTAAACAGCCTTGGAATAACACCTGTATTTGAAGGAAATGGAATGGTAAGTGATCAGGAGATTTCCAGTGGAGAAGTTATTCAAAAAGGAACAACTGTAAAGATTATTTTAAATTCTGATTATAAAGATTAATAATACTATAATCAGAATGATAAAAACTAGCATGTGGGTAATGCTCACATGCTATATTTAATTACATATATTATGTAATTAAATTAACAATTAACAATTTAATGTTATTATAAGTGCAACAATTAATTGTTAGTAGTTAATAGGTTATAAAACTTTAAATGATAGGAGATAATGGTATGAATCTTAAAACTATTTTAGAAACTCTTGACTATGAAGTAGTTCAAGGAAGTATTGATTTAAAAGTTGGCAGTATAAACTATGACAGCAGAAAAGTAAGGAAAAATGATATTTTTGTTTGTATAAAGGGATTTGCAACTGATGGACATAAGTATATTGATAAAGCATTAGAAAATGGTGCATCTGTAATTGTACTTCAAGATAATGTAGAAATAAAAGATAAGGATGTAACAGTAATAAAATGCAATGATACAAGAAAAGCCTTAGCTGTAATAGGTGCTAATTTTTATGACAATCCAAGCAGAAAGATGAAGATGATTGGAGTAACAGGAACAAATGGAAAGACTACAACTGCTTTTATGATAAAAGATATATTAGAAGCAGAGGGAAAAAAGGTAGGATTAATAGGTACTATTGCTAACTACATAGGTAGTGAAAAGATTCATACAGAAAGAACAACTCCAGAATCTCTTGAACTTCAAGAATTATTCGGAAGAATGGTTGAAAGTGAGGTAGAGTATTGTGTTATGGAAGTATCATCTCACTCATTGGCTTTAGACAGAGTATATGGAATACAATTTGATGGTGCTATATTCACAAATCTTACAAGAGACCATCTTGATTTCCATAAAACATTTGAAAACTATTATGAAGCTAAATTTAAATTGTTTGAAAGAAGTAGAATAAAATTAGTAAATATTGACGACAATTATGGAATGAAAGTAGTTGAAGACTGTATGAAGCTAAATTTAAATGACGTTTATACTTTCTCAGTTAAAAAGGATTCTGATTTTAAAGCTTATGATGAAAAGATGGGAAGTAGAGAGATAGAATTCAAAGTTAATTTAGAAAAACCAGAGGATTTTGTGTTAAACATACCAGGTGAATATAATATATATAATGCATTAGGTGCTATAGGAGTATGTTTTAAGTTAGGAATAAGTGAAAAAGCCATAAAAGAAGGCATTGAAAGAGTTGTTGTACCTGGAAGATGTGAAAGAGTAGCACGTGAATATAATCTTCCTTATGAAATAATAATAGATTATGCTCATACTCCAGATGGACTTGAAAATATATTAGAAACAGCTAAAGCATTTACAAAAGGAAGACTTATAGCAATCTTTGGATGTGGTGGAGATAGAGATAAGGTTAAAAGACCACAGATGGGTAAAATAGGTGTAGACTTAGCTGATATTGCTATAATAACATCTGATAATCCAAGAAGTGAAGAACCTATGGCTATTATTGAAGATATAAAAGCAGGTCTTGATAAAGATAACTATATTATTATAGAAAATAGAAAAGATGCTATTAAGGAAGCAATTAACATTGCCAAAGATGGCGACGTTATTGTTATAGCAGGAAAAGGACATGAAACATATCAAATATTAAAAGATGAAACAATACATTTTGATGAACGTGAAGTAGTAAAAGAAATATTAGATTCAAAATTGAAATAGCTAAATTATTTTGTGATTATTGAAATGTAATATTATATATTAAATTAATAAATAATTGTTAGCTGTCAACAGTTAACCGTTAACTGACTAATTTCAACTGTTAACTGTTAACAGTTAACTGAACTATCGGGGTGATGATTTTGGATTTAAATTTAAATGAAGTGATTCAAGCTGTAAATGGAGAAGTCATAGTTAAAAATAATGAAGGTATTTTTAATAAAATTTCTACAGATACAAGAAAGATTGAACAAGAAAATTTATTTATTGCATTAAAAGGTGATAATTTTAATGGAAATAATTATGCAGTTTCAGCTATTGAAAAAGGTGCATCTGTTGTAATAGTAGATGAAGTGAATTTTAAGGAAGAAGAATTAAACGGAAAAGGAACTATTATAAAAGTAAAAGATACAAGAATAGCTCTTGGAGATTTGGCAGCATATTATAGAAGTAAACTTGGAATAAAGGTTGTATCTATAACTGGTTCAACTGGGAAAACATCAACAAAGGATTTAATAGCGGCATTTTTAAGTGGAAAGTATAGAGTATTTAAGACACAAGGCAATTTTAATAATGATATAGGTCTTCCACTTATGATATTTGAATTATCTAAAGATTATGATGTTGCTGTATTAGAAATGGGAACAAGTAATTTTGGGGAAATACACAGACTAGCAAGTATAGCCAAACCAGATATTGCAGCAATAACAAATATCGGAGTGGCTCATATAGAATATTTAAAGACTAGAGAAAATATACTAAAAGAGAAGATGAGTATTTCTGATTTCTTTGAAAACAAGAATGACCTTGTAATAAACTGTGAAAATGATATGTTAAAAACAGTGAAAGAAAGTGAAAAGTATAATTTACAAAAAACTGGTTATGATGAAAGTTATGATTTATATGCCAGAAATGTAAAACTTACTTGTGATACTACATCTTTTGAAGTAGTGACAAAAAGTAAGAAAACTCATGAGTTTACTTTGAATATGGTTGGAGAACATAATGTTTTAAATGCACTTTTAGGAATTCAGATAGGATTAGATTTAGGATTGACTTTTGAAGAAATGGAAAAAGGTCTTGAAAATTTCAAAGCTACATCTATGAGACTTGAATTTATAAAGAAAGATAATTTTACCATAATAAATGATTCTTATAATGCAAATCCAGATTCTATGAAAGCTGCATTAAATGTACTTAAGAATTACTCAGGAAAGAGAAAAATTGCTATACTTGGAACTATGGGCGAACTTGGTTCACATGCAAAAGAGGCACATAAAGAAGTTGGGAGTTTTGCAAAGGATAGAGCAGATATACTTTTAACAACTGGTGATTTTAAAGAACAATATAAAGAAGGTTTTGGAGATAAAACATTTGTATATGATACAAAGGAAGATCTTATAGCAGGATTAAAAACAATGATAAAAGATGATGATACATTACTTGTAAAAGCATCAAGAAGTGCAAAATTTGAAGAAATAATTAAAGAATTATAAAAATAAATAAAACGTAGGAGGACATATAGATGGAGGAGACGGTAAGAAGTTTACCTAGCTTAACATTAATAGCGCCATTTTTTATGGCATTAGTATTTTCACTTGTGCTGGGACCAATATTTATCCCAATACTGCACAAATTAAAATTTGGACAGAATATAAGAAAAGAAGGCCCAAAGAGTCACCAGAAAAAGGCTGGTACTCCAACAATGGGAGGATTAATATTTTTTATTTCTGTAGCTGCTACTATTTTAATATTAGGTAGAGGTTTTAAATCTCAAGAAATGATAATTTTTTATTCATTTCTAGCTTTTGGATTTATAGGTTTCTTAGATGATATGCTTAAGATAATTCATAAGCAGAATGAAGGATTAAAAGCAGGACAAAAGATGGTTCTATTACTTTTATTTTCGGTAGCATTAGCATGGTATGGATATAAGAATATAGGAACAGATGTATTAATACCATTTATGAGAAACTTTAGACCTAATTTAAAAATATTATATATACCATTTATAGTTATTTATTATGCTGCAGTAACAAACGCAGTAAATTTAACAGATGGAATTGATGGTCTTGCAACATCTGTTACTATAATTGTTCTTACTTTCTTTACAATAGTAGGTTATAAAACAGGAAATATGGCAGTTGCAATATTTGCTATAACTTTAACTGGTGCTTTATTAGGATTCTTAAGGTATAATGCTTTCCCAGCTAAAATATTTATGGGTGATACAGGATCTCTAGCATTAGGTGGGGCAATTGGTACATTAGCATTGATGATGAAAATGGAATTTTTAGTTATTATAGTTGGCGGGGTGTATCTAATAGAAACTTTATCTGTAATAATACAAGTTACATCATTTAAACTTACAGGAAAAAGAGTATTTAAAATGTCTCCAATACATCATCATTTTGAACAATGTGGATGGAGTGAAGTGAAAATAGTAACAGTATTTTCATGTGTCACAACAGTGTTATGTATTATAGGATTTATGGCTATTTAACAATTTGATTTGGAGGATTTTTGTATGAATATCAGTAATCCTAAAAGAAAAAAAATAAAAAGAAAATCCCCAATGGGTAATTTTGATTATGGGATTTTTTATACGGTACTTTTCCTTTTGGCTATAGGAACTGTAATGATATATTCGGCAAGTTCTTATTATTCCATGTTCACATATAAGGATAGTATGTTCTTTTTAAAGAAACAGATTTTATGGGTATTTGTAGGACTTGGTTGTATGTTTTTTATGATGGGATTTGACTATCATAAGCTTAAAAAGTATACGCCATGGCTTGTAGGTATATGTATACTACTACTTTTTTTAGTGTTTTTATTTCCAGGTACAAATGGTGCACAAAGATGGATAAAGCTAGGACCTTTAAGCTTTCAGCCATCTGACCTTGCAAAGTATACAGTAGTTTTTTTCTTAGCTTTTAAGTTAGAAAAAAAAGGTGAGGGCATAAAGGATTTTAAGAAAGGTATAATACCTTATCTTTGTTTTTCAGGATTTTTTGCAGGACTTGTTCTTGCAGAAAAAAACTTAAGTATTGCATCAGTTATTATGATAGTTACATTCATAATGCTATTTGCATCTGGAGGAAGAATAAGACATTTATTTGGAATTGTTGCTCCAGCTATGATTTTGGCAGCATTATTCTTTACTTTTTCTAGCGAATACAGAAGAGATAGAATGCTTAATTTCATAAATCCTTGGAAGGATCCAGCAGGAAATGGATATCAACTTATTCAATCTTTTTATGCATTAGGTGCAGGGGGAGTGACTGGGTTAGGTCTTGGTCAATCAAGGCAAAAGACATTGTATATGCCGGAACCTCATAATGACTTTATATTTTCTATAATAGGAGAAGAACTTGGTCTTATAGGATGTCTTGTTATAATTTCTTTATTTATAATATTTATATGGAGAGGTATAAATGTTGCAATTAAAGCAAAAGATACTTATGGAACATTGCTTGCTATAGGAATAACATCTGTAATAGCTGTTCAAGCAATAATTAATATTGCCGTTGTAACAGGTTCTATGCCAGTAACAGGAGTTCCATTACCATTTATAAGTTATGGTGGTACATCTCTGGTAATAAATCTGACGGCTATGGGAGTTTTGCTTAATATATCACGTCAGGTAGAAGGAAAAGAGTTTTAATAAAAAATGACCGTTGAGTAGTAATAAAAATATTACAAATTCAACAGTCATTTTTTTATTGGTTAAATATATGGAAAAATATAAAATGTAATTAAAATTAAATATATTTATGTAAATAACTAGACTTGTGCAGTAAATAGGAAAAATTTAAGCTACTAGTCCTAATTTGGAAATAGTAGACTCTAGACTAATCCC